>JAKBZN010000011.1:14928-50053 GCA_021842465.1 Pseudomonadota bacterium
CGCCTGGATCGCCACGACCCTACGGGCCTCGCGATGACGAAATACGCCAATCTTGCGGGCCTCGCGATGACCCGCCGTCATTGCGAGGGCGCAGCCCGAAGCAATCCAGTGCCCCGCCTGGATCGCCGCGGCCCTACGGGCCTCGCGATGACGAAATACACCAATCTTGCGGCCTCGCGATGACCCGCCGTCATTGCGAGGGCGCAGCCCGAAGCAATCCAGTGCCCTGCCTGGATCGCCGCGGCCCTACGGGCCTCGCGATGACGAAATACGCCAATCTTGCGGGCCTCGCGATGACGAAGCGGGCCAATCTTGCAGGCCTCGCGAAACGGTCCATTGTTCAACCTCCCGCCGCTCGAATCTTCTGCAACAACGCCGTCGTCGAACGCACATGCTCGAACGGGATGGCGACGGTCCGCGCTGCCCAGGTGCGGGCAAGCCGCGCTTCCGGCGTCGCATCGATGTCGTAGTCGCCGCCCTTGACGTAGATCTCCGGGCGCACGATTTCCAGCACCGGCAGCGGCACCGATTCGCCGAAGATCGTCACCAGATCCACCGCCTCCAGCGCGGCGAGAACGGCGGCGCGATCGGCCTCGCCGTTGAGCGGCCGGTCGGGCCCCTTTCCCAGGCTGCGCACCGAATCGTCCGAATTGACCGCAACGACCAGGCTCGCCCCGAGGGCGCGGGCGCGAGCGAGATAGGTCACGTGCCCGCGATGCAGGATGTCGAACACGCCGTTGGTGAGGACGACGGGCCGTGGCAGCGCCGCCACGCGGGCCGCCAAGGCTGCGCGCGGGACGATCTTGGATTCGAACGCGGGATCGCTCATCGGAAATGCGCAATACTAGCGGATGCACGCATCCGCGTGCGTGACCGGTTTCCATACCCGCTCCCCCATGAAAATTCTGCTCTTCGGCGCCAACGGCCAAGTCGGCTGGGAACTGCAGCGCGCGCTCGCCCCCTTGGGTACCCTGACCGCGCTCGGCCACGGCGACGGCGACCTGGAAAAGCCGCTGCGCCCGATCCTGGACCGGGAGGCGCCGGACGTGATCGTCAACGCGGCCGCGTACACGGCCGTGGATCGCGCCGAATCGGAACCCGAACGCGCGCAACGGATCAACGGCGACGCGGTGGGCGAAATGGCGCAGGCCGCCGCCGAGTCCGGCGCGCTGCTGGTGCATTACTCGACGGACTATGTCTTCGACGGCAAGGGGACCGCGCCCTATCGCGAAGGCGACGCGACGGCACCGCTCAACACCTACGGCCGCACCAAACTGGCGGGCGAGACGGCCATCCGCGCCAGCGGCTGCCGCCACGCGATCTTCCGCACGAGCTGGGTCTACGCGGCACGGGGGAAGAATTTCGCACGCACGATCCTGGAGCGGGCCAAAACGCTCGAGTCCCTGAAGGTCGTCGCCGATACCTGGGGCGTTCCGACGAGCGCCGAACTGCTGGCGGACGTCGCGGCGCTGGCGATCCATCGCGATGCCGGGCGATTCCCCTCCGGCACGTACCACCTTGTCCCGTCCGGCGAAACCACCTGGCACGGCTACGCGGCGGTTCTGCTCGAAACCGCCCGCGCCTGCGGTGTGCCGCTGCGCGTCGCGCCGGACGCGATTCTTCCCGTCGCGGCAAGCGCATTCCCCGCGCCGGCCGCCCGGCCGTTGAATTCTCGCCTGGACAATACGCGGATCCAGGAAACCTTCGGCCTGCAACTGCCGGACTGGCGGGTGCATGTACGGCGGTTTGTCGAAGAAATTGCCGGATCGATACACTAGGACATTTTTCACCCCCTCACCCCCGCCCTCTCCCGCAGGCGGGAGAGGGGGCAAGGCGGCCCCCGCACCCTTGCCTCCTCCGCTTGCGGGCGCCGGAAAGAACGCTATGCAACGACACGAACTACGCCGCGCCCGCATCCTGGTGGTGGGGGACGTGATGCTCGACCGGTACTGGTTCGGCGACGCCGAGCGCATCTCGCCGGAAGCGCCCGTGCCGGTGGTGCGCGTCGGCCAGGCGGAAGAGCGCCTGGGCGGCGCGGCCAACGTCGCGCGCAACATCACGGCGATCGGCGCCCAGGCCGGCCTGCTGAGCGTCGTGGGAGACGACGAGGCGGGCCGCGCGATTGCGACCCTGCTGCAACGCGACGCGGTACGCGACCACCTGCACATCGACAAGACCTTGGCGACGACGGTGAAGCTGCGCATCGTGGTGCGCCGCCAGCAACTTGCCCGACTGGACTTCGAAAGCCAGCCCGAGGCCGAGGTGCTCAACGCCCACCTCGACGAGTATGCCCGGCTGCTGCCCGAGTACGATCTGGTGATCCTCTCCGACTACGGCAAGGGTGGGCTCACGCACATCCGGCGCATGATCGACCTGGCGCGCGCGGCGGATCGACCGGTGCTCGTCGACCCCAAAGGCGACGACTATGCGCGATATGCCGGCGCCACCGCGATCACCCCCAATCGCGCCGAACTGCGCGAGGTGCTCGGCCGCTGGCGCGACGAGGCGGACCTCGCCGAGCGGGCACAGCGCCTGCGCCGCGACCTTCGCCTCCAGGCGCTGCTGCTCACCCGTAGCGAAGAGGGCATGACGCTCTTTACGGAAGACGGTGTCGAGAGCGTGCCGGCGCGGGCGCGCGAGGTGTTCGACGTGAGCGGTGCGGGCGACACCGTGATCGCCGTGCTCGGCGCGATGCTGGCGCTGGGCCGCGGTCTGCCGGAAGCCATGCGCACCGCCAACCGGGCTGGCGGCATCGTCGTCGGCAAGCTGGGCACCGCGACGGTGGGCTACGAAGAACTATTCGGAACCGAACACGCCACTCAGGAAGCGAAACCATGATCATCGTCACCGGTGCGGCCGGCTTCATCGGCGCCAACATCCTGCGCGCGCTCAACGAGCGCGGCGAAACCGACATCCTGGCGGTCGACAATCTCAGCACGCGCGCCGACAAGTTCCGCAACCTGGCGGAATTCGAGATCGCCGACTACCTCGACAAGGCGGACTTCATCGAGCGGCTGCGCCAGGACGCCCTGCCGCGCGCCACGGCGATATTCCATGAGGGCGCCTGCTCGGACACCATGGAGCGCGACGGCCGCTACATGATGGAGAACAATTTCCGCTACTCCGTCGATCTGCTCGACTGGTGCGCGGACAAAGGCACCCCCCTCATCTACGCGTCATCGGCGGCGGTCTACGGCTTGGGGCCGGCGTTCGAAGAGGTGCGGGGCGCGGAGCGTCCGCTCAACGTCTACGGTTATTCGAAACTGCTGTTCGACAACGTCGTCCGTCGGCGGCTGGAAGCGGATCCGCGCGGACTGCCGCCGATCACCGGCCTGCGCTACTTCAACGTCTACGGCCCGCGCGAAAGCCACAAGGAGCGCATGGCGTCGGTGGCTTTCCACCATTTCCACCAGTTCCGGCGCGAGGGCAAGGTCAAGCTCTTCGAAGGCAGTCACGGGTTCGCCAACGGCGAGCAACGGCGCGACTTCATCCACATCGACGACGTCGTCGCGGCCAACCTGCATTTCCTCGATCACCCGGCAAGCGGGGTGTTCAATCTCGGCACCGGCCGCGCCCAGAGTTTCAACGACGTGGCGCTGTCGGTGATCAACGCGCTGCGCGAAGCCAACGGCCAAGGCCCGGTCACCCTCGCGCAGGCCGCGGCCCAGGGAACGATCGAGTACATCGCCTTCCCGGACGCCCTGAAAGGGAAGTACCAGGCGTACACGCAGGCCGACACGACGCGCCTGCGCGCGGCCGGATGCGATGCGCCGATGATGACCGTCGAGCAGGGCGTGGCGGCCTACGTCCGATGGCTGCTGAAGAATTCCTAGCGCCCGGTGGCGCTCGTCATCGCGAGGCCCGCAGGGCCGTGGCGATCCAGAAAATCCACGGGATTGCTTCGCGCTGCGCCCTCGCAATGACGATGCCACCGAACCCGACCGGCCCCAACGCCTGAATATGCCTGCAACCGCGACCCCTGCCCCCGTCGCGCAAAACGATCGAGGGGAAGCCCGCGCCGCCGCGTTTCTCGACCGGGACGGCGTCATCAACATCGACCATGGCTACGTCTATCGCCAGGAAGACTTTTCCTTCGTCCCCGGAGTGCTCGACGCGGCGGCGGATCTGGCCCGCATGGGGTATGCGCTGGTGGTCGTCACCAACCAGTCCGGGATCGCCCGCGGCTACTACACCGAGGACGATTTCCACGCGCTGGCGCAGTGGATGGGTGCGCGTTTCGCCGAGGCCGGAGCGCCGCTTGCGGGCGTATATCACTGCCCGCACCATCCCGATGCGGGCGACGGCCCGCTGCGCCGCGATTGCGACTGCCGCAAGCCGGCGCCGGGGATGCTGCTTGCCGCGGCGCGCGACCTGAACCTGGATCTGTCGCGTTCCGCGCTGTTCGGCGACAAGTGCGATGATCTCCGGGCCGCGCAGGCGGCCGGCGTGCCGTTGCGCGTGCTGCTGGGCAAGGACGGGGCGGCAATGCCCCAGGATGCCTGCCCGGACGAGATCACCAGTGCACGGCATCCGTCCCTGGCGCACGCGCTCGCCGCCCCGACGCTACGGGCGCGACTTCTGCGCTGCGGGGAGCCCCTTCTCGCGCGTGCGGGCGCGCCGGGGAAGTGAGGGTGCGCGGCAAGGCGCTGCCATGCATGGCCGATGAATTCCCGGCATAATGAATAGTTTTCCTTTGGTTTTTTCCTGGCATGCGCGCCGCTCGTAGTACCGACATCGTTCCCTTCCTGCCCACACCGCAGGATCTTGCGCGCTTTTTCCATGTCGGCGCCCTGCAATCGGGTGATGCGCTCGCGCAAGCCAACACGGTGACGGCCATCGAGTTCGATGCGGTGTCGAGCAACGCCATGGAGCTGCGCGCCCAGTTGCTCGATGCCGAACACCACCGGTATCAGGTCGGGGTACGCCTCTCGCGCAAGAACGCCGGTGCTCCGGTGGAGATCGAATCGCACTGTTCGTGCGCGATCGGCCATCTGTGCGAACACGCTGCCGCGGCGCTCCTGCGATGGCAGCCCCCGCTGCGCGCCGCCGCCACCACCGCCGACACGCCCTCGTTCGCGCGCCCCTGGGCCGGCCCGGCGGATTCCGAACCGATGGAGCCCGCGCCGCCCGAGGAGCCGGCGCCGCGGATCGCGCACGGCGTGGGCACGGTCTGCGTCCGCCTCGGTGCCGCGCGCCAGCGGCGCCGCGAGGACGATCTTCCGGGGGCGCCGCCGCCGCCCGCGGCGGTGTTCGTATCGCTGCGCATCGACGGCATCCGCGTCCCGCTGCAGCGCGCGCCCAGCCGCATGGTGATCGAGGGCGAGACCGTCGACATCGCCCCGGACGTGCGGCAGGTCGAGCGCGTCATCACCCAGTTGCATGCGTAC
Source organism: Pseudomonadota bacterium (assembly GCA_021842465.1). Lineage (GTDB taxonomy): Bacteria > Pseudomonadota > Gammaproteobacteria > Burkholderiales > Burkholderiaceae_F > GJ-E10. The sequence continues at coordinate 20,316 of JAKBZN010000011.1, forward strand.
GGGGCGCGCCCCTGGTCGCACCCCACGCCGCCGCCCAAGCGCCGCACCGTGGATTCCGCGTTTGAAATCGACGACGACGACGCCGCGCGCCTGATCGACGGCCCGATCGCGGCGTGGCGCAAGCAGGGATGGGACGTCAAGATCGGCGACGACTTCCCGTGGCAACTGGTGTCGGCGGAAGAACTGGACGTCAACGTACACAATCAGAAGAACCGCGACTGGTTCGACCTGGAACTGGGAATCCGGGTGGGCGATCGCCGGTTTCCGCTGCTGCCGCTGCTCGAGTCGGCGCTCGACGACCCGGAAAGCGAGACGCTGCAGGTCCGGATCGATGCCCGGCGCGTGGTGCGCCTGCCGCGCGAACGCGTGGCGCCGCTGCTCGATACGCTGATCGAGATCGGCGACCGCCACGGCCAGCACCGCAACGGCGGCAAGGATTCGTCCGCCGGTCGGCTCGGGTGGCGCCAGCGGCGTGCGGCACGCATGCTGCCGGTGGCGCGCATGGACCTGGCCCGGGTGGCCACGCTCGCCGACCGCGGCGTGCTGACCTGGTCGGGCCCGCCCGACCTTCGCGATTTCGCCCACCGCCTGGCCAATTTTTCGGCGCTCGAAGCCGCCCCGGTCCCTGCCATGCTGCGCGCGCAGTTGCGCCCCTATCAGCAGGCGGGCCTGAACTGGTTGCAGTTCCTGCGGCAATATGAGCTGGGTGGCCTGCTCGCCGACGACATGGGTCTGGGCAAGACGCTGCAGGCGATCGCCCACATCTGCGCGGAAAAGGAAGGGGGGCGCCTGACCGCCCCCGCGCTGGTCATCGCCCCCACCTCGCTCGTGCACAACTGGATGGCGGAGACCGCGCGCTTCGCGCCCGAACTGCGCTGCCTGCAGTTGCACGGCACCGACCGCCACCGCGAATTCTCCCGGATCGACGAATCCGACCTCGTCGTCACCAGCTTTGCACTGCTGGCGCGCGACGCCGATCTGCTCTGCGCGCACCGCTTCCACATCCTCATCGTCGATGAGGCCCAAGCGGTCAAAAATCCGCGCACGCAAGCCGCCGGAGCGATCCGCAGCCTCCAGGTCACGCACCGGCTGGCCATCACCGGCACGCCGCTGGAAAACCATCTGGGCGAACTCTGGGCGCAGTTCGACTGGCTCACGCCCGGATTGCTGGGCGATCAGGCCAGCTTCACCCGCCTGTATCGCAACCCGATCGAAAAGCGCGGCGACGAGGACCGGCGGGCGCATCTGGCCACGCGCATCCGGCCGTTCGTGCTGCGCCGGCGCAAGGACGAAGTGGCGCCCGAGCTGCCGCCGCGCACGGAAATCGAGCGCTACATCGAGTTGCAAGGCACCCAGCGCGATCTCTACGAAGCGGTGCGCGCCAGCATGCACGAGCGGGTCCGCAATGCCCTGGCGGAGCAAGGGATCGAGCGCAGCCAGATTCTCGTCCTCGACGCCCTGCTCAAACTGCGGCAGGTCTGCTGCGATCCGCGCCTTACCGATCTCGCCGCCGCCGGCGCGGCAAGCGAATCGGCCAAGCTCGAATCGCTGCTCGAGATGCTCGACAACCTGCTCGCCGACGGGCGGCGGGTGCTGCTCTTTTCCCAGTTCACCTCGATGCTCGAACTCATCGAGGAGGCGCTGCGCGAACGGAGCCAGGACTACGCGCTGCTCACCGGCGAGACGCGCGACCGCGCCGCCCAGGTCGAACGTTTCCAGCGTGGCGACGTGCCGCTCTTCCTGCTGAGCCTCAAGGCCGGCGGGACGGGGCTCAACCTCACCAGCGCCGATACGGTGATCCACTACGATCCGTGGTGGAACCCGGCGGTGGAAGCGCAGGCCAGCGACCGCGCGCACCGCATCGGGCAGGACAAGCCGGTATTCATCTACCGGCTGCTCTGCGCCGGCACGATCGAAGAGCGGATGCGCGCCCTCCAGGCGCGCAAGGCGCAACTCGCCGAAGCGATGTTCGGCGACGAAGCGGGCCTGGCACGGGCGCTGACCGCCGAGGACATCGACGCGCTGCTGGCGCCGGCGGCAAGCCTCGCCGCCGCCCCGGTTCTGCCATGACCCTCTACGCCATCGGCGACTTGCAAGGCTGTCTGGGCAGCCTCGAGCGCCTGCTTCCCCGCATTCCCGATGACGCCCGCCTGGTTTTCGTCGGCGACATCGTCAACCGCGGTCCCGATTCGCTGGGCACGCTGCGGCGCGTCCGCGACCTCGGCGACCGCGCGGTCGCGCTGCTCGGCAACCACGATCTGCATCTGCTCGCCGTGGCGGCGGGAATCCGCCCGCTGCATCACGACGACACGCTGCGGGACATCCTCGATGCGCCCGACTCGCAGGAATTGCTCGATTGGCTGCGCGCCCGCCCGCTTGCCCATGCCGAAGAGGGCGCGCTTTTCGTCCATGCCGGCGTGCTGCCGCAATGGGACTGCGCGCAAACGCTCGCCCTGGCGGGCGAAGTCGAAACGCAGTTGCGCGCCCCGGACTACCGGACGTTCCTCGCGACCATGTACGGCAATCAACCGGCGCGCTGGGATGACGCCCTCACCGGGGCCGACCGCTCACGCTGCGTCCTCAACGCCCTCACGCGGTTGCGCTTTCTCACGCTCGACGGCGAAATGGACTTCAAGACGAAGGCATCGCCCGACCGCGCGCCCGATGGGCGCATCGCCTGGTTCGATCATCCGGAACGGCGTAGCCGCGGCACGACGGTGGTGTTCGGGCACTGGTCCACGCTCGGGCTGATGTTGGCCCGCGAAGATGCGATCGGAATCGACACCGGCTGCCTGTGGGGCCGTCAGCTCACGGCGTTGCGCTGGCCGTCTCGGGAGGTGACTCAGGTTCCGTGTCCGCAGGTTCGGCAGCCGAACGCGGGAGAGTGAGCGCCAGCGCTTCGCCGATCGCGGCATGGGCCGCATGGGCCAGCGCGCGGCGATCGCGCCCCGGCGTCGCGATCCCCGGCAGCCAGTGGATGTCCGCCGCAAGGCGCGGTGCGCGCAGGATGCGCCAGATCGACTGCGCGAGATTCATGTCGCCGACGTAGGCTGCCGCGTCCGAACGTGCGCCGTCCTGGTGATAGCGCAGCGCCACCGGAACCACCGGCGCGCCGGAATCGATCGCCGCCTGCAACAGGTTCGCATGGAAGCGCAGCAACTGCGAACCGTCGGTCGTCGTGCCTTCCGGAAAAATCCCGATGTGTTGTCCAATCGCCAGACGCGCCGCCACCGCGCGGTTGACGTCGGCCACGGCATGCCGCCGTCCGCGCTCGACGAACAGCGTTCCCACTCCCCGGGCGAAATGACCCAGCGCCGGCCAGCGCGCGATGTCCGCCTTGGCCACGAAGCGCGCCGGGCATAGCGCCGCGACCACGAACACGTCGAGCCAGGAAACGTGATTCAGGACGAGCAGCGCACCCGTCGGGGCGCCGCCCGCCGCGGGCGGGAATCCGCGCGCCTCGACGCGCACGCCGACGATGCGCAGCAGCACGCGCGACCATTGCCGCACCATCGCGTCCCGCGCCGGCCGGGACAGCACCGGAAACAGGAGCAACACCGCCATCATTCCCCACAGGAGATGCAGGACGAGAAAGACCGTCGCCAGCGGAACGCGCAGCAACCATGGCGCCGCCCTCACCCCCGCCCTCTCCCGCTCAAGCGGGAGAGGGGGTCGTCGCCCCCCGCTCGAACCGCACGTCTCCGCCCACCACCGTATATCGCACGCGGCCCCGCAGGGACTGCCCCGAAAACGGCGAGTTCTTCCCGCTGCTCAGCAGGGTGTCGGCACCCACCGTCCATTCGGCGTCGGGATCGAACACGACGATGTCCGCCTTGCGGCCGGCCTCCAGCACGCCGGTGTCCTCGCGCAAGATGCGCGCCGGGGCGCAAGTCACCGCCGCCAACGCCCGCTGCAGCGGCAGGCGTTCGGATCGCGCCCAGCGCAGCACCAGCGGCAGCAACGTCTCCAGGCCGGTAGCGCCGGGGGCCGCTTCGCCGAACGGCAGCAGTTTGCTGTCGACCGACACCGGCGCATGATCGGAACAGATCGCGTCGATCGTGCCATCGGCCAGGCCGCCGCGAATCGCCTCCTGGTCCTCGGCCGAGCGCAGCGGCGGATCCAGGCGGAAGCGCGTGTCGAAATAACCGATGTCGCGGTCGATGCAATGCACGTGATGAACCGACACGTCGGCGGTCACGGGCAGGCCTTCGCGCTTGGCCGCGCGCACGAGTTCCACCCCCTGCGCGGACGACAGCCGGCAGATGTGAACGCGCGCGCCGCTCATGCGCTGCAATTCGAAGATGGTATGCAGGGCAACCGTTTCGGCGGCGACGCAGACACCCGGCAAACCCAGGCGCGCGGCGAATGCGCCCTCGCCCGCGATTCCGTCACCCAGGAGGGTTGCGTCCACCGGGGCAAGCCAGACTGCCAGATCGAAGGTCCGGGCATACCGCAACGCCTGCAGCAGGGTGCCGTGATTTTCCGGCAGCGCGCCGGTCTGGGCGAACGCCACGCAGCCCACCTCGGCCAAGGTATGCACTTCGGCCAGTGTCACACCGTCGAGTCCGGCCGTGAGCGCGCCCAGCGGGTACAGACGCGCTCCGGCCGCTTCGCGCGAGCGCTGGCGCAACATGCGGACGAGGCCCGGTTCGTCGAGCGGCGGATCGGTATCGGGAGGGCACACCACCCCGGTGACGCCACCGGCAAGCGCCGCGCGCATTTCCCCGCGCAGCGCGCCCTCGGCACCAGGTTCGCGCATGCGCGCGCAGAGATCGACGAGGCCGGGAACGACGACGCAGCCCGCAGCATCGATCCGCCGCTGTGGCGTGAATCCTTGCGGCGGGGAGCCGATGGCGGCGACGCGACCGTCCGCAAGGTGGACGTCGGCGACGGCGTCGAACCCGCTGGCGGGATCGATGACGCGACCGTGTTCGATCGTGATCGACGAGGTCATGATGCTTTTCGTTGCGACGAGGCAACCATCGACAGCACCGCCATGCGCACCGCGATTCCAAAACTGACCTGCGGCAGGATCACGCTGTGCGGTCCGTCCGCGACGGCGGAATCGATCTCGATGCCGCGATTCATCGGCCCCGGGTGCATGACGATGCAATCCGGCTTGGCATGGCGCAAGGTGTGCGGCGTGAGGCCGTAATTGCGGAAATACTCCTGGGCGCTGGGTAGCAGCGCGCCGCGCATGCGCTCGTTCTGCAGGCGCAACATGATGATGACGTCGGCGCCGCGGATTCCGTCCTCGAGCCGCGTGTGCACCTGCACGCCAAGACCATCGAGGCCGGTCGGCAACAGGGTGAGCGGCCCCACGACGCGCAACTCGCGCACGCCCATCGCCAGCAGGCCATGGATGTCGGAGCGCGCCACGCGCGAGTGGAGCACGTCGCCGACGATCGCGACGGTGAGGTCCTCGAACCGCCCTTTGTAATGGCGGATCGTATAGAGGTCGAGCAGCGCCTGGGTCGGGTGGGCATGGCGCCCGTCACCCGCGTTGACGACGTGCACGTGCGGGGCGAGGTGGCGCGCGATGAGATAGGGCGCTCCTCCCTGCGAATGGCGCACGACGAAGATGTCGGCCTGCATCGCGGTGAGGTTGTCGATGGTGTCGAGCAGGGATTCGCCCTTCGACGTGCTCGATGCCGCGATGTTGAGGTTGTAGACGTCCGCACTCAGGCGCTTGGCGGCAATCTCGAAGGTCGTGCGCGTGCGGGTGGAATTCTCGAAGAACAGATTGAACACCGAGCGGCCGCGCAGCAGCGGCACGCTCTTCACCTCGCGCGTTCCGACGCCGATGAAGCCATCGGCGGTTGCCAGGATGCGCTCGACGATCTCCCGGGGGAGTTCTTCGATGGAAAGCAGGTGATGCAGATCGCCGTCGGCGTCAAGCTGCGGATTGCGCAGGATGGTGTCCACGCGATTACGTACCTTCCTTGGGGGCGGGCGCGACCTCCTCCGCCTCGCGCTGCTCCAGCGTCAGGTGCAGGCGACTATTGGCATCGCGCGACAGCACCACGCTCACGTCCGCCGGCACCTCGAGGGTACGCCCCACGAGCGGCGTGGAGATGGGCAGTTCCCGCCCGCCGCGATCGATGAGCACCGCAAGCTCGATGCGCGCGGGCCGACCGTAGTCGAAGAGTTCGTTCATTGCGGCGCGCACCGTGCGCCCCGTATTGAGCACGTCGTCGACGAGCAGGATGATCGCGCCGTTGACGTCGAACGGAATTTGCGAGGGCCGCACGCCGTGGCTCAGGCCGGCGCTGTGGAAGTCGTCGCGGTAAAAGGAGACGTCGAGCAGCCCGATCTCCGCATCCACGCCCAGATCGGTACGCAAGCGTTCCGCCAACCACACGCCGCCGGTGTGCACCCCGACGAGCAGCAGCGATGCATCGCCGATGCGCTCACGGACGCGGCGCAGCAGTTCGAAGTAGATCGATTCGGCGTCGAGATCCAGCATGGTCCTGGAAAAGGTCTCTAGAGTGCGGATGAGGAATCAAACCATTGCTGCAGGATCAGCGCCGCGGCTTCGTCGTCCCGCGGTCCGCCCCCCTCCAGCACGGCGGAAGTGTACCGCTCATCGACCCGCTTCACCGGCAACCGGAAGCGGCCTTCGAGTTGGCGGGCGAAACGCTCACAGCGTTCGGTCATTTCATGGGCCGTCCCGTCGGGATGGCGAGGAATGCCGACAACCAGGAGATCCGGATGCCATTCGGCGATCAGACCGGCGATCGCGTCCCAGGACCTCGCGACCGGATTGCGTTCGAGAATCCGCAGCGGCCGTGCGCCGCGCGTCAGGCCATTGCCGAGCGCAACACCGATGCGGCGCAGGCCGTAGTCGAAGGCCAGGAGGATGCCCGCCGCCGCAGGCCGCCGCCCGGGCTCCGGGCCCTCGTCATCGCGAAGCACCCCACCCCCTTCGTCGTCGCGAGGCCCGCCTCCATCTTCGTCATCGCGCGGCCCGCCACACCCCTCGTCATCGCGAGGCCCACCACCCCCTTCGTCATCGCGAGGCCCGCAGGGCCGTGGCGATCCAGCAGACGACCTGGATTGCTTCGGGCTGCGCCCTCGCAATGACGGTGGGGATTCCCCCGCACCGCGCCCGACGGGGTCGTTCAGCCCCGTTGAGCCGTTCGAGCCAACTCGCAATGGCGGTGGGGCCTCCCCCTCACGGTACCGGATGGTTCCTGCGCCTTCCTCGCAATGGGATGAACCCATGCTCCCGGTCAGGCGTGGCCGGCTTGTCCGGCCAGATACATCGGATCGACGCCGAGCAGTTTGAGCGCGGCGTCGAATCGCTCCTGGGGCGGGGTGTCGAAGATCACGTGCGGATCCGCCGCGACCGTGAGCCAGCCGTTATTGGCGAGCTCCTTTTCGAGCTGGCCCGCGCCCCAGCCGGAGTACCCCAGGGTGACGAGCATCCGCTCGGGACCGGCGCCTTCGGCCACCGCTTCAAGGACGTCCTTGGAGGTGGTGAGGCCGATGCCTTCGGCGACGGCAAGCGTCGAATCGTAGTCGCCGGCCGGCGCGTGCAGCACGAAACCGCGCTCGGTCTGCACCGGGCCGCCGTACAGCACCGGTTCGTCGCGCCATGGCGCGATTTCGAGATGAAGGTCGATCTTGTCGAACAGCCGCTCCAGCGTGAGATCGGTAGGCCGGTTGATCACGACCCCCATGGCACCGCGCTCGCTGTGCTCGCACACGTAGATGACCGTGTGGTCAAAGTTGGGATCCTCCATGCCGGGCATGGCGATCAGGAACTGGTTCGTCAGGTTCATGGCCCCTAGTCTATCCGCAAATGAAAAATCCGGAATGCGGCGGAACAAAGATCGGTTCAGGCCAACCGGCGTCATTGCGAGGGCGAAGCCCGAAGCAATCCAGGGCAGGGGCTGGATCGCCGCGGCCCTGCGGGCCTCGCGATGACGAAGGTGGCGGCGGGCCTCGCGATGACGGGGGCGGCGGGCCCGCCCACCGGGCACCCCAACGCAAAAAGCCCCGCCGAGGCGGGGCTTTTTGACCGGGGTGCGAGACCCCGGATTTCCGGCGAGGCCGGATTTAGAACGAGTGGGTCATGCCGACGCCGATGTAGGTCGTGCGCTCGGACGAGCTGCCGTTCACGGACGAGACGCCGATGGCGCCGACCGGGGTGAACAGGCCACCCATCGCCGAACCGATCAGACCGGCGTTGGCATCGAGCTTCAGCGACGCGATCTGGCCGTAGACCGTGGTGCGCTTGGACAGCGAGTAGTTGTCCATCAACGCGATTTCCTGGGTCTTGTTGTCGGTGGCGGCGCTGCTGTTCTTGCCGTCGTAGAACGACAGGTTCAGCTTGTTGGCGGCGTTGGTGTTGTAGTCCACGCCGATGCCCCAGACCTTGAAGTCGTCCACGAGGTTGCCACCGGTGCCGGCAGCGGTCGCCAGACCGTAGTCCTTGAACTCGCCGTACTGCGCACGGATCGCCCACGCGCCGTAGGTGTAGCCCAGACCGAAGTCGGCGATCTGCGAACCGTCGACGGCGGAACCGGCGTTCAGGCCGACCTGCTTGTTCTTCGCGAAGCTGCCCGACACGGCGAAGTTGTCGTAGGTGTACGACGCGCCGATGGAGGTCTGCTGCGCCGCGGAGGACGAACCCGCGATGCCGCCGAAGCCGTACAAGGCGCCGACATAGAGACCGTTGGCGCTATAGCTGTAGCTCAGCGAGTTGTTGTCGAACACGCTGCCGGTGGCCAGGGTGTTGGCGAAATTCGAACCCGTGCTGTTGCTTTCGGCCGAGGTCAGAACCCAGGCGTCCAACAGGCTCAGGGAGTAGGTCAGGCCGCGCGGCTCGGTCGAGGCCGAGGCGATCAGCGCCGGATCCACTTGGTTCCCCGCGGCGACCGTACCCCAGTCTCCGCTCAGGCTGACGTCGGCGGTACGCGAGAAGATGCTACCGGCGTACGAGCCGAGGCTCGAGTTGTTGGGGCTACCCACCGCGGTCGGGTAGACGGTGGTGCTGTTCCCGCCGGCGACGCCCAGCGAGCCGTTGGCGAGGTTGAAGCCGCCTTCCAGATCGAAACCGGCGGTCAGGCCGTTACCCAGGCTCTCGCTGCCCTTCAGGCCGAAGTCGTTGGCCTGCATCTGGGAACCTTGCAGGCCGATCACGGAACCGGTGCCGGTGCAGGCGCCGCCCGCCGTCATGGTCGTGCACGACTTGCTGGCGCTCATCACGCCGATATCGATGTTGCCGTACATCGTGACGCCGTCGGCGTACGCCGCGGCACCAAAGGCCAGGGCAACCGCGGCAACCGAAACTTTCACCATTGCTTTCATGCGTTTTTTCTCCTCAGAAAGTTTGCCGGCCCGACCATCACCACACCACCTTGAACGGACCGGCATCAGCAACTGGTACTTCCGCGCCCGACTTCTGCCCAAAAACTTGCCTAGTCAGACAACCCGGCGCGCGGCCCAAAATGCTTCCCCGCAATTGTCGCCAAATGGCGGCGAATTCGCACGGAAACGGTGCCTAATTTTTGGGATTTGTTGCGGAAATGATACGGGATGAATAGGACAAATGAGATCGATTCGAATTTCGGATTGACGTAGATCAAAGCAGAAGACGCATCTACCGAAAAGTTGGCAAATTTTCAGCAAACGCCACCCATCCCGCATTGTTGCGTTTTGTGACAAAGCCGTTGCTTTGCACAACCTCCGGCCCGAAACGCCTTCCCCGGCAGAGGAACCGGCAATCCGGCCCCAGCAGTCAAAAAAAACGCGGCCCGAAGGCCGCGTTTTTGGGCAGGGATGGGGTCCCCTTCCTGCTTACATCCCCATGTCCATGCCACCCATGCCACCCATGCCGCCCATGTCGCCGGCCGGGCCGCCCTTGGGCTTGTCCTCGACCAGTTCGGCGACCGCCGCATCGGTGGTCAGCACCAGGCCGGCGACCGACGCCGCATTGAGCAGCGCCGTGCGCGTGACCTTGGTCGGGTCGAGCACGCCCATCTCGACGAGGTCTCCATAGGCATGAGTCTGGGCATTGAAGCCGAAGTTCCCCTTGCCTTCCGCGACCTTGTTGACGACCACGCTGGGCTCCTCGCCGGCATTGGCGACGATCTGGCGCAGCGGCTCCTCGATCGCGCGCAGCACGATCTTGACGCCGGCCGTCTGGTCGGGGTTGTCGCCATGGAGGTTGGTGATGGCCTGCTTGGCGCGCACCAGCGCGACGCCGCCGCCCGCCACCACGCCCTCTTCCACCGCAGCGCGGGTCGCGTGCAGCGCGTCTTCGACGCGGGCCTTCTTTTCCTTCATCTCGACTTCGGTCGCGGCACCGACGCGGATCACCGCCACGCCGCCGGCCAGCTTGGCGACGCGCTCCTGGAGCTTCTCGCGGTCGTAGTCGCTGGTGGCTTCCTCGATCTGGGCGCGGATCGCCTTGACCCGGGCCTCGATGTTCTTGGCGTCGCCATGGCCGTCGATGATCGTCGTGTCTTCCTTGCCGATCTCGATGCGCTTGGCCTGGCCCAGATCCTTCAGCGTGGCCTTCTCCAGGTTCATGCCGGTTTCCTCGGCGATGACCGTTCCGCCCGTCAGGATGGCGATGTCTTCGAGCATGGCCTTGCGGCGGTCGCCGAAGCCCGGCGCCTTGACGGCGCAGGTCTTGAGGATGCCGCGGATGTTGTTGACCACCAGGGTGGCGAGCGCTTCGCCTTCGATGTCCTCGGCGATGATCAGCAGCGGACGGCCAGCCTTGGCCACCTGCTCGAGCACCGGCAGCAGGTCGCGGATGTTCGATACCTTCTTGTCGTGCAGCAGCACGAACGGGTTGTCGAGAACGGCGATCTGCTTGTCGGCGTTGTTGATGAAGTAGGGCGAGAGGTAGCCGCGGTCGAACTGCATGCCCTCGACGACGTCGAGTTCGTTGTTGAGCGACTTGCCGTCCTCGACGGTGATCACGCCTTCCTTGCCCACCTTGTCCATCGCGTCGGCGATGATCTGGCCGATATCCGCGTCGGCGTTGGCGGAGATGGCGCCCACCTGGGCGATTTCCTTGCTGGTCGTGCAGGGCTTGCTGACCTTCTTCAGTTCCTCGATGGCGGCGGTGACGGCCTTGTCGATGCCGCGCTTGAGGTCCATCGGGTTCATGCCGGCGGCGACGTACTTCATGCCCTCGACGACGATGGCCTGGGCCAGCACCGTGGCGGTGGTGGTGCCGTCACCGGCGTTGTCGGAGGTCTTGGACGCGACTTCCTTGACCAGTTGCGCGCCCATGTTCTCGAACTTGTCCTTCAGCTCGATTTCCTTGGCGACGGAGACGCCGTCCTTGGTGACCGTCGGAGCGCCGAAGCTGCGCTCGAGCACGACGTTGCGGCCCTTCGGGCCCAGGGTGACCTTGACCGCGTTGGCCAGGACATTGATGCCGCGCACCATGCGGTGGCGGGCTTCTTCGCCGAAATAGACTTGTTTGGCTGCCATGAATGACTCCGAATATGAATTAAGCGATCACGCCCATGATGTCTTCCTCGCGCATCACGAGGAGCTCGTCGCCTTCGACCTTGACGGTCTGGCCGGCGTACTTGCCAAACAGCACGCGGTCGCCCACCTTGACATCCACCGGCACGCGCTTGCCGGCGTCGTCGAGCTTTCCCGGGCCGACGGCGAGCACTTCGCCTTGGTCGGGCTTTTCCGCCGCGTTGTCGGGGATCACGATGCCGGACGCCGTTTTGCGTTCGTTATCCAGGCGCTTGACGATCACGCGATCGTGCAGAGGACGAATTTTCATGGTTTCTCCTGACAAGGTTCCCGGACCCGCCCGCGACGCCGATGCCGCGGGCCATCCAAAGGTCCGAAATGACGTTGTTCGCAGCCCGGCGCCGAAGCCCGCACCAAAACGGTGTTAGCACTCGACATCCGGGAGTGCTAATTATATGGGGCGAACGTTCGTTTTCAAGCCCGGCTCCAAACCGGGGAATCCCCACAAGATGGGAGTGGCTTTGTGCGCCGGGCGCGGCGCCGGGAACATCCCCCGCGTCGACTCCCGGCCGGATACGCCATCGGGGGAAGGCGGCGGTGCGCGGCCGCCCGGTAAAATCCCGCCCCATGACACTGCACTACAAATGGTTGACCCAAACCGTCGCCACGGCGGCACAGATCCACCCCGGCGACCTGCCGGCGATCGCCGCCCACGGCTTCAAGACCCTGATCAACAATCGCCCGGACGGCGAAGGCGGCCCCAATCAGCCGACGAGCAAGGAGATCGAGGAGGCCGCGCGCGAGCATGGCATCGCCTACGTCTACCTGCCGGTGGTGCCGATGCGCTACACGCGGGAACAGGTCGAGGCGATGGCGCAGCATCTGAAGACCGCCGCCACGCCGGTGCTCGCGTTCTGCCGCTCCGGCGCGCGGACGGAACAACTGTTCCATCTGACCAGTCAATTCGGCTAGGCGGGCGGTAACGGCGGCCCTCGCGGGGGCCGTTACCGCGGGGGGCCGCCATCGCGGGGGGCCGCCATCGCGAGGGCCGTCATTGCGGGGGCCGTCATTGCGAGGGCCGTCATTGCGAGGGCCGTCATTGCGAGGGCCGTCATTGCGAGGGCGAAGCCCGAAGCAATCCAGCACCCCGTCTGGATCGCCACGGCCCTGCGGGCCTCGCGATGACGAGGTTGTGGGTTGCGGGGCCTCGCGATGACGAGGTTGCGGGTTGCGGGGCCTCGCGATGACGAGGTTGCGGGTTGCGGGGCCCGCTATGACGAGGTTGCGGGTTGCGGGGCCCGCTATGACGAGGTTGCGGGTTGCGGGGCCTCGCGATGACGACGGCGCCCCGGACCGCGGCCCTGCGGGCTTCGTGGTGACGACGCGGGGCCCCCTTCTTACAGCGCCGCGAACGCCTCCCGCGCCGCCGCCACCACCTCCGCGATGACCGCGTCGTCGTGCCGGATCGAGGTGAACCCCGCCTCGTACGCCGACGGCGCCAGATACACGCCCCGGTCGAGCATGGCGTGGAAGAAGCGGTTGAAGCGATCCTTGTCGCAAGCCATGACCTGCGCGAAGCTGCCCGGCACCGTCGCGCCCGCATACAGGCCGAACATCGTGCCCACGCTCTGCGCGCAGAAGTCCTGCCCCGCATCCCGCGCCGCCTGCGCCAGCCCGTCGGCGAGCGTGCGGGTGCGCGCGGCGAGGGCATCGAACACGCCCGGCGCTTCGATCACGTCGAGCGTGGCCTCGCCGCAGGCCACCGCCACCGGGTTGCCCGACAGCGTGCCGGCCTGATAGACCGCGCCCAGCGGCGCCAGTTTCTCCATGATGTCGCGCCGTCCGCCAAAGGCGCCGATCGGCATCCCGCCGCCGATCACCTTGCCCAAGGTCGTCAGGTCCGGCGCGATGCCGTAGAGCGCCTGGGCGCCGCCCAGCGCCACGCGGAAGCCACTCATCACCTCGTCGAAGATCAGCACCGCGCCATGCTGCGTGCACAGTCGGCGCAGGGTCCGCAGGAACTCCGGCGTTCCCGGAATCAGATTCATGTTGCCCGCGACCGGCTCGACGATCACGCAGGCGATCTCGGAGCCCAGGCGCGCGAACGCGTCTTCGACCTGCTGGCTGTCGTTGTAGTCCAGCACCAGCGTGTGCTGGGCCGTCTCCGGCGGCACGCCCGAAGAACTGGGGTTGCCGAACGTCAGCGCCCCCGAACCCGCCTTCACCAACAGGCTGTCGGCATGGCCGTGATAGCAACCCTCGAACTTGATCAGCTTGTGGCGACCGGTGAATCCCCGGGCCAGGCGGATGGCGCTCATCGTCGCCTCGGTGCCCGAGGAAACCAGCCGCACCTGCTCCATCGCCGGCACCATCCGGATGATGCGCTCGGCGAATGCGACCTCCGCCTCGGTCGGGGCGCCGAACGACAGGCCGTCGCGCGCCGCGCGGGCGATCGCTTCGAGCACGGCGGGGTGGCCATGGCCGGCGATCATCGGTCCCCAGGAACAGATCAGGTCGACGTAGCGGCGTCCGGCGGCATCCCAAAAATATGCGCCCTCACCCCTGCGGATGAACCGGGGTGTACCGCCCACCGAGCGGAATGCCCGAACCGGCGAGTTGACGCCCCCCGGGATGCTGCGCTGCGCGCGGGCGAACAGTTCCGCGTTCGCGTCGGATTGGCCTTGCGTCGCCGGTGTCGAAGACATCGTTCTCATTTCCCCCTATTACCCGTTTTTCCAACACGGGAGAATCCCGCTTCGAAAGAGGTCTGCGACCCCGTTCGAGCGCCTCCCGCAGCCACGACAGGCCTCGCCATCGCCTGCATCATGTGTTCAGATACCCATTGTTGCCCCCAATTCGGGCGCTTCCTCGGGCTATGATCGCTATTCCAGTACGGGTATGGTAGCGAAACTCCACCCGCTCCCGGCCGGGCATCCGACCGCAATTTTTTTGGACCGAACCGAAGCATGACCACGACCGTCGTAACGCGCACCTGGATGTGTCTGATTTGTGGATGGATCTACGACGAGGCAGCCGGCCTCCCCGACGAAGGGATCGCGGCAGGGACGCCCTGGGAAGAGATCCCGCCGAACTGGGTCTGCCCCGAATGCGGGGCACGCAAGGAAGATTTCGAGATGATCGAGATCTGATCGGTCCCGCAAACCGCCTGCGACATGGAACCCGTCGACATCCGCGGCCGGAAGGTGATGGTGATCGACGACTCGAACACCATTCGCCGCAGCGCCGAAATCTTTCTCACGCAGGCCGGGTGCCAGGTCATCCTGGCGCAGAACGGGTTCGAGGCGCTGTCGAAGATCCACGACCACGATCCCGACATCGTGTTTTGCGACATTCTCATGCCGCGGCTGGACGGGTATCAGACCTGCGCGCTCATCAAACGCAGTCCGCGCTACCACGACACGCCGGTGGTCATGCTCTCTTCGAAGGATGGACTGTTCGACCGCGCGCGCGGGCGCATGGTCGGGTCGGTGGAATACCTGACCAAGCCGTTCACCAAGGAAAGCCTGCTGGCGGTCGTGGGCCGGCACGCGATGCACTCCGGACCGGCGACGGATGGCTGACCCCCGCCCCGCGCCCGGCCCGTTCCGTCCCCGCAACCCGCGCACGCTTTCGCAGGAACCTCGAACATGACGATCCAGAAAATCCTTGTCGTGGACGACTCGCCCACCGAACGGTATTTCCTCAATGAACTGCTCACCAAACACGGCTATGCGGTCACCACGGCGGAAAACGCCGAGGACGCGATGGCCCGCATCGCGACGCTCATGCCGGACCTGATCCTGATGGACGTGGTGATGCCCGGCCTCAACGGCTTCCAGTTCACGCGCAACCTCGCGAAGGATCCCGCGACGCAGAACATCCCGATCATCATGTGCACGAGCAAGAATCAGCAGACCGACCGGATCTGGGGCCTGCGGCAGGGCGCGCGCGACTACGTGACCAAGCCGGTGAAGGCCGAGGAACTGCTCGGCAAGATCGCGGCTCTGGGGTGAACGGAGCGGACGCGGTGTCGCGGATGCCTCCCCCCTCCCCCCCGCCCGCTCCCGCCGCTGCGGGAGCGGGGGAACTCCTGTCCCATGCGGAAGAGAATCGGAAACTGGCGATCCGCATCGGCGCCGACTCCTTTCTGCTCGACGTGCTCGGCGCCGGCGAGATCGTGGCCGTGCCCGCCGTCACCCCGGTGCCCTGGACACAGCCCTGGTTCCGCGGCCTCACGAACGTGCGCGGACGACTGATCGGCGTGATCGATCTACAGCACCTCGGGGGTGGCGCGCCGCTCGCCCCCGACCAGGCCGGCCAACTCGTCGTGCTCAACCCCGGCCTGCGGTACAACGTCGGATTGCTGGCCACCCGCGCGTTCGGCCTGCGCGGCCGCAACGACCTGACCGGCCGGGAGGATCGCCACGACGACGCCCGTCCCTGGGAAATCGCCACCTGGCGCGATGCCGACGGGATGCGCCTGGTCGAAATCGATCTGCAGCGGCTGATGGATTGGGATGCGTTCGTCAACATCGGAATTTGATACGAGGGGAACATGGTGGCGCTCGATTTCGGTTTTCTCCGGGGCAGGAAAGGCCGCACGGAAGACGTCGCCGCAACGCTGCGCATCGATGCGCCCACCGCGGTCGATGCCACCATCGTCGACACGTCCGAGAGCGCCGCGCAATCCGACGAAGACCGGCACACCGCTGCGCCGCCGGTAGCCGCGCAGAGCCCGGCGCAGCGGGGCACGGCGCGGCGCAAGGTACAGGCGCTCGCCGTCGCGGGGCCGCTCTGCATCCTGATCGCCGCCGGGTTCGTGTGGATGGGGGTGCGCACCGCCGCCTCGGAGGCACGGCAGATCGCGCTGCTCGGCGACGTGCTCATGTACACGCAACGGCTTGCGAAGGACGCGCCGCTGGCGGTGGCGGGCGAACCCGACGCGATCGATGAACTGACAGAGAGCCGCGACCAGGTCAACACCGACCTGCGGCTGCTGCGCGCCGGCGACCCCGCCAACGGCATGGGTCCGGCCACCGCCAAGGTCGCGCTGTTCCTGAAGACCTTGATCGACCGCTGGCAAACCACCTATGGCGCAGCGACCGCGATCATCGCCAATCGCCCGATCCTGGTCGACTACGGCGTCGCCGTCCGCAACGCGCAGAACAACGGCCTGCCGATGCCCGCGCCGCGCTTCCCGGACGCCGTACAGCAGGCGCGCAACGCCCAGATCCTGATCGTCGGCGAAGCCGAACCGCTGCGCCTGGAGGCCGTCGACCTCGGCAAGCGCATCGTCGCGCAGGAACAGCGCAACGGGCGGTATTTCGGCCCCGCCGCCCTGCTCACCGTGGCGGCGCTGGCGATCGCGGCATGGATCGTCCGTGTCCTGCTGCGCGACCTCCGCCGCCGCGCGGAGGAATCGGAAGCCGGGCGACTCGAAGCGCAACGGCTGGAGTCCGAAGCAAAGGCGCAGAACGAGCGCAACCAGGCCGCCATCCTGCGCCTGATGAACGAACTGCAGGAAGTCGCCGACGGCGACCTCACGGTGACCGCGACCGTGACCGAGGAAATCACCGGCGCCATCGCCGACTCGGTCAATTACACGGTGGAAGAACTGCGTGACCTCGTCGGCCGGATCAATACGACGGCCGAGCAGGTGAGCACCGCGTCGGCCGAGTCGCGCGACATCGCCACGCGCCTGCTGGCCGCGGCGGAAATGCAACGCAACGAAATCCGGGAAACCGGCGAACGGGTGCTGGACATGACCCAGCAGATCGCCGAGGTGTCGACCAGCGCCGGCGATTCGGCGGGTGTGGCGCGGGCCTCGCTCGATGCCGCCGAACGCGGCCAGCGCGCGGTGTACAACCAGATTTCCAGCATGAACGAAATCCGCGAGCAGATCCAGGAAACGTCCAAGCGCATCAAGCGGCTGGGCGAGTCCTCGCAGGAGATCGGGGAGATCGTCGAACTCATTTCGGACATCACCGAACAGACCAACGTCCTCGCGCTCAACGCGGCGATCCAGGCCGCATCGGCCGGCGAAGCGGGGCGCGGATTCTCGGTCGTGGCCGAGGAGGTGCAGCGGCTCGCCGACCGCTCCGCGGAAGCGGCGAAGCAGATCGGCGCGCTGATCCGCGCGATCCAGGGCGACACCCAGGACGCCATCATGGCGATGGAGAAGAGCACCCAGGGCGTGGTCGAGGGAACGCGGCTTTCCGACGCCGCCGGCACCACGCTGGCGGAGATCGGACGGGTGTCGCGGCAGCTCACCGAACTGATCGAGCGCATCGCGCACGCCACCGCGGACCAGGCAAAATCGGCCGATGACATCTCGCAGGTGATCGCGCACATCCTGGCCATCACCGAACAAACCACCGATGGCACCCGGCACACCGCCGACTCGGTCGGACAACTGACCAACCTCGCGCGCGACCTCAAGTCCTCGGTCGCACGCTTCCGCGTCGCCTGATCGCATGCAGCGCGCCATGACCGAACCCACGAATCTGCCGAACCCCGCGCCGGCCACTGCCGACGCGACGCCGCTCGAGTGGGTGCGCGGCGAGATCCGCGGTTCGCTCGCCGAAGCCGCGCAACAGGTCCGGGCGTTCCTGGTCGCCAAGACCGACCCCGCTCCGCTGCGGGCCGCGCGCGACCACCTGCACCAGGTCAACGGCGCCCTGCACATGCTCGATCTGCGCGGCGTGACACAGGTCGTCGAAGCATCCGAACGCCTGGTCGCACTGTGGGAATCGAATCCGCGGGAATGCCTGCCCTCGGCGGTGCGGTCGCTCGAAGCGACGTTCGCCGCCATCCGCAACTACCTCGACGGCTTGATCCGCGGCCGCGACGAGCCGCCGATCCGCCTCTATCCCTACTACCGGGAGATCCTGGTCCTGCTCGGCGCACCGCGGATCCACCCGGCGGACCTGCTCTTTCCCGATCTCGGCCGCAACCCGCCGGCGGAACAGATCCTCGTGCGCCCACTCAGCACGGACGAACTGCGGGTGCGCAGGGTGCGCTACGAAGAAGGGCTGCTGCGCTTCCTCCGCGATCCGGAAAACACCCTGGCGCGATCGCAGATGCGCGACGCCGTCGCGGATCTCGAAGGCATGCCGCAGCGACGGTCGTCACGGACCTTCTGGTGGATCGTCCGCGGACTGTTCGACGCGCTGGAGGTCTCGGGGTTGCCGGCGGACGAGGACTGCAAGCGCCTGCTCGCCCGCATCAATCAGCAGATCCTGCGCCAGTTGCAAGGCAGCTTCGCGATCGCCGACCGCCTGATGACGGATGCGATCTTCCATGTCGCCCGCGCCGACCGCCGGGTCGCGCGGGTGCAGGAGATCCGCGCGCTCTTCGATCTCGACACGCTCGTGCCGGACGACTTCGAGCGGGCAACGCTCACCACGATCGACACCGAAGCGCTGCACGAATTGAAAGCCGCGATCGGACAGTGCAAGGCGCTGTGGGGGCAGACCGGTCCGGAGCAACCCGGCAATGCGGGCATGGCGAGGGGCGCCGCCGCGGCATCCCGCCCCGATCCAGAGCTCGCCGACCCGTTCGCGCGGGCCGCCCACGCCGCGCACCGCCTCGGCGCGGACGCCGCCGCGGGCCTCATCGAATGCATGCAACGCGCGGCGCCGCGCCAGGCGTCGCTCGGCGCCGCGGCGCGCGAGGCGGTGGCGATGGAAATCGCCACCGCGCTGCTGCTGCTGGAACTCGGCGTCGACACCTATCCGCATAGCGATCCGCAGTTCGAACGCCGGGCGGCCGCGATGGTCGAACGCATCGAACGCGCGGCCCAAGGGCTCCCCCTGGATCCCGCCGAACCCTGGCTGACCGAACTGGCGCAGAACGCGCAGGAACGCGCGTCGCTCGAGACCGTCATCGCGGAAATGCGCGCCATGCTGCGGGAAGCCGAACTGCGCCTCGACACCTTCTTCCGCGATCCCGCACAGCGCGGCCCGCTGATCGATCTCGATGCGTCGTTCGAGCAGATCGCCGGGGTCTTCGGCGTCCTCGGCCACGAAGATGCGGTGGCGGCGCTGCAGGACATCACCGCGGTGGTGCGCCGTTTTTGCGATCCGACGGTCGATGCCGACCGACAGGAATTCGCGCGCATCGCCCAGAATCTCGGCGCGATCGGGTTTTTGGTCGACATGCTGGCGCAGGATCCGGCCGCGCCGCGCGCCATGTTCCGCTTCGACCCGCGGACCGGAATGTTCCACGCGGACATCGCGGCCGCACGGGAGACTCCGGCCGCGCAGCCCGAGGAGGAGGACGGGGCCGCTGCGGTCGCGGCGATGCCCGCCGTCGCGTTCGCGGCGCCGGAACCTGCGCGCGGCACCGGCCCGGAGGCGGCCGATGTCGGGCGGGGTGCTGCCGACCATGGCGTTGAGGGCGAGGAACAATCGAGCGCGGACTGGCTGGCGGCCGGCCGGGAAGCCCCCGTGCATGCGCCGAGCGCGCCGCTGCCGGAAAGCGCGGCGGCGGCCGACCAGGAGCTCTTCGAGATCTTCCTTGCCGAAGCCGACGAACAGCTCCAGGCAATCGCGGAACAAGTCGAACGGCTGCGCGGCGAGCCCGGCGACCGCGACGCGCTCACGATGGCGCGGCGCGCGTTCCATACGCTCAAGGGCTCGAGCCGGATGGTCGGGTTGCACGACTTCGGCGAAGTCGCATGGGCGCTCGAACAGTGCTTCAACGTCGTGCTGTCCCAGGAGCAGCCGGCGACATCGGATCTGATCCACCTCGCCGCGGCGAGCGCGGCCCGGATGGGCGCGTGGATCGCCGCACTGCGGCGCGACCCGCAGGCGGGCATCGACGACGGGGCGGCCTGGATCGCGGCTGCCGATGCGGTACGCGGCGGCGGCCCGTTCGAATCGCCCGAAGCCGTAGTCCCTCCGCTCGCCGCGCCCGACCTCCCACCGGAAGACGCGAGCGAAACGCCGGAACCGCAGGAGGCGGCAGCGCGCGACGCGCGCTCGCCCGCCCCCGAGCCTGCGTTCGACATCGAGCCCCCAACGACCGACGACACGCTGCGGATCGGCCCGGTCGCCGTCAGCCGCGGGCTGTACGCGATCTTCCTGCAGGAATCCGACGAATGCATCCGCGCGCTCGAGGACGGCATTGCCCACTGGCGCGCCCGTTCCGCCGCCAGCGGTGTGCATGCCGATGGTGCGCAGGCGGACTTCGAGCCCCTCGTGCGCCGTGCGCACACCCTTGCCGGGATTGCCGGCACGGTCGGGGTCGAACCGGTGTGCGCGCTGGCCGAACCAATTGATGCCGTGCTGCAGTGGGTCTTCGCGCGCGCGACGACGGGCGTCGCCCCGTTCCGTCCCACCGAGGCGCAATTCGAAACGCTGTCCAGTGGAATCGGACAGATGAAGGCGATGCTGCACCAGTTCGCAGGAGGGGTCCCCCCGGATCCGGATCCGGCGAGTGCGGCCGCGCTGCAAACCCTCCTGGCGATCGTGCGGGAAATGCCTGCGCCCTCGCAGCCCGAATCCGCGCCCGCTGCCTCCCCCGCTGCCGTGCCGGAGTTCCCACCGGAGCCCGCGCCGGCGCCGGCCGCGGAATCGGAGCCCGAAGTCCCGGCAGCACCGCCGGAGCCGGCCACCCCGCCAACGATCGACGAGATCGACGCCGATCTCGCCCCGATCTTCCTTGCCGAGGCACAGGACCTGTTCCCCGCGATCTCGGCGGACCTGCGACGCCTCGAGGAAAGCACCGGCGGATTGGGCGACGTCGGTCCGGCGGAGACGGCCCGCGAGTTGATGCGCGCGCTGCACACGCTCAAAGGAAGCGCGCGCATGGCCGGCGCGATGCGCCTGGGCGAAGTCGTCCATGCGATGGAGGCCCGGATCGAGTCGGCAATCGGCAACGGCGAGGCGCCGGGGCCGTTGGCCGACGACCTGCACGGTCGATTCGATCATGCCGCCGCACTGTTCGAGGCCCTTCAGCACGCGCCCCCCGCTCCCGAGGATGCGGTGGCCGCCCCGGAGGCGGCCGCCCAGTCGGCGCCCACCGGTGCGGGCGCGGCAACGGCCGCGACTCCCGCCGCCATCGTCCCCAAAGAGGACAAGGCTCCTGCCGCCCACCTGCGCGTACGTGCCGACATCCTCGATCGCCTGGTCGATCATGCCGGCGAAATCTCGATCACCCGGACCAAGCTCGAAACCGAGCTGGGCCAGCTGCGCGGCGCGCTCGGCGACCTGGCCGACAACATCCTGCGCCTGCGCACCCAGCTGCGCGAGATCGAGGTGCAGGCGGACGCACAGATCCAGGCGCAATCGAACGACACCCGGCATGCCGAGAATTTCGATCCGCTCGAGTTCGACCGCTATTCGCGCCTGCAGGAGTTGACGCGCCAGCTCGCCGAGTCGGTCGAGGACGTCGCGTTGGTGCAAAGCGGCATGTCGCGCGCGCTGCAACTCGCGGACAACGACGTCTCCGCCCAGTCCCGTCTGACGCGCGATCTGCAGCAGAACCTGCTGCACATGCGCATGGTGCCCTTCGCCAACGTCGCCGATCGACTCTTCCGCGTGGCGCGGCAATCGGCGCGGGAACTGGGCAAGCGCGTGCGACTCGACCTCGAAGGCGAAAACACCGAGGTCGACCGCAGCGTTCTCGAACACATGGCCGGCCCCTTCGAGCACCTCGTGCGCAACGCGATCGTGCACGGGCTGGAATCCCCGGAGGCCCGCGCGGCATCGGGGAAACCCGACACCGGCGAGCTGCGGGTGTCGGTGCACCAGGAGAGCAACGAAGTCGTCGTCGTCTTTGCCGACGACGGCCGCGGGCTGGATTGGGACCGCATCCGCGCGCGCGGCGAATCGTCCGGCCGCATCCCCGCGGGCCGCATCCCCGACGAACGCGAGCTGATCGAACTCATCTTTGCGCCGGGTTTCAGCACGGCGGACGAAGTGACGGAACTGGCGGGACGCGGTATTGGCATGGACGCGGTGCGCGCGCAGGTTGCCGGTCTGGGCGGACGCATCGCGGTGTCCTCCGAAGCGGGGCGCGGCACCCGCTTCACCCTCTACCTGCCGATGAGCCTGTCGGTGATGCAGGTGGTGCTCGCCCGCCTCGGCGAGCAGCGCTTCGCCATTCCGGCCGCGATGGTGGAGCAGGACCAGCACGTCGCCGCCGAGGAACTGCTGCCCGCGATCCAGCGCGGCGCGATCGCGTTCGAGGGCATCGGCGAAGTGGTGCTGCGTCCGCTCGCGCAACTCGTGGGACGCGATCCGACCCCGCCGGACACCGATACGCACGCGCTGGCGCTGCTGCGCCTGGGCGACGATCGGCTGGCGATCAACGCCGACGAGTTTTCCGCACCGCGCGAAGTGGTGGTGAAGAACGTCGGACCGCAGGTCGCGCGCCTGGCCGGCGTGCTCGGCGCGACGGTCCTGGGGGACGGGCAGGTCGTGCTGATCTGCAACCCGGTGCAACTGATCGCGCGGGCGCCCGAACCGCCGGAAGTCGTCGCGGACTTCGATCTCGATTCCGTTGCGCCCGACTCGGCGCTCGACCGCACGACGCCGGACGACGCGACAGGGGGCGGGTCGCCCGCGCCGCTGCGTCCCGGCCGCGCCCACACCGCGCACATTCTCATCGTCGACGACTCGCTCACCGTGCGGCGTGTCACCCAGCGCCTGCTGGAGCGCAACGGCTACCATACGATCCTCGCCAAGGACGGCATCGACGCCCTGCGCACGATGGAAACGCAGCGGCCCGACTGCATCCTGGCCGACATCGAGATGCCGCGCATGGACGGCTACGACCTCACCCGCGCAATCCGCGCCAATGCCACGACCCACGACATTCCCGTCATCATGATCACCTCGCGCACGGCGGAAAAACACCGCCGCATGGCCTTCGAACTGGGCGCCGACGAGTACCTCGGCAAACCGTACCAGGAAGAAGAACTGCTGCGGCTGATCGGGATGCACGTCGGCGCCAAGGCACGAAGTCTTTGAACCCTGCTACCCTCACCCTCTCCCGCAAGCGGGAGAGGGCGGAATGCGCGAGCGTCGTCATTGCGAGGGCGAAGCCCGAAGCAATCCAGGCCGCCCGCTGGATCGCCGCGGCCCTGCGGGCCTCGCGATGACGAGGTTTGGAGTTCGGGCCTCGCGATGTGACGGGGTTTCCGGTTACGGGCCTCGCGATGACGGGGTTTACGGTTACGGGCCTCGCGGTGACGGGGTTTGCCGTTTGCGGACCTCGCGGTGACCATCCATGAAACAATCGTCATTGCGAGGGCGAAGCCCGAAGCAATCCAGGCCGCCCGCTGGATCGCCGCGGCCCTGCGGGCCTCGCGATGACGAGGTTTGGAGTTCGGGCCTCGCGATGTGACGAGGTTTACGGTTACGGGCCTCGCGATGACAACTTGCGTTGAGGAGAGCACTGCATTGCCGTCAAACCGAGACTTTTCCAACCTCCTCGCCGCGCGCTGGCGCGACGCGGACTCCCTGCTCTGCGTCGGTCTCGACCCCGACCCGCAACGCTTCGCACCGTCGCTGCGCGGCCGCAAGGATGCAATCCTCCAATTCTGCTGCGCCGTCGCCGACGCGGCCGCGCCCTATGCCTGCGCCTTCAAACCGCAGATCGCCTACTTCGCCTCGCAACGCGCCGAAGATCAACTCGAAGACCTGATGGCGCACTTGCGTGCGCGGCACCCGACGATTCCCGTGGTCCTCGACGCCAAGCGCGGCGACATCGGCTCCACCGCCGAACACTATGCGCGCGAAGCCTTCGAGCGCTACGGCGCCGATGCCGTCACGCTATCGCCCTTCATGGGCCACGACACCATCGAGCCGTTCCTGGCGTATACAGGGCGCGCGGCATTCCTGCTCTGTCGCACGAGCAATCCCGGCGGCAATGACCTGCAGATGCTCGACGTCGGCGGCGAACATCTCTTCGAACGCCTCGCGCGGCTGGCCGCCGACGCCTGGCACCGCCCGGGGCAGATCGGCCTGGTCGTCGGGGCGACCTTTCCCCGGGAACTGGCACGTGTGCGCGAACTCGCGCCATCGTTGCCACTGCTCGTTCCTGGGGTGGGCGCCCAGGGCGGCGACATCCCCGCCACCGTGCGGGCCGGCTGCGACATCGATGGATTCGGCCTGCTGATCAACTCCTCGCGCGCCATCCTGTACGCCAGCGCCGGCGACGACTACGCCGATGCGGCGGCGCAGGCCGCCCGGCAGACCCGCGACGAGATCAACCGGTCCCGGGGTAGCCGCTACGCAGACAGCCGATGAGACCGGCCATCGCCTCGGCGATCGACTGCGTCCGCACCGCCGCCCGGTCGCCATCGAGATGCCGCGTCGCCGTCCGCACCCAAGGGGGGACGGTCGGATCGCGCCGCAACGCCCATGCGAAGCACACCGTTCCCACCGGCTTCGCCGGGCTGCCGCCGTCGGGACCGGCGATTCCGGTCACGGCGACCGCCGCGTGGGCGTGGCTCTGCGCCAGCGCCCCCAGCGCCATCGCCCGCGCCACCGGCTCGCTCACCGCACCATAATCACGCAGGTACGCCTGCGCCACGCCCAGCATTCGTTGCTTGGCCTCGTTGGAATAGACGATGAACCCGCGGTCGAACCACGCGCTCGAGCCGGGCACCTGGGTCACCGCGTACGCGACGCCGCCCGCCGTACAGGATTCCGCGGTGGTCAGGACCAACCCCTCCGCGGCAAGCCGGGTGCCGAGTTCGCGCGCGAGCGCCAGCAGCTGCGCACCCGGGTCCATTACCGCAACAGGCGCAGACCGATCGCGATGACCAGCAGCGTGTACAAGGCCGCGACGAGGTCATCGGCCATCACGCCGACCCCGCTTTTCCAGTGCCGGTCGATGTTGCGGATCGGCGGCGGCTTGGTGATGTCGAAGATCCGGAAGAGCACGAACGCGACCGCCTGCAACCCCCAGGGGCGATCGCCCGCCGGCAGCAGCACGAGAACCAGCCAGAACGCGACCATCTCGTCGACGACGATCGTCCCCGAATCGACCTCACCCAGCATTTCCCCGGTGTGCTGCGCCGCCCAGCTGCCGAGCATCAACGCCACCGCGACCACCAGCAACCCGGTCGCCAGATCGGGAGCGCCGTGGGGCGCGATCACGACGAAGATCACCCAGGCCAGCGCGGTGCCCCAGGTCCCGGGGCCGGGACGCAGCAGGCCGCTGCCGAGGCCGGTGGCGATCCAGTGCGCGGGGTGGGAAAGCGTCGGGCGGGAGGACGGGGGGGATTTCCGTTCTTCTCTGGTGGACGTGCTCATGGCGCCTCCTGTTCCGCCCAATCAAGTCGGAAACTGATTGAACGCCTTGAGTGTATCCCCGATTGATGCCCCCGCGGCGTTGCGCAAACGCAAACCGTGCGCTGCCTCGATCCGGCCGATCCGGGATACCGCCACGCCGCTGCGCGCCCCCGCGGCACGCACCGCATCGCGGTTTTCCGGGGCGGCGGTGAACACCAGTTCATAGTCGTCGCCGCCCGCCAGGATGCAATGCTGCTGCCGAATCGTGCCCAGACCCGCGAAGGCGGGCGCGCGCGGCACGTCGTCCCAGATCACTTCCGCGCCGACGCCGGACCGCTCGAGGATGTGTCCCAGATCGCCGATCAGGCCGTCGGACACGTCCGCCGCCGCCGTCGCCAGCCCGGCCAGCGCGCGCCCCAGCGCGATGCGCGGCTGCGGACGGTCCATCCGCCGGAAACAGGTCTCCGCCTCCGCGCCGAGCGCCTCGGCGGGCAGTTCGCCGCGCCGCACGGCCAGCGCGAGCGCGGCTTCGCCCAGCCATCCCGAAACCCAGATGTCGTCCCCCGGGCGGGCGCCCGCGCGGCCGCGGACCATGCCCGGATCGACCTCGCCGATCGCGGTGATCGCCACCGTCAACGGCCCGCCGCGCGTCGCGGCGCGGACCGTGTCGCCGCCGATGAGATGGCAATCATGCTCCTGCGCCAGCGCGAACAGGCCGCGCGAAAACGCCTCCAGCCATGTCGGATCGGCGGCGGGCAGGGCCAGGGCGAGCAGGAAGCTGCGCGGCCGGGCGCCCGCGGCGGCGAGGTCGGAGAGATTGACGGCAAGGCACTTGTGCCCGAGCGCATCGGGTTCGGCGCCGGGAAAGAAATGCACCCCTTCCACCAGCATGTCGGTGGTGAGCGCAAGCGTCGTCGCGTCGACATCGAGCAGCGCGCAGTCGTCGCCCACGCCCTGGCGCTCGGGGACCGGGCGGGTGAAATAACGGGCGACCAGGCCGAATTCGTCGAGGGACATGCCGATTTCAAGCCCCCCGGGGGTCAGGGCGCGGGGGCCGTCGTCTCCGCGCTCCGCACGCGCGCCGCCAGTTTGTCGAGGACGCCGTTCACGTACCGGTGACCATCGGTGCCGCCGTAGCGCTTGGCCACCTCGATCGCCTCGTTGATCGCCACGCGGTACGGGACCTCCAGCCGATACTTGAGTTCGTACGCCCCGAGCAACAGCACGGCGTGCTCGACCGGGCTCAGTTCCGCGATCGGGCGGTCGATCAAGCCCGCCAACTCGCCGCGCAGTTCCTCCGCGGCCGCCACCGCCCCGCCGAGGATCTCGCGGAAATATGGCACGTCGATCTTGGCGATCTGCTCTTCCGTGAGCAGACGCGTCCCGATCGCGGCGGCATCGCCGCCGTTGAGCAGCCAGCCGTACAAACCCTGCACCGCCAACGCGCGCGCATGATGACGCGCGCCGGCATTCGCAGCGCCGCGCGGCTTGCCGGTACGGACGGCCGACGCCAGCGGATCAGGCATCGGATTCGTCGTCGCCATCGTCGCCATCGTCGCCATCGTCGTCCAGCGCCAGAAGCAGGTTGGCCATTTCCACCGCGGTGCGGGCGGCGTCCGCGCCCTTCTCCACGACGCGTTCGCGCGCCTGGTCCTCGTCGTTGGTGGTGAGGATGCCGTTGGCCACCGGCAGACCCTGCGCCAGGGCGACCTGCGCGACGCCCGCCGCCGACTGCTCGGCGACGATCTCGAAATGATAGGTGTCGCCGCGGATCACGCAGCCCAAGGCGATCAGCGCGTCGAACTGGTCCCGTGCGGCCAGGGCCGCGAGCGCGATCGGAATCTCCAGCGCCCCGGGCACCGAAATGATGGTGACGTCGTCCTCGTCCACGCCCAGGTCGGCGAGTTCGCGCAGGCAGGACGCAAGCAGCGACTCGCCCGCCCAAGTGTTGAACCGTGACCAAACGATCCCGATGCGCAGTTGCGTACCGTCCAGGTCCGGGGCAATCGTATCTACTGTCATGGCGATTCGCTCTCCAAGTATCCGGTTGTGACGAGGCCAAAGCCGGCCATCGAAGGCATCTTGCGCGGTTTGGCGAGCAGCTTCATGCGCCGCACGCCCAAATCGAGCAGGATCTGGGCACCCACGCCGTAGGTGCGCAGGTCATGGCGATCCACACGGGGTTCGGTGCCGTCCGGAGCGCCGCCGCGCAACAGGCGCTCCTGCAGGTCCGCGGCGGACTCGCCGCAGTTGAGCAGCACGGCCACGCCGCAATCGGCGCGGGCGATCGCCGCCAGCGCCTGGGCAAGCGGCCAGGAGTGTTCCGCATCGCCGATCCCCAGGGTATCGAGCACCGACAGGGGTTCATGCACGCGCACCAGGGTATCGGTGTCGGCATCCGGCGTTCCGCGCACGAGTGCGATGTGCAGCGACCCGGTCGGCTTGTCCCGGTAGACGACCATGTCGAACGCGCCGGCGCAGGTCTGCACCGGGCGCTGCGCCAGCCGCTCGATCATGCTCTCGTGGGCCGCGCGATAGTGGATCAGGTCCGCAATGGTGCCGAGTTTCAGGCCGTGCTGCGCGGCGAACCGCCGCAGGTCCGGCAACCGCGCCATGCTGCCGTCTTCGTTCATGATTTCGCACAGCACCGCCGAAGGCGTCAGGCCGGCGAGCCGCGCGAGATCGCAGCAGGCTTCGGTATGGCCGGCCCGCACCAGCACCCCCCCGGGCTTGCTCACCAGCGGAAAAACGTGGCCCGGCGAGACGATCTGTTCGGGGCGCGCGTCCGGCCGCGACGCGACGCGGATCGTGTGGGCACGATCGGCGGCCGAGATCCCGGTGCTCACGCCCTCGGCCGCCTCGATCGCGACGGTGAACGCGGTGCCGTGCACGCTGCGGTTGTCGCCGGCCATCGGCGCCAGTTGCAGACGCGCCGCCTGCTCGTCGGTGATCGCCATGCAGACCAGGCCG
This sequence comes from Pseudomonadota bacterium, assembly GCA_021842465.1. Lineage (GTDB taxonomy): Bacteria > Pseudomonadota > Gammaproteobacteria > Burkholderiales > Burkholderiaceae_F > GJ-E10. The sequence goes on from JAKBZN010000011.1 coordinate 48,986, forward strand.
CGTCCGTACTTGGCGAGAAAATTGATTTTCTCCGGGGTGACGAAATCCGACGCGAAGATGAGGTCGCCCTCGTTCTCGCGGTCCTCGTCGTCGACCAGCACGACGATGCGCCCGTTGCGGATCTCCTCGACGATCTCCCAGGTCGACGAAATGGCCGCGCCGTCGGTCGATGCCGCCGGTGCGTGCCGCGTGAGGAAACCCGCCTCTTCCGTGCCTCGATGATCGCTCAACACCCGCCCCTCACCCCTTCCGGTCTCCCCCCGAGGAGAGGGGAAACGGCAAAATTCAACGAATCGGATCGCAATCGCGCGCCCGCACGACGTAGCGGGCCAGCAGATCCGCCTCGATATTAACCCTGGCGCCCGACGCCAGGAGCGCGAAGGTCGTCGCCGCGATGGTGTGCGGGATCAAATTGATCGAAATTTCGCAGACGCCGTCGCGGTCCGTCACCCGGTTGATCGTGAGGCTCACGCCGTTGACGGCCACCGACCCTTTGGGCGCCATGTAGATCGCGAGGTCCGCCGGAACGCCGACGACGAGTTCCGTCGACTCGCCCGCCGGCGCCATGCGCACGATTTCCCCCACGCCGTCGACGTGGCCAGCCATGAGGTGGCCGCCCAGCTTGTCGCCGAGCGCCAGCGCGGTTTCGAGGTTCACCGCGCCCGGCGCGTCGAGCCCGGCGGTCTTCGACAGGCTTTCGCGTGATACGTCGGCCGCGAAGATGCCGCCGCGCAGATCGACGACGGTGAGGCAGACACCACTCACGGCAATGCTGTCGCCCAAGGCGATCGGACGCGGCGCGAGCCCCGCCGCGTCGACCTCGATGCGGACGCCGGCATCCGGCGCGGAAGACAACGGCTGCACCGAGACGATGCGGCCCATGGATTGGACGAGACCAGTAAACATATTTGCCACCTACCGCACGCACGCCATTGCAGATTCGACCAAACCGTCATTGCGATGTGCGCCGCCCGGGAAGAATAAAACGCCCGCCGTCATCGCGAGGCCCGCGTCTCCAAAACCGTCATCGCGAGGCCCGCATCTCCAAAACCGTCATCGCGAGGCCCG
>JAKBZN010000011.1:50153-72895 GCA_021842465.1 Pseudomonadota bacterium
CGACCAAACCGTCATTGCGATGTGCGCCGCCCGGGAAGAATAAAACGCCCGCCGTCATCGCGAGGCCCGCGTCTCCAAAACCGTCATCGCGAGGCCCGCATCTCCAAAACCGTCATCGCGAGGCCCGCATCTCCAAAACCGTCATCGCGAGGCCCGTAGGGCCGTGGCGATCCAGGCAACGCACTGGATTGCTTCGGGCTTCGCCCTCGCAATGACGTTGTTCAGTGACGTTGTTCAATGACGTTGTTTCGTGAAACGGAGATCGCCGCGCACGTTTGTTTGCAACCATCCGCTTGTTTGTAACCATCGCCATCGCGGTGATTATTGCACCCGCGCCAGGATCCGCAGGTCGCCGCCGATCATCAGCGCCTCGCGAATCCGCAGCGTTCGCGCCAGGGACAGGCTCTCCAGCTTCGGCAGCCGGCACATCGGTTGGCCGGGGCCGATCAGCATCGGCGCCAGATACATCAACAGTTCGTCAGCCCATCCACCGCGCACCAGCTCCCCGGAAAGCGCGGGCCCGGCTTCGACGTGCAGCTCGTTCACGCCCCGCCGCGCCAGCTCCGCGAGCAGCGCGCCGAGGTCCACCCGCCCGTCGGGGCCGGGGCAGACGAAGACCTCCGCGTTCTTGCGCGCGAGGACGGCCTCCTTGGCCGCGTCGCCACGGGCACAGGCGATCAGCACCGGGGTGCCGTCGAACAGGCGCGCGTCGGGATCGATCGCGCAGGCGCTGTCGGCGACGACCTTCAAGGGCTGGCGCGACACCGCATCCCCGCGCGCGGTGAGCAAGGGGTTGTCGGCGCGCACCGTGCCGATCCCGGTGAGGATCGCGCAGGCGCGTGCGCGCCAGGCGTGGCCGTCGGCGCGCGCCGCCTCGCCGGTGATCCACTTGGATTCGCCGTTTTCCAGGGCGGTCCGCCCGTCGAGGCTCGCCGCGACCTTGACCCGCACCCAGGGCCGGCCCCGGTTCATGCGCGAAAAGAATCCGGCATTGGCATCGACCGCGTCCTGTCGCAGCAGGCCGCAGCGCACGTCGACCCCCGCCTCGCGCAGCATGGCGAGGCCGCGACCCGCCACGCGGGGATTGGGATCTTCCACCGCGGCGACGACCCGCTCGACGCCGGCCTCGATGAGTGCCATCGCGCAGGGGGGCGTGCGGCCGAAATGAGAACATGGTTCGAGGGTGACGTAGGCCGTGGCGCCGCGCACGTCGTTGCCGCGCCGCCGCGCGTCCTGGATGGCCTCGACCTCGGCATGATTGCGCCCCGGCGGCTGCGTGCAGCCCTCCCCCAGGATTTCCTCGCCACGGGCGATCACGCAGCCGACGTGCGGATTGGGCGTCACGCGCCCCCGGGCGCGCGCGCCGAGTTCGAGCGCACGGCGCATGAGCCGATCGTCGGTTTCCGAATACACGTGCCCCCCCTGGCTAGGTTCCGCGGCGCCGCGGGCGAACCTCTTTGACCACTTCGGCGAACGCATCGACGTCCTCGAAGCTTCGATAGACCGATGCGAACCGGACGTACGCCACCTTGTCGAGACGGCGCAGTTCCCGCATCACCAGTTCACCCAGCTTTTCGCTGCGGATTTCGCGCTGCCCGGTGCTGAGCAGGCGCTCCTCGATGCGGTTGATCGCCTCCTCCACCGCCTCGCGCGCCACCGGGCGCTTGCGCAGGGCAAGCAGCATCGAGGCGCGGAGCTTGGCACGATCGTAGTCGGCGCGACTGCCGCCGCGCTTGACGATGGTCGGAAGCGCGAGTTCTACGCGCTCGTAGGTGGTGAAGCGCTTTTCACAGGCGAGGCAGCGCCGCCGCCGGCGGATCGCAGCGCCCTCGTCCGACGCGCGTGAGTCGATCACCTGCGTGTCGGGGTGGGAGCAAAACGGGCACTTCATGGGTACCGTTCCGAATACCGCGGTACGGGGGGCCGCTGCCGCACCCTCCCCGGCGCGCGATATCGCGCCGGGCGCGGGCGGGAACGCCCCCCCGCGGCCATCCGATCAACCGGAGACAATCGTCATTGCGAGGGCGGAGCCCGAAGCAATCCAGTGCGTTGCCTGGATCGCCACGGCCCTACGGGCCTCGCGATGACGATGCTGAGCGATTGCCTCGCGATGACGACGTTGGCCGATTGCCTCGCGATGACGATGCTGACCGATCGCCTCGCGACGACGACGTTGGCCGATTGCCTCGCGATGACGATGCTGACCGATCGCCGCGCGATGACGATGTCGACCGATTGCCTCGCGACGACGACGTTGGCCGATTGCCTCGCGATGACGATGCTGACCGATCGCCGCGCGATGACGATGTCGACCGATTGCCTCGCGACGACGACGTTGGCCGGTTGCGGCCCCCGCGATGATGGCCGGTGCTTCTTCTTTCGGGACGGCGCACGTCGCCATGACCGTTACTGCCCGTACACCGGGAAGCGCCGCGTCAACTCGGCGACCTGGTCCCGCACGGCAGCGATGTTCTGTTCGTCGTCCGGCCGGTCGAGCACGTCGGCGATCAGGTTGGCGGTGCGCACCGCTTCGACCGTCCCGAAGCCGCGCGTGGTCATCGCCGGCGCACCGATGCGGATGCCGCTCGTGACCATGGGTTTTTCCGGGTCGTTGGGGATTGCGTTCTTGTTCACCGTGATGTGCGCGCGCCCCAGGGCGGCTTCGGCGGCCTTGCCCGTGATGCCCTTGGCGCGCAGGTCCACCAGCATCACGTGGCTCTCGGTGCGGCCGGAAACGATGCGCAGCCCGCGCTCGGTCAGCGTCTGCGCCATCGCCTGGGCGTTGCGCAGGACCTGCTCCTGGTAGGTCTTGAATTCCGGGGTCAGGGCCTCGCGGAACGCCACCGCCTTGCCGGCGATGACGTGCATCAGCGGCCCGCCCTGCAGGCCGGGGAACACCGCCGAGTTGATCGCCTTCTCGTACTCCTCGCGCATCAGGATGAATCCGCCGCGGGGTCCGCGCAGGCTCTTGTGGGTGGTCGAGGTGACGATGTCGGCATGCGGCACCGGGTTGGGATACACGCCCGCCGCGATCAGGCCGGCGTAATGCGCCATGTCGACCATGAACACGGCGTCGACCTCGCGCGCGATGCGCGCGAAACGCTCGAAATCGATGCGCAGCGAATACGCCGAGGCACCCGCCAGGATCAAGCGCGGATTGTGCTCACGCGCCAGGCGCTCGACTTCTTCGTAGTCGATCTCTTCCTGCGCGTTGAGGCCATAGCTGACGACGTGGAACCACTTGCCGCTCATGTTCACCGGCGAACCGTGGGTAAGGTGGCCGCCCATCGCCAGCGACATGCCCAGCACCGTGTCGCCGGGCTTGAGCGTGGCGAGAAACGCCGCCTGGTTGGCCTGCGACCCGGAGTTGGGCTGGACGTTGGCCGCCTGCGCGCCGAAGAGCTGCTTGACCCGGTCGATCGCCAGCCGCTCGGCGATGTCGACGTATTCACAGCCGCCGTAGTAGCGCCGGCCCGGATAGCCCTCGGCGTACTTGTTGGTGAGTTGCGAGCCCTGCGCCTGCATGACGGCAGGGCTGGTGTAGTTCTCGGAGGCGATCAGTTCGATGTGATCTTCCTGCCGGCGGTTTTCGGCCTGGATCGCATCCCAGAGTTCGGGGTCGGCACGGTCGAGAGTGAGGGAGCGGGAGAACATGGCGAAGGACTCGTAACGGATGGGCGCGGCAAACGACCGCAAAGGAGGATTATGCCAGCCGGATATCGCAAAACCTACTGCGCCCGACGGTCCAGCATCGCCTGCGCGATCGTGTTCACATCGGTGTATTCGAGTTCCGCGCCCGCCGGCACGCCGCGCGCCAGCCGGCTCACCTTGACGTCGGCATCACGGGCGCGGACCGCCTCGGAGATGAAGTGGGCGGTCGCATCGCCCTCCGGCGTGAACGACGTGGCGACGATCACCTCGCGCACCACGCCATCGGCAGCGCGCGCAACCAGCCGGTCGAGCTCGATCTCCCGGGGGCCGATGCCGTCCAGCGGCGAAAGCCGACCGAACAGGACGAAGTAGAGACCCCGGTATGCGAGGGACTGCTCGATCACGAGTTGATCCGCCGGCGACTCCACCACGCACAGCAACCCGGGGTCCCGCTGCGGGTCGGCGCAGGTCTCGCAGATCTCCAGTTCGGTGAGCGTGTTGCAGCGCGCGCAGCGCCCCACTTTTTCCACGGCGTCGAGCAGCGCGCGGCCGAGCAACAGCGCGCCGTCGCGGTCCTGCTGCAGCAGGTGAAACGCGATGCGCTGCGCGGAGCGCGGGCCGATGCCCGGCAGCCGCTTGAGCGACTCGATCAACGCTTCGAGCGTACGGCCCAGCTTCACAACCGAACAATCACGGAAATGATCAGAACGTCACCGCCTGCGCCCACGATCAAAAGAACGGCATCTTGAATCCCGGCGGCATCGGCATGCCGGCGGTGACGGCGGCCATCCGGCTCTGCACCGTCTCTTCGACCCGGCGCGCGGCATCATTGAACGCCGCACAGACGAGGTCTTCCAGCATGTCCTTGTCGTCGCCGACGAGGCTGGGGTCGATGACCACCCGGCGCGCCTGGTGCTTGCAGGTGAGCGTGACCTTGACGAGCCCGGCGCCGGCCTGTCCTTCGACCTCGACCTCCGCCAGTTCCTCGTTCATGCGCTTCATGCCGTCCTGCATCTTCTGCGCCTGCTGCATGAGGCCGGCCAACTGATTTTTGATCATGGAATCATTCCTTCACTGGCCGGATCGACGACGGGTCCACCGTCGCGCCGAGCCGCTCCCGCAATTCTCGCACGACCGGATCGCCCTCGATCAGCGCCCGCGCTTCCTGCAACGCCACGGCGCGCGCCTGATCGCTGCGCGCCTGCGCGGTCGATCCATTGGTCGCGCCGGTCTCGGTGGTCAGGCGCACCGCGCGGCCGAAACGGTCGGATAGCGCCTTGCGCACCCGCTCGACGTTGCCCCCGTCCGCCAGCGCCTTGACCGGGACGCGCAGGTGGAGATGATCGCCTTCGCGCGAAACCAGTTCGCTGCGCAAGGCCATTTCCCGCGCCAGACCGGTCAATGGGAGCGAGGCGGCGAGTTCGGGCCAGGAACCATCGCTCCCGGCGGGTTTCTTTTCCGCGCCCTCACCCCCGCCCTCTCCCGCACGCGGGAGAGGGGGAGTTTTGCTGTCGCGCCCCGGCACATCTCGTCGCTCCGCTCCCGCACGTGGGAGCGGGGGGACATCGCGTTCCGCGCCCCGGTCCGCCCGCGTATTTCCCCCTCTCCCCTCCGGGGAGAGGGTCGGGGTGAGGGGGTCTCCCCGGTCCGCGCGCGCGCCGGCGGTCGTCGTACGCAGGGGGCCGCTCGCCCGCAGCGCGGCCGATTTTCCGGCCGCGGCAGGCACCACTTCGGGCGCGAACACCATCATCCGCAGCAAGGTCATCGTGAACCCGGCGTACTCGTCCGGCGCCATGGCGAGATCGTTGCGGCCGTGCAGCGTGATCTGGTAGTAGAGCTGCACCTGCTCCTTCGCCATTTGCCCGGCAAGGCGGGCCAGTTCCGCCGCATCGGGCTCGTCCTCCGCCGCCGATCCGACCGCCTGGGTCAGCGCGATCCGATGCAGAAACGCCGCCAGATCGCGCAGGGCCTGCGAAAACGACAACCCCCGCTCCGCCATTTCGTCGGCAAGGCGCAGGACCCGCTCGGTCTGGCCGTCGGCGACCGCGTCGAGCAACTGCACCAGGATCGAGGAATCGATCGCGCCCAGCATCTGGCGCACGGTGTCCGCCGTCGGCACCCCGCCGGCATAGGCGATCGCCTGATCGAGCAGCGACAACGCGTCGCGCATGCTGCCGCGTGCCGCATGGGCCAGCGCGCGCAGGGGCGCCGCATCGGTCGCGCCCAGGCCTTCGTTGCCCAGCACGTGCTGCAGGCGCTCGACGATCGCCGCGGGCGGCACTTGTTTGAGGCTGAACTGCAGGCAGCGGCTCAAGACCGTGACGGGGATCTTCTGCGGATCGGTGGTCGCCAGGATGAACTTGACGTACTCGGGCGGCTCCTCCAGCGTCTTCAACATGGCGTTGAAGGCGTGGTTGGTCAGCATGTGCACTTCGTCGATCGTGTAGATCTTGTAGCGCGCATTGGTCGGCGCGTAGGCCGCGCGCTCGAGCAGTTGCGTCATCTCCTCGACGCCGCGGTTGCTGGCCGCGTCCATCTCGATGTAATCGACGAAGCGGCCGGCGTCGATCGCCGTGCAGGCCGCGCAGACGTTGCAGGGCGCCGCCGTCACCCCGCCCTGCCCGTCCGGACCGACGCAATTCAACGCCTTGGCGAGAATGCGCGCGATCGTCGTCTTGCCGACGCCGCGCGTGCCGGTGAACAGGTAGGCGTGATGCAGGCGCCCCGTCTCCAGCGCGTGGGTGAGCGCCCGCACGACGTGATCCTGCCCGACGAGGGCGGAAAACTCGCGCGGCCGCCACTTGCGAGCGAGCGCCTGATACGACATACGAAGGACATCCCTCCCGCGAAAATCGAAGGCGAGCCTGATCCTCGGCACTCACGGAAATCTGCTATGGCTGCTTCGTTCCCGACCTGACCAGGTTGACAGCACCGCGATGCGAGGGGGCCCGCCGAAACGAATTTTAGCAGCCTGCGCACGTCCGCGGGAACGGCTCCGGACGCCGGTGTGAGGCGATCCGTCCTTGCGAGGGCGCAGCCCGAAGCAATCCAGTACGTCGGCTGGATCGCCACGGCCCTGCGGGCCTCGCGATGACGGGGGTGACGAAGCGGGGGCCTCGCGATGACGGGGGGTGACGAAGCGGGGGTCTCGCGATGACGGGGGTGACGAAGCGGGGGCCTCGCGATGACGGGGGTGACGAAGCGGGGGCCTCGCGACGCAATATCGTCATTGCGAGGGCAACGCCCGAAGCAATCCAGTGCGTTCGACGAGCTGGCGGGACACGACCCAAGCTGAAAAGAGTAGCCTTGCGAACCGCCGACGAAGCGCCCTTCCTTCTTCCGAACTCCCATGCCGATCAAATCCCACATCCGTACCGTTCCCCATTACCCCAAGCCCGGCGTGATGTTCCGCGACATCACGACCCTGCTCAAGGACCCGGTGGGCTTTCGTGTGACGATCCACGAACTGGCGAGCCGCTACGCGGACAGGAAGATCGACAAGGTCGCCGGCATCGAGTCGCGCGGCTTCATCATCGGCGCCGCCCTCGCCTGCCAGCTCGGCACCGGCTTCGTGCCGATCCGCAAGAAGGGAAAGCTCCCCGCCGAAACCGTCGGGCGCGACTACGAACTGGAATACGGCACCGACCGCGTCGAAATCCACGTCGACGCGGTCGCCCCGGGCGAGCGGATCCTGCTCGCCGACGACCTCATCGCGACCGGCGGCACCGCGCTGGCGTCGATCAAGCTGATCGAGGACCTCGGCGGCCGGATCGTCGAATGCTGCTTCGTCATCGACCTGCCCGATCTCGGCGGCGCCGCGCGGCTGGAAAAAGCCGGCCACAAGGCATTCGCCCTGTGCGCTTTCGAAGGCCACTGAGCGAAGGCGATCGACCATGGAAAGCCGCTGGAACGACGCCGCCCGCCCCGACCTCGGAGACGATCTCGCACTGCGCGTCTACACCTCGCGCCTGCTCGGCGCGGACAAGACGCTGGTGCTGCACGGCGGGGGCAACACCTCCGTCAAGTGCACGGAAACCAACCTGCTCGGCGACGCGGAGGAGATCCTGTACGTCAAGGGCAGCGGCTGGGATCTCGAAACGATCGAAGCCGCGGGCTTCTCCCCGGTGCGCATGGAACCGTTGAAGCGCCTGGCGCAACTGCCCGCGCTGTCGGACCCGGAGATGGTCAACGAACTCGCCACGCGGATGACGCGCGCGACGGCGCCGGCACCCTCGGTCGAGGCGATCCTGCACGCGATCCTGCCGTACCCGTTCGTCGACCACACCCACGCCGACGCGTTCATCGCCATCAGCAACACCGCCGACGGCGAAGCGCGGATCCGCGAATGCTATGGAGACCGGGTGGTGATCGTGCCCTACGTCATGCCGGGCTTCGACCTGGCACGCCTGGCGGCGCAGCGCTTCGCGGCCGAAGCGGGGCCGCGGACGATCGGCATGGCGCTCTGCAACCACGGGCTCTTCTCGTTCGGCGGGACGGCGCGCGAATCCTACGAGCGGATGATCGAACTCGTCGGCGACGCCGAACGCTACCTCGCGCGGCATCGCGCATGGGACGTCACCCTGCCCGCGCCGCAGGCGGAAGCGGCTCCCGGTCTGGAACAAGCGGTGCTGCGACAGACGATCTCGCAGGCCGCCGGATTCCCCATGCTGCTGATGCGCCGGGACGATGCGCGCGCGCGGGCGTTCGCACAGCGCCCCGACGTGGCCGAGCTTGCCGGGCAAGGCCCGGCCACCCCCGACCACGTGATCCGGACCAAGCGCGTGCCGATGATCGGCCGCGACGTCGCAGGCTACGTCGAGGCCTATCGCGCGTATTTCGCGCGCCACGAACCGCAGGCCAAGGAACGCAAGACGATGCTCGACCCGGCGCCGCGCGTGGTGCTCGATCCGGCCCTCGGCCTGCTCGCCGCCGGACGCTCGGCCAAGGACGCGACGATCGTCGGCGAGATCTACGAACACACCATCGACGTCATCCTGCGGGCCACCGCCCTGGGCGGCTACCGCGCGCTGCCTGAGCGGGATCTCTTCGACGTCGAATACTGGGACCTGGAACAGGCCAAGCTCCGCAAGGCCGGGAAGCCGGCCCCCTTCGCCGGCGAGATCGCCCTGGTGACGGGCGCCGCCTCGGGAATCGGCGCGGCCTGCGTCGCGGCGCTGCTCGCGCGCGGCGCCGCGGTGGTCGGCCTCGACCGCGATCCGGCGATCGAAACGCTGCATCGGCGGCCCGATTACCTGGGCATCGCCTGCGACGTCACCGACGTCGCCGGACTGCGCCGCGCCCTGGCGCGGGCCACCGCCGCATATGGCGGCGTCGACATGCTGGTGTGCAATGCCGGCATCTTTCCCGGCGGCCGCAGGATCGCGGACCTGGCCGACGCCGAATGGCGCAACGTGCTGTCGGTCAATCTCGACGCCAACCTCGCCCTGCTGCGCGAAGCGCACCCGCTGCTGAAGCGGGCGCCGCGCAACGGACGGGTGGTGATCGTCGGCTCCAAGAACGTCCCGGCGCCGGGCCCCGGTGCCGCGGCCTACTCGGCATCCAAGGCCGCGCTGACCCAGCTCGCGCGCGTCGCCGCCCTCGAATGGGGCGACGACGGCATCCGCGTGAACACGGTGCATCCCAACGCGGTGTTCGACACCGGCATCTGGACCGAGGCCGTGCTCGCCGAGCGCGCCCGGCACTACGGCCTGAGCGTCAACGACTACAAGCGCAACAACGTCCTGCACGTCGAGATCACCAGCCGCGACGTCGCCGAACTGGTCGCCGAGATGTGCGGCCCCCTGTTCGCCGGGACGACCGGCGCCCAGGTGCCGATCGATGGCGGCAACGACCGGGTGATCTGACCATCATGCGGGTACACGGCAACGACTACCGGACCATCTGGCCGGACGACGCGCGGCGGCGCGTCTGGATCATCGACCAGACCTGCCTGCCCCACGCGTTCCGGATCGTCGCGCTCGACACCTGGCAAGCCGTCGACGCGGCGATCCGCACGATGCAGGTGCGCGGCGCGCCGCTGATCGGCGCCGCCGGCGCCTACGGCGTCGCGCTGGCCGCGAACGCCGACCCCTCGGACGAGGCGATCACCGCCGCCGGGCGCGCGCTCGCGTCCGCCCGGCCCACCGCGATCAACCTGCGCTGGGCGGTCGCGCGGATGGAGCGCCGGCTGGCGCCGCTGCCGGCGCCCGATCGTGCCGCCGCCGCATGGCGCGAAGCCGCCGCGATCGCCGACGAAGACGTCGCAATCAATCGTGCGATCGGCACCCACGGCAAGACCCTGATCGAAGCCGTTGGCCGGCGCACCAGACGCGCAGTGCAAGTGCTCACCCACTGCAATGCCGGCTGGCTTGCCACGGTCGACCGGGGCACGGCGCTGGCCCCGATCTACGCCGCCCACGACGCCGGCATCCCGCTGCACGTCTGGGTCGACGAGACGCGGCCCCGCAACCAGGGGGCGAGCCTCACCGCCTGGGAACTGCAGCAGCACGGTGTGGATTTCACCGTGATCGCGGACAACGCCGGAGGCCACCTGATGCAGCACGGCCGGGTCGACCTGGCGATCGTGGGCTGCGACCGCGTCACCGCGCACGGCGACGTCTGCAACAAGATCGGCACCTACCTCAAGGCCCTTGCCGCCCACGACAACGGCGTCCCGTTCTACGTCGCCCTGCCCTCGCCGACCATCGACTGGACGATCGCCGACGGCGTCCGGGAGATCCCGATCGAAGAGCGAGGCGCGGACGAGGTCACGCACATCACCGGGCGCGACGCCGACGGCGCGCTGCGCCGCGTGCTGCTGACGCCCGAAGGCGCCCCCGCCGCCAACTACGGCTTCGACGTCACCCCGGCGCGCCTGGTCACGGCGCTGGTGACCGAGCGCGGGATCGTCCCGGCCACGGCGCCGGACATCCGCGCGATGCTGGGGCCCGGCAACGCGGACGACCGGAACGCCCCGACGACTCCGAACTCCCATTCCCGGTAGTGTCCCCGGCGGTCCGGCGGCGTACGCTGCCGGACGTTCCGTTCCCCCGCACGATCTGCAACAATGCCCGCCATGTCCGCCCCCTTCTTCGACACGCTCCGGTTCGTCGAACGCCTCCAAGGCGCCGGCGTGCCCGAACCCCAGGCCAAGGCCGAGGTCGAGATCCTGCGCGACATCCTCGCCGAATCGCTCGTCACCAGCCTCGCGAGCAAGGACGACATTCGCGGCGTTCGCGAGGAAATCCGTGGGGTCCGCGACGAGATCCGTCAGCTCGAAGCCGCGACCAAAGAGGACATCGGCGGCGTCCGCGAGGAAATCCGCGGGGTCCGCGACGAGATCCGCCAGCTCGATGCGGCAACCAAAGAGGACATCCGTGGGGTCCGCGACGAGATCCACCAACTCGATACGGCGACCAAGGAAGAATTCCGCAGCGTCCGCGACGAGATCCGCCAACTCGATACGGCGACCAAGGAAGAATTCCGTAGCGTCCGCGACGAGATCCGCCAACTCGATGCGGCGACCAAGGAAGAATTCCGCAGCGTCCGCGAAGACTTCCGCCGGCTGGAAGCCTCGACCCAGGCGAATCTGGTCGCGCTGGAACACCGCATGACCATCAAGCTCGGCAGCATGCTGTTCCTCGCCCTCGGCGCCTTCTACACCCTCACCCGCCTCCATTGACGGCTGCGGTCCGCTCCCCCCTGCCGGCATGGAGAAACCTCTCCCGGCACCCCCGGGCGCCGTAGAATTCCCGCCATGAAGCCCGGACGCAACGATCCCTGCCCCTGTGGCAGTGGACGCAAGTACAAGCAATGCTGCCTGCCCCGGACGCAGGAGCCGACCGAACAGGACATCCTCTGGCGCAACCTGCGCCGCGAGATCGATCCGCTCGCCAACGAACTCGTGAACGAGGCGCTGCACCGCTTCGGCGAGGCCGGCCTCGAAGAGGCCTGGAACGAATTCCTGCTCTGGCCGGGGTACGAGGAGGCAGAAGAAGACGCGGCGTCCGTGGCGGATTTCGACGTGCCGTTCGACGAAGACTCGCCCTACGTCCCGATCTTCCTGTCCTGGTTCGTGTACGAGTGGCTGCCCGACCCCGAAGACACCGCGGTGCCGCCGCGCGAACACGCGGCAACCGCCGTCCAGACCTATCTGCAGCGCAAGGGGCCGCGCCTCGGCGAGGGCGCGCGGCGCTACCTCGAAGCCTGCATGGCCGCCCGGTTCGGCTTCCACGAAGTGCTGCGCTGCGACCCCGGCCGCGGATTTCTCCTGCGCGACGTGCTCGGCGGCGGAGAAGTCGAGGTGCTCGAGCGCTCCGGCAGCCAGGTCGCCCAGCCCGGCGACATCCTGTTCGCGAAGATCGTGCCGATCGACAGCACGGCCCTGATGGAAGCCTGCACCCCGGTCATGATCCCGCCGCGCTACAAGCCGGAGCTGATCGAACTGCGCCGGGCGCTCGCTTCGCCCGACGGCGGCCCGATCGATCATCCCGACGCCGAATCCGCGTTCCGGCTCGCGGTGGAACTGCGCGAGACCTTCCTCGGCATCACCGACGAACTGCTTCACCCCGAGATGCCGGAAATGCGCAATACGGACGGCGATCCGAAGTGCGATCCCTGCAGGAAATGATGGAACGGGAACGCACGCCCGCCGGCCACGCCCGCGCCCAGCGGCGCGAAGCCGAATCCGCGCAACTCCACGCCCTCCCCGAGGTGCACGCGATGCTGCGCGAATCGATGCGCCGACACTATGCCGCGTGGCTCGACGAAGCAATCCCGGCGCTGGGCGGCCGCACACCGCGCCAGGCCGTGCAGGATGCCGACGGACGGGAGGCCGTCGAAGCCTTGTTGCGCCAGATCGAACGGGATGCACAGAACCAGCGGGTGCAGGTGGATCCGCAGCTTCTGGCGGACCTGCGCAAGGAACTCGGGATCGGGCCATGACCGAAAAACGATTACTCGGATCGGGCGCACGCGCCGGGCGCTAAACTTCGGCACTGGAACCCATGCTCCCGGCGTTGCCCCGCAATCCCATGCGCCTGACCGAAATCCAGCGCCAAACCGTCAAGCGGCTTGCCGCCGAAATCTTCGGCGCGGACGCCCATGTGCGGCTGTTCGGCTCGCGGGTGGACGACGCGAAGCGCGGCGGCGACTACGACTTCCTGCTGGAAACCGCGCTCGACGACGCCGATGCGCTGATCGACCGCAAGATCCGGCTGCTCGCCGCGCTCCATGCCACCCCGGCATTCGAGGACGAGAAAATCGACATCGTGCTCATGACGCCGCTGTCGCCACGGCTCGAAATCTTCGATGTGGCGGTGCGCGAGGGAGTCGCGCTGTGACGCATCTGCCGAAGCTCGATGCCGCAACCCGAGAATGCGCGGTCCACGCACAAACGCTCCTCGAAGCGCGGAACGAACTCGCCCCCGCGATGCCGCTCGATGCCGCCCGCGTCCAGGCGCTACCGCCGGAACTGCGGCGCCTCCTGGATCAGGCCGCCTACCGGTTCATGAAACTCCAGGATGCGCTGGGCGAGCGGGTGCTCCCGCTGACGCTGGAAGCCGTGGACGAGCCTCTTCCGCCTTCCGCCACGTTCGCGGAAAAACTGCAGCGGCTGGAGCGGCTTCAGGTCATCCCGGCCGCGGCCCGATGGCGGGAACTGCGGGAGATCCGCAACCAGATCGCCCACGAGTACCCAGACGCGCCGGCGCTGCGCGCCGCGGCGCTGAACCGCTTCGTGGCAGGCATCGGCGAGTTGCTGGCGATATGGTCCGGCGTGGCGGCCTTCCTGACCGAAAAACGATTGGTCGAAGGTACCTGACATGGACATTCCCGGCCGGAATGCCGGAGATGAGCCGCCCTGGAAACGCCGGAAATCGTCGCGGTAGAAGAGCCCGACGGCGGCCCGACCGATCCCTCCGACGCCGAATCTGACCTGCCCCCGGCTCCCGTTCCCGGTAGTGTCCCGGATAGGCCGGCGGCGTACGCGGCGGGACGTTCCGCTCCCCCGCGCGATCTGTAACAATGTCCGCCATGTCCGCCCCCTTCTTCGACACCCTCCGGTTCGTCGAGCGCCTCCAGGGCGCCGGCGTGCCCGAAACCCAGGCCAAGGCCGAGGTCGAGATCCTGCGCGACATCCTCGCCGAATCGCTCGTCACCAGCCTTGCAAGCAAGGAAGACATCCGCGGCGTCCGCGAGGAAATCCGCCAACTGGATCCATCGACGAAAGAGGACATCCGCGGCGTCCGGGAAGACTTCCGCCGCCTGGAAACCTCGACCTAGGCAAACCTGGTCGCGCTGGAACACCGCATGACCATCAAGCTCGGCAGTCTGCTGTTCCTCGCCCTCGGCGCCTTCTACACCCTCACCAGCCTGCATTGACGGTTCGCGCACGACACGACTGCGCCCGCAGACGTTCGCCGACCCGTTTCCCAAGCCGGCAACCGGATTCCGATATTGCAAATACGGCATAACGCACCATAATTGCAAGGATGATACCGCGTAGAAAGACTGAGATCGTTCTTGCCCGCCTGAGCCAATTCCCGGCCGTGGCGCTGCTCGGGCCACGGCAAGCGGGCAAGACCACGCTGGCCGAGCAGATCGCAGCAGGGCAACCCAGCGTCTATCTCGACCTCGAAAGCCCGGCGGACCGGGAAAAGCTGGCCGACGCCGAACTCTACCTGTCCGGGCACGAAGACAAGCTCGTCATCCTGGACGAAGTCCAACGTGCTCCGCACTTGTTCCAGACGCTGCGAGGCCTCATCGACAAGGGACGTCGACGAGGACGCACCGCCGGCAGGTTCCTGCTGCTCGGATCAGCCTCGATCGACCTGCTCCGGCAGTCCGGCGAAACCCTGGCGGGCCGCATCGCCTACGTCGAACTCGGGCCGTTCAACGCACTGGAAATCGATGGTGAGGCAGACGAGAAACTCTGGATCCGGGGGGGATTTCCGGACAGTTTTCTTGCCGACACCGACGCGGCGAGCGCGATCTGGCGCGAAAACTTCATCCGCACCTACCTGGAGCGCGACATCCCGCAACTGGGGCCGCGCGTGCCGGCGGAAACCTTGCGCCGGTTCTGGACCATGCTTGCCCATCTCCAGGGCGGAATGCTGAACGCGGCGCAACTCGCGCGTGCCCTCAGCGTTGACGGCAAGACCATCGCCCGCTATCTCGACCTGCTCGTGGATCTGCTGCTCGTGCGCCGCCTGCCCCCTTTTCACGCCAATGTCGGAAAGCGCCTCGTCAAATCGCCGAAGGTCTATGTGCGCGACAGCGGCATCGTCCACGCGCTGCTGGGTCTCGACCACCGCGACGCAGTGCTGGGCCATCCGGTCGCGGGAGGAAGCTGGGAAGGCTTCGTTCTGGAAAACCTGCTGAGCGCCGCGCCGGATCGCGGAAACGCAAGCTTCTACCGAACCGCCGCCGGCGCCGAAATCGACCTGCTGCTCGAGATGCCCGGCGGAAAACTGTGGGCCGTGGAGATCAAACGCGGGCTGACGCCGACCCTCGACAAGGGATTCCACCATGCGCGCGAAGACCTCGATCCGGACCGGTGCTTCATTGTGTACTCCGGAGAGGAACGCTTCCCGAAGGCGGAAGGAATCGATGCGATCGGCCTGCGCGAATTGATGTCACTCATTGCCGGCGCTGTGGACGGCCCCGCCCCGCAACGGGTTGAGACCGCCCTTCGGCGTGGACGGAACACCCGGTAGATCGCGTTTGGCCTCCCCCCATCGTTCGCATTACGGGGAGGTGAACCAATGGGATGGACGCCCCCACCCGAGTAGGCATCAATGGGCCAGAGTGGAAGCGCTGATCAACGGCAATCCCCTCGCAGGTTGATAGGCGTGGGAAGTAGAATTTCCTCGTTTTTTTGAGCGTCGAACCAGGGTGATGACACGGGCAATGGGATCGCCGAAGACTCCTCGCACCTCTTCCAGAGGCCGGAATCCATCGAAGCAATATGCGTCTGAGAGACGTTTCTGTTTGCGTACGGCAGCCATCCCAAAATCGTGCCGGATTCCCCGAACCCCGGCAACCTCGGAAAACCGCTCCCAGCTTCGGTTTCAGGCCGTTCCATGACAAAATTCTCCCACACAAATCCGAGAAGACCCCGTAGTGAAATGGGATTCGCCAAGGAGCAAACTCGCCGCCATACGCAGAGCGAGGGGAAACTATCGATCCATGGCGCCGCAAGCATCGAAAGCGTCGACCTGGAAACCCCGTCAAGCGTCCGGGCCGCAGGACCACCACAAAGCCCCGGCGAGCAATCTCTAGTACCCACCGCATTCGTTGCAAGCGAGGAACCCACCATGAATCATGAATTGGCCCACTACAACTCCGAAGGCTTTTTCATCGCAAAGGGCTTGCTAAGCCAATCGAAGATCGCCTTTGTACTCGACTCCTTCCTCGCGACCCTAAACGATCAGTTGTCCGTTGTTTCGGACGCCCATCCGAAAACTAACCTGCTCTCCGCGCTGCAGGCTCTTTTCTCCGCGGACGTCGACCGGTACAAGAAAACAGTCGCCGCGCTGTGGAGAAAGGAACACTCGTACCGTCTTTTGCATGACGATGCCATCACCGGATTCCTGCATGAGAAATTTGGATGGAAGGATCTTTTTGTCCCAGGTGGCCAGGTCATCCACATCATGGCTCACGAACTGCAGATTCCAAATGGCTACTTCGGTCTCGTTCCCCACCAGGATTTTCCCTCCGTCCAAGGAAGCTTGGACGGCGTTGTCGTTTGGATCCCCATCGTCGACGTCGACCGGGCGAACTTTCCGCTGGAAATCATTCCCCGCAGCCACCTCCGGGGAATACTGCCTATGATCGAACATGGGGAATCAACTTGGGAAGTGCATGAGAGCCACTACGAACCATCGGACTTCATTCCAGTCGAGGTGAATGTCGGAGACGTCGTATTCATGTCTGTCTTCACCATTCACAGGAGCTCAACGACGGGAACTCCGAACCGCCTCCGATTGGCAATGTCTACGAGATTCGACAACGCCCAGGAGCAGACATTCGTTGAGCGCTCGTACCCAACCGCGTATAGACGGTCGGTACATCGAGAACTCTATTACCCCAACTTCCCCTCCCCCGAACAAATTGCGGCGGTCTTTTCCGTTTGCGATTGATACCCCGCCAAATAAGCGCACCGGCACGCCAGAATGAGCAGCAGCGTAAGCGTTCTAATCACGCTATTCAATCACGAGCGATATATTCAGGACACAATTCGCAGCGCTCTTGGGCAGACGCGACCTCCGACCGAGATCATCGTCCTTGATGACGCGTCGACCGATCTTTCGGTAGCGGCGGCTCGCGAGATCGTCCACGATTCGATACGCATTTTCGCTGAACCGCGAAACCTCGGCGGCCCCAACACGATGAAGGGGCTTAAGTACTGTTCCGGAGATTTTGTTGCAATTCTCAACTCCGACGACGTCTGGGAAAAGGAGAAACTGCAGCAGCAATTGAGCTACCTGCAGGAAAACCCCGATTGTGGAGCCGTTTTTACCTTGGTGAACGTCATCGACGAATCGGGCGCCCGATGGCCGGAGCGGAGCAATCCGTACCAATTGACTTTCGACGTCGGCAATACCGATAGGTATGGATGGCTGCGCCGTTTCTATTACTCGGGAAACCAGTTCTGCGCATCGAGCGCCATGGTGCGCCGGGAGTGCTTTGAACGCGTTGGAATTCTGGATGGTCGCTATACGCAACTGCAGGATTTCGACATGTGGCTGCGCATCGTAATGGGCGGTTATAAAGTTCATGTGATCCCGGAACGCCTCACCAACTATCGCGTGCTCCGCGACGGCTCGAATATGAGCGCGGCCCGCGAGTCGACTAGGGCTGCATTCGTCCTGGAATTCGCACGGATACTGAGAAATTTCTGGCAAATCGACTCGCTGCGTGAGCTTGCGAAAACATTTCCGGATATATCGATTGCCGCAGACGCGGACGAGACGCTAATTCGGTATTACCTAGCGCACCATGCCGCCGCGCTTCCCGGCATGCACCATAGATTATTCGCGTTGGAAACCATGCTATCGTGGGGCGGCGATTATCACTCGATGAATCTTGCGGGTAGGTGCCATGACTTTTCCCACGCGGATTACCGTAGCTTCCTCGCGCGGGGGCCGGTCAACGATTTGCTACGCCTCGACGCGAAAAACAGAGTGGACGGCATCGCAAGGCGGATTCTGCCCGCGAGTTGGCATCAAAAATTGAAGACGCTCCACCGCTCGCTCAAGCGCCCCCCGAGGACCGTCGGCGACAGGTATAGATGATTCGCGCGGCGCCATGCATGCCAGATCGCCCGTGCATGCCGATGATGTACAGACGTTCCACAAGGAGAAGGAATGCAACCCACGGACACGGCAGTGCCGAAAACCCGGCGGATTGTCATTTTCGGGTTGGAAGATTTCGCTGACATAGCCTACGAATATTTCACCCACGACTCCGCCTACGAAGTCGTCGGGTTTACGGTCGACCGAGATTTTCTCGATCGAGAGGAAACTCATGGGTTACCCGTCATTCCGTTCGACGAACTGGAAGCAAAATTCGCTCCCGGAGACACCGACGTCTATGTCGCCATTGTTTACGGAAAACTCAATCGAATCCGCGAGGAAATCTGCAATCGAGTAAAGGCGAAGGGGTTTCGCCTCGGAAGTTACGTGAGTAGCCGAGCATTCGTCTGGCATAACGCGACGATCGGCGAACACTGTTTCATTTTTGAGGACAACACGATCCAGCCGTATGCGAGCATCGGCAATAATGTGATCCTGTGGAGCGGGAACCATGTTGGACATCACTCGCGCATCGGAGACCATTGCTTTTTGACGTCCCAGGTCGTCGTATCGGGCTGGTCATCCATTGGGACACACTGCTTTATCGGCGTAAACAGCACGCTCGCCAATAACACCCACGTGGGGGACGGCTGCTGGATCAACCATGGAACATGCATCAGCGGCGACGTTCCCCCGAAATCGCTCGTCAAGTCGGTGGGAAGCGAAGTACTTCCTCTAAACGAGGCCGCGCTATTTCGTGGGTTGGCTCGGGCGAGTCGCAATCGCGGCGCGGGCGGCTAGGACGGGGCTCTGCTGCACCAATCCACCGTCGCGGTCCGCTGAATTTCTTCGGCCAAGTCCGCTGCGGGCTCGAAAGCCAACCGCTGCAAGATGCTCTGATGGGGCCCGGAATAGTCTGCCAGGAACCCAAGCTGCAGGCCGGCCCGGTCAAATTCCTTGGGTTCATAGAGAGCCCTGCCGCCGGGAGCGTTTATGTAACGTTCCGCCCCAAGGCGTTTGGCAATCGTGATGATTCGGTCCTGCGCCCGCAACTCGGCGGGAATGCCGAGTTCGCTGGACAACACCACGGGACGGGATATGCCCAGCATCTCGGAAACGGCTTGCATCGTTTTCACGAGATATTGAACGGGGGATCGATCGAAATCCCCAATTTCCCGAAATAGCGCCCCACCGCCTTCGGAAATTTTTTTGATCGCCGGAAAAGACCCGCACTGTTCGAAAAACGCATCTCGCGCATCGCTGCGAAATGCAAGGTCCGCGATACGCGTCGTGTCTCGATCCCCTTTCCGCAGGGGCAACGTAAGCCAACGCGCTTGACCACATTCGTCGAGCAACTGGTTCCGGTGAACCCACCCGCGGCGCGGGAACTGCACACAGTCGTACACGACAAACACATCCGCCGCCGCAAAAAGTCGGAAATACCCCGCGTACGGAAAGAAATACGGCTGCATTATCGCCACCGTCTTGGATACTAAGATGCTCATTCAACGCCCATATTTCGGGTATCGGACGCTGACGAGACAGAGGTTGTCCCGTCGCTACGAGTTTCGGATCGTATTCACCACCCTCCGGATTTGATCAGGCCGGAGATCGGGATATATCGGAAGGCACAGAATCTTCGCGGCGGTGTCCCGTGCTACGGGAAGGTTTTCATGGTGCGCCGACGGAAGACCACGGTACATCGGGAAGTCCGATATCAATGGATAAAAATACCGCCGCGCATAGATTCCCGCCTTCTGCAGGTTTCCATATAGATCATCACGGCTCATTCCGAACTCTCTTTCAACGAGGATCGGAAAATACGCGTAATTGGATTTACCGCGTCCGGCCGTGTCGATACAGCGTATTCCCTCCACATCGCGCAGATCCTCCCGGTAAATCGCGTCGATTTCCCGACGTCGGTCCAACACCGCATCGATATACCGCAGTTGCAGCAACCCCAAGGCCGCACCAAATTCGCTCATCTTTCCATTGATGCCGGGCGCAGCGACGGAAACCTCGCTCACAAAACCAAAGTTCTTCAGGTGATCGATCCTCTGCTTCGTCTTGGCGTCCGGGCAAACGATCGCTCCACCTTCAAACGTGTTAAATACCTTTGTCGCATGGAAACTGAGGACCGACAGGTCCCCATGATTCAGCACGCTTCGTCCATCTTCCGTGACACCGAAAGCATGCGCCGCGTCGTAAATCACCCGCAGGTTGTAGCTGTCCGCGATCTTTTGGATCGCTTCGGTATCACAGGGACGCCCGTAACAGTGAACCGGGAGCACCGCCGTCGTCTGGGGGGTGATCGCCGCTTCGATCTTTCCCGGATCAATATTGAGCGTATCGGGATCGATATCCACAAAGACGGGCTTTATCCCGTTCCACAACAATGAATGCGAGGTCGCGACAAAGGAGTATGGCGTAGTGATCACCTCCCCCGTAATGCGAAGCGACTGCAATGCGGTCACGAGCGCCAGCGTTCCGTTTGCGAACAGCGCGATGTGTCCAACGCCCAGATAGTCACACAGCGCCCGTTCCAACTGTTGATGAAACGGTCCCCCGTTTGTAAGAATCTTCTTCTTCCAGATCTCGTCGAGATAGGGGACAAATTCTTCCAATGGCGGCAGAAACGGCTGCGTAACGAAGATCGGCCCATCGGTGGAAATTTTTTCATCCATCGCCGCTCCTTGCGCTATCGAACGGTCACAATGGCCTTGGACGGGTAAAGCTCGCATTTCTCAATGCAAACCTCGTCGCGGGCGAATACCTCCTTGAACGCGATCGCCTCCCCGGGCGATTCAGGCCATGTCAATTCGTCCAACAAGAGGACGCTCCCCGATACGAGATGGGGCTTGATCGCCTGGAGCGCAGCCTTGGTCGGCGCGTACAGCGCCATATCGAAATATGCAAATGCGACGATCGATTCCGGATGCTCCACGAAATATTGCGGGGCGGTCTGTTCCACATTCCCCACGACCAGCCTGTGCCGCCCCTTCACGTGCCCGAGGACGTTGCTTCCCTCGTGTACCTCGATCAGTTCGCGCAGATACGACACATAATCCACGCCCGTGTTATAGGATTTCTCGCTCCACACGTGGCATTCCTTATCTTTCGCGCTCAAGCTGGTGTATCCGTCGAAGGTGTCGAACCCGACAATGACCCTCTGCTTGTTGAACGGCTCGTGGATGGCGCGGAGATTTTCGAGCAAAATCAAGTTGTGTCCCCACCACGTTCCGAACTCGATCAGTTGCCCTGGAATATTCTTTATTCTTTTATAGACATCACTCATCAATAGAAACTTCACGAGGATGGAACTCCGCGTGTACATCC
Organism: Pseudomonadota bacterium; assembly: GCA_021842465.1. Classification (GTDB taxonomy): domain Bacteria; phylum Pseudomonadota; class Gammaproteobacteria; order Burkholderiales; family Burkholderiaceae_F; genus GJ-E10. The sequence continues at coordinate 71,435 of JAKBZN010000011.1, forward strand.
CGATATTGAACAATCTTTCGTCCATCGGAAGCGGACTCTTCTCAAACATTTCTACAAGCCGGCTTCGGTGACGCAACTGTTCCATCGAAGCAGTCGTCTCGATTTGGAAAGACTGCTCTTGTTCGCTATTGCGGTTCATTGATTTCGCCCTACCTGTTTATTTGACTGCGTCGTTGATTTCTTGCCGCCCTCCGGAGAACCCTGTGCCGGATCACCCGTCTCCCATCTCGATATCGCGTCCAAGAAATGCGACTTGAGTCTTCTCCGTCGGCTCTGCAACTCCGGAAACCACCTTGCCTCCAGATTCAACATTGCGTGAACCACCCCATCCGGTAGAACCCGGATTATTCCCATATATGTCGACATCAATTGCAGCGACACAATTTCGGCAATCCCCCTGGATCGCGTCGCGCTGCTACGGAACTTCCTCGCAGCCTTCCGTATGAGTTGCAGCGGCGCCAGCGCCCCAAAAAAACACACCGCGACCGCCATGTGCAGCCACGCGGTGCACCGCGCGCTCAGCGACAAGGATGGAACAATCCCGCGCTTGGGAGACAGCAGGACGAACCGCGAGAAACTGACCACCGTCGATGCGAATGTCGCCCAGTGGGCCGGCCCCAAGTACATGGCGAATCTCCGAAATCCGCCAAGATGGTACATCCAGATTTTTTCCTGGCTCTTCGTCGAGAACAATCCGCCTCCGTGCACCCGGTAGACAGACATATACTCTGGAAGGCAATAGAAATCTCCGAACAGCCCATACGTCATATTGATCGTGACTTCGCAGCTATAAGGGTCTGCAAACGCCAACGGCGGCCGCAAGCCGAAGATGTTCCGGTAGACGATGCTGCTCAAATGGAAAACGCCGTCCATCCGAATTAGACTTTCGATCGATACGCGGTTTCTGCTGAATTCCTTGAATGGAAGAAAGTGTTCCGGCGCCCGCGATCCGTCGTCGTAGATTTTCATCGTCTGGTGAGCGCAGGCCACGTATTCGGGATTCTCTCCCAGGAAAGCCACCTGCTTCCGAAGCTTTTCTGGGTCGGACCAATAGTCGTCCCCTTCCAGGAGCGCAAAATACTCGCCGCGCAGCGTGCGAAACCCGCGAATCGTATTCAGCTGCGTAGCGACTCTTCCAACGTTCACTGTGTTGAAGTAGCAGTTGACGATGTCCGGATGTCTGGCCTGGAACGCGCGCACCACGTCCTGCGTTCGGTCCGTCGATGCGTCGTCGATTACGTTGATTTCTATGTCGAAGTCGCGCACCTGTTCGAGAATGCTCTCCAGCGCTTGCGCGATATACCGCTCATGGTTGTATGTGATCACCATGACGCTAACCTTGGGACCCGCAGGCTGGCCCACCGCCTGATCCCGGACCGCTCCCGTCGGCGATTTGCGAAGCTCCCGCAGGCGCGCACGCGTCTGCCGGTATCGGGACAGAAACGTGCTGGGTGGCGGCGA
>JAKBZN010000012.1 GCA_021842465.1 Pseudomonadota bacterium
GCCATCCGCGACTACCTCACCATCTACAACAAAGCTCCGAAGCCGTTCGTCTGGACGAAATCGGCCGATGACATCCTTGCCTCGATCGAACGATTTTGTCTGCGAACTTCAGACTCACTACACTAGATCAGCGTCCCGGTTTTTCCGGGCGGGGACCCGACCACACCGAAGTGTCGGTATGCGTCGGCGGAGGCGATCCGCCCGCGCGGGGTGCGTTGCAGCAGGCCCTGCTGAATGAGGAACGGCTCGACGACGTCTTCCAGCGTGTCGCGCTCTTCGCCGATCGCCGCGGCGAGGTTGTCGATGCCGACGGGGCCGCCGCCGAAGCGGTCGATGATCGCGTGCAGGAGCTTGCGATCCATGACGTCGAGGCCAAGCGTGTCGACCTCGAGCATCGACAGGGCGCGATCGGCGAGGTCGCGCGAGATGCTTCCGTCGCCGCGGACTTCGGCGAAATCGCGCACGCGTCGCAGCAGCCGGTTGGCGATACGCGGTGTGCCGCGGGAGCGGCGCGCAATCTCGCGCGCCCCGGATTCGTCCATCCTCGCCTGCAACAATTTTCCGCTGCGTGCGACGATGGCGGTGAGTTCGGCCTCGGTATAGAACTCCAACCGCGCGACGATGCCGAAGCGGTCCCGCAGGGGATTCGTCAGCATGCCGGCGCGGGTCGTCGCGCCCACCAGCGTGAAGGGCGGAAGATCGATCTTGATCGAACGCGCCGCCGGCCCTTCGCCGATCATGATGTCGATCTGAAAGTCTTCCAGCGCCGGGTACAGGATTTCCTCGACCACCGGGCTCAAGCGGTGGATCTCGTCGATGAAGAGCACGTCGTTGCGCTCGAGGTTGGTGAGCAGGGCGGCAAGATCGCCCGCGCGTTCGAGCACCGGCCCGCTGGTCTGCCGCAGGTTGACGCCCATTTCGTGGGCGAGGATGTGCGCGAGGGTGGTCTTGCCGAGGCCGGGGGGGCCGAAGAGCAGCACATGGTCGAGCGCCTCGCCGCGGTTGCGCGCCGCGGTGATGAAGATGTCGAGCTGCTCGCGGATCCGGGCCTGGCCGACATATTCGGCGAGGCGCTGCGGGCGCAGGGCGCGCTCGACCGCTTCCTCGTTGGGAGATCCGGCCGTGCCGGAGACGATGCGGGATTCAGTCATGGCGCCAAATGATATCCCCCTCTTCCGCGCAGGCAGGAGAGGGGGGAAGAGGCCGGTTTTGCCGGGGCGTGTGCGGACCGGAGTCGGCCTGGTGCGACGGCTATCGCTTCGCGATCGCCTGCAGCGCCATCCGGATCCCGTCCGACACTCCGGCTCCCGCGGGAACCGATCGCATCGCCGCGGCGGCCTCGCGCTCGGAGTATCCGAGCGCGAGCAGCGCGCGCAGGATGTCGGTCGACACATCGCCGCCGGAGGCCTGCGCACCGCCGCCGGCGCCTTCGATCGCCGGTGCGAGCTTGCCTTTGAGCTCGAGCAGCAGCCGCTCCGCGGTCTTGGCGCCGATGCCCGGAACGCGGGTGAGCGCTCCCGCCTGCTGCAGCGCCACCGCCTGCGCGAGATCCTCGACGCTGAGGCCCGATAGCAGCGCGAGCGCGGTGCGCGCCCCGACGCCGGAGATGCGGATGAGGGCGCGGAATGCGTGGCGCTCCGCCGCCGTGGCGAACCCGTAGAGTTGGTGGGCGTCTTCGCGCACCAGCAGATGCGTGAGCAGGGTGATGCGTTCGCCGACGGCCGGGAGGTTATAGACGGTGCTCATCGGCGCGTCGAGTTCATACCCGACACCCCCCACGTCGAGCAGCAGCGAAGGCGGATGTTTTTCGAGCAGGGTTCCGGCAAGGCGTCCAATCATCGTTCAGGTCTCCGCGGTGTAGCTCCGCCAGGCCGCCGTGGCGCGGCGGCGCGAACGGGCCCGGCGTGTGGTTCCGGCTCCCAGTGCCGCCAGTTGCGCTCCGGCGGTCCCGCGCAGCCGGGCCGAGGCATGGGCATGGCAGATGGCACACGCCAAGGCGTCAGCCGCATCGGTGGCTGGCACGCGGTCCAGTCCGAGCAGGCGTTGCACCATTTTCTGCACCTGCGTCTTATCGGCATGGCCGTACCCGACGGTCGCCTGTTTGATCTGCAACGCGGTGTATTCATGCACCGGCACGTCCTGTCCGACCGCGGCGCAGATCGCCGCGCCGCGTGCCTGACCCAGCAGCAGGGTCGATTGCGGATTGACGTTGACGAAGACCTTTTCGATCGCCGCTTCGTCCGGGGCATTGCGCTCGATCACCGCGCCGAGTTCGCGCAGGATCGCCTGCAGACGCTGGGGCAGCTCTCCGGCGGCGATCCGCAGCACCCCCGAATCCAGATGGCGCAGCGTCGCACCGCAGGCTTCGATGATGCCGAAGCCGGTCCGGTTGAGTCCCGGATCGATGCCCAGGATGCGCCGCGCAGGCTTGCTCACGTCAATGGCGGAAATGCCGCATTCCGGTGAATACCATGCCGATGCCGCGCTCGTCCGCCGCGGCGATCACCTCCGCGTCGCGCACGCTGCCCCCCGGCTGGATCACGCAGGTCGCGCCCGCATCGACGAGGGCGTCGAGGCTGTCCCGGAACGGAAAGAAGGCGTCGGAGGCCACACAGGATCCCGCCAGCGAGAGGCCGGCATCCTTGGCCTTGAGCGCGGCGATGCGCGTGGAGTCGACCCGGCTCATCTGGCCCGCGCCGATGCCCAGTGTCGCGCCATCCTTTGCGTACACGATGGCGTTCGACTTGACGTACCGAACCACCTTCCAGGCGAAGAGCAGGTCGTCCATCTCGCCGGCCGACGGCGCCTTGCGCGTGACCACCCTGCAGTCGGCATGCCCGATCGTCGCAATGTCGGGCGTCTGCGCAAGCAGGCCGCCGCCGACGCGCTTGAACTCGAGATCGTTGTGCGCGTCACCCTGCGGCAGTTCCAGGATCCGTACATTGGCCTTGGCGCGGAACGCGTCGAGCGCGAACGCATCGAACGCTGGCGCGATCACGACCTCTGTGAATCGTTCGCAGATCGCACGGGCGGTGGCGCCGTCGACTGGATGGTTGAAGGCGATGATGCCGCCGAATGCCGAGGTGGAATCGGTGGCGTAGGCACGGCGGTAGGCCTCCAGCACCGTCGCGCTGGTGGCGATGCCGCAGGGGTTGGCGTGCTTGACGATCACGCAGGCCGGAGCCGCGAAGCCGCGCACGCATTCCCACGCCGCATCGGCATCCATGATGTTGTTGTAGGAAAGTTCCTTCCCCTGGAGCTGGCGATAGGAGGCGAGCAACCCCGCGCCCACCGTCGCATCGCGGTAGAACGCGGCGTCCTGGTGCGGGTTTTCCCCGTAGCGCATGTCCTGCACCAGCTGCCACTGGCGCGTGAGGATGCGCGGGAACATGCGGCGCGAACCGTCCCCATCGATGCTCGACAGATAGGCGCTGATCGCGCCGTCATAGGCGGCGGTGTGTGCGAAGGCTTTGGTGGCGAGTTCGAAGCGGGTTGCGGCGCCGACGGCGCCCGATGCGCCCAGTTCGTCGAGCACCCGCGGGTAGTCCTGCGGATCCACGATCACCGTGACCGCGGCGTGATTCTTCGCTGCGGAGCGCAGCATCGCCGGACCGCCGATGTCGATGTTCTCGATGGCCTCCGCCAGGGTGCAGCCGGGCTTGGCGATGGTCGCCTGGAACGGGTAGAGGTTGACGGCGAGGATTTCGATCGGGGCGATCGCATGCTGGGCCAGCGTCGCCATGTGCGCGGGATCGTCGCGCCGTGCGAGCAGGCCGCCGTGGATGTTCGGGTGCAGGGTCTTCACCCGGCCGTCGAGCATCTCGGGGAATCCCGTGACTTCGGCGACTTCGGTCACGGCGATGCCCGCTTCGGCGAGCAGCTTCGCGGTGCCGCCGGTGGAGAGGATCCGGAAGCCGGATTGCACCAGGCCGCGGGCGAATTCCACGGCGCCGGACTTGTCGGACAGGCTGATCAGCGCGGTGCGGGGCGATTGGGACATGGATCGATTTCCTTGCATGAGCTGTGGTACGGGGAGCATCGCGGGCAACGGGTCGGCACGCGCGACGGATCATTCTGCGCGGTTCAGCGGACGTCGAATTCGTGCAGCTTGCGCCGCAGCGTATTGCGGTTGATTCCCAGCAGTTCGGCCGCCGCGGACTGGTTCCCCGCGCAGCGCGTCAGCGCGAACCGCAGCAGGGGGCGTTCCACGGCCCCCAGCACCATCTCGTGCAGGGCATGGGGCGACGCGCCATCCAGGCTGGAAAGGTACTCCTCCAGGTTCCGGAACACGCATTGTTCGATGGTTTCGCCGACGCTGCGCGCGCGATCGAGGCCAGCGCCGTCCTCGGTCTTTCCGGGGGGGCTGGGGATCGGTTCGGCGCGGTCGGTGGGCACTTCGGGAAGTCCTTACTCGGACCGAGGAATGTACTCAAAAAACGGACTGCGTGCAGCCGCTTCCGCGAAAAAGATTTCCACTTCCCGGCGCTGGGCCGCCGGACATTCGATCTCGTTGATCCGTTGTCCGGCATCCCGTCCGCCGCGCAGGCCCCGCAGCCAGCCGTGGATGCGCTTGCGTGCGGTGCGCACGCCCTGGATGTCGTCGTAGTGGGCGTAATGCTCGTCCAGGTAGGCGAGCAGCGTCGGCGCGACGTCGGCAACCCGTTTCGGCGGCGCCGCCACGCCGTGCTGCAGGAGGTGGTCGATTTCCCCGAAGATCCAGGGGCGCTCCTGGGCGGCGCGGCCGATCATCACGGCGTCGGCTCCGGTGCGCGCGAGCACGGCGCGGGCCGTTTCCGGGCTGTCGATGTCGCCGTTGGCGACGACCGGGATCGCCAGTTGCGATTTCACCTCCGCGATGGTGTCGTACTCGGCGCGGCCGCGGAATCCGCAGGCCCGGGTGCGGCCGTGGATGGTCAGCATCCGGATGCCGGCGTCCTGCGCCATCCGGGCGACGCGCGGCGCATTGCGGTGGGCCGGATCCCAGCCGGTGCGAATCTTCAGGGTGACGGGAACCGCGACGGCCCGCACGACGGCGTCCAGGATGCGTCCGACCAGCGCCTCGTCGCGCAGCAGGGCGGATCCGCACGCGGCGTTGCAAACCTTCTTTACCGGGCAGCCCATGTTGATGTCGATGATCTGTGCTCCCCGGTCCACCGCGTCGCGGGCGGCGTCCGCCAGCATTGCCGGATCGGCTCCCGCCAACTGCACGGCAACCGGTTCGGCTTCGCCGGCCGTGCGCAGGCGCCGCGCCGTCTTGCGGCTGCCGCGCAGCCGGGCGTCGGAGGTGGTCATCTCGCCCACCGCGTAGGCGGCGCCGAAGGCCCGGAAGAGCCGGCGCAGGGGCAGATCCGCGATGCCGGCCATTGGCGCCGCGAAGACGCGATTGGACAGGCGGTGGGGACCGATCTGGAGGGGCGCCTGGTTCATCAGACCCGGACTCCGAACATGAGCAGGCGGGCGAACGCCCGCCGCACGTCCGGCAGGAGATCGAGCGCGCCGAGCGCGGCCGAGCGCGCCATCGCGATCGGCAGGGGTGCCGAGGAAAAAAGCTCCGGCAGCATTCCGGTCAGGGCGGGCACGACGGCGCGGTCGAGGCGGCGCGTCGTGCCATAGCGGGCCACGGCGGCGGGAACGTCCCGTGTGCGGCGGATGTCGGTGCCGGCCGGCGTGTCGGTCAGGCAGTCGACCAGGCATACGCAATCGCGCAGACCGAGGTTGAAGCCCTGCCCGGCGACGGGGTGCAGCACCTGGGCGGAGTTGCCGATGTGCACGAGGCGGTGTTCGCATACCCGATCGACGCGGGTCGGCCGCAGCGGAAAGACGCTGCGCGGGCCGACGGCGGTGGGCGCACGAAAGCGCGGCCCCAGGGTCTGCGCGATGTCCCGCAGCAGGCGATCTTCGGGAGCCTGCTGCCGGGTGTGCGCGAGCGTCGAGGGAAGGCACCAGATCATCGACATCTGCTGCGGGCTGCCGGGGATCGGCAGCAGCGCGAACGGCCCCTCGTGGGTGAACCGTTCGAACGCGTCGCCGGGGGCAAGCCCCTCGAGGGTGAGGTCGGCGAGCAGGGCATGGGAGCGCACCGGGACCGCATCGCCCTCGCGCCGGTGGCGGTTGGGCCCGCCTTCCGCATCGATCGCCAAGGCGCAGGCGACCTCGGCGCCGTCGTCGAGGGTGACTCGGATGCATTCCGGATGCTGCTGCACGCCCAGGACCCGCCGCGGGCGTTCCGCGGCGATCCGCGGGTCGGCATCGATCGCCCGGGCGAGCGCGGCGACCAGGTCCGCGTACCAGACGGTGGCGCCGACCGGCTTCGCGCCGATTTCGGGGTTGCGGACCGCGTTCCCCGCGGGGGTGCCGACGAGGTCGCCCAGACGCGCGGCGCCGGCATGGCCGCGGGAACTGACGTGGACGCGGCGGATCGGCGCCACCGGAAGCGCTCCCGCGCCGAGCAGCGCGTCGAGGATCTGCAGGCTGCCGCGGGATAGGGCCAGCAGGCGGCGGTCGCGCCGGAGATCGTCGACGGGGCGGGCGTCGTAGAGCGTGGTCGCGATGCCGCGCCGTGCCAACAGCAGGGCCGTGACCATGCCCACCGGGCCGCCGCCCAGGATCGCGATCCGGGATGTCGTATGCATCAGAAAATTCTACGCAATCGGAGGGCCTGTTCACAGGCCGCCAGTTCCGCGGTCGTCCCGACGTTGAACCATGCGCCGCCGAAGTGCTCCGCACCCACCCGTCCACGGTCGACGAATTGGTAGAGCCAGGGAAACAGCCGCGCGCGCGCCGGCGGCAGGTCGGCGAAAATCCGCGGCGCAAACAGGCCGATGTTGCCGTATGTGAGGCGGGGGGCCGTGCGGGTCGCCGTTCCGGCCGGCGATCGGCCCATGTCGCCGTCCGGATGGTAGGGCGGGTTGTCGACCAGAACGAGGTGCGCGTCGAGGTCTCCGCGTGCGATGCGCTGGGCTGGACCGGACAGGCTCCGGTAGTCGAATGCCGTCACGATGTCGCTGCTGGCGACGATGAACGGTTCGTCCCCCAGCAGCGGCAGGGCGTGGACGATTCCCCCCAGCGTCTCGCGCGCATCTTCGGCGCGTTGGCCCTCGCGCGCGAAGCGCAGTCGTGCGCCGTAGCGGCTGCCGTCTCCCAGCGCGGGCTCGAACTGGTCGGGCAGGTGTGCGGTATTGATGACGATGTCCGCGATTCCGGCGCGCGCGAGCCCCTCGATCTGCCATTCGATCAGTCGTTTGCCGCCGACCGGCAGCAAGGGCTTGGGACAGGCGTCGGTATGGGGCCGCAGGCGTTCGCCGCGGCCGGCGGCAAGCAGCAGCGCACGCATGTCAGAAGGTGTACCCCTCTTCCCGCGCGCGGCCGTGGATGCGGTCGAACAGGCGGGCGAGGGCCGCGAATGGGTCGTACCGCTCGACGACCCGCTGTGCGTGGCGCAGTACCACCGGCAGGTCGGCCAGGTAGCGGTCCTTGCCGTCGCGGTGGTGGAGCCGCGCGAAAATTCCGAGCACCTTGAGGCTGCGCTGCAGCCCCATCCATTCGAGGTCCCGCCAGAATCGGCCGAAGTCGGTCGGCACCGGCAGCCCTTGCCGCCGCGCGCGCTCCCAGTATCGGGCGGCCCAATCGATCTGCTGCGGCTCCGGCCATTCCACGTAGGCGTCCCGGAGCAGCGACACCAGGTCGTAGGTGATCGGACCGATCACCGCATCCTGGAAGTCCAGCACCCCGGGTTCCGCGATGTCGGAGGCGGAACCCGGGGTGGAATCCGGCCGCAGTTCGTCCCCGGGCGCCATCAGGTTGCGGCTGTGGTAGTCGCGATGCACGAACACCTGCGCCTGGTCCAGCGCCGACGCGGTGAGGCGTTCGCAGGCGGCATCCAGCACCGCGCGTTCCGCCGGGCTCAGATCAACGCCCAGATGGCGCGCGACATACCATTCCGGGAATAGCCGCATTTCGGCCAGCAAACGATCGCGGTCGTAGGGTGGCAGGGCCATTCCGGCGACCGGAATGGCCTGCATGCGGACCAAGGTCGCGATCGCGCCTTCATACAAGTCCGGAATCCGCTCCGGCCGGGCCGCGAGGGCATCGGCATAGGTGGCATCGCCCAGGTCGCGCAGTAGGAGGAATCCCTGTTCGAGGTTGCGCTCGAGGACGGTCGGCGCCCGCACTCCCTGGCGCGCAAGCAGGTCGGCAACGAGCAGGAAGGGACGGCAGTCCTCGCGCTCCGGTGGCGCGTCCATGACGATGCAGGAGCGGTCGGTCGCGGCGGTGCCGCCCCCGGTCCGGCGATCGACGCGGAAATACCGTCGGAAGCTGGCGTCGCTCGATGCCGGCCGCAGGCTGGCCGGATCCAGGTTCCAGGTTGCCGGAAGGGACGCCAGCCAGGCGCGCAGCGCGTCGAGGCGGAGATCTTGGGGGGGCGAATCCTTGTGCGGCATGTCGGGGTTGGAGAGGTTTTCGGGACGATCCGCCATAATGGCGCGTTTTTTAACGTGAAACGATCGTCATTGCGAGGGTGAAGCCCGAAGCAATCCAGCGTTTTCTGGATCGCCACGGCTCTGGGAGCCTCGCGATGACGGCCGGCGTTTCATCTCTTGGGGCGGCGCACGTCGCCATGACCGTTAGAAGAATTTGGAATAGTACCGTCCCATGCGCCAGGGAAATCGAGATCCCGGACATCGTTTCGCCGCTGCACTGATCGTCGCCGGACTCCTGCTGGCCGTGGCAGCGGGGTGGGCGGATCCGGGGCCTGCCGTGGCGCTGCGGCTCGAGCGGAACCTGGGCGCGGGGCGCGGGGCGGTCGTGGCCGGACAGGGGCTGCCGATCTACGCCCGGGCCGACCATGTCGTCGGCGCGATCGACGAAACGACGACCCTCACGGGTTCGGTCGAGTTGCGGCGCGCGGGAATGGTGCTGTTCGGCGACCGCGTCGTGTATGACATCGCCACCGACGAGGTGAACGCGCAGGGGCATGTTCGCCTGGTGGCCAAAAGCGCGGTCTTCAACGCCCCCAGCCTGAAGTTCCAGGTCGAGGCACAGACCGGAACGATGCCGGATGCCAGCTACACCTATCCGGCGCGCCACGGCAGCGGCAAGTCGAACCTGATCGAGTTCCTGGGCGAAGGCAACGAGCGAATGCACGATGCCACCTTCACCACCTGCAATCCCGACAATCCGTCGTGGTGGGTGAAGGCCGACACCCTGGATATCGATCAAGGCGACCAGGAAGCGACCGCCTATGCGGCGACCCTGTATTTCGGCGGCGTTCCGCTGATCGACACACCCTATTTCGATTTCCCGATCGGAGATGCCCGGAAGAGCGGTTTCCTGACCCCGGGGTACATGCAGAACAGCCTGCTCGGGTCCGAATTCGTCATTCCCTACTACTGGAACATTGCGCCCAATTACGACTACACGTTCACGCCGTACATCCTCCCGAGCCGGGGAACACTGCTGGGCAACGAATTCCGCTTTCTGACGCCGGAAACCAAGGGGACCGTCAACTATGACGTGATGCCGCACGACCGCGGAACCGACACGATGCGCGACCACATGGTGGTGTCGACGCAGTATGTCGGGCCGGCGGGCCTTTCGGCGGGGATCAACTACAACCGCGTGTCGGACCCCAACTTCCTGATCGATTTCTCGCAGAACATCCTGGCATCGTCGCCGCAGGAACTGCCGCAGGAAGCCTACCTCAACTATGCCAAGACGTACTGGACGACGACGCTGCGGGTGCAGGAAAGCCAGACGCTCGTGCCCCTGCTGCTGCCCTACGACCCCGGACCCTATCAACGCGTGCCCGATCTGACCGTTCAGGGACAGCATCTCGACTGGAACGGGTTCGACGTGACCGGATTTTTCGACGCGACGCACTTCACGCATCCGGCGATCAATCCGTATTTCGTCGTGCCGGCGTCGAATCCGAAATACGATGCCCCCGAGACATTCAATCCGGGGTTCTATACGCAAAGCGGCTCACGGTTCATCTTCAATCCGGAGGTGAGCTACCCGATCCTCTCGCCGGGATGGTTCATCATTCCGAAGGTGCAGTGGAACGCCACGTACTATCAGCTTGATCCGATTTACAACTATGGCAATACGTCGACCACCCGAACGGTGCCGACGGCGTCGTTCGATACCGGGCTGATCTTCGATCGCCCGATTCACTGGCTTGGTGCGGATGCGCGGCAGACGCTGGAGCCGCGGATGTACTACGCCTTCGTTCCGTATCGCAATCAGTCGCTGCTGCCGAATTTCGACAGTACGGTGTCGGACCTTACGTTCGCGCAGTTGTTCGCACCGAACATCTTCACCGGCTACGACCGGATCGCGCAGGCCAACGAACTGACGACCGCCCTGACGAGCCGGGTCATCGACAGCACCAGCGGCGCGGAGCGGCTGCGCGTCGGGATTGGTCAGCGCTTCTATTTCTCGCCGCAGATGGTGACCTTGCCCGGCGTGCCCCCGACCACGAGCGCGACGTCGGATACGCTCTTTCTTGCCGATGCGTCGATGGGCCACAAGTGGAGCGTCGACATGAGCGTGGACTACTCCACGGTGACCAGCCAGACGGCGCTGGCTTCCTTTGGCCTGCATTGGCAGCCGCGGGAAACCTCGGTGGTGAACTTCACCTATCAGTACGAGACGCCCTACTACACCGGCTATCCGATCAACAATTACGGATTTTCGACGCAGTGGCCGCTGTCGAAGAACTGGTACGGTGTCGGGGCGTTGAACTACTCGGTCGCCAATCACAGCTGGGTGGAATCGCTGGCGGGGATCGAGTACCGGGCCGATTGTTGGGTGGGGCGGATGATATTCTCGCGCTACGCGATTCCCTACCCGGTCGCGATGGGGCAGTTCAGCAATTTCTATACGACGACGTATTTCTTCCAGATCCAGCTGAACGGACTGGCCAGCGTCGGCACCAATCCCATGGGCCTCCTGCAGAGTAACATTCTGGGCTATCAATCGATCAGCCCGCCGCGGCCTCCGCCGGGTCCGTTCGATTTCTACCAGTGAGTTCCGGATGATGAATTGCGAGCAAGAAGCGGCGCGGTGGATGTTGCGGGCGGTGCGCCGGGCGGCACTGTCGGTGGCCGTCGCGGTGGCAGGGGTCCTGGCGGTGGTTCCGGCGCAGGGCGCCGCGCCGCGCCTACTCGACCGGGTGGTCGCGGTGGTCAACGACGACGTGATCACGCAAGGGGAACTGGACTACCGGATGCACCTTGCCGAAGCCCAGCTCGCCCGCCAGCACATTCCGATGCCGCCGGAGGACGTGCTGCGCAAGCAGGTGCTCGAACGGATGATCCTCGATCGGGCCCAATTGCAGCTCGCGCAGGAGACCGGCCTGCGGGTGGATGACGCGACGGTCAACGCCGCCATCGCCCGCATGGCGCAACAGAACGGCATGACCCTGGCGCAGATGCGTACCAAGGTTGAGGCCGACGGCGTGCCGTTCGACCGGTTCCGCGAGGACATGCGCAATGAAATCACGATCATGCGGCTGCGCGATCGCGAGGTCGACACGCACATCCAGGTTACGGAAGGCGAGATCGACGACTATCTCGCCACGCAGGCGAAGGCGGCCCACCGCGGTGAGGAATACGATGTCGCCCAGATCCTGATCGGTGTGCCCGAGGTGGCCAGCCCGGCGTACGTCGAGCGCGCCCGGGCCCAGGCCGAAGACCTGATTTCCCAGATCCGGGGGGGCGCCGACTTCGGCCGCCTGGCGGCCGGCTATTCGTCCGCGCCCGAGGCGTTGCAGGGCGGCGATTTGGGATGGCGCACCCTGGATCGCCTGCCCAGCTTGTTTGCCAACGCGGTGCGCAATCTTTCCCCTGGCGAGATTGCCTTGGTGCGCAGCCCCGTGGGATTCCACATCCTGAAGCTTGTCGGCAAGCGCGGTGCGGCCGACGGGCAGTTCTCCGACAAGCCGGTGATGCAGATCCACGCCCGGCATATCCTGCTGCGGGTGACCGATGCCATGCCCGAGGAAGAAGTGGTGCGCCGGTTGCAGGATCTGCGCAAGCGGATCGTGCAGGGGCATGAAAGTTTCGGCGAGCTTGCGCGCCTGTATTCCGCCGATCCCAGCGCAACCCGGGGCGGCGATCTGGGATGGCTCTACCCCGGGGATACCGTGCCGGCGTTCGAACAGGCGATGGACGCGCTGAAGGTGGGTGAAGTGAGCCAGCCGGTGAAAAGCCCGTTCGGCTGGCACCTCATCCAGGTACTGGCCAAGCGCGTCGAACAGCCGTCGATCGAGCGGAAGCGGATGGAGGCGCGGCAGGTGCTGCGCTCGCGCAAGTCCGAGGAGGCGACGCAGGAGTGGCTGCGGCAGTTGCGGGACCGGTCGTACGTCGAATACCGCCTCGGCAACAATCCGTGACCGTGCCGCGGATCGCGATCACGACCGGCGAACCGGCGGGAGTCGGCCCGGAAGTGGCGCTGCGCGCCGCCGCGGAATGCGGCGCGCCATGCGATTTGCTCGGCGACGCCGCGCTTCTCGAATCGGTGGCGCGCGTGTTGGGCCTCGCCTGGCCACCGGCCGCTCCCGTCCGCGTCGTGCACGAGCCGCTGGCCGTACCGGTGCGCCCGGGCGAGCCGGATCCGCGCAACGCACCCTATGTGCTGCGGATGCTGGACCGGGCTCTGGCATCCTGGCGCGCCGGCGAGGTCGCCGCGATCGCGACGGCGCCGGTGCACAAGGCGGTGATCAACGATGCCGGGATCGCGTTTTCCGGGCATACCGAATACCTCGCCGCGGCGACGGCCACGCCCGAGGTCGTGATGATGCTGGTGGGCGGGGGGCTGCGCGTGGCGCTTGCGACGACCCATCTCGCCCTCGCGGCCGTGCCGGCGGCGATCACCCGGCCCCGACTCGATGCGGCGCTGGACATCCTCCATCGCGACCTGCGCGACCGCTTCGGCATCGCACGGCCGCGCATTGCGGTGACAGGTCTGAATCCGCATGCCGGCGAGGGCGGACACATGGGGCGGGAGGAAATCGACGTCATCGCGCCGGCGCTGACGGCCGCGCAGGCCCGCGGCATCGACGCCAGCGGCCCGTGGCCGGCCGACACCGTGTTTGCCGCGCAAAAGCGCGAGGGCTCCCGCGCGGACGCGATCCTCGCGATGTACCACGACCAGGGTCTGGCGACGCTCAAGTACGCGAGCTTCGGCGGCGGGGTGAACGTCACGCTGGGTCTTCCCCTGCCGCGCACCTCGGCTGATCATGGCACCGCCCTCGACATCGCGGGCCGGGGCGTGGCCGACGCGGGGAGCATGCGGGAGGCGGTGCATCTGGCGGTCGAACTGGCGGAACGGGAGGCGCGGGGGCATGGATGAGCACCGCGCGCGGCGCCGTTTCAGCCAGAACTTCCTCCACGACCCCGGCATCATCGCCCGCATCGTCGCGGCGATCGATCCGCAACCGGGGCAGCACATCGTCGAAATCGGCCCCGGGCTCGGGGCGATCACCGAACACCTGATCGCGCGCGCGGGGCGCATCGCAGCCGTCGAAATCGACCGCGATCTCGCGGCGCGCCTGCGGGATCGCTTCGAGCCCAGGCAACTGGAATTGATCGAGGCCGACGCGCTGACGGTAGATTGGCACGACGTTGCGCGCGCCGGCGAGGGCGCCCTGCGCGTCGTGGGGAACCTGCCGTACCACATCTCGACGCCGTTGCTGTTCGCGCTGCTGCCGATCGCCGATCGCGTGCGCGACCAGCATTTCATGCTGCAGAAAGAAGTGGTGGACCGCATGGCCGCGCGGCCGGGCGGCAAGGACTATGGCCGGCTTTCCGTGATGCTGCAATTCCGCTATCGCATCGAGCGCCTTTTTCTGGTTCCGCCCGGCGCCTTTCGCCCCGCGCCTGCGGTGCAGTCGGCGATCGTACGCATGCGGCCCGTCGCGGCGGCGGACCTCCCGGAGGTCGATGCGGGCACCTTCGCCAAGGTCGTCACCGCCGGGTTCACCCAGCGGCGCAAGACGCTGCGCAACGCGCTCTCGCAGATTCTGCCCGAGCCAGCGATCGAATCCGCCCAGGTCGATCCCGGCGCGCGTGCGGAAACGCTGGACGTTGCCGCGTTCGTGCGTCTCGCCCGTGCCGCGCAAGGGACCTCGGCATGATGCTTCCCAGCCCGGCCTACCTCGCCGGAATGTTGTTGTTCGGCCTGGTCGGACTTGCCGCCTTCCGCTACGGCGGAAAGTCCGAGATGCCGGCAGTCAAGTGGATCGGGGCCGCGTTGATGGTCTACCCCTACGCGATCTCGAACACCTGGTTGATCTACGTCGTCGGCGTGGCGCTCTGCGCCGCGATGTACTGGCTGCGCGACTGGGGCGCCTAGCCGGTACGTCGCGGCGCCCGGGGTCCCCCGGAGCCTTCCTCGTCAGGAGGACGCCGGGTTTTTGCGGGTGCGCGGTGTCCCGGCGGCCTTGCTTCCTGCTTTGCGGGCCGCGGATTTCGGCGGGCTTTTGGCGCCGCCCCGCGATGCGGCGAGCGGGCCCAGGCCGACTGCACGGTAGACGCGTTGGTTCCAGCGCCGTCCCAGGGGCGAATTGACGATCCAGTGGCGGGAGAACGAAATGATCGATGCGCGCGCATGCCACGCGGTCATCAGTGCGGTCTCCATCCGCGCGCTGGCGTGATAGAGCGCGCGCCCTTCTCCGTAGACGATGCCCAGGGCGAGGGTGGGCAGGCCCATGTAGCCGAGGGAGATCGCGATCGACATCGCACGGCCGGCGGACCAGGAGCCGTGCGGCGCGCCGCCGACCAGGGAACCGATCTGCGACAGGGCCGGTTCGATGTCCGCCCAGAGATCGAACAGCACGCTCCAGAGGCTGACAAACGAGATCGGGCCGACCATCCAGGCGAGTGCGACGCGCGCCCGGCCCGGCCAGAGCAGCATCCAGCACCCGATGGTGGAGACGAGAATGGCGATGGTCTTGGCCACGCCCAGGGTGAATGGCAGCACCGATACCACGAGCGTGGAAAGCGTCCCCAGCATCACCGACGCGATCGTCAGCAGGACGGTGGTGATCGGTTGCTCGAGCCATGTCGTCCGGTTGACGGTGGCGTAGCGGTCGGCGGCGGGAATGCGTAGCCGCGCCGCGGTTTCGAGAAGCGGCGCCATGGCGAGGGCGCAGTTCGCATCGCTGGTCCGTTGGCACAGGCTGCCGATCGCGGCCTTCGCTTGGCCGTCGGCGGCAATCCCGGCGGCGGCATCGTAGAACACGGACCTTCCGATCCCGTCGTACAGGTCTTCGATGCGGGAAACCGGCGCCGCGGAATCGGCCTGCGGGAGCTGCGCACGCAGGATCGCCGCGAGGGCATCGGCATGCCGGATCGCATCGTCGTATGCGGGGGCGTTGTCCAGGCGCCAGGGCAATCCGGGGCTCGCGCCGGCGTTGCGCAGGCTGAAGGAGATCTGCGCCGGATCGCCCGGCGCGGCGGGGATGCTCCATGGCTGCGCGCCGGCATCGCTGGTGACCTGGTTGATCAGCGGCGCCTGCGCGCGCAGCAGGGCTCCCAGGTCGATGCCGGCGGCGGCCAGCGCGGCCTGCACCGCCCGGGCCTGGGCCGCGGCGCGCGTGCCGATCAACTGTGGCGCGTCGGGCGCGGGCGCGAGCAGGCTCGGGAGCAGGCCGCTGGCGGCGATCTGCTGGGCCAGTGCGGGATTGTCGTGCAGGATCTGCGGCACGATGGTTCGCCGCCAGATGACCTCGTTGGCTTTGAGTTGCGGCTCGTCGAGCAAGGCGGAATCGTGCGCGATCGCATCCACTTGCGCGGCGACGCCCGGAACCACGAATGCCGGCCCCTGGTGGGTGAGTGCGCGCAGGCTGACCGCGGCGTTCGCCCCGAGGCGTTCGATCCAGTAGGTCAGGTGGGGCGCGGCGCCGGTGGGGGTTCCGAAGAGCCGTTCGATTTCGCCCGGCGCGCCGTAATCGAGCGTGGTGAGGTCGACCCGTTGGGGAACCATGGTTAGCACGCTTGCCAGTGCGAGGCAGGCGAGATGCCGCAGCCAGATGATCGGCTGTCCGGCGATCGCGCTCTGCAGCATCGCGGCGACCAGCCCGGCGGCGGCAAGCAGGTAGAACAGCCAGGCAAGCGACGGATTCGCGAGCGCTGCATCGATGCGGCCGACGAGGGCATAGGCGCCGGCGGTGAACAGATCGACGAATTGTTCGCCCATGACGCCGCGTTCAGTAGTTTGCGAACAACTGCAGCAGGTCGCGCATGCCGAACTGGGGTCCCGATCGGACATTCCCCAGCGCGTCGGCGCGCGTGGCGGTCTGAGCGCGCACCGCATCCAATGCATCGATCCGGGCACGCGCCAGGCGAGCGCGCGCCTCCTGGGCCTTGGTCAGCACGTTGGCCTCGTCGATGAGGTTTCCGATCGCCGCATGCAGCCGGGTCTGGCGTGCGCGGATCTCGGACGCGTCGGCGGCGACGCCCGGCTTGACGTCGATGCGGTCGGTGCGTTCGTAGAGATCGAGCAGGCGCGAGTACAGTGCACTGACGGAGATCTGCGATGCGAGGGCGTCCTTGTAGAGCGCGCGCGCCGCGGGATCGAGCAGGCGCACGCTTTGGAATGCGCCCGATGAGACGGTCGGAAAGGCATCGGCGGGCAGACATCCCGCGGGGTCCGAGGTCGCGGCGAGCAGCGCGTTGCTGTCGCAGGCCCGAATCTGCGACGGGGCGGTGCCGGAATCGATGCGATCGAGCGCAGCGTGCGACAGCGTGCGATATCGGTCAGCCATCGACGCGACGGTCAGTCGCGGGGCGCGGGTCTGGAACGCGCCGTTGGCGATGCGTCCATCGGGAAGCAGCGCGAGCAGGGCATCGCCATCGGGCGTCGGGTTCCATGTGGTGTAGCGGCGCAGGAACTCCGCCGTCGATGCCGTGGCGGCAAGATTCAAATTGCCAAAAAGGTGCCGCACCGAGCAGATCCGGTAGGCGACGGTGGGCGAGGCGCCACTTGCGATTTGCTGCCCATAGCATTCGTTGCCGGCCTCGGCCATTGTCCTGGCACCGAGGCTTTCACCGCGCGCACGGTCGGCTTGGGCATTGCAGGCCTGCGTGAAGGCGAAAAAGCGTGCCGCGTATTTCTTGTCCAGCATGTCGAGGACCGATGCGATGGTCGGACTCGCGTAGGAAAGGGTAATGAGATAGTTTGCTGCCGCGGCCTGCGCCCCGGAGAGCAGCATTTGCCGCAGTTCGGTCAGCAGCTCGGTCGGCGCGAACGTCTGCAGGAAGCCGTTGAAGTCGATTCCCGAACAGCCGAGTTGCACCGCGCCGCCGAAGGAGACTCCCGCCGAGGTCGATGCCGGGGGCGTGTAGGCAGGTTCTGCTCCCGTACCGAGGATCGCGCCGAGTCGCGAGTCGGACGTCGATTCCGAAAACGGCGTGGCGATTCCCGGCGGGAACTGCTGCGCAGAGGCCGCCCAGGGGACGATGAGGATCCAGGGCAGGGCGAGTCGGACGGTGCGGCGTGCCACGCTGTTCGGGGTTCGCTGCGGTCGATGGCGCACGCGTGGCCGGATCATGGACCGATTCCCGGAGGCGGGTTCGTGGGAGTCGTCGCGGCGCCGTCGGGAGAATTTTCCTGCTGCAGCGCGGTCATGCGTTGCGCAACGTACGCGGCGACGGAAAGCGTCTTTCGTTGTGCCCGAATCCACGCCCGGATGTTGTCGTCGGTGGGATCGAGCAGCGCGCGCACGGCTTCGCGCGGAGGCTTTCCGTAACCGGCGAGGAATGCGGAAATTTCCGCATCGAGGCGTTGCTTGCGCAGTCCGTTCAGCACTCGTTGTGCCGCGGTCGTGCACCGCGTCCAACCGGGTCGCAGCGCGGACTCGCAGTCGGCGATGCGGGGTCCCGGGTTCCCGGCCGGGGTCGGCCACGGTTGCGCCAGGCTCCGGTCGGAGCCGAACAGGGTGCACCAGGCGAAAAGCAGGAGGATCGGTCGGCGCATTGCGGGCCCCGCGTTCAGCGCTCGCGAGGCCCGAACACCTGGGCGTCGATCGCGACGTCCGCCAGCGGATCCGGAATCGATGGAGGACGGAGGCGGGCATGCCGGTGCCGGTAGTGGCTGGGACGCTTCCGGCCTGCGACTCGGGGCTCCCGCACCGATGGCGACCGGTGTCCGCGATGCGACGCCGCTGCCGGAGGATCGAGGTCGCCGGCACCGCCCGGCTTCGCGGCCGGCGTTGCTTCCGTCCGGTCCGCGGGATGGCGGTTCTGCGATGCGCCCCGGACGGTCGGTTCCGGCGGTGGAAGGGGGGCTTGCGTTGCTCCGATCGCGGCGCTTTGCGGAGGCGCAGCGCGGCCGGTCCCGAGGTGGACGGGTTCGATCCGTTCGGCTGCGATCCCCACCGGGGTGGCGGGATGATTCCATCGATCTGCGGCGCCAAGGGGAATGCGGAGGAGCCGTGGGGCGATCACGACAAGCGCGGCGAGCCCGACGATCGCACCGGCTGCCCGGATTCGTGCCCGGCGCCGCCCGGCCGCCGGATCGATCGAAAGATCCGGAAGTTTCACGACGATGGCCCCGTTTCGGCGGTGCGTGCGATGCCATACGGAAAATCGCGCGCAAACCGTTGCAGCGCCGCAAGCATGTCGCCGCATTCCCGAACCATGCGCTCGATGCGGTCCTCGTCCGCGGGGTCGGTGGTCGAGACGGCATAGCGGAGGGGGTCGGGAATCAGCAATCCTTTGGCCGAGCGCATTCCGTCGATCGAAACGAAGAATTCGCTGTAGCGACGTTTCACCAGTCGCAAGTTGCGCACGATCTCGAGTTCGCGCTCATTGAGACGCACATAGCGTTGCAGGTCGTTGTGGCCCGCTCGGTCCATCGGCAGGACGATCTTGGTTGCGGTGTTGACGAGCATGACCCGGCCGCTGGGCGTATCGAGGTCCTGCGGATCCTGCACGATCGGGATCGCGAATCCTCCGAGGCTGCGATAGGCCTTGAGTGACCGCTCCAGGATCGCCGCGGCGTGGTCGTTGCGGACCAGCGCCCACACCTCGTCGGCGATCAACCCTTTGGGAACCGCGCGCAGCACCGGATCCCCCATCACCTCGTCGACGATGCCGAACACGCAGAACGAGACCAGCGCAGCGCAAGGCTGTCGCAGGATGCCGCCGAGATTGAAGAACACGAACCGGTCGTCCGCGCGGATGCCGCGCGGCGCATTGAAGAGCTTGCGGTAAGGCCCTTTCCGGTAGGGGTGGAGCCGCTGGGAGAGCCCGCGACCGATCGGTCCGATGCGTTCGAGTTCGACGCAGATGTCGTCGAGAATGGTCTCGCGCATGGGCACATCGCGCAGGGCATCCCAATTGCGTTGTGCGGCGGTCATCGCCGCGGTCTGCAGCGCAACCTCCTCTTCGCGGCAGATCGCTTCCTGCGACGCGCCCTCGGTGATCATCAGCGCGAGCGCAGCGAACCAGCGCGCCTGGTTCTCGAGCGTCGGCCGCCCGTGGAACGGGTTGAGCGAAACGTCGCTGTCCAGCGTCAGTTCGACGTAGCGGCCGAGCAGCAGGGCGAGTTTGCGATAGTCGGCCTTGATCGACACCAGGAACAGGCGGATGTCCGGAAGCCGCCAGAGCTGGAGCAGGTAGTCGTGGACGAAGAAGCTCTTTCCCGAACCCGACTGACCGACGATGAGTGCGTGCGGGTTCTTTTCCGCCTTGGTCGGATCCAGAAACAGCGGTTCTCCGGACGGGTTGCTGTAGAGCACGATCGGGGCGTGGTCCCGGTCGGGGCCGACCTCGTCGGCGGCAACCCCGGTCCAGCATCCGCCGGCGGGATGAATGTCGGCACAGTCGCGCGACAGCATGCGGCGTCGGCGGCGCAGTGCCCGTTCGGTGAGCGGATAGACGGTGAAGGGCAGGCAGCCGCGCAGCAGCAGTGAGCTGCCGATGTCGGATTCCGGCGCCGATTCGATGTCCGCCTGCTCGAGGATCTTGCAGACCCGCGCCGCCGCGTCGTCGGCGGTGTCGGCGCGATCTTCGCTGATGTGGATCTGCAGGCGCGTTTCAAAGATGCGTTCGCCGTCGGCAAAAATCCGGTGTTCGACGTCGTGCAGGGCTTCCGTCCGGGCCTGCATCTCCGTTTCATTGAATCGATGGGTGGATCGCGCGTTGAGCAGCGCGCGGGCCTTGATCTGCGCCAGCGCACGGACCGGCGGAATCGGGGTCGCGGCGACGCATACGGTGATGCGCGGCAGCGCGACCGCCAGCGCATCCAGCATGCCCGAGGCCACGGCACGTGGTGGCCAAAGCATGGATACGACGCGGTGGTGCAGGGTGGCGCCGCGGCGCACGGTTCGGAATCCGCGACCGTCGATGCCCTCGATGCGCCCGAGCGCGGCGATGGCCACACGCAACTCCTCGCCGCAGGGGCTCGATCCATCGTCCGGCTCCGTTGCGCCCGCAACGTCGGATTCGGCTTCATCGTCGGCGCGGCGTTGCGAATACAACTGTGCGCCGACCCAGTTGACGATGCCTTGTCCATCGAGCGCGGCCGGCTCCCATCCTTGAGCCTGCGCGGCCGCCAGCACGTCGCGGACGCCGGCGACGAATTGGCTGGCGCGCCGCTGGGCGGCCGTCGGTGGGGCGGCGGGAGGGTGACCGTCGAGGGGTGCGGCGAAGGGGCGGCGCAGCAATGCGCGCAGGCCCGGACGCGCGAGGCCCAGCGGTTCGGACTTGATGGCAACGGCGAGAATGCGCCGCCGGGGAACCAGGTTGATGGCCCGGTCGTCCGGAAAGAATCCCTCGCCCGCGGCGCGTTGCCAGCGGTCGACGATCCGGTCGGTGAACAGCCGCCCGCAGGCGTCGATGCCGGGCTGTCGGCGGTAGCGGCGCAGCGCCGCGTCGGCCTGCGGTTCGCTGCGGGCGAACCATTGCCAATGCGATCCGGGCGGAAGCGCGTGCAGCATTGCCAGGATGCCTTGCGCGACGTCGTCCTCCGCGTTCGGAACCGTGTCGACCGTGGGGGGCGCAAGGGTGAACGCGTAGCCGAGCGTGTCATCGGCGAGGAGATGCAGTGGTCCGAACCCCTGGAACTCGCCGCAGTGCAGGTATGGAAGTTCGGCCGCCAGCGATGGGTGGTGCCCCGTTCGGACGGCCAGGGCGCGTCGACGTCGCCCGAACAGACGCTCAGCGGCGCGCATGGTCGCCCTCGATCCAATCGAAGTCGGAAACCGGAATTGCCACCCAACTGCCGAAATGCTTGTTGTGTTCCGTGTCAACCCACGAATAGAGGTATGCCATGCGGATCTCGGGTAACCGGATCACCGGGCGGGGAATCTCCGGCCTGGTGCCGGCGGCGTCACCATGCAGTTGCGACACGACCGGCGCGGTTGCGAGGACGCGCAACGAAACCCGGCGGGCCTGCTTCAGGGCTTGGTCCATCGACATTGTCGGAACGGATACTTTGGTGGCGGGAACGGCGCAGGACGACAGGGCGAGGGCTGCGGCAGTCGTCATTGCGCGGAGCGTTGCGGCATGGCGGGTGTTGTTCATGGCAGTGCGATGTGCGTTGGGGTTATGGCGCGTCCGCTTGCGGGAACGCGCAGATCGTTGGCGAGCACGACCGTTACCGGGGTGCCGCCGCCCACCTGCAGCGATGGGCTGTACAGGTTGTAGTAGTCATTGATCGACTGCGTGAGCGCATTCGATGCGCCGACGGCGGCGCCGCCGCTCGCATCGCGCATTGGGCTACCGACGAAGTTGGCACTCGCCCCCATCGCCATGGCGCTGTACTGGTACTGCTCCTGGCTGAGCCGCTGCCCGTATCCGCTCAGGGCGCCGCCGGCCGCGGCGACCAGGGTCTTCCGACCCAGGTTTTGGACGATCGTCGCTCGTACGCCGCGGATCCCGTCGCGGTCGACCAGCCAGCCGGCGGCATCCCAAGTGCGGGATGCGCCGTCCGGAAAGGTGCAGGTCAAGCGTGCGAGCTTGAAATCGATGCGCCCGGCGGCGATTTCCGGCCGCCCCTGCACGAGCGCGAAACAGCCGTCGAGATCGGAAGAAAATCCGTTTGCGGATCGATAACGGCCGTGCAGGGCGACCAGGCTCTCGCGGTCGGATCCGCCAACGATGGCAACCACGCCGTTGAGCAGGGTTCCCGCGATGAATCCGTCCGGCACGATGTCCGGCTCCTCGTCCGGCCTGCTTTCCGTCGCGGGGGCGTCCCCGGAAGCCGCGGCGCGCCGGACGTGCACGCGCGGCGGAGCGATCGGCGCCTGCGGTGCGCCATCGGACGATGGGCGCAGGGACTGCTGCAGCGTGCCGAGTCGGCGGGAGAGTTCGGCTTCGAATTGGGTCCGCTGTTGCGATTCGAACGCGCGCAGGCGTCGCTCCTGGTCACGGCTCGATTGCGCCAGGGAACGCTGCATCTGCCGGGTGACCTGCCGCTGGAACGACTGGACGAACTGTTCGGTCGGAATCGCCGGCCCGAATTGGGCGGATCCCGTGGCTGCGGCGCTATCTGCGGCATGCAGTGCGCCGATCGGGGCGCAGGCGAGTGCCGCCGACATTGCCCGGGTCACCGTACGGCGCGTTCCGGCGCGCCGCGACCCGAGGGACGGGCGCGACGACGGGTACGGTTCTGCGGTTCGCTGGCGCATCATCGATCCGCATAGACCAAATAGCCTTGCGTCGACGGATGCGCGGCATCGAGCCGGAAGTCGTCGGCGCCCATCGCTCGCAGGGTTCCGAGCCGCGGAATGCGGATGTCGATGTCGGCGGGCACGACCGGGAGGGCCCCCGGCGGAACGCTCGCCTGGATGTGTACGATGATTCCGGTGATACCGCGCGGCAGCCGCCACAATTCCCGCGCGGCGATGCGATACGGCGCTTGGTCGAGCAGGATCCGCCGGCTGGGCTGGATCTCCGATCCGGGGGGCGGCGTGGCGCGCATCATCGCCTTGAGCGCATCGAGCACCGCCCGTTCCCCCGGATCGGCCGGCGCCCCGCCCGGACGGGGGGCGAGATCGTGAACCGTCACGATCGGGGTATAGGGCAGCGCGCTGCTGACGCGCGCGAGATAGAGCGTGCCCGTTGTTCGGCCGCGCATCGTCAGACGCTGTTCGATGCCGGCCTTGCGCGGCCGGATGATCAGGGTGCGGTCGTCGAGCAGCGTGCAGGCGACGTCGCCGTCGTGTTCCCAGACGTCGTCGAAGGGCTCCGGCATCACCAGCCGGGTGTCGGATCCCAGACGAACCGGGACGCGCAGGGATGCTGCCCCGTTCCAGACCGCATCGGTGTTGATCGGCGTCGCGCCGGCGGAGGGCGCGGTTTCCCGTGCGCCGGCCGGCGGGCCTGCGGTTGCGGCGAGGCACAGCAGGGCCAGGGCGGCCAATCCGCGTCCGCCCCGCCAATGGGTATCAGGAATGCATCGAGTCATTTCACCTCCTCATCGACCACGTTGAAATCCTCCAGAACGATTCCTGCGCGATTTCGCTCCGACGGTGACCCCCATCGCAGTTGCAGCTGTATGCGACATCGGTTTCGGTTCATCGGCAGGCCGCTGGCGTAGACGGTCCGCGCGCCGTCGACCGTGTATTCGTAGCGGTCCGCCCCGATCCGTCGCAGCGACTCCGTGTCCGGCCTGGCGAAGAAGGTCCGTGACTGGTTCTGCGCTTCGACGTCGCGTTGCAATCCGCTGCGCGCCAGCCGCAGGGCCGGGAGGAAGCGCGGCGCGGCGAAGGTTTCGAGTTCGTCGAAGCGCTCGGCGAAGCTGCGCGGCCCCCCGAAATTGGTGGCGAGGTTGGTGAGATACCGCGCCGTGGCGCGCATCTGTTCCTCGGTGATGCCCGGCGTGTAGACGCCGCCGATCGCGCCGGGGACGACGAATACCGGCATGTGCCGCACCAGCTCCCGCGCGCTGTCGGCGGTTCGGACCGCGAAGACCATGCTCGCGGTGGCGATCGCGAACAGCGCGACGCCGCTGGTCGCTGCGAGCGTGATCGCGCGGTGGATCGCCTGTTCGAGGGTGCGGAATTCGGCCATGATCGTCCCCGACTCGTCACGGATTCAGGCTGCGCAACCGCCGGTCGAGCAGACCCCGCAGATTGAGACCGGCGCGATAGGCGCGGTGCGCGAGGTAGCCTTCCGGCTTTCCCAGGGTGCAGCGCACCGTCAGTGCGCAGGCCGCGATACCGGCCCCCAGTGCGACGAGCGGATCGACGGTGCGAAGCAGGAAGAGCGGTACCAGGAAGGCCATGCAGTACTCGCCGAGGCGGCTTGCGTTGTCGATCAACCGCGGGACCGGCCTCATCCCGCGCCTCCCAGCGCCTGCGCGGTGTTGCGCATCGAAATGACGATGAGCGGCACGAAGAAGATCAGTGCGCCGGCCACCATCACCCCGAGCGCGTGCATGAAGCCACGCTCGAGAAAGAGATAGATGCCGAGGCCGACGATGACGGCCGAACCGACCAGGCCCCAGGGACCGTAGAGCACGCTGCGGAATGCTGTCCACAGCGTGGTTCCGGCGTCCGGCCCCATGTTGCTGATGGCCTGTGCGGCAGCGATCGCCGGCAACAGCGCAGCGGTCGTTGCGACGGTGCGGGCCAGCGTTCGCATGCTGCGTCGGCGCGGTGCGGATGCCGGGTTGGTCATCGGAGATTCCCAGGGATGGCCCCGGACGGGGCGACGAGGGAATCTTGCGGCGCGGCGGCGCGGCGCGCACTACCGGAGTTGGTCTTGTCCGATGGGAGGGGACGGCTTATCGCCCCTGTGGCAATGCGGCGTTCCGCGTTGCGGGGACTTCCTGCCTAAAACGGCAACGCCGACAGGTCTTCGTTACGGATCCGGTCGCGCGCGGCCTCGAAGCCCGGGAGCAGGCGGCCGACCTGTCGCCAGAATTCCGGTCCGTGGTTGAGCTCCTTGCGGTGCGCGAGTTCGTGCGCGACCACATAGTCGATCATCGACAAGGGGAAGTGGATCAACCGCCAGTTGAGGCGGATGCGGCCGTCCGCGCAGCAGGAGCCCCAGCGCGAACGCGCGGAGGACAATGCCCAGGAGGTGTATGGCACGTCGTTGCGCATCGCCAGTTCGCGCAGCCGCGATCCCAGCACCCGCTGCGCTTCGTCTTTGAGCCATGTCTGCACGGCATCGCGGATCTGTGCTTCGGTGGCCTGCGGCGGCAGGGCCAGCCGCAGCTCGTCCGGCGCCGCCCGTTCGCCGGCAGGGTCGTCTCCCGCCGTGCGGACCAGTTCCGAGGCGCGCAGATCACCGCGCAGCCGCAGTGTGATCTGCGCGCCGAGGTAGGGCAGCGTGCCGCCGTCGCAGAATCGCACCTGCGGCAGCTTGCGTCGCGCGCGCCATTGCCGCCACTGGTCGAGACGCGTGCGGATCCAGCGCTCCTTCTCGACGATTGCGGTTTCGACGTCGCGCAGCGAAACCCAGCGCGGCGCGCTGACGGTCAGGCCGCGGTCGTCGATCTGGAAGCCGATCGTGCGCCGGCGCGCGCGCCGGAGGCGGTAGGCGTAGGTCTCGCCGGAGAGCAGGATGCGACGTTCCGGCGGGAGACCGTCGGCGGATGGGTGGACCGCCGACGGCGGGTCCGGCAGATCCGGGAGCGGGACCAGGTCCAGGCTGAGTTGCCGCGGGACGCTAGCCATTGCCGGCGGCGGGCTCCTGCGGATAGCGGTGTGGTGCGATCCTGCGCATTTCCGTTTCGATCCAGCGCTCCGTCATGCGCGCCACTTCGCCGGCGCTGCGTCCCCGGGTGTCGACCGGTGGTCCGATCGACACCGTGATCGTACCGGGAATCTTGAGAAAGGCCTTGCGCGGCCACAGTTCGCCCGAGTTGAGGGCGATCGGCACCGCAGGTACGCCGGCGCGCACCGCCAGGCGGGCGCCGCCGGTCTTGTAGCGCATATGGGTTCCGGGCGCCGTGCGCGTGCCTTCGGGGAAGATGATCACGAACCAGCCTTCGGCCAGGCGCTTCTGCCCTTGTTCCACCACCTGTTCGAAGGCGTCGGTGCCGCGGGCGCGATCGATGCTGATCATGCCGAGCGTGGCGATGCCCCAGCCGAAAAACGGGATGCGGTGCAGCTCGCGCTTGTAGACGAATGAACTCGGCCGCGGCATGGACGCGATCAGCCAGATCGTCTCCCAGGCCGACTGATGCTTCGGCAAGAGCACGGCGGGGCCCTCGGGCAGGTTCTCCCAGCCGGTCACTTCATAGCGGATGCCGCACACCACCCGGGCGAGCCACAGCGCGGTCTTCGGCCAGCCCGTGATCAGCCAGTAGCGCAGCGGGTGCGGCGTGACGATGCAGAGCAGGGAGAAGATCGAGTACGGCGCGACCGTCACGGCCAGCAGGAGGAGGTATACGGCCGAGCGCAAGGCGATCCATGCCTTCCGGATTCCCGACGGCGGGCGCCGCGCACCCGCGGCGATGGCTACGGGTTGCGTGCGGGACGGATCGCGGGGCGGCGCCGCCGCCGCGGCCGGCCCTTCCGGAGACGGCGTCATCCCGCGGCCAGCTGCGAAATGTCGGCGACCCGGTTCATTACCGTGCGCAGCGCTGCCAACAGGGTCAGCCGGTTGGTGCGCAGCGCAGGCTCGTCGACCATCACCATCACGTCGTCGAAGAAGCGGTCGACCGGTAGCTTGAGCGGAACCAGTGCCCGCAGCACACCGGCATCGTCGCCGGCGGCGAGCAGGCGGTCGACCTCGGGCGCCACGGTATGGAACGCCGCAGCCAATTCGCGTTCCGCCGGCTCCTGCAGCAGGTCGTCGCGCAATGCGTTGCTCCGGGTGGCTTCGGAAGCGTCAGCCTTGCGCAGGATGTTGCCGATGCGCTTGTTCGCCGATGCGAGGCTTGCCGCCTGCGGCAGTTGCATGAACGCGCGTACCGCGTCCATCCGCGCGGAAAGCCGGTCGATGCGTTCGGGCCGCAGCGACAGGACGGCTTCGGTTTCGTTGGCCGAATATCCCTGTTCGAGCAGCATGCCGCGCAGGCGATCGTAGAGGAAGTCCAGCACCTCGTCTTCGCAGCGGGAGAACGCTTGCAGTTCGGACGCCGCGAAAATGTCGAAGGCCAGCGCGACCAGCCCGTGCAGGGACAGCGGCAGCGCGTTTTCCATGAGGATGCGCAGCACGCCCAGCGCATTGCGGCGCAGGGCGTAGGGATCGCGGTCGCCGGTGGCGCGCTCGCCGGCGCCGAAGAGCCCCGCCAGCGCCTCCAGTTTGTCGGCCAGTGCGACGCAGGCGCCGATCGACGACGCCGGAACGGCATCGCCGGCGAAGCGCGGTTGGTAGTGCTCTTCGATCGCCCGGGCGATGTCCTCTCGCTCGCCTTCCTGTGCGGCGTAGATCCGGCCCATCTCGCCCTGCAGTTCGGGAAACTCCCCGACCATCAGCGTGCCGAGGTCCGCCTTGGCAAGGCGGGCGGCACGGGCCACCGCCGCTTCGTCCGGGCGATGCGCCTCGGGCAGCGCGAGGGCGATGGCGCGCGCCAGCGCGGTCAGGCGCTCGACGCGCTGCAACTGCGAGCCCAGGCGGTGGTGGTAGACGATGTGTTCGGCGCCGGCGAGACGCGATTCCAGCGGCCGCAGGCGGTCCTGGTCGAAGAAGAACTTGGCGTCGGCCAGGCGCGCCCGTACGACCCGGGCATTGCCGGCGATGATCGCCGACGGGTCGCCCGTCTCGAGATTGCTCACCAGCAGGAATCGGTTGCGCAGCCGGCCCTGGCCGTCCTGCAGTGCGAAGTACTTCTGGTTCTGCTGCATGGTGAGAATGAGGCAGGACTGCGGCACGTCGAGGAATGCTTCCTCGAAGCCCGACTCATATACCGCCGGCCACTCGACCAGGGCCGTCACCTCGTCGACGAGCGCGGCGGGCATCACCGGCTTCGCGCCGGCGCGGGTCGCCGCAGCGTCGATTAGCGCGGTCATGCGCGCGCGCCGGGCTTCGAACGAGGCGATCACCTTGCCCTGTTCGAACAACTGCTTTTCGTAAGTGTCGGCATGATCGATGTGCAGGGGGCCGGCGCACAGGAAGCGGTGTCCGCGCGTTTCGCGGCCCGACTGCAGGCCCAATGCCTGCACCGGAACCACCGTGTCGCCATGCAGCGCGATCAGCCGATGCGCCGGCCGCACGAACTCGACGGTGGTCCGACCGTCGTCGAGTTGGTAATGCATTACTTTCGGGATCGGCAGCCGCGCGAGGGCGTCTCCCAGCGCGGCCTGCAGGCCGTCGGCGAGCAGGATCCCGGGCGCCACGCCTTGATAGCGGAGGATCTCCTGCTTGCCGTCCGCAACGCGTTCGATACGGGCGGCATCGTATGCCAGTCCCAGGGCGTCAAGCTTCTTGCGCAGGGCCGGCGTCGGGTTGCCGGCGGAATCGAGGCCGATCGCCGCCGGAACCAGTTTGTGCTGGAACTGCCGTTCCGGTGAGACCGCCGCCACGTCCGCGATGCGCACGGCCAGCCGGCGCGGCGTCGCGAACGCGTCGACGCGCGCACCGCCGTCGGCGAGTTGCCGGGCAATGAGCCCCTCGCGGATCGTGCGGGCAAAGGCGTCGCGCAATGCGACGAGCGCCTTGGGCGGCAGTTCCTCGGTGAAGATCTCGACGAGCAGGGCGGCCTTCATGCGGAGGCTCCCGGTACGGCGTCCGCGGTTGCGGCCATGGGAAAACCGAGGCGTTCGCGCGCCGCGTAATAGCTTTGCGCCACCGCGCGCGCCAGCGTGCGGATGCGTCCGATGTAGGCCGCGCGCTCGGTCACGCTGATCGCACCGCGCGCATCGAGCAGATTGAAGGTGTGGCCCGCCTTCAGCACCATCTCATAGGCGGGCAGCGCCAGGTCCGCCTGCATCAGCCGGCTCGCCTCGGACTCGAACAGCGCGAACTGGCCGAGCAGCGTCCTGGGGTCGGAGAACTCGAAGTTGTACTTCGACTGCTCGACCTCGTTCTGGTGGAACACGTCGCCGTAGCGCAGCACATGTTCGCCGCCGCCGTCCTGCCAGCGGGTGAATTCGAGGTCGTACACGTTGTCGACGTCCTGCAGGTACATCGTCAGGCGTTCCAGGCCGTAGGTGATCTCGCCGGTGATGGGCTTGCATTCCAGACCGCCCACCTGCTGGAAGTAGGTGAACTGGGTGATCTCCATGCCGTTCATCCAGACCTCCCAACCCAGGCCCCAGGCGCCGAGGGTGGGGTTCTCCCAGTTGTCCTCGACAAATCGAATGTCGTTGCGGCGGGTGTCGATACCCAGAGCCGCCAGCGAGCCCAGGTACCGGTCGACGATGTCCGGCGGCGACGGCTTGAGCACGACCTGGAACTGGTGGTGCTGATGCAGGCGGTTGGGGTTCTCGCCGTAGCGCGCATCCTTGGGACGGCGCGATGGCTGGACGTAGGCCGCACGCCAGGGCTCGGGACCGATGGCACGCAGGAACGTCGCCGTATGGGAGGTTCCCGCTCCGACCTCGATGTCGATGGGCTGCAGGATTGCGCAACCCTGTTCGTTCCAATACGCCTGCAGGCGCAGGATGGCTTCTTGAAATGTGATCATTGCCCGGTTTGTCCGCCGACGCAAAGGGGCGGATCGCAGGCGGGGATTCTACTTGGGGTTCGCGGACAGCCACTGCACGACCGGATCGGCGAGCTCCGTGTAGTGCGGGGCGAGCGTCTGCAGCCAGGCGGCGTCCAGTTGCAGGGATTCCAGCAGTTGTGCGCCGGTCCGGGACGGATGGCGGCGATCATCTGGCGGCAGCGGGGACAGCGCGGCGGCCGGCGACATGCCCAAGGCGCCGCCGTCGGCGAGCAGCAAGGCGATGTGCAGCACCGCGGCGAGGTCGGAGAACGGTTGTGCGGCGAGCGGATCCGGGGCATGACGGATACCGTCGGTCAGGCGATGCGGCAGTTGCCAGCGCCGGCCCAGTTCAGCAGTGACGTCGGTGTGGCGGCAGCCGATGGTCTCGAGTTCCAGGCGCAACCGCGAACCCGGCGCGTGGGATGCCGATTCCACATGTGCCACGGCATGGGGCATCGCCTGTGCGATCACGATCTGGCCGCTGCGCAGCAGGATGCCGGCGAGATAGGCGCTGTCGGCGTCGACGTGCAGGTAGTGGCTCAGCCAGCGGGCGTAGCTCCCCGTCGCGGCGGCATGGCTCCACAGCGAAACCCGGTCGGGAATCCGGACGCGCGGGAATGCCGACGCGATCGAGGCGAACAGCACGACGTCGCGCAGCGGCTCGAGCGGCCAATCGGCGCAGGCATCGGCAAGGCATGCGTCGTTGGGGGTGGTCTCGGGACGGACGAGGCGGATGAACCGCAGCACCTCGGCGGCGAATCGGGAATCCTGCTCGGCGATGCGCACGACGGTGTCGGTGCCCACGCCCGAATCGTCGACGCTGGCGACGATCTGGCGCGCAATTTCCGGCATCGCGGGGAAGGCGTTCGCCGCAAGGAAAAACTGGTCGATGCTGCCCATGTTGCCCACGTTTTTTTCGATCCCGTTCGGTCGCGGACGCGACGCTGCTTTCCCGCTTGTGAAACGGAAGGGTAGCGTCAAGAGGGGATCGGCATGGCGTGGGATAGCGGCAAAATTTCCTGGCTTCTCACCCTCAAGTTTTCCGGTTTCGTGCCGCCGACATGACCAGGACAAACGCGCAGGCGAGCAGGATCGGCGCGTTTCCGAAGCGCAGGAACGGGGTTTCCCCGGTCATTCCTTGCACGCTGCCCTCAAGCGCGCCGTCCGTCCGGATCGGCAGCCGGCTCTGCACGCCGCCGCGCGCGTCGATGATCGCCGTCACGCCGGTGTTGGTGTCGTGCAAAAGAGGGCGCGCCGTTTCGATCGCGCGCATCCGGGCAATCTGGAGATCCTGCGGCAGCGCGATCGAGGCGTCGAACCAGGCGAGGTTGGAAAGATTGAGGAGCATGGTCGGCTGCCGCTTCGGGTCGTGCCATGCGTCCCGGATCAGCGAGCCGAAGAGGTCTTCGAAGCAGATGTTGACGGCGATGTTCTGGCCGGCGAGCCGCATCGGCTCCTGGTAGCGCTCGCCGTGCTGCTGGTCGCCAATTGGGATGTGCAGCATGTCCACGAACCAGTGGAAGCCGTAGGGGATGAATTCGCCGAACGGCACGAGATGCCGCTTGCTGTACCGCTGCGGGGCGGCCGCACCGTCCGCCGATACGCCTAGCGCGCTGTTGAAGTAGCGGTTCTCCGGTTCGACGAGGAAGATTCCGAAGATCAGCGCCGCCCCGGCTCGCCGAACCGGGTCGTCGAGCGCGGCCACGACCTCGTCGGGCAGTTCGTTCCAGGGCATCGGGAACGCCGATTCGGGGAACACGATCAGTTGCGGTCGCCGTGGGTCCTTGGGGTTGACGGTCAGTTCCGGCAGATAGCGCGCCAGCGCGGTATCGAGGCCGGTGTCGGCGAATTTGATGTCCTGGGAGACGTCACCCTGGACGAGGCGCACGCGCATCGGTGCGCCGTAAGGGTGCGACCAGACGATCGTATGCAGCGTCGCGCCGCCGGCGAGCAGCGCGGCCATGCCCAGAAGGGCGGGTAGCCAGCGACGGGGCGCGCAGTGGTTGTCCAGCGCCCACGCGGCGAGGACGGCGAGCAGCGCCGCGCCGGTCCCGACGCCGTAGACACCGAGCAGCGGGGCGAAGCCGGCGAGCGGCCCGTCGGTCTGGGCGTATCCGGTGGCGAGCCAGGGGAATCCTGTCAGCACGACGCCGCGCAGCCAGTCGGCAAGTGTCCAGGCGGCGGCGATCGACACGCCGCGCCACCAGGTTCCGGGGCCGCTGAACCGGACGGCGGCGGCCAGTGCGAGCGCGGGAAAGAGCGCGAGGTAGGCGGCGAGCGCCGCCGTGGCCGCGGCGGCGAGCCACGGCCAGAGCCCCCCGTACTCGTGCAGGCTGATGTAGATCCACGAAATACCGATGCCGAACCATCCCAGACCGAACGCGCCGCCGAGCAGCGCCGCGCCCCGCGCGCCGCGGGCGCGCAGCGCGAGGCCGAAAACCGTCACGAGCGCGGCGATCTGCAGGAGTGGCAGGTCAAAGGGTGCGAACGAGAACGCCTGGGCTCCGCCAGCGGCGACCGCCAAGGCCATCCGGACCGCGGTTTTCCCCTCGGCGGGAAACGTCCCCAGGCCGCAGAACTTGCCGTCGCGCGGAACATTCCCACCCGGCGGCGGCGCCTCACTCGTCATGCGGGATCGGTTCCGGCTCGCTGGAGTCGTGCTGCTCGGGAGCGGCGCGCGTGACGTGCAGCAGTTGCACCTGGCGGGGATCGGCACGCAGGACCTCGAAACGCAACCCGCTCAGTTCCACGACGTCGCCGCGCCGCGGCACCCGGCCGAGCGCGTCGGTGACCAACCCGCCGACGGTGTCGAATTCCTCATCGGGGAAGGTCGTGCCGAAGTGGGCGTTGAACTGCTCGAGTTCGGTCAGGGCTTTGACGCGGAATCGGCTGTCGCCTTCCGCGATGATGTTGTCTTCCTGCTCATCGATGTCGTATTCGTCCTCGATGTCGCCGACGATCTGCTCGAGTACGTCCTCGATGGTGATCATGCCGGCCACGCCGCCGTACTCGTCGACGACGATTGCGATGTGATTGCGCTTGGAGCGGAAGTCGCGCAGGAGGACATTGAGCGGTTTGGATTCGGGGATGAATACCGCCGGCCGCAGCAGGGAGCGCAGTTCGACGTCTTCCTCCGTCGTGTACCGCAGCAGATCCTTGGCCAGGAGGATGCCGATGATGTGGTCGCGCGAGGCCTCGATCACCGGAAAGCGCGAATGGCCGGTTTCGATGACTCGGGGCATCCATGCCGCGACCGGCTCGCCGATGTCCACGACGTCCATTTGCGCGCGGGGAATCATGAGGTCGCGGGCCCGCAGGTCGGAGACCTGCAGCACGCCCTCGATCATCGAGAGCGCATCGGCATCGAGCAGGTTGCGGCCATGCGCTTCGGAAAGCACTTCCAGCAACTGCTCGCGGTTTTCGGGTTCGCGGTACAGAAACGCCGTCAGGCGTTCAAGGAGACTGCGTTGGCGATTGCCGGGTTCTTGGCGTTCGGAATCGGAATCGGTGTGGTCGGACATTGCGGTCGGGCGTGCCCGGCAGAGGAACAAGTCCGTAGATTACCGGACTTCGTCTTCATATGGATCGGGAATGCGCAAGCGCGCCAGGATTTCCCGCTCCCGCCGCTCCATGTGACGCGCCTGTGACGGGGTTTCATGGTCGTCGCCTTGGGCGTGCAGCACGCCGTGAACGATCAGGTGCGCGAGATGCTGCCGCAGCGTTTTACCTCGCTCGCGTGCTTCGCGCCGCACCACCGGCATGCACAGGACGATGTCGGCGACCGCCTCCGGTCGGCTCTGATAATCGAATGTCAGCACGTTGGTTGCGTAATCCCGGCCGCGATAACTGCGGTTCAGCCGCCGGCCTTCGCGCGTGTCGACAAAGACCAGGACGAGACGGGCATTGCGGCGCAGGGCCCATTGAATCCAGCGCCGCAGCGTCGCGCGGACCGGAAGGTCCACATGGCGTTCCGCTCCGAGAATCGTGAGTTGCAGCGAATGATTCGCTTCTTCGGCGATGGCCGGCGCGGACGCGCGCGCTCGACCCGGCGGCGGGACGGGTCTCCTATTTCGACTCGGCCTGCTCATACGCCTCCACGATGCGCGCGACGAGGGGGTGCCGCACGACGTCCGCCGCGGTGAAATAGGTGAAGGCCATGCCGCGCACTGCGCGCAGGACGTGCTGCGCCTCGACGAGACCGCTCGATTGGCCCCGTGGCAGATCCGTCTGCGTCACGTCGCCGGTGATCACCGCCTTGGATCCGAAGCCGATGCGGGTGAGGAACATCTTCATCTGCTCCGGGGTGGTGTTCTGCGCTTCGTCGAGGATGACGAAGGCGCGGTTGAGGGTGCGGCCGCGCATGTAAGCGAGGGGGGCGATTTCGATCGTCTGGCGATCGAGCAGCTTCTGGGTCTTGTCGAAGCCGAGGAGGTCGAAGAGCGCGTCGTAGAGCGGGCGCAGGTAGGGATCGACCTTCTGGGCGAGATCGCCCGGGAGGAATCCGAGCCGCTCGCCGGCTTCCACTGCCGGACGGGTGAGGACGATGCGTTCAACCGAATCGCGCTCGAGCGCATCGACCGCGCAGGCGACGGCGAGATACGTCTTCCCGGTTCCCGCCGGCCCGATGCCGAAGCTGATGTCGTGGTCGAGGATCGCCTGCAGATATTCGCGCTGGCGCGGTGTGCGGCCGTGCAGGTCGGTGCGGCGGGTTCGCAGCGCCGGGGCGGAGGTCTCCTCACCGAAGCGCTTGCGCTCGAAGACGTGCAGTTGCACGTCTTCGAGCGTCACCGGCCGCTGTTGCGCCAGGGTGAGGAGGCGTTCAATCACCGCTTGCGCGTGCCGCGCGTCGTCGGTCGGGCCGTCGATTTGGAATGCGTGCCCGCGGCGGCGGATCGCCACGCCGAACTCGGTCTCGAGTTGCCGCAGGTTCTCGTCGAGCGGACCGGCGGCATCGGCGAGACGCCGGTTGTCGGCCTGGGTGGTGAACTCGATCACGCCGTCGCCCGCCCGTCGCGCAGATCATTCCCCTGCGCTTCGGGAGCGGTGCAGCGCGGCGGAACGTCCGCGACCTCCGCGACAAGTTCTCCGCGCAGCGTATGGGGAAAGGCCTGCGTGATGCGGACCCGGACCATGCGGCCGGCATGCTCCGGACCCGCGGGGAAATTCACCATGCGGTGATTGGAGCAGCGTCCGGACCACTCGCCGGGGTCGCGGCGCGACGGTCCCTCGACGAGGACGTCGTATGTCCTGCCGACCATCTCCTGCCCGATCCGCGCCTCGATTTCGCCGAGGCGGGATTGCAGCCGCTGCAGGCGCTCGAGCTTGACCGCCTGCGGCGTATCGTCCGGCAGGTCGGCCGCGGGCGTGCCGGGCCGGCGGCTGTAGACGAAGGAAAAGCTCGCATCGAATTGCACGTCGTCGACGAGGCGCATCGTCTGCTCGAAGTCCTCTTCGGTTTCTCCGGGAAAGCCGACGATGAAGTCGGTGGCGATCAGGATTTCCGGCCGCGCAGTGCGCAGCTTGCGAATGATCGCCTTGTATTCGAGCGCGGTATAGCCGCGCTTCATGGCGGCGAGAATTCGGTCGGAGCCGGCCTGCACCGGAAGATGCACGTGTTCCGCAAGCTTGGGCAGTCGCGCGTGCGCATCGATCAGCCGGGCGGTGAATTCGCGCGGGTGCGAGGTCGTGTAGCGGATCCGTTCGATTCCCGGGATTTCCGAGACCAGTTCCAGCAGTAATGCGAAGTCGGCTACCTCCCCGGAGTCGCCCGCCTCGTCCATCGATCCTCGATAGGCATTGACGTTCTGCCCCAGCAGCGTGACTTCGCGCACCCCCTGGTCGGCGAGGTCGGCGATTTCGGTGAGCACGTCGTCGAGCCGGCGCGAGATTTCTTCGCCGCGGGTGTAGGGCACGACGCAGTAGGTGCAGTACTTGCTGCAGCCTTCCATGATCGATACGAAGGCGCAGGGGCCGCTTTTGCGCGGCGGTGGCAGATGGTCGAACTTTTCGATCTCGGGGAACGAGATGTCCACCTGCGGCAGGCCGCTGGCGCGCCGCGCAGCGATCAGGCGGGGCAGGCGGTGCAGAGTCTGGGGGCCAAAGACGATGTCCACGAAAGGCACCGACTCGATGATCGCTGCGCCCTCCTGGCTCGCGACGCAGCCGCCGACCCCGATCAGCAGGTCGGGGTTGGCTTCCTTGAGTTCGCGCAGCCGTCCGAGATCCGAGCGCATCTTGTGCTGCGCCTTGTCGCGGATCGAGCAGGTGTTGAATACGATGAGGTCGGCGCCTTCGGGCGCGTCGGCCGGTTCCCAGCCTTGTTCGGCGCGCAACACGTCGGCGATCTTCTCCGAGTCGTATTCGTTCATCTGGCAGCCGAAGCTGCGGACATATACTTTGGGCGGATTTTCGGGGTTCGCGGGCACGGTTTTGATCCGGAGGCGAAAATCGTATTTTAAGCTTCTGTTCTCCGGCCCGCCCGATCCCCCCATGGATGTCGTCCACGATCCCTCCGCGGTACCCCCCTGGCGCTTCTGCGTCGCGCCGATGCTCGACTGGACGGACCGGCACTGCCGGGGCGTGCACCGCATTCTCGCCCCGCATGCGCGGCTCTACACCGAGATGGTCACTACCGGCGCGCTGCTGCACGGCGACGCCGCGCGACATCTCGATTTCGACGCGCGTGAGCATCCGGTGGCCTTGCAGTTGGGCGGCTCCGAGCCGGCCGATCTCGCGCGTTGCGCGCGCATGGGCGCGGAGCGGGGGTATGACGAGATCAACCTCAACTGCGGCTGTCCGTCGGAGCGGGTGCAGCGCGGCGCGTTCGGCGCCTGTCTGATGGCCGAACCGAGGCTCGTCGCGGATTGCGTGCGCGCCATGTGCGATACCGTTGCGGTGCCGGTGACGATCAAGCACCGCATCGGGATCGATCGCCGCGAGGACTATGGGTTCGTGCGCGATTTCGTCGGGGCCTGTTTCGAGGCCGGTTGCCGCACGTTCATCGCGCATGCGCGCAATGCCTGGCTCCAGGGCCTGAGCCCGAAGGAAAATCGCGAAGTGCCGCCGTTGCGCTATGACGTCGTCGCCCGCTTGCAGGGCGACTTCCCGGAAGCCGTGTTCGTGCTGAACGGGGGATTGGCGACGCTCGATCAGATCGCGGCGGCGCTGCGCGAATTCGCCGGCGTCATGGTGGGACGCGCGGCTTACCATCAGCCCTGGCTGCTCGCCCAATGGGAGCGGATGGCGTTCGGGACGCATGCCTTGGCGGAGCCGGACGACGCGATCGAACCCCTCACCGCCTATCTCGAACAGGCCGTTGCGCGCGGCGTTCCGGCATGGTCGGTGATCCGCCACACGCTCGGCCTGTTCCACGGCCGCCCCGGGGCGCGGGCTTGGCGGCGGGCGCTGTCCGACCGGGCGTTCATCGACCGGCATGGCACCATGGCGTTTCGGGTGGCGGCGCGGCCTCGATCCGATGACGAGACGTTTTGAAGGACGGGAGACCATTGCAAGTGAAAAGGCCGCTGGTCGTCATCGCCACCCCCTGCTTCGGCGGGCAGGTGGGCATCCTGTACATGAACTCGGTCCTGCGGTTGATGGCGGCGGTGGGCGGCCGCATCGGCCTGGAGATCATCCAGATCGGCGGCGATGCGCTGGTCACGCGGGCGCGGGCCTTGCTCGTCGCGCGGTTCCTCGCCAATCCGGATGCCACGCACCTGTTGTTCGTCGATGGCGACATCGGCTTCGATGCCGCCCAGTTCGAGCGCCTGTTCGCGCTGGACCAGGATTTCGCCGGCGCGATGTACCCGGCCAAGCGG
The DNA here is from genome assembly GCA_021842465.1 of Pseudomonadota bacterium. Classification (GTDB taxonomy): domain Bacteria; phylum Pseudomonadota; class Gammaproteobacteria; order Burkholderiales; family Burkholderiaceae_F; genus GJ-E10. The sequence goes on from JAKBZN010000012.1 coordinate 37,371, forward strand.
ATCGATTGGCCGCAACTGGTGCGCCGGATGGCGGAAGGCGAGCCGGCGCCGACCGCCGGATTGCAGTACGTCGGCGCACTGTGCACCGGAGACGAGCTGCGGATGCGCAACGGGTTCGCGACCGCGCAGTATGCCGGCACGGGATTCATGCTGCTCAAGCGGACGGTGCTGGAACGGCTGATCGCGGCGCATCCGGAACTGGCGTTTTGCGGAATCCATGGAACGCCGGAGTTCGACGTCGACACGAAGAACCGATTCGCGCTCTTCGATCCAATGATCGATCCCGAAACCGGGATGTACCTGAGCGAGGACTTCGCGTTCTGCCGGCGTTGGCGCGCGCTGGGCGGGGAAATCTGGCTCGATCTGCGCAGCGCCGTGACCCACGGCGGCAGCGCGGATTTCGTCGGCAACACCGAGAGGCGGTACTTCCCCGCCTCGAACCGGGATTCGGGGGCGGAAGGGCCGGGAGCGCCGTGACCGAGCGCGTTCAGGGCGATCGGCGAATCGGGACTGGATTGCTTCGGGCTTCGCCCTCGCAATGACGGTGCGCGGGGCTGTTTCGAGCTCCACCTCCGCAATGACCGTGCGCGGGTTGTGCGACGAGCGCGCTGCACCTCGTCATCGCGAGGCCCGCAGGGCCGTGGCGATCCAGACGGACCTGCCCGGATAGCCCAATCGGGGACCGTTTTTCAGCCGTGGGCCGCGGCGAAATCCGCCAGGAAGTCGCATAGCCGGGCCACCGCCGTCGGCGTGACCGCGTTGTACAGTGATGCGCGCAGCCCGCCCAGCGAACGGTGGCCGGCCAAGCCGGAAAATCCGGCGGCGGTCGCCTGCTCCAGGAACAATGTGTCGAGCCGCGGATCCCGGAACCGGAAGGTGGCATTCATGACCGAACGAAATCGGGGGTCGGCGTGCATTTGCACCAGTTCGCCCAGTCCTTCCAGGGTCTGGTAGAGCCGTGCCGCCTTTTCCTGGTTGATCCGCTGCATCGTTGCGACGCCGCCAATGGTGTCCCGCAGCCATCGCGTAACCAGCGTCAGCACGTAGATTCCGAAGACCGGCGGGGTGTTGTAGTTCGATCCGTGCTGCAGATGCGTGCGGTAGTCGAGCATCGGTGGCAGGCCGGCGGGAACCCGGTCGAGCAACTGCCGGTCGAGCACGCAGACGGTGACTCCCGCAGGTCCGAGGTTTTTCTGGGCGTGGGCGTACAGAAATGCGTGCGCGGCGACGTCGGCGGGTCGCGAGAGGAAGTCCGACGACATGTCGGCGACCCGCGGCAGGTCGGCCAGGCCCGGCGCTTCGGCGAACTGCAGTCCTTCGACCGTTTCGTTGGAAACGTAGTGCAGGTACGCCGGTGCCGCCGATCGGCGCGGGTGGTCCGCGTGCCGCTCGGCCAGCGCGGCGGCGCTCGGCAGGGTCCGGAAGCCTTCGGCGGCGCCGTCCCACACCACGGCCACCGGTCGCACGCAGCCGGCTTCGGTGATCGCCTTGGCGCTCCAATACCCGGAACGGACGTACAGCGGATCGTCGCAGGAGGGCGGCGCGAAGTTGGCCGGAATCATCGAAAACTGCAGACTGCTTCCGCCCTGCAGGAAGACGATGCCGTGGGTGGCCGGGACGGCAAGGAGGTCGCGCAGGTTTGCCTCGGCTTCCGCGAGCAGGTCCTCGAACCATGCGCTGCGGTGACTGGTGCAGAGCACGGACATGCCCGTTTCGGGCAGGGCGATGATCGCTTCCTGCACCGCGTCCAGCACCTCGGCGGGCAGGGCGCCCGGACCGGCCGAGAAATTCCATTCGTTGGCCACCGTCATCACGTCGCCGCCGCTTGCGGGCGCCCGGCCCGGTCGAGCAGCATCCGGCGTACCGCATCGTCGATTCGCGCCACCGCCGGACGGCGATAGTCCCAGCGCGGATCCGCATCCGGCGGAGGCACGATCATCGTCGCATTGGCTTCGAAGACGACGACCCTGCCGTCCGGCGCGATGCCGAAATCGATGCCGCCGTAGTCGAGGCCCAAGGCGGCCTGGACATCCGACAGGGCCCGCATCGCGCGCGGCCCGAGCGCGCCGGCCATATCGGCCAGAAAGCGCGCGTCTTCGGCCCGATGCTCGCCGTTGTCGGCCATGTCGGCGCTGCGGTAGTGCAGCTTCCAGCGATGGCCGATCGCCAGATGCAGCGGGTAAAGGCGGCCGTTGACCGTCATCACGCGGTACTTCCGGTTCTTGCCGTCCGCGTCGCGGAGGTCGAGAAACTCGATCGCGATCAGCTGTGGGCCGGGCAGTTCGGCGACGATCGCCGGCAAGTCCTCGGGCCGGTCGACCCGCGCGAAATAATCGCCGCCGTGATATCCGGGCGATCGCAGCAGCAGCGGAAAGGAGAGTCCATGCCGCGCAAGGGTGACAAGCGCATCGTCGGCCTCCAGGACGGCGCGGGGCAGCGTACGCGCATCGGGCGTCAGAACGCCCTCGATGTCCTTCAGACGACGCCAGTTGTCGCATCGGCCGGTTCGCGCCACGGCTTGCGGGGCGTTGATCATGGGTGCGCCGGTGCGAGCCGCCAGGGCGATGGCGCTCTGCACCGCAGCGGCATCGGCATCGACGTCGCCCGCCGCATTGACCAGCAGATGATGGTCCGGCAAACCCTGTCGCGGATCCTGAAATTCGGGTACCGCGATCCAGACCTGGAACGTGTGATCGTCGAGAAAGCGCTCCAGCGGTGCATTGGCTTCGTTTGCCGAGGCGAGCATCAGCACGCGGATGGGCTCGCCATCACCCCGGTACGGCTGTTCGATGAGACTGCGGTTTTGAAACCCGAGGCGGCGATGTTCGGCGGCCCGATCGGGATCGCCCAGGCGCGCCAGCGCGAAGGCCATTCCGGTGTGGGCGATGGCGTCTTCCGGGTGCCGCTCCAGCACCCGAGCAAAGGCGGATCGCGCCGCCTCGGGGTCGCCGGTCTGGACCAGCAGCATGCCCAGCGCGATCCGGCTGTCACGGTCATCCGGATGTTTTTCCACCGCCCGCAGCAGCAGCATGCGCGCCGCGGCGTAGTGGCGGGTGCGCATCAACTCGCGCCCGAGATTGCAGAGCGCCCCCGGATGGTCGGGATCGCGCTCCAGTGTCTGGAGATATGCGCTGCGCGATCGGACTTCGTCGCCGAGCTGCTGCAGCAGGGCTGCGCGCCGGAACAGCAGTTCGATCGGAGGCGCCACGCCTGCGGATTGAATCGCGGCTTCGACGGCGCGCAGCGCGGCCTCGCACTGCGCGCGCGTTACCCGCGCCATGCCGGCCGCTGTCGAGTCAGCCGCCGCGTCAGTCGCCGCGTTGGTCGCGATAGCCGTCGCCCCCATCATGGCGCCACCGGTCGCCGTGACGGCGCATTTCCTCGCGACGATGCATTTCGTCCCAATGCCGGTGGCGCGGCACGTAGACCCGGCGGTACCAGTCGTCGCGGACGAAGTAGACCGGCCGATTGCAGGCCCGGAATTCCCGGCAATGCCGGTCCCAATGCCGTTCGTAGCCCGGCGGGACGTGCAGGTAGAGCGGTGGCCCGGCGTAGCGCGGGTCGCGCCGGATGATCATCGGGGTTCCGTAAATCAATTGCGGGGGTTGCGGGGCCGCGCCGATCTGAATCTGGCCGTAGTATCCGGGCCCGCCGACCCCGGCGGCGATGCCGACCTGGGCGTGCGCGATCGGCCCGACCGCCGCCAGCGCAAGCGCAAGGGTGGCGGCACGCACGATGTGCGAACGAGGCGGGAAAACGGGCTGGCGCAAACGCATGACATCTCCTCGGGGACGGGATGGCGCCATTTTATGGCGTACGGCCCGCCGGGTCCGTTGCAAGTTGTAAGGGGGCGGCAATCCCCTGCCGCGTCAGTGCAGCTTCACGTGCGGTTCGGTGCGTCGGGTGATCATCCGCGCCAGCGTGTCGAGCGCGACCTTCCAGAAGCCGTGCAGCGCCAGTTCGTGCATCTTGAAGAGCGAGAGGTACATCCCGCGCGCAAACAGCCCCTCCACCCACAGGTTGCCGCCAACCAGGGCTCCCATCAGATTGCCGACCGTCGAATACTCTCCCAGCGACACCAGCGAGCCGAAGTCCCGGTAGTGCCAGGGCGCCAGCGGCTTGCCGGCGATGCGCCGCGGAATCTGCCGTGCCAGGTGCGCCGCCTGCTGGTGGGCCGCCTGGGCGCGCGGCGGCACCAGGACGCCGGGCTCCTTGCCGGCCCATTGGCATGCTGCGCAGTCGCCGATGGCGAAGATGTTTTCGTCACGCGTCGTCTGCAGCGTGGGCGTGACGATGAGTTGGTTGATGCGATTCGTTTCGAGTCCGGCGATGTCCCGGAGCACGTCGGGCGCCTTGACGCCCGCCGCCCAGACGACGAGTTCGGCGGGGATCGTTTCGCCGCTGGCGAGTTCGACGCCCTGCGGCAGCACCTTGGCCACGCGCGATCCGCAGCGCACCGCCACGCCCTTTTCCTGCAGCAGCGCCATCGCGCCGGCCGAGAGACGTTCCGGCAGCGCCGGCAGGATGCGGGCATTGGCTTCGATCAAGGTGATGCGGATGTCCTTTTCCGGGTCGATCCGGTCGAGCCCGAAGGACACCAGCCCTCGGGTCGAGTTGTGCAGTTCGGCAGCCAGTTCGACGCCCGTGGCGCCGGCACCGATGATCGCGACCTGCAACTGCTCCGGGCCGAGTGGCCCGGGCTGCGCGTGCGCACGGATGCAGGCGTTGACGACGCGGCGGTGGAATCGTTCCGCTTGGCGGGGGTTCTCCAGGGCGATGGCGTACTCGGCCACGCCGGGCGTGCCGAAATCGTGGGTGAGCGAGCCGATGCTGACGACCAGGGTGTCATAGGGAAAGCGGCGCTCGGCGGTCACCTGTTCGCCGTCGTCGTCGACGTGCGGCGCGACGATCACTTCCTTGCGTTCGCGATCGATGCCGGTCATCTGTCCGATGCGATAGCGGAACCCGTGCCAGTAGGCCTGTGCGAGATAGTTGGTTTCGTAGGTCGAGAGATCCATGCTGCCGGCGGCGATCTCGTGCAGATGGGGCTTCCAGAAATGGGTGCGCTCCCGTTCGATGAGCGTGACCTGGACGCGGCCCTTGCGGCCATACCGGTTGCCCAGCTGCGTGGCGAGTTCGAGGCCGGCAGCACCGCCGCCGACGATGACGATCTGATGCCGTTTTTGTTCGTCCATTTCGCGGGTTTCGTTCATTTCGCTCATAGCACTTTCCCGGGATTGAACAGCGCGTCCGGATCCAGCGCCGTCTTGATCGCCCGCATCAATTCGAGTTCCCGCGGCGGCTTGACGCGGGCAACGAGCTCGCGGCGGAGTTGTCCGACACCGTGCTCGGCGGCGACGGAGCCGCGATGGCGTTCGACCGCGCTGAAAACGACGTCGTTGATCTCCCGTTCGCGCTCGAACGCGAACTGCGGGGGCGTGCCCGCGACGGTGCCGACGTTGTAGTGCAGGTTGCCGTCTCCGAGGTGGCCGAATGCGAAGACCTGCAGGCCGGGATGGAGCGCGGCGAGAGCCGATCCGGTTTCGGCAAGGAACGGCGCCCAGGCCTCGAGCGGTAGCGAGATGTCATGCTTGACGTTGCCGCCCGCGCGCGCCTGCGCTTCGGGAACCGACTCGCGCAGGCACCACAGATCGGCGCAGTCCGCGAGGGTGCGCGCGATCACTGCATCGTGCGCCGTACCGGTTTCGATCGCCTGCGCGCACAGCCGTTCGAGACCGGCCGCTGCGTGGTCGTCGCTCTCGTGGTCGGTCCATTCCAGGAGGGCCAGCCAGGGATGCGGCACCGGGAACGGCCGGCGGCGTTCCAGGCTTGCGCGCGCCACCAGTTCCATCGCCGGCCCCGATAGCAACTCGAACGCCGTCAGCGCCGGGCCGGCCTGACCGCGTGCGCGCGCCAGCAGCGTCAGCGCCGCATCGAGATCGGGCAGTGCGACCAGGGCCACGAGCTGCGCGCGCGGCGCCGGAAAGAGTTTCAGGGTGGCCGCGGTGATGATCCCGAGGGTTCCCTCGGACCCGATGAGCCACTGCTTGCAGTCGTAGCCGGAATTGTCCTTGCGCAGTGGGTGCAGGCCGTTCCAGACGCCGCCGTCAGCGAGCACTGCTTCGATCCCGAGGGCGAGTTCGCGAGCATTGCCGTAGCGCAGAACCTCCGTGCCGCCGGCATTGGTCGCCAAATTGCCGCCGATCGTGCAACTGCCCTCCGACGCGAGGCGCAACGGAAACAGCCGGTTCTGGGCTCGTGCGGCGTCCTGCACCGCCCGCAGCGTGCAGCCGGCTTCGACGGTGATGCAGTCGTTGACCGAGTCGACGGCGCGGATCCGGTTCATGCGCCGGGTGCTGAGCACGATCGCGCGGGCGCCCGGCGCCGGGGTCGCGCCCCCCACCAGTCCGGTATTGCCGCCTTGCGCCACGATCGCCACGCCGTGGCGCGCGCAGGCCTGCACGATGCGCGCCGTCTCGCTGGTCGACGCTGGTTGCGCCACGGCGATGGCCGAACCGGTGTAGCGGCGGCGCCAGTCGGTGCAGAACGGCGCGACGTCCGATTCGCCGGTCAGGACCGCCGGCGCGCCGGCGGCAGCGCGGAGATCGTCGAGGAAGGCGGTGTCGTCGTGGCTCACAGGCAGTCCTTCCCCCGCACGCAGCGGATTCCCGCATCCTGCAGAAGTTGCGCGAAGCGGTCGCTGGCAAGAATCGCATATTCCATCACGCGTGCCGCGGCGATCGGATCGCCGGGCTCTGCGACCCGGGACGGATGGCACATCAGGACGTTGCCGTCCTCGCCGGCGGCAATCCATCGCGCCAGGTTGCGCCAATACCCCTCGGCGGCGGGCGCGAAGTCGTAGACGCCCACCAGCCCGGTGCTCATGCGCAGCCTGCCTGCCGCGGCCAGCCGGCGCAGGGGGGCATCGCCGAGGCGGGCGATGAACCGGGCCTTGCGGTCGCGGATCCCCGGCGGCGGCCGGGTGCTGCGCAGCCACGGCGGATCGGTCGGATAGCGGCGCTGCAGCGCCGCCAGCAGTTCCTGGCGCACGCCGGCGAACTGGTGGACGTGTTGGTGGCCATCGACGTAGTCGGGCCGGCGGCCGAGTCCGTCCTCGAACGCGTCAAGCTGCCCTTCGATCGCATCCCGGACCGCATGGCGCGGCACGGCGCCGACGGCACTGCGCAGGATCAACTCGCGCAGGAGCCAGGTGTCGTGCCGACCTCCCGGGAATGCCTGGGTGAGGTTGAGGTGCAGCCCGACATCGACGCGTCCCGCCGGGGGCAGCGAGGCTGCGGCGGCCGGCCAGCGCGGCGCGTCGACCAGCACGCTGGTGGCGGTGAGGCGGCCGCGCGCGAGCAGATCGGCGATGGCGTCCGTCGCGCCGGCGTCGATGGCGTAGTCGTCGGCACAGAGGACCCAGCGGCGGGATTGGGGAGGGGCGGGCATTCGTCGTTGGGCATGGGCTCCGGCGCATGTTCGGTCCGCGCGCGACCGGAGCGATATCGGGCGCGGAGGAGCGCGCGGACCGGGGGTCCGCCGGGGCTCACAGACTCTTCGGAACCCGCATGTCGATCGGGCTGTGTCCGAGCGCCCGCGCCACGATGTAGCGCGGCCGCTGCTTCACCTCTTCGTAGACCCGTCCCAGATATTCTCCGAGGATGCCGATGAACAGCAACTGCACACCGCTGAAGAACATCATGCCGGCGACGATCGTCGCCCAGCCGGCGACGTTGTGGCCGCCGAAGAAGTGCTCGACCACCACCCAAACGCCGTAGGCAAACGCCAGCAGCGCGAGCACCGAGCCCACGCCGCTGGCGACGCGCAGCGGCAGGTTGGAAAAGGCCGTGATCCCTGATGCGGCGAGCGAGAACAGCGTCTTGGCGCCGAAGTGGCTTCGTCCCGCGGTGCGCGGCGGCGCGGAAAACTCGATCGCCTCGGACCGGTATCCGACCCAGGCATAGAGGCCCTTCATGAATCGGGTGCGTTCCGGCAGCGAGCAGATCGCATCGACGACGCATCGGTCCATCAGCCGGAAGTCGCCCGCATGCGGCGGGATGTCGATCGCCGAGCCGACGCGCAGCAGCGAATAGAACAGCCGGGCGCCGACCCGTTTGAATGGCGGTTCGTCTTTGCGGTCGGCGCGGACCGCGTAGACCATGTCCATCCCCGCGCGCCAGCGCGCCAGCATTTGCGGGATCATTTCGACCGGATGCTGCAGATCGGCGTCCATCGTCACCACCACGTCGCCGCGTGCATGGTCCAGGCCGGCCCCGAGCGCGGCTTCCTTGCCGAAATTGCGCGACAAGGCGAGGCAGATCACGCCGGGGGCGCCCAGCCACGGCTCGATCGCGGCCAGGGTCCGGTCGCGGCTGCCGTCATCGACGATGACGATCTCCCATCGTTCAGCCAGGGATTTCAGGAGGTCGACCAACGCAGGCAGGAGGCGGGGAAGATTCTGCGCCTCGTTGTGCGCGGGGATGACGCAGGAAACGGAGGGGTTGGCGGCGCCGCGGTCCGAAGCGGGGACGGCAATGACGGATGGGGACGTGGGGGCATTCATATCGGCCGTACTGTACTTCACTGCGCCTTGGTTCCCGGGTTTCCCGCGGCCGGCTGCTGTTGGCGGAGCAATCGCAGCAAGGGATTGATCTGGTCGAGCAGGCGGGGCAGATGCGGCACCACTTCCGCGCCGCGCCCCGATGCGATCAGGGCGAGCGCGAGGTGGATGTCCATCGAGCCGGCCTCTGGACGCGACGTCATGGCGCCGTGGTCGTCGGCAGAACCGACCAGGATGCGTCGCGATTGCATGTTCTGGGCGGTCTGGGCCCGTCGCTGCGCGACGGCGCGCAGATCGCCGGCACTGCGCTGCAGCTCTTCCGAAAGCGTCGCCACGCCGATGTAGGTCCAGACTTCGACGCCGGGGCCGGCCGCATCGACGTTCTCCAGCACCTTGCGCAACCGCGCCGCGAATTGCAGCATGTCCACCGTGCCGTTGCTTTGCGTGGCCACGCAGAATTCCGCCTCGTCCGAGTGCGTTGCCAGATCTTCGAGCCGGATCGATCCGCTCAGGGCACGGCCGACCAGCCGGATCCGTTGTGCCATTTCCCCCTCCCATCGCTGCCCTTCGGAAGGCTTCAGTTCGACCCGGATGCAGATCAGGGCCACGTCGGCGAGACAGCGGCGCGCGTAGGACAAGAGCTTTTCGACCTGCTTGTCGAACGGGGCGGTGTGCAGCAGCTGGGTTTCCAGGTCGACCGTGTGCGCGGATTCGAGCTGCGTGCGGGTCTCGATCAGCGCTTCGCGGGTGGCCGCCAGTTCGGCGAGCACGCGAAGCCGCACGACCAGATCGAGCCCGGTCTCCGTTTTCGGGTCTTCCGGAATGTCGATCGCCGTGGCATCGAGGATGGAAAGCCGGCTCCGCCCGTCGTCATCGGAGCCGGGAGCCAGCAGGGCGACGGCGGGCATGTCGCGGATTCGCTCGACTTTGGAGGCCCGCATGCGCTGGATCAGGTCCACGCCATGCGGGGCCGAAAAATCGGCAACGACGACCCGGATCGCCGGGTCGAGCAGCACCGCCTGCCACGCTGCGCCGGCGTCCGGCGCCTCCCGGACGTCGAAATAGCGTCGCACCGCCTCCGCTGCGGCGCTGTGGGAGATTCGGCCGCCATCGGCCAGCAGGATCCGTGATCGGGCGGCGGGGACGTCTTTCGTGGTCGCGGCGGGTTGGGTCACCTTGGGATCGCCTCGTGGTCTGGGGCCGACGCCGGGGGAGGGCACTCCATCACCGGGTTTCGGGATTGTAGTGGGCCTGCGGCGCGCGTGCCGATCGCGTGGATGCCGTAGCCCGGATCGCCGGTTCGTATAATCGGGCGCGATTCGTGAACGCATTTTGAACCTGGATAGATCCCGATGAAAGTGCTGGTCTGTGTCAAGCGGGTCGTCGACTACAACGTCAAGGTTCGGGTGAAACCCGATCAGAGCGGGGTCGACGTCGCCAATGTGAAGATGTCCATGAACCCATTCGACGAGATTGCGGTCGAGGAGGCCGTGCGCCTGAAGGAGGCCGGAATCGCCACCGAGGTGGTGGCGGTTTCCTGCGGTACCGCGCAGTGCCAGGAAACCTTGCGCACCGCGTTGGCGATCGGCGCCGACCGGGCGATCCTGGTGCAGACCGACGCCGAACTGCAGCCCCTCGGCGTGGCCAAGCTGCTCGCCGCCGTCGTCGGCCGCGAGCAGCCCCAGATCACGATGCTGGGGAAGCAGGCGATCGACGACGACGCGAACCAGACCGGCCAGATGCTGGCGGCGCTGTGCGACATGCCGCAGGCCACGTTCGCCTCGAAGCTGACCGTCGCCGACGGCTGGGCGGAGGTGGTGCGCGAAGTCGATGGCGGCCTGGAAACGGTCGCGGTCCGTCTGCCGGCGGTGGTGACCTCGGATCTGCGGCTCAACGAACCCCGGTACGTGACGCTGCCGAACATCATGAAGGCGAAGAAAAAGCCGCTCGAAACGTGGACGGTCGAATCCCTGGGAGTCGATGCGGCGCCGCGCTGCCAGACCGTGCAGGTTGCCGAGCCGCCCGCGCGCAAGGCCGGGACGATCGTTCCCGACGTGGCGACGCTGGTCGCGAAACTGCGCGAGGAAGCGAAGGTGATCTCGTGAGCGCGCCGGCAGGAAAGGCATTGGTCCTCGCCGAGCACGACAATGCCGTGCTCCTGGCGGCGACCCGCAATGTCGTTGCCGCCGCGCTGCAGGCGGCGGGCGCCGTCGACGTGCTGGTCGTCGGCTCCGGCTGCGCCCCGGTTGCGCGGGAGGCGGCAGGAATCGCCGGCGTCGGTCGGGTGCTGCTGGCCGACGCGCCCCATTTCGAAGCCGGGCTGGCGGAGAACGTCGCGCCGCAGGTCGAGGGGCTGGCCCGCGGGTACACCCACGTATTCGCGGCCGCGAGCAGTTTCGGGAAAAACGTGCTGCCGCGCGTGGCCGCACGGCTCGATTGTGCGCAGATCTCCGACGCGATCGCGGTGCTGGGGCCCGATACCTATTCGCGCCCCATTTACGCCGGCAACGCGATTGCGACCGTGCGGTGTGCCGACCCCATCCTTTGTGTCACGGTGCGTCCGACCTCCTTCGGCGCCGCGGCCGATGGCGGTGCCGCGAACATCGAGTCGGTGGCGGTCGTTCCGGATGCGGGCCTGTCGCGGTTCGTGAAGCGCGAATTCGCCAAATCCGATCGCCCGGACCTGGCCGCCGCCAAGGTGGTCGTTTCGGGCGGTCGCGGCCTGGGTTCGGCGGAACATTTCCGGATGCTGGACACGCTGGCGCATCGCCTGAACGCGGCATTGGGCGCTTCGCGTGCGGCGGTGGATGCGGGGTTCGCGCCCAACGATTGGCAGGTCGGGCAGACGGGCAAGATCGTCGCCCCCAATCTGTACATCGCCGTGGGGATTTCGGGAGCCATCCAGCATCTCGCGGGCATGAAGGATTCGAAGGTGATCGTGGCGATCAACAAGGATCCGGAGGCGCCCATTTTCCAGGTGGCCGACTATGGGCTGGTGGCCGACCTGTTCCAGGCCGTGCCGGAGTTGATCGAAAAACTCGGGTGATCGTTATCGTCTATCGTTTCGATAACGGCAATTCATTTGTTTTATTTTGTGCGCGCCGGTAGATTTTCCGGATCCGCCGGGTTGGCCCGGCCGGCGCCTTTTTACCAACGTGTCCCACCGAGGAGGGTATCGCCATGGCATTGAAGGGATCGAAAACCGAGGGAAACCTGAAGGCGGCGTTTGCCGGCGAATCGCAGGCGAACCGCCGGTACCTGTACTTCGCATCGAAGGCGGACGTCGAGGGTTACAACGACGTCGCGGCCGTGTTCCGCTCCACCGCCGAAGGGGAGACGGGGCATGCACACGGCCACCTGGAGTATCTCGAGCAGGTCGGCGACCCGGCTACCGGGCTGCCGATCGGCACGACGCGGGACAACCTCAAGGCGGCAATCGCCGGCGAAACCCATGAGTACACCGACATGTACCCGGGGATGGCGAAGGCCGCGCGCGAAGAAGGCTTCGAGGAGATCGCCGACTGGTTCGAGACCCTGGCCAAGGCGGAACGCTCGCATGCCAACAAGTTCCAGCGCACGCTGGACTCGCTGACGGACTGATGAAAGAAGAAAGCCTCCAAGCGCCGACCCGCTACCCGATCGCCTGGCAGACTCCCGAGTTCTGGGACGAGCAGGCGGTCGAGCGGGAGCTCGAGCGCGTCTTCGACATCTGCCACGGATGTCGGCGGTGCGTGAGCCTGTGCGGCGCGTTCCCGACGCTGTTCGATCTGGTCGATTCTGGTCCGACGGGCGAGATCGACGGCGTCGAGAAGGAGCGGTATCGCGAGGTGGTGGATCGCTGCTACCTCTGCGATATCTGCTTCATGACCAAGTGCCCATACGTGCCACCGCATTCGTGGAACGTGGATTTTCCCCATCTCATGCTGCGTGCGAAGGCCGTGGCGTTTCGCAAGAGCGGTGGGCGCACCCGCGACCGGGTTCTTTCGGCAACCGACGCGTTGGGCAAGCTTGCAGGCATTCCCGTGGTCACCCAAGCGGTCAATGCGGTCAATCAGAGCCTGGCGGGTCGGATCGCCGCCGAGTCGGCGCTGGGGGTCGATCGCAAGGCGTGGCGACCCGAGTACGCGACGAAGAAGTTCCGCCGCACGGCGCAGCGGCGCTGGGTCGGCGCACCGGTGCGCGACGGGGAGCGCACGCCCGGCAAGGTCGCGGTGTATGCGACCTGCTACGTCAATTACAACGAGCCCGGGATCGGGCACGACCTGCTGCGCATCCTGGAACACAACGCGATTCCCTACACGCTCGTCGAAAAGGAAGCGTGCTGCGGCATGCCGAAGCTGGAATTGGGCGATCTCGACGGCGTGCGGCGCCTCAAGGAGCGCAACATTCCCGTCCTCGCGCCGCTCGCCCGCGAGGGCTACGCCATTCTCGCGGCGGTTCCTTCCTGCGTGCTGATGTACAAGAGCGAGTTGCCGCTGATGTTCCCCGAGGACGACGACGTTCGTGCGGTGGCCGAGGCAATGTGGGATCCGTTCGAGTATTTCGTGGCGCGCAGCAACGACGGCTTGTTGCGCAAGGAGTTTCCCAACCCCCTGGGCGCGGTTTCGTACCACGTTCCCTGTCATGCGCGCGTGCAGAACATGGGGCGCCGGACGCAGGAGGCGCTGCAGTGGATCCCCCATACGGTGGTTACCGTGGTCGAGCGCTGTTCGGGGCATGCCGGGACCTGGGGCGTGAAGACCGAGTTTCACGCGTCGGCGATGAAGATCGGCCGTCCGGTGTTTCGCGCGATGCTGCAGGCCAAACCCGACTACATCAGTTCCGACTGCCAGCTCGCCGCGCATCACATCGCGCAGGGGATCGGGGAAATGCGGGCAGCGGAAGGGGGCGAGGGCACGGCTCCGCGCCTTGCGCATCCGCTCACGCTGCTGCGCATGGCATACGGCCTTCCCTGATCGGAACGGAGGACGGATGATGGCAATTCAGCGAGAAAGTCTGCTCACGCTCGAAGCCTATGCCAAGGCGCGTTCCCGCATCCGCGAGGAGGTTCTTGCGCACAAGAAGGGCAGGACGGTTGCCGTCGGTCCGAACGTGACCCTGATCTTCGAGGACGAGACGACGGTCCGCTATCAGATCCAGGAGATGCTGCGGATCGAGAAGACGTTCGAGGAGGAAGGCATCCGCGACGAACTCGCGGCGTACAACCCCCTCGTTCCCGATGGCACCAACCTCAAGGCGACGATGATGATCGAGTACGCCGATCCCGAAGAGCGGGCGCGGGAACTGGCGCGGCTCATCGGCATCGAAGACCATGTGTTTCTGCAGGTCGGGGATCGGGCGCCGGGCTACGCCGTCGCCGACGAGGATCTCGATCGTTCCAACGCGGTCAAGACCTCCGCGGTGCATTTCCTGCGCTTCGATCTGTCCCCGGAAGCGATTGCGGCATTCCGGGCCGGCGCCCCGGTTTCGGTCGGCATCGACCACCCCGAGTACCGCACCGGGGCAATCCGCATCGCCCCGGAGGTGCAGGAATCGCTGGCCGGCGACTTCGGCATGTAACGGCCCCTGGGTATCATCGCGAAGCCCGCGTGCGTTTCCCGAAGAATGAAGGAGGTTCCCATGCGTTCCCGTGTGCTCGGCTTGGCGGCGTCGGCCGCATTGCTTCTCTCCGCCTGCGCATCCGTGTCGGTCGGGCGCGATTTTGACCTTGCCACCTTCGAGTCGAAGGTGCAGCGGGGCGTCACGACCCAGGCGGACGTGCAGGCCTGGCTGGGTGCGCCCGTGAGCATCGGCACCGACATGGAGCCCGACGGCAGCCGCTACGACCAATGGACGTATTACCGCGGCACCGGCAATCTTCCCGATCTTCAGGGCGGAAACTTCACGATGCTGCAGATCAAGTTCGACCGCCGGGGGGTTGTGCAGGGCTACAACTGGACCGGCCGGCAGTAGGCGGGCGGCCCCGGGTCAGTTGGGCGGGGCGGCGCCTTCCATGTACGTCCGGGTCAACTGAAGCCACTGCGCTTCCGAACCGCATGGCGGCGCGCCTTCGACCACGCAGGCAAGCGGCGTGACGCCGCCCCAGATGTCGAATCGCCCGATCAGCCGGTTGTTGGTGGCATCCCAGAGGCGCAGAACGGTGCGCGGCAGGATCGTCCGCAGCGCCGGGTCGTTCATGTTGGCCGTCTGGCTCTCGATGTAGTAACAGGTTTCCCGCCCGGGGTTGTAGTGGCTGACGAATCCGGTCGTTTCCCCGGGGAGCATGCCGTTGTTCTTCATCGACTGCGCATGCAGTTGCGAGGCCAGGTCCGCGCACTGCTGTCCCGCTTCGGAGCCGTTCCCGGGCGGAACGTCCGCGCGGACCCCGCATGCGGCAGTGATGAGCATCGCGCCGAAGAGCGCGGAAGCCGCGAACCGGGCGCGGCCTGCGGTCGGAAAATCCATGATGGAGACTCCTTTCACGTCAGCCCCGCATGCTTCCGGCAACCATTTCAAACCGGAAGAATCGGCACTCGAGCGGTCCATTGTAGAGCACGGTCTTGCGGGATTCCCGCAAGCGCATCTGCCGGGGGAGCTCGCGGTCCGAACTGAGCACCCATGCCTGCCACCCGGCAAAATTGCGTTTCCACTGCGCGGCGACGTCGTTCATCATCGCTGGAACGGTAGCCGACTTCGGGTTGCTCTGTTCGCCGTAGGGTGGATTGGTCACGATCCAGCCCGATTCGGCGATGGCCGTGCCGGCACGCGCATCCTGGGCTTCAAAGCGCAGGACCCCGCGGTCGAGTAGGCCGCCCAGGCCGGCGCGCCGCGCGTTGGCTTCCGCCGTGGCGACCACCCGGGTCGAGATGTCCCGGCCGACGATCTGCGGGGCGGCACCGTCGTCGATGCGTTCCTGCGCATCCTTGCGCAGGCGTGTCCAGGAATCCCGGTCGAAGCTGCGCAGCGTTTCGAAGGCGAACCGGCGCTGCAATCCGGGTGCGCGACGGGTGGCCATGCAGGCCGCCTCGATGGCGATCGTGCCGCTGCCGCAGAACGGATCGAGCAGCGGGCTCGGCGGCGCCCAGCCCGCGATGCGCAGCAGGGCGGCGGCGAGGTTTTCCTTGATCGGTGCTTCGCCCTTGTCCGCCCGCCAGCCGCGCTTGAAGAGCGCCTCGCCCGAAAGGTCGAGATAGATCTGCGCGCGCTGGTCGGTGAGGTGGGCGAGCACCTGGACGTCGGGACGCTGGCGATCGATCGACGGGCGGGAACCGCTGCGTTCGCGCGCCCGGTCGACGATCGCGTCCTTGATGCGCAGCGTGGCGAACTGCAGGCTGCGCAACGGAGACCGGTGTGCGGTGACGTCGACGCGCAAGGTCTTCTCCGCAGAGAATTCGCGCTCCCAGGGCACCTTGCGCGCCAGGTCATAGAGATCGGCTTCGTCCCGGTAGCCGCCCTCGGCCACGCACCAGAGGACACGGCTGGCGAGTCGCGAGTGCAGGTTGGCGGCATAGGCGGTCGCCAGGGTGCCGGAGAAGCGCGCGCCGCCCGCCGCCGCGGTGGCATCGGCCGCGCCGATCGCGCGCAGCTCGTCCGCCAGCAGGGATTCGACACCGCGCGGGCAGACGGCAAAAAAGGTTTCGCTCATCAGAACGGCTGCACGATGACCAGCACCAGGATCCCGGCCAGCAGTACCGTGGGAATCTCGTTGAACCACCGATACCAGACATGGTCGTGCGGCGTCCTGCCGGCCTGGAACGCCTTCAGTTGACGGCCGCAGGCAGCCTCGAATACAAACAGCCCGACGACCAGCAGAAGCTTCGCGTGGATCCAGTGCTGTCCGTCGCCGACGTGGAATCCGAGCCAGAGCCAGAGGCCGAGCGCGACGGCGACGCCGCTGAGCATGTGGCCGAAGCGGCGCAGCTTGCGCGCCATCAGCAGGAGGCGATCGCGTTCGGCCCCGGGCTCGGGAACCTGTGCGAGATTGACCAGGATGCGCGGCAGGTAGAAGAGCTCGGCGAACCAGCCGATGACGAAGAACACGTGAAACGTCTTGACCCAGAGCATCAGCTGCGAACCTCACCGTTGCCGAACACCACGAATTTCTGCGACGTGAGCCCTTCCAGCCCGACCGGTCCGCGCGCGTGGAGCTTGTCGTTGCTGATGCCGATCTCCGCGCCCAGTCCGTATTCGAACCCGTCGGCGAATCGGGTCGAGGCGTTGATCATGACCGAGGCCGAGTCGACTTCGCGCAGAAAGCGCATCGCGCGCGGATGATCGGTGGTCACGATGGCGTCGGTGTGCTTGCTGCCGTACGTATTGATGTGGGCGATCGCCTCGTCGAGCCCCGCGACCAGACGGATCGACAGGATCGGTGCCAGATATTCGGCACGCCAGTCGTCCTCGGTCGCCGCGACCAGCGGACCGATTCCCGCGGCGGACAGGATGGCGAGCGCTTGCGGACAGCAGCGCATTTCGACCTGTTTGGCGGCGTAGACGCTGCCAAGCCGCGGCAGCACCGTGGGCGCGATGCCCGCGGCGACCAGCAGCGTTTCCATCGTGTTGCAGGTGCCGTAGCGCTGGGTCTTGGCATTGTCCGCGATCCGCACCGCCTGATCGAGATCCGCCGAATCGTCGATGTAGACGTGGCAGACGCCGTCGAGATGCTTGATCATCGGAACCCGGCTTTCCCGCATCAGCCGTTCGATCAGGCCGCGGCCGCCGCGGGGGACGATGACGTCGATGTATTCCGGCAGGGTGATGAGGTGTCCAACCGCCGCGCGGTCGGTGGTGTCGATCATCTGCACCGCCGCCCGCGGTAGCTGGGCGTGTTCCAGCGCGTCGGCGACGAGGCGGGCCAGCGCCCGATTCGATTCGATCGCTTCGGACCCGCCGCGCAGCACCGTTGCGTTGCCGCTCTTGATGCAGAGCGCCGCCGCGTCCACCGTGACGTTCGGCCGACTCTCGTAGATGATGCCGATCACGCCCAGCGGAACGCGCATCCGGCCGACGCGGATGCCCGAAGGCATGGAGCGCACGCCGTCGATGGCGCCGATCGGATCGGCCAGTTGGGCGACCTGCTCGACCCCGGTGGCCATGGATTCGATCGTCTTCGCGGTGAGCGTCAGCCGATCCAGCGCCGCGCGGTCCAGTCCTTCCCGGCGCGCGCGCTCGACATCCCGGGCGTTGGCGTCGAGCAGTTCCGCACCCCGTTGGCGGATCGCCGCGGCGAGCGCGCGCAGACAGCGATCCTTGACGGCGGTCGGCGCGCGGGCGAGCGCCGCGCTGGCGTCGCGAGCGGCCTTGCAGAGGTCGCGGACGTGGGCGCCCAGATCGGCGGGAACGGTGCTGGCGGCGGAATCGGTCATCGGAAGGCGGTGTGTCGGTCGGGTCGAGGCCGGGAACGGATCGGGTTGGTCAGCCGGCGCGGTCAGCCGGGGTGTGCCGCGGCGTGCAGCGCCAACGCGACATCGGTCAATTCTAACCAGGGATCGTCGCCGCGCCCGGCGACGCGCAGGCCTTTGACGATGCGATCCACCTCGGCGCAGCGCGCCAGTAATTCCGCCAGTACGGATTCGCCGAGGCGGGGCAGGACCCGCTCGACCATCGCCGCCGGCGCTCCCGATCGCGGCCCCCACGACCGACCGCCGGACCGCGCGCCTCCATAGCCATGGCGTGCCTCGGCCGCCTGCTTGAGCCGCAGCAGGCTGCGCAGTTCCTCCGAAACGATCCACAGCAGCAGCGGCAGCGGCTCGCCTTCCGCCTCGAGGCCCGCCAGCAGCCGGCGGATGCGCGCCGGATCGCCGCCCAGCATCGTCGCCGGCAGGGAGGACGGGTCGAAGCGCGCGACGTCGAACACGGCCGCGCGCACCTGCTCGAATTGCAACGGCCCCGGTTCGTAGAGCATCCCGAGCTTGCCGATCTCCTGGTGCGCGGCGAGAAGATTGCCTTCGACGCGATCGGCCATCCATTCCAGCGTCTTGGGGTCCGCGCTCTGACGTTGCCGCGCGAGGCGTCCGGCGATCCATTCCGGCAGTTGCGCGCGCTCCACCCGGGGAATCTCGATCCAGACCCCTTCCGCCTGCAGGGTTTCCGCCCATTCCGTGGTGCGGGTCGCCCGATCGAGGCGCGGCAGGCTGACGATGCTGAGAAGGTCGTCGCCCTTGCCGCGGGCATGGTCGCGCAGGGCCTGTGCCCCGGTCTTGCCGGGCTTGCCGCCGGGCAGGCGGATCTCCAGCATCCGGCGGGGTGCGAACAGCGACAGCCCGGATGCGGCGCGGGTGAGCTGGGACCAGTCGAAGCGGCTGTCGGCATGCAGGACTTCCCGTTCCGCGAAGCCGTTCCGCCGCGCCGCCGCGCGGATCGCGTCCTGCGCTTCCAGCGCCAGCAGGGCTTCGTCGCTGCTGACCGTGTAGAGACGCGCCAGCGGCCCGCGCTGCAGGTGCGCCGCCAGTTGTTCAATGCGGATTTGCATACGGCTTGATGGCCGCGATCCGGTCGAGGACCTGCTGAACGAGGTCGGACTGCATGTCCCGGTACAGCAGGGCGTCTTCGGTTTCCTTCGAGATCGTCTGCGTGTCGCTCGAGGACATGACGCGCTGGACCCGGATGGTCGTCGGCTCGATCAGTTCGTGTCCCTTGGCGTCGACGAGGCGGAAGCGCAGCGTGTCGCTGAGCGTGTACTGGATGGCATTTCCTTGCGCATCCATCGTGAGCACTTCCTTGTCCTTGGTGTCCCCGAGGAGATGGAAAACGGCTTCCGCCTTCGGTCCCTGGGGCACGATGCGGGTGTTCGTGCCGACGCGGATGCTGCGCGCGAGTTCGGTGCCGAAGGGCGAGTTGGGCGGCAGATTCAGCGCGATCGTCGAGAACGCCAGGTGGCGGGTGCCGCGAAGATGGAAGCCGCAGCCGGCCAGCGCCAGCAGCGCCAGCGCGATCGCGGCAATCCGCCGGCTACACGACCACATTGACCAGCTTCCCGGGCACCACCACGACCTTTTTCGGCGTGCCCGTTATGTACTTCGCCAGTCCCGCATCGGCCAGGGTCGCCGCTTCGATGGCGTCCCGGCTCGCGTCGGCCGGCACGCGCACCGCGCCGCGCAATTTGCCGTTCACCTGCACCACGAGTTCGATTTCGCTGCGCCGCAGGGCGGCGGGGTCCGGTTCCGGCCAGGGGGCGTAGACGAGTTCGCCGAAGCGCGCCGGCAGGTCCAGCGCGTTCCAGATCTCCTGGGTGACGTGCGGCGCGACCGGATAGAGCACACGCAGCAGGATGTGCAGCCCTTCGTCGACCGCGGTGGCGACCGCGGCGCTGCCGGCATCGCGGCCCTGCGTTTCCAGCAGGTTGAGCAGTTTCATCGCGCCGGATACCACGGTGTTGTACTGCAGACGATCGTAGTCGTAGTTGACCTGCCGGAGCAGGGAGTGGACCTCGAAACGGATTCCTGCGTCGCCGGTTTCCCCGCTCGTGGCCGTGGGGCGGGGGGCGGCGGCCGAGGCCGTTCGCCAGCCATGGGCGAACGACCACAGCCGTCGCAGGAACCGGTGCGTCCCTTCCGCGCCCGCATCCGACCAGGCGGCGCTCTGGTCCGGCGGACCGGCGAACATCACGAAGGCGCGCGCCGTATCGGCGCCGAAGCGGGCGATGATGTCGCGCGGCTCGACCACGTTGTTCTTGCTTTTCGACATCTTCTCGATGCCGCCCAGCGTCACGGGCTGTCCGTCGGCGCGGGACGTCGCCCCGATCGCGCGTCCGCGTTCATCGTGGTGCAATTCCACTTCCGAAGGGTAGAACCAGCGCTTGCGACCGCCCTCTTCCTCGCGGTAGAAACAGTCGTTGAGCAGCATCCCCTGGGTGAAGAGCCGGCGGAAGGGTTCGTCGAAATCAACGATCCCGAGGTCGCGCATGACCTTGGTCCAGAACCGCGCATACAGCAGGTGCAGCACGGCATGCTCGATGCCGCCGATGTACTGGTCCATCGGCATCCAGTAGCGCGCGCGTTCGTCGACCATGCCCGCGTCCGCGCCCGGGGAGCAGTAGCGCAGGAAATACCAGGACGAATCCACGAAGGTATCCATGGTATCGGTCTCGCGCCGCGCCGGCTTGCCGCAGCGCGGGCAGGCGCAGCGCAGGAACTCCTCGCAGCGGTCCAGCGGGTTGCCGCTGCCGTCGGGGATCAGGTCCTCGGGCAGCGTCACCGGCAGATCCGCTTCGGGCACCGGCACCGGGCCGCAGGATTCACAGTGAATGATCGGGATCGGCGTGCCCCAGTAGCGCTGGCGGGAGATTCCCCAGTCGCGCAGGCGGTATTGGGTCTGCGTGCGCCCCAGTCCCTGGGCTTCCAGGTCGCGGGCGACGGCCCCGACTGCCGCCTGGTGGCCAAGACCGTCGTAATTGCCGGAACGGATGCAGACGCCGGTCTCCTTGTCCGCGTACCACGCCTCCCAGGCGTCGGCGGAAAAGGTTTTCCCGGCTACGTCGATGACCTGCCGGATGGGCAGGCCGTACTGGTGCGCGAAGGCGAAGTCGCGTTCGTCGTGGGCGGGCACGCCCATTACCGCACCCTCGCCGTACCCCATGAGCACGTAGTTGCCGATCCAGACCGGGATCGATTCGCCCGAGAGCGGGTGGCGGACCGTGAAGCCCGTCGCCATGCCGCGCTTTTCCATTGCCGCCAAGTCCGCTTCGGCGACGCCGCCTTGCCGGCACTCCTCGATGAACGCCGCCAGCGCCGGGTTGTCGCGCGCCAGGCGCTGGGCAAGCGGATGCTCGGCAGCGATCGCCACGAAGCTGACGCCCATGATGGTGTCGGCGCGCGTCGTGTACACCCGCAGCAGCGAGTCCTGCCCGTCGAGGCGGTACGGAAAGCCGAAATTGACGCCGGTGCTGCGGCCGATCCAGTTTTCCTGCATCGCCCGCACCTGATGGGGCCAACCCTCGAGTGCCGAGAGGCCGTCCAGCAGTTCGTCGGCATACTGCGTGATCGCCAGGTAGTAGCCGGGGATCTCGCGTTTCTCGACCGGTGCGCCGGACCGCCAGCCGCGGCCCTCGATGACCTGCTCGTTGGCCAGCACGGTCTTGTCGACCGGATCCCAGTTCACGACCTGGGTCTTGCGATACGCGATGCCTTTTTCCAGCATGCGCAGGAACAGCCACTGGTTCCAGCGGTAGTACTCGGGCCGGCAGGTCGCCAGTTCGCGCGACCAGTCGAAGGCAAAGCCCAGCGGCTCCATCTGCGCCTTCATCTCGGCGATGTTCTGGTAGGTCCATGCCGCGGGTGCGATCTTCTTGTCGATCGCCGCGTTTTCCGCCGGAAGGCCGAAGGCATCCCAGCCCATCGGCATGAGCACGTTGTACCCCCGCATGCGCAAGTGGCGCACCATCACGTCGTTGATGGTGTAGTTGCGCACGTGGCCCATGTGCAGCTTCCCGCTGGGGTAGGGCAGCATCGAGCAGGCGTAGAACTTGCCCTTGGGGAAGCGCGGATCATTTTCGGTGACGGTGTGGGCGTCGATGGCGCGCCAGTGCGCCTGAGCCTGGGCCTCGACGTCTTGGGGGGTGTACTTTTCTTGCATTGCGGAATTATAGGGGGGCGGATGGCGGATGCCGTCGTCCGCGGGGGATCGGGCACCGGACCCGCGCGCTCGTCTAAAATTCGCCGATGAATCTCGTCGACGATCTCAACCCCCAGCAGCGCGCCGCCGTCACCCTGCCCGACGAACCGGCGCTCATCCTCGCGGGTGCGGGCAGCGGCAAGACGCGCGTCCTCACCACCCGCATCGCCTGGCTGATCCAGTCCGGGCGGACCACGCCGGCCGGCATCCTCGCCGTCACCTTCACCAACAAGGCCGCGCGCGAGATGCAGACCCGGCTCGAGGCCATGCTGCCGGTCAATCCCCGGGGAATGTGGATCGGGACCTTCCACGGCCTCTGCAACCGCCTGTTGCGCGCCCACCATCGCGATGCGAACCTGCCGGAGACCTTCCAGATCCTCGATACGCAGGATCAGCTTTCGGCGATCAAGCGGCTGATCAAGGCGGCCAACGTCGACGAGGAGCGTTGCCCGCCGAGGGACCTGCAGTACTTCATCAATTCGGCCAAGGAGTCGGGTCGGCGCGCCTCGGACCTCGGTGGCGCGGGGACCGATCGTCGCTGGGTCGAACTCTATGCCGCCTACGACGCGCAGTGCCAGCGCGAGGGCTGCGTCGATTTCGCGGAGTTGTTGCTGCGGAGCGTCGAACTGCTGACGCGGCACGAAGCGATCCGGGAACACTACCGCAGCCGTTTTCGCCACATTCTGGTCGACGAGTTCCAGGACACCAACACGCTGCAATACCGGTGGCTCAAGCTCCTCGCGGGTTTGGGCGGATCCGAGGGCGGGCCGATGGGCGTGCCGATCTTCGCGGTCGGCGACGACGATCAGTCGATCTACCGCTTCCGCGGCGCCAACGTCGGCAACATGTCGGATTTCCAGCGCGAATACGCGGTCCGGCATCTCATCAAGCTCGAGCAGAACTACCGCTCGCACGGCAATATTCTCGATGCGGCCAACCACCTCATCGGCAACAACGCGCGGCGATTGGGCAAGAAGCTGTGGACGGACGCGGGGGCGGGGGAAAAGATCCATCTCTTCGAAGCCGGTTCCGACGGCCAGGAGGCGGCGTGGATCGTCGACGAGGTGCGCGACCTGCAGGGGCGGGGTGCGCGGCTGCAGGACGTCGCCATCCTCTACCGGTCCAACGCCCAGTCGCGCGTGATCGAGCATGCGCTGTTCAATGCGGGAATGGCCTACCGGGTATACGGCGGCATGCGCTTCTTCGAGCGCGCCGAAGTCAAGCACGCCTTGGCCTACCTGCGGCTCGCGGCCAATCCCGACGACGACATTTCCTTCGCCCGGGTCGTGAACTTCCCGCCGCGCGGCATCGGGGCGCGCAGCGTCGAACAGTTGCAGGACGCGGCGCGGCAGGCGGGGACCAGCCTGTTTGCCGCGATCGGGGCGGTCGGCGGCCGGGCGGCAGCCAATTTCGGCCAGTTCGCCGCGATCGTCAGCGCCCTGCGGGACGCGGCCGGGCGGGTGACGCTGGCGGAACTGGTTGCCGAGGCGCTGCAGCGCAGCGGCCTCAACGAGCACTACCGCAACGAACGGGATGGTGCCGACCGGCTGGAGAACCTGGCGGAACTGATCAACGCCGCGACCGGGTTCTCGGCCGAACAGGCACGCGATTTCGCGCGCGACGTCGGACTGGTTTCCGACTCGTCCGGGTCGGATGCCGCCGGGGACGAGGCGGATCCGCAGTCGGCACTGATCGCGTTCCTCGCGCACGCCTCGCTCGAGGCGGGCGACAACCAGGCGAGCGCGGGACAGGACGCCCTGCAGCTCATGACCGTGCATGCGGCGAAGGGCCTCGAATTCGATTCGGTGTTCCTAACCGGGCTCGAGGAGGGTCTGTTTCCCCACGAAAACAGCCTGAGCGAGGCCGATGGCCTGGAGGAAGAGCGCCGGCTGATGTACGTGGCGGTCACCCGGGCGCGCAAGCGGCTCAGCCTGAGCTATGCGCAGAGCCGCATGCTGCATGGCCAGACCCGCTACGGCCTGCGCTCGCGCTTCGTCGAGGAATTGCCAGAGGCGCTGCTGCAGGTTCGCACGCCGAAGCGCGGGACGTTCCTTGGCGCAGGGATGCAGGATCGGGCGCCATGGGGCCGCGAAACCGCGTACGCCCGTCCGGCTGCCGGTGCGCGGGGGAGGGGAGACGCCGGCGGTAGCCGCAATACGCCCTTCTCCGGCGCTACGGGAGCGGCGTCGGCGATGAACGGGATCTCGCCGCGGCCGCCGATGCCGGCGGGCGGGGCCGCGACGGCAGCCGAGTCCCATGGACTGCGCGTCGGCCAGGGCGTGCGCCATGCCAAATTCGGCGAGGGCATCGTCGTTCGGCTGCAGGGAAACGGCACCGATGCGCGCGCCCAGATCAACTTCCGGTCGGTCGGGGTGAAGGAATTGCTGCTTTCGGTCGCCAAATTGCAGCCAGCCTGAAAACCTTGGTTCGCCCTCGCAATGACGATGGTTTCGTCAAGCGTGCAAATCGCGGTGTGAATCACTCCACGATGTCGCGGTACATCGCATAGGCGCAGGTCTGGGTCGCGGCGCCAACCACCATCGAGAGCGGCGCCAGCACCATGCCGACCGTCGTCTCCCCCACGCTGAAGGCGTCGACCATCGCCCCCAGCGCCAGGACGAGCAGGGTGGCGAGCGCGATCAGCGACAGGAAATAGACGAGCATCGGCCAGCGGTTGCGCCAGCAGGTGAAGAAGCTGAAGAACATCGCCTTGCCCGCGGTCATGCCGTGCCAGGCGACGAGCGGAGGCGCGAACCAGATCGCCATTTGCAACGGCACCCAGATCACCAGGCTGCCCAGCACCCATGCGGTCTGCGCGTGGGTCAGGTGTTGGGCCGCATCCTTTCCGGTTCCGGACGGGAGCAAGGCAAACCCGGTGGTGAGCAGACCCGCCGCGATCGCCGAGACCACGCCGATCTGGATCAGATGCAGGCGCGTGAAGGGTTCGCGCAGGGGATCCGTGTAGCAGTGGGGCCCCGGTGCCTTCCCCCGGTCGACATCGCGGCATACGCCGAGCATGCCGATCCATGCCGCCGGCATCAGGATGAGGGCGAATGCCTGCCCCACGATCGGCAGCAGGCTGATCGTCCAGATGACGATCATTCCCATCAGGACGAAGGTCAGGATCGACAGCGGCTGGCGGCCGAAAAGTCGCAGGCCGCTGCGGATCCAGCGGACGCCGTCGGAGGCTTTGCGCGTGTGGATGGTCGGTGTCAGACCCACGGCAGGGTCTCCGGCGCCGCATCGGCGCGGGCATGGAGCGTGCGCTCGAACCGCGCCGGATCGTGCGGCGCCAGGACGGCCGCCGGGCGCGGCAGGTGCAGGTCGTACAGGCGCGAAATCCAGAACCGCAGCGCCGCCGCGCGCAGCATCGCTTGCCAGAACGGACGTTCGGATGCCTCCAGCGGGCGCACGCGATGGTATGCGGCAAGCAGCGCGGCGGCCCGGTCCGGGGCCAGTCGCCCGTCCTGCAGGTCGACGCACCAGTCGTTCATCGTGACGGCCAGATCATAGAGCCACGGGCCGTTTCCGGCGAAGTAGAAGTCGATCACGCCGCCGATCCGGTCGTCGTCGAACAGCACGTTGTCACGAAACAGGTCGGCATGGATCGGTCCCGATGGCAGCCGCGCGTACCCGGGTTTCGCGGCCACGCGCTCCTGGAAGCGGACCTCCTCGGTAAGACGTTGGAATTGCGCCGCCGGCATGTGCGTGGCCAGGGACGGTGCGGTCTGCCGCCACCATGCGAGCCCGCGCGGGTCGGGATGAGTCTGGGGGTAGTCCCGCGCCGCGACGTGCATCCGGGCGAGGGTCTCTCCCACCCGGGCGCAGTGCGTCGCGTCCGGCGCCTCGATCGCCTTGCCCGAAAGGCGGGCAACGATCGCCACCGGTTTGCCGTGCGTGCGCGTGAACAATTCTCCGTCGCGAGTGGCGACTGGTTCCGGCACCGGAAGGCCGTGGCGGGCGAGATGTCGCATCAGGCCCAGGTAGAAGGGCAAGTCTTCGGCCCGCAGGCGTTCGAAAACCGTCAGCACGTACTTGCCGGCGTCGGTGTTCAGAAAGAAGTTTGAATTCTCGATGCCGCTGGCGATGCCCTGAAAGCGCTGCAGCGCGCCGAGCGCGTAGCGGTCGAGCAGCGCGAGCATGTCCTCGCGCGAGAGGTCGGTGAAGACGGCCATCGCCGGATGAAAATTGGGGATTATAGATGCAGTGGCGACGGGTGACAGGATATCCTTGGCGGGATTCCGATCGAAAGACTGTCACTTGTGAAGACCCTGCTGTTGGTGGACGGCTCGGGGTACCTGTACCGCGCCTACCACGCCTTGCCTGACCTCCGTACCGCCCGGGGCGAACCGACCGGCGCACTGCGGGGATTCCTGAGCATGCTGCGCAGCCTGCGCGAGATCGTGCCGGGGGAGTATTGCGCCTGCGTGTTCGACGCCAAGGGGCCGACGTTTCGCGACGCGATGTTCTCCGATTACAAGGCCCACCGGCCGCCGATGCCCGAGGACTTGGCGGCGCAGGTTCCGGTCGTTCGCGATGCCGCGGCGGCGCTCGGCTGGACGGTGCTGCAGGTGGAAGGCGTCGAAGCCGACGACGTGATGGGAACCTTGGCCCGGCAGGCGGCCGAAGCCGGGTTGCGCACGGTGATCGCCACCGGCGACAAGGATCTGGCGCAACTCGTCGACGACCCGATCAGCCTGATCGACACCATGCGCCGGGAAGGCGGGCCGCCGCGAAGAATGGACCGGGCGGGGGTGATCGAACGCTTCGGCGTGCCGCCGGAGCGCATCGTCGATTACCTGGCGCTGGTCGGCGATGCCGTCGACAACGTCCCGGGGGTGGAAAAGGTCGGTCCCAAGACGGCGGTCAAATGGTTGCAGCAGTATGGCTCGCTCGATGGCGTGATCGCCCATGCCGACGCCATCGGAGGCGCGGTCGGCGTCAATCTGCGCAAGGCGCTCGGTTGGCTGCCGACGGCGCGGGCGCTGGTCACCGTGCGCACCGACGTTGATCTCCATGGGGCGGTGTCCGACCTGGAGATGCTTGCCCTGCGTGCGCCCGACCAGGATGCCTTGCGCCGGATCTACGAACGGTACGAGTTTCGGAGCTGGTTGCGCGAACTGACGCCAGACGGCGCCGACGATCCGCCGGCGTCGCGGACGACGGGCCCGGATGGGACTTCTGCCCCGACCGCGGCGGGCGATCGGACCTACGAGTGCGTCTGCACCGAGGAACAGTTGGGGCGCTGGCTCCATGCCATCGAGCAGGCGGAGCTGACCAGCATCGATACCGAAACGACCTCGCTCGATCCCATGCGCGCCGAACTCGTCGGGATCTCGCTTGCGGTGCGCGCGGAGGAAGCCTGCTACATCCCGCTCGCGCATCGCGGCATGGCCTCGGATGCGCCGCGGCAACTCGACCGTGACCGGGTCCTGGCGCGGTTGCGTCCCTGGCTGGAAAGCGCGGACCACCCCAAGCTCGGCCAGCATGCCAAGTACGACGCCCATGTGTTCGCCAATGCCGGGCTGCGGATGGCGGGCGTTCGCCACGACACCCTGCTTCAGTCGTACGTGCTGGAGGCGCACCGCTCGCACGACATGGATTCCCTCGCCGCGCGCCACCTCGGCCGCAAGACGATTTCCTACGAGGAGGTCTGTGGCAAAGGTGCCAAGCAGATCGGGTTCGACCAAGTGCCGATCGACCGGGCGACCGAGTACGCCGCCGAGGATGCGGACGTTACGCTTGCATTGCACCATGCCCTTTGGCCGCAGATCGAGGCGGATGCGGATCTGCGGCGGATCTATGAAACGATCGAAATCCCCGTCTCGCGCGTCTTGTTCCGGATGGAGCGCACGGGCGTGTTGATCGATCCGCTGCGCCTGCAGGAGCAGAGTCGCGAAATCGGCATCCGCATCGCTGGGCTCGAGGCCGAGGCGTTCGCGCTGGCCGGCGGGACGTTCAACCTGGCGTCGACGAAGCAGGTCGGCGAGGTGCTCTTCGACCGCCTGGGGCTGCCGGTGGTGAAGAAGACGGCGAGCGGGGCGCCCAGCACCGACGAGGAAGTGCTCGAAAAGCTGGCGCAGGACTATCCGCTGCCCAAGCTGCTGCTGGCGCATCGGGGTCTCTCGAAGCTGCGTTCCACCTACTGCGACAAGCTGCCGGGGATGATCCATCCGCGAACGGGGCGGGTGCATACGACCTATGGTCAGGCGGTTGCGGTCACGGGGCGGCTGTCGTCCTCCGATCCGAATTTGCAGAACATTCCCGTACGGACCGCCGATGGGCGGCGCATCCGGGCCGCGTTCGTCGCGCCGCCAGGGGCGCGGATCGTGTCGGCCGACTATTCGCAGATCGAACTGCGCATCATGGCCCACATCTGCGGCGATCCGGGCCTTGTCGGCGCATTCGAGCGCGGCGAGGACGTACATCGCCGCACCGCGTCCGAGGTCTTCGGCGTTGCGCCGGATGCGGTCGGCGACGACCAGCGGCGGGTGGCGAAGGTGATCAATTTCGGGTTGATGTACGGGATGAGCGCGTTCGGCCTCGCGTCCAATCTGGGGATCGGCAAGGATGCGGCCCAGCACTATATCGACCGCTATTTCCAGCGCTATCCCGGGGTCGCGCAATACATGGAGGCGACGCGCGAGACGGCGCGCCGGCAGGGGTATGTGCAGACGGTGTTCGGCCGGCGACTCTGGCTGCCGGAGATCCACGGACCCAGCGGGCCGCGGCGGCAGGCCGCCGAGCGCGCGGCGATCAACGCACCGATGCAGGGGACGGCGGCCGATCTGATCAAGCTGGCGATGATCGCGGTCGACGACTGGCTGGCGCGCGAAGGGATGGAGACGCGTCTCGTGATGCAGGTGCACGACGAACTGGTGTTCGAGGTGCCCGCGGCCGAAGAGGCCCGGGTGCGGGCGGCGGTTCCGGGCCTGATGACCGGCGTCGTGCGCTGGCAGGTGCCGCTGGAGGTGGAGGTGGGCGTGGGTAGCAATTGGGACGAGGCGCACTGATGGGCACCTTCTTGCTGATTCTCGGCGCCAACATGGCGTCGACGGCGGTGTCGCTTTCGTTGGCGGCGATCCTGGGTTTCCGCTTCCTGGCCGGCCTGGTCGACCGCCTGGTGCACATGTCGATCGGCCTGCTGCTGGCGACCGGCCTGACGCATCTGCTGCCCGAAGCGATGGCGCGGGGGATCCCGCCGGCGCGCCTGGGCTGGACCCTGCTGTTGGGGATCCTGGCGCTCTTCGTCCTGGAAAAGTCGACCCTGATCCACCACACCCACCACCACGAGGGCGACACCCACCACCACGAGCACGGCCATGACGCGAAGGAGGCGGGGCGTGGCGCCTATCCCGTGCTCGTCGGCGATGCGTTCCACAATTTCGGCGACGGGGTCGTGATCGCGGCCTCGTTCCTGGTGAACGTTCATGCCGGCCTGCTGACGGCCATGGCGGTGATGGCGCACGAGATTCCGCACGAGATCGGCGACTTCATGATCCTGCTGAACGCGGGGTTTTCGCGGCGGCGGGCGTTCGGGTTCATGCTGCTTTCGGGGTCGGCGGCGGTGCTCGGCGGCGCGATCGGTTTCTTCGTCCTGGACCGCCTGCAGGCCCTCATGCCCTACGCGCTGGTACTGGCGGCAGCCAGCTTCGTGTACATCGCGCTGTCCGACCTGCTGCCCGAACTGATGCGCAGATCATCCTTACGGCGTACCCTGCCGGACGTTGGGCTGGTGCTCCTGGGAGTCGTGATCGCGGTTGCCGCGGCGAGCCTGGACACCAATTGAGGGCGGGGGCGCGTATTCTCCGCCCCCCGTGCGATCGAAAAGCCGTTCGGCATCGTAAAATGGGGGTTTCGGTCGCCGCAGCATGAAAAAATCCGCATCCCCGAAACCGCCGGACGAATTGAGCTTCGAGCAAGCGCTCGACGAGCTCGATGCCCTGGTGCGGAAAATGGAGTCCGGAGAACTCGGGCTGGACGAATCCATCGCGGCATATCGCCGCGGCACGGATTTGGCGAAGGTATGTCAGGGCCGGCTGAATGCGGCCGAATTGGAGATTCGCAAACTGGACGGCGAGGCGCTGCGGGCGCTGGAGCCGGACGAGCTGCGGGGTGGTGAAACGTGATGCCGGAATTTGAATCTTGGGTGCGTGCCTGTCAGGAGCGATTCGAGTCGTTGGCCTCGTCGCGCCTGCCGGCCGCGGATCGGACGCCGCGACGCCTGCATGAGGCGATGCGCTATGCGGTGCTGGGCGGGGGCAAACGCATCCGCCCGCTGTTGGCGTATGCCGCGGGCGTCGTGGCTGATGCCGATCCGGCGGCGCTGGATTGCGTGGCGCTGGCGCTGGAATATGTGCACGTCTATTCGCTGGTGCACGACGATCTGCCGTGCATGGACGATGACGTCCTGCGGCGCGGAAAGCCGACGGTTCACGTGGCGTTCGACGAGGCGACGGCGATGCTCGTCGGCGATGCCCTGCAGGCCGAGGCGTTCCGGGTGCTCGCCGAGGCGCCGATTCCGCCGGCCGTGCGTGCCGACCTGATCCGCGACCTCGCCCTGGCGGCAGGAACCGATGGCATGTGCGGTGGCCAGGCGATCGACCTCGACGCGATGCGCGGACAGGCGGATTTCCCGCTCGACGGCACCGGGCTCGAACGGATGCACGGCATGAAGACCGGCGCGCTGATGCGCGCCGCGATCGTCATGGGCGCCCGCGCGGGCGGTGCGGGCGAGGTGGCGCTGGCCCTGCTGGATCGCTATGCCGAGGCGATCGGCCTGGCGTTCCAGATCGTCGACGACATTCTCGATGTGGAGTCGAGCTCGGAAGAACTGGGCAAGACGGCGGGCAAGGACGCCGCGCAGAACAAGCCCACCTACGTCAGCGTGCTCGGGCTCGACGCCGCGCGCCGGCGTGCGGCCGATCTGTGCGAATCGGCGAACCGCGCCCTGGCCGCCCTGGAAACCGAAGCCCGCCTGCCGGCGGATCGTGCGCTGCGGCTGCGGCAGCTTGCCGATCTCATCGTCTCGCGGCGCCGATGAATACCACACCCCGCATTCCGATCATGGCGATGATGCAAAACCCGTCTTCCGTGGCAACCCGGTCGAGCACCGGGAGCCTGCTGGCGGCGATCGAAACGCCGGCCGACCTGCGCCGACTGGATCGCTTCCAATTGCGATTGCTCGCGGACGAACTGCGCGAATACCTGATCCACTCGGTCGCGAGCACCGGGGGGCATCTGAGTTCGAATCTGGGCACGGTCGAACTCACGATTGCGCTGCATTACGTGTTCAACACGCCCGAAGACCGCATCGTTTGGGACGTGGGACACCAGACCTACGCGCACAAGATTCTCACCGGACGCCGGGACGCGATGCCGACCTTGCGCCAGGCCGGGGGGATTTCCGGATTCCCGCGGCGGGCGGAGTCGCCCTATGACGCCTTCGGGGTCGGACATTCCTCGACGTCGATCTCGGCCGCGCTGGGGATGGCGGTGGGTGCGCGCAACCGCGGCGAGATGCGGCACAGCATCGCCGTGATCGGCGATGGCGCGATGTCGGGCGGCATGGCGTTCGAGGCGCTCAACAACGCCGGTGTCACCGAGGACGTGCGGCTGCTCGTGATCCTCAACGACAACGACATGTCGATTTCGCCGGCCGTGGGGGCGCTCAATCGGCATCTCGCGCGGATTCTCAGCGGCAATTTCTACCGCGCTGCGCGCAGTGCCGGCAAGCAGGTGCTCAAACATCTGCCGCCGGTTCTCGAACTGGCGCGCAAGTTCGAGGAACACGCCAAGGGCATGGTCGCCCCGGGCACCCTGTTCGAAGAATTCGGCTTCAACTACATCGGCCCGATCGACGGCCACGACCTCGAGGCGCTGGTGCCGACGCTGCAGAACCTGTGCGGCACGACCGGACCGCAGTTTCTGCATGTGGTGACCCGCAAGGGACAGGGCTATTCCCACGCCGAGGCCGACCCGATTCTCTATCACGGGCCGGGGAAGTTCGACCCCGCAGTGGGGATCGTCGGCAAGCCCGCGGCGCCGGCCAAGCCCACCTATACCCAGGTGTTCGGCGACTGGCTGTGCGACATGGCGCGCGCCGATGCGCGGCTCATCGGCATCACGCCGGCGATGCGCGAGGGATCCGGCATGGTCCGCTTCGAGCGCGAGTTTCCCAGCCGGTATTTCGATGTCGGCATCGCCGAGCAGCACGCCGTGACGTTTGCGGCCGGATTGGCCTGCGAGGGGATGCATCCGGTCGTCGCGATCTACTCGACCTTCCTGCAGCGCGCCTACGACCAATTGATTCACGACGTTGCGTTGCAGAACCTGCCGGTGGCGTTCGCGATCGACCGCGGCGGCCTTGTCGGGGCGGACGGCGCCACCCATCATGGCGCGTTCGATCTGTCGTTCCTGCGCTGCATTCCAAACATGGTGGTGATGACGCCGAGCGACGAAAACCTCTGCCGTCGCATGCTCACGGCGGCATTCCGTCACGAAGGGCCGGCCGCCGTGCGCTATCCGCGCGGGGCCGGCATCGGCGCAGCGCTCGATCCCGGGCTCGATCCGGTCGAGATCGGCAAGGGCGTGCTGATGCGGGAATCGACCGCTCCGGCGGGTGGTCGCATCGCGATTCTGGCGTTCGGAACCCTGCTCCACCCGGCCCTGCGCGCGGCCGAAGCCATCGACGCCAGCGTCGCCGACATGCGGTTCGTCAAGCCGCTCGACCGGGAATTGCTGCTGCGCCTCGCCGACACCCACGATGCGCTGGTCACCATTGAGGAGAACGTCATCCAGGGCGGCGCCGGAAGCGCGTGTTCGGAAGAACTCGACGGCGCCGGGCGGGTCCTCCCGCTGCTGCGTCTCGGCCTGCCCGACGCCTTCATCGATCACGGTGATTCCGCGAAACTGCTGGCCGAGGCCGGACTCGACGCCGCGGGCATCGAAGCGTCGATTCAGCGTCGTTTCGGGGATCTGCTGCAGGACGTGCGCCGGATCCGCCAAGCGGCCGGCGCGGCCGGGTAGTTCGTTGGTCTGCCGGTCGCGCGTTGCGCGACCGGCGGCGCGTCGTACCGCGGAAGCGTGGCCGAGGGGTTTAAGGCACTGGTCTTGAAAACCAGCAACGGGCAACCGTTCGTGAGTTCGAATCTCACCGCTTCCGCCAGA
>JAKBZN010000013.1 GCA_021842465.1 Pseudomonadota bacterium
CGCTCAGACAAGGGCCGTGAGTCAGAGGAAGGAGGCGCGCGATCGCGCGCCGCCCCGGCTCCTCCGCTGCTCACCGCGCCCCAAAGGGGCCGGAACCGGCACAGCGCCCCCCGACCTCGTGGCAAACACTGTGATATTCCAAGATGAGGGGCAGTCCCTTGCCGGGTCAAAGTCGTTGCCGCGAGCGGCGGCTGTGCCTCGTCGGGGCCGGCGTAGGACGCGGTGGCGAGCAGCGCAAGGCCGCGGGCGGCGCGCGACCGCGCGCCTCGTCTTCCGACTCACGGCCCCTGTTCGAGCGTAGCGTCCGCAGGACGCGCAGCGAGTTGGCCGTGCGCCCGCGGACCGAGCAGCGCAGCGCAGTCGCCCCGGAGGGGCGACCACCGCGTGGCCGGCCCCGACGAGGCACAGCCGACGCTCGCGTGGTGCAAGCAAGCATCGGGAATCGCCACCGCATCGAGCGGCGCGCTGCTCGATCGCCCGAAGGCCCCCCTTCTTTTCGTTCCAAAATTTACAAAGCACTACACTAGCGATTCGCAGGGCCCGCGGGCAGCAGGTCGGGACGCAGGATCTTCACGCCGAAGCGGTTGCGCAGACCCCGCACGTAGGCCTCGGCCTCGGCCTCGGCCATGCCGGCCATCCATTGCCGGACGCGCCGCGCCTGGGCTTGCGCATCGCCGGGAGAGACGTCGGCCTCCGACAGCACGTGGACCACGGCATAGGAGCCGTCCGATTCCGTGACCCCGACGTAGGTCGGCAACCGGCTCACCGGCACGTTCATGATGGCATCCACCGCCGCGCCCGACAGTTCATCCTGCGCTCCCCGCGCCAGTTCCCGCGGATCTCCGAACCCGTGATCGTCGGGATGCGCGCGCAGCGCAGCCAGGCGCGCTTCGCCGGCCTGCCGCGCCAGTTTGACGGCCGCCGCCTGCCGCAACTGCGATTCGATCTCCGCCCGCACCGCCGCCAGAGGCTGGTCCGCGGCCGGGACGACCTGCATCACGTGCACGGACACCAGCGTGTTGTTGCCGACGTCGATCGCCTTGGTGTTGTGGTGATCGTCGACGGAATCGGGCGCAAACGTCGCCTCCAGCACCGTCGGCGTGAAGATCGCCGCCAATTCCGGCTGCGCAACGCCGCTGCGCGGAAGCGCGTCCAGCGTATGGAGCGGCAGATGGAACTTGGCCGCCGCGGCGCGCAGATCATCGGGATTCTCGTAGACGAAATCGGAAAACTGCTCGGCTTCGGCCGCGAAACGCTTGGCCGCCGCATCCTTGCGCATCCGGGCCTCGATCGCGGCGCGCACGGCTTCGAACGGCTTGGCCTGCGCCCCCCGAATCCCGGTGACGCGAATGAGGTGATACCCGAACGGAGTCTCGACGATGCCGCTGGTTTCGCCTTCCGTCAGCGAAAATGCCACGTTCTCGAACGGCTTGGGCATCACCCCGTGACCGAACCAGCCGAGATCGCCGCCCTTCGCCGCCGACACCGGATCCTGCGAATATTTGCGCGCCAGCGCGGCAAACTCGCCCGGATGCGCACGCAGCATCCGCAGCACCTTCTCGGCGAGACGATGGGCCTTGTCCTTCTCCGCCGCCGACGCACCCGCCGGCACCGCGAAGAGGATATGGCTGGCGCGCACCTGCGCGGTCGCCCCCCAGCGCACCTTGTGCGCATCGTATTCGGCGCGCAACTCGGCTTCGGGAATCGAGATCCCCGAAGCCAGATCGGCCAGGCTCAGCACCAGATACTGCACCTTGGCATGCTCGGGACTGCGATATGCATCGCGGTTCGCGTCGTACGCCGCCTTGACGTCCGCATCGGAGATCCGGACCTGCGAAAGATATGCATCCGGCCGGAACGACAGGACGCGGATCCGTCGGCGCTGGTCGGCCAGCGCGAACAGCCGCTTGGATACGGTCATGGGCAGGAATGCGCTGTTCGCCACCCCGGACTCCAGGATCTGGCGATCGATATCGGTGCGCAAGCGGTTCTCGAAATCGCGCTCCTCATAGCCGCGCGCGGTAAGCATCTGGCGATAGATCACATAATCGAACCGGCCGTTGCGCTGGAATTCCGGGATCGACGCGATCGCGTCGCGCAACCGTGCATCCAGGACGACGAGATGCGCCTTCGCCGCCTCGTGGTCGAGGGCCTTGTCCGACAGCAGTTCGTCGAGGGCCGCGGCGCGAACCTCCGGCGTGTTGAGCATGTCCGGGTTCACGTTGGGCAACATCGCCGCCATCCGCGCGATGCGATTGCGCACGGCGAAGTCCAGTTCGGGCTGGGAAATCACCTCGTTACCGACCTTCGCCACGCCATCGCCCTGGCCGAAGTACCGGGTAAACCCGTAGATCCCGGAAAAGATGAACGGGACGAATGCGGCCACCGTGAGAATGGGCAACAGCCAGTTGCGATGGCGACGAACGGTTTCAAACATGGGGTAGCCGTGCGAAGGA
Source organism: Pseudomonadota bacterium (assembly GCA_021842465.1). Classification (GTDB taxonomy): domain Bacteria; phylum Pseudomonadota; class Gammaproteobacteria; order Burkholderiales; family Burkholderiaceae_F; genus GJ-E10. The sequence continues at coordinate 2,457 of JAKBZN010000013.1, forward strand.
TGCCGCCAGCGCCGCCCCCGATTTCGATGATCCGGGAACACTGCGCCGTCGGTGCGTGTCGACAAAGGACCGCCATGTTACCGGCTTTTGTGAACTCCGCGCCCGCCGCCGCCTCACGCCGCGTCAGAACTCCCGTCTTCCGCGACCAGGCGACCGCGGAAAACCGCGATCGCGTTGCGGCCCGCCGCCTTGGCGTCGTACATCGCCTCGTCGGCATGACGGAGCAGGTCGCGCGGACCGCGGGCATGCTCCGGATAGAACGCGATGCCGACGCTCGACGAAACCGCCAGCGGCCGGCCGTCGGCAAGGACGAACGGCTCCGCCAGTGCCACGCGGATCTTTTCCGCGACGGCCAGCGCATCATCCATCGCGCGGATCTCCGGCAGCACGGCGACAAATTCGTCGCCGCCGATCCGGGCTACGGTATCGGACTGCCGCACGCATGCCAGCATCCGCCCTGCCGCCGCCCGCAGCAGCCAATCCCCCACCTCGTGCCCATGCTCGTCATTGATCGGCTTGAACCGGTCGAGGTCGATGAACAACAGCGCCACCTGTGCGCGTTTGCGGCGCGCCTGGACGAGAAGCTGTTGCAAACGGTCCTCGAGCAGCCGGCGATTCGGCAGGTTGGTCAGCCGGTCGAAGTACGCCCAATGATGAATCCGCTCCTCGGCCGACTTGTGTTCGGTGATGTCGCGGTTGGTTCCGACCATCCGGACCGCCCGCCCATCGGCATCGCGCACGTCGACCTTGCCGCTGCACAGGATCCACTTCCACCCCGCCGCGCCTTGCACCCGGACTTCCTCCTGGAAGAACGCCGCGCCGCCGCGGATGACCGCGGCCGCCGCCCGGACCATGCGCGGCGCATCTTCGGGGTGAACCCGGCGCATCAATTCCTCGGGGGCGGCCACCGTCTCGCCCGACGCGCCGCCGACCAGATCGGCCCAGTGTCCGTCGAGCACCACCAGCCCTTCGCGAATGTCGTACTCCCAGAGCGAGAGCGACGACGCTTCCAGCGCCAGTTCCAGCCGCTCCTTGGCGCGCCCCAGTTCGTCCTCCGCGCGCTTGCGGTCGGTGATTTCATGGTTGCTGACGCGGCGCCCGCGGAACTCGCCATCGTCGCGAAATATCGGGCTGCAACTGTGCGCCAGCCACCGCACCTCACCCTGCTTCGTGACGATGCGGAAGTCGAGCGAATGGTTGGTGTCGTCCCGGTAGTGCTCCAGATGGGTCGCCATCCGGGTACGGTCCTCCGGGTGGACGATGCGTTCGACCAGGCTGGGGTCGGCGAGAAACTCGGCCTGCGTGTAGCCCGTGATGCGCTCGCACGACGGCGACATGTAGACGATTCCGCAATTCGGCCCGCGCCAGTACTCCCACTCGTAGGTGTAGTCCGCCATGGTGCGAAACCGCTCCTCGCTTTCTTCCATGCGCCGAACGAACGGAAGCGTCTGCACGCGCAGCAGCAGAATCGCGCCGAGCGCAAGCAGCGGAAAGGCGTAGAGCAGCGGCGCCAGACGGTGCGCAATGGGCGCGTACAACTGGTCGGCATCCAGCCGCAACACCGACCCGAGACCGAGCGTCCCGATCGGCTGGTATGCCGCAATCGATGCGACGCCGCGATAGTCCTGCGCGCGAATCACGCCGGCCTTACCTTCCAGGGCATAGCGCATCGGGATGGCGTGGCCGTCGACGCGATCCGGCAGGTCGCGCAGCACCCGGCCTCCCGCCGAATGGAGGGGAAAACAGTCCATGTGGCCCGCAGCCTTGGGCGCGCAAACGGCAAAATCCAGGGTGTCGCCGAAGCGGCCGGGGCGCGACAGATCCGCAATGATCGCCGGATCCAGGCGCCACTCGGCGACCATCGTCCCGACCACCCTGCCGCGATCCACCAGATCGATGCGCGTGCGCAACACGTAGCCATCGTCCCAGAGAAGGCTGCTCGGCGTGGACAATTGAACTGGAACCGCCAGCGCCGGCGCGGCGACGAACGACCCGAACCGACCGACCTCGACGCCCGCGGCGGTGCGAAACGCCGCCGCAGCGAACCCCGGGGACTGGAGGCGATGGACGATCCCGGCAAGCTGCGCTCGAGCGCGCCCGTCCTCGGGATTCGCATTCAGCTTCCCCATGGCGCGGAGAACCGGTTGTGCAGCAAGGCCCCGGCTGCGCCCCCACGCACTCCGGATTTCCGTGTTCAGGACGGTCGCACGGCGCTCCAGCGACAATGCGAGCCGGCCTTCCATCGCTTCCTTGCCGTCCGGAACCAGTACGGCGAAGCCGCCGGCCAAGCCCAGCAAGCCCACGGCGACGACGATGCCGGCCACAACATAGCCGATCCGATCGGCATCCCGCATGTCCCGTGATCGGCGCCCGGCGATCGCACGGACCCACCGCGAAACCACGCGGCGGGCACCGGACCCGGGCATACGCTCCGACTGTTCGGACATCTTCCTTCTACTCGGTTGATCCCGCTTCGTGGTTGCCGCTCATGCCGCGAAGGGCCTGGGGCCCGCCGCGCGCGGCGCAAGCCGTCCCGGACGACAAGAATAATGAAAATCAGTTGCAATATATCCGGTCGCCACCCACAACGATGCGGCGCCCCGGCCATCTGCGATGCCCGTGGTCGGCCTGGAAACGATGAATCCGGTGTTGCATGCTACCGGGGGTGGACCGCGCCCAAACGACGCGCCCGGAACGCTTTCGGAACGCCGACGTCAACTTGTTGACGTGGTTCGGTGATGAAATTGGCGGAGTGGACGGGACTCGAACCCGCGACCCCCGGCGTGACAGGCCGGTATTCTAACCAACTGAACTACCACTCCGCGCGGTTACATGGTGGGTGCTGAGAGGTTCGAACTCCCGACCTACGCCTTGTAAGGGCGCCGCTCTACCAACTGAGCTAAGCACCCCCGCGACTTCGTTGCTCGCGAAGCCCGCTAGTTTAGCGCATCTTTGAGCGCTTTGCCAGCGCGAAACTTCGGGACCTTCGCCGCCTTGATCTTGATCGGCTCGTTGGTACGCGGATTGCGGCCGGTGCGTGCCGCGCGCTTGGTGACGGCAAACGTCCCAAACCCGACCAGGGTAACGGTGTTGCCTTTTTTCAGTGAGGTGCGAATTCCGCCAAGCAGCGCTTCGAGCGCACGGCCAGCCGCGGCCTTGGAAATGTCCGCCTGCCGGGCGATATGTTCAATCAGTTCGGTCTTGTTCAAGGGTCCCCCTCGGATACCTGGACTTGGATTTGCGTTGGTTTTTTTCTTTTATGTACTTCAGTTAGCGGCGGGTATTCAACCGCGGCGGGGGCATGGTGTCAAGGCGACGAAACGCCTACCGCCCCTCCGCGATCAAATCATCGACTGCCGGCCCGATCGCGCCGGCAGTCGATAACCCCGTCTAGTGCTTCACGTGCTCGGTCGCCTCGCCGGGGGCAGCCGCTTCCACACCGACAACCTTCTCCTGCGACGGCGCTGCAACCGCGTCCTCCTCCGGCAAGGGCTCGGGCTGCCGCACCAGGGCGACCTGCAGGACCTGGTCGATCCATTTCACCGGAAGGATCTCGATCCGGTTCTTGACCGCCTCGGGAATTTCCGCGAGATCCTTGGCGTTTTCCTCCGGGATCAGAACGGTCTTGATCCCGCCGCGCTGCGCGGCCAACAGCTTTTCCTTCAAGCCGCCGATCGCCAGCACCTCGCCGCGCAAGGTGATCTCCCCGGTCATTGCCACGTCAGGTCGGACCGGGATGCCGGTGAACGTCGACACGAGTGCCGTCGTCAGCGCAATGCCCGCGCTCGGCCCGTCTTTTGGCGTCGCGCCCTCCGGCAGGTGGATATGGATGTCGTTCTTCTCGAACACCGCGTCCTTGATCCCCAGCCGCCGCGCGCGACTGCGCACCACGGTGCGCGCCGCCTCGATCGACTCCTTCATCACGTCGCCGAGCGAACCCGTGCGGATGATGTTGCCCTTGCCCGGCATGGTGGTCGATTCGATGGTCAGGAGTTCCCCACCCACCTCGGTCCAGGCCAGGCCGGTGACCTGGCCGACCTGCGCCTCCTTCTCGGCGATCCCGAAGGTATAGCGCCGCACGCCGAGGTATTTGTCGAGGTTTTGCGGCGTCACCCGCACCTTGGCCTTTACCCCCTTCTTGATCACCGCCGCCTTCACGACCTTGCGGCAGATCTTCGAGAGTTCGCGCTCCAGAGCCCGCACGCCGGCCTCGCGCGTGTAATAGCGGACGATGTCGCGCAGGGCCGTCGACGTGACCTCGAGTTCGGTCTTGGTGACACCGTTGTTCTTCATCTGCTTGGGAAGCAGATAGCGCGTCGCGATGTTGACCTTTTCGTCCTCGGTGTACCCCGACAACCGGATGACCTCCATCCGATCGAGCAGCGGTGCCGGGATGTTCATCGTATTGGCAGTCGCGACGAACATCACGTCGGAAAGATCGTAGTCGACCTCGACGTAGTGGTCGACGAACGTGCTGTTCTGCTCAGGATCGAGCACCTCCAGCAGCGCCGAGGACGGATCCCCACGGAAATCCATGCCCATCTTGTCCACTTCATCGAGCAGGAACAACGGGTTACGCACTCCGACCTTGCTGAGGTTCTGCAGGATCTTGCCCGGCATCGAACCGATGTAGGTCCGCCGATGGCCGCGGATTTCCGCCTCGTCGCGGACCCCCCCCAACGCCATGCGCACGAACTTGCGGTTCGTGGCGCGCGCGATCGACTGGCCGAGCGAGGTCTTGCCCACGCCGGGGGCCCCGACCAGACAAAGGATCGGCGCCTTGACCCGATCGACGCGTTGCTGCACCGCGAGGTATTCGACGATGCGCTCCTTGACCTTCTCGAGCCCGTAATGGTCTTCGTCGAGCACCTTCTCGGCATTGGCGAGATCGTTGTTGATCTTGGTCTTCTTCTTCCAGGGCAGGCCGACCAGGGCGTCGATGTAGCTGCGCACGACCGTGGCCTCGGCCGACATCGGCGACATCAGCTTGAGCTTCTTCAGTTCCGCCTCGGCCTTCTGTCGCGCCTGCTTGGGCATGCGCGCCGCCTTGACCTTCTTGTCGAGTTCGTCGAGATCGGCGCCTTCCTCGCCTTCGCCGAGTTCCTTCTGGATCGCCTTGACCTGCTCGTTCAGGTAGTACTCGCGCTGGCTCTTCTCCATCTGACGCTTGACGCGGCCCCGGATGCGCTTTTCCACCTGGAGGATGTCGATTTCCGTCTCGAGCTGCGCGAGCAGATGCTCGAGACGCTCATTGAGATCGCCCATTTCGAGGATCTTCTGCTTCTGCTCGATCTTGATCGGCAGATGCGCAGCAATCGTGTCGGCCAGCCGGCCCACCTCGTCGATGCCGGCGATCGAGGTCAGGATTTCGGCGGGGATCTTCTTGTTCAGTTTGACGTATTGGTCGAACTGCGCGATCACCGCCCGGCGCAGCGCCTCCACTTCGGAATCCCCCCCCTCCTCGGCCGCCATCGGCTGCGCCTCGCAGGTGAAATGGGTTCCGACATCGACGATGGCCTCGACCTGCGCGCGCTGCGCCCCCTCGACAAGCACCTTGACGGTGCCGTCCGGCAGCTTCAGCAATTGCAGGATGTTGGCGATACAGCCGATCCCGTAGATGTCCTCGGAGGAGGGCTCATCCTTGGCGGCGTTCTTCTGGGCCACCAGCATGATGCTCTTGCCGGACTCCATGGCCACTTCCAGCGCCTTGATCGATTTGGGCCGCCCCACGAAGAGCGGGATGACCATGTGGGGGAATACGACCACGTCGCGCAGCGGCAGCAGCGGCAGCGAAAGGCGGTCGGAGGTGGTCGTTTCGGTGGCGGGTGTGGTCACGGTAGTGGTTCCTGCAAGGGGTTACTGCGGGGAATGTGGGGACGATGGCGCACAGATCAAGACGGGCGAGCGCCCCCCACCCCAGCCGCGCCGGCGGCGGTCGACCGACCGAAACGGGGCCGGAACGGGCCGGAGGCGGAAAATCGTCCGCCGCCCAGTCCGGGCACGCCGGTCCGGTTATGCCCCGGCCACCTTGGGCTGCTCGGCGTAGACGACGATCGGCTGCCCCTCCTGCACCGACTTCTCATCCACCACGACCTTCTCGACATTGCTCATCCCCGGCAGATCGAACATGATGTCGAGCAGCACCGACTCGACGATCGAGCGCAGGCCGCGCGCACCGGTCCGGCGGGAGCGGGCGCGCCGGGCGATCTCCTGGAGCGCATCCGGACGCACCTCGAGTTCGACGCCCTCCATCGCGAAGAGGCGGCGGAACTGCTTGACCAGCGCATTCTTGGGTTCGACGAGGATTTCGACCAGTGCCTCCTGCCCGAGTTCGTCGAGCGTGGCGACGACCGGCAGGCGCCCGACCAGTTCCGGGATCAGACCGAACTTGACCAGGTCGTCGGGCTGGACCTCGCGCAGCAGTTCGCCGACCGACCGGTCGCTGGGGGAGGAAATCTGGGCTCCGAAGCCGATACCACTCTTCTCCGAGCGGTTGCGGATGACCTTTTCCAGGCCGTCGAACGCGCCGCCGCAGATGAACAGGATGTTCGTGGTGTCGATCTGCACGAAATCCTGGTTCGGATGCTTGCGTCCGCCCTGCGGCGGAACGCTGGCGACCGTGCCTTCGATCAGCTTGAGCAGCGCCTGCTGGACGCCCTCGCCCGAGACGTCCCGGGTGATCGAAGGGTTGTCCGACTTGCGCGAAATCTTGTCGATCTCGTCGATGTAGACGATACCCCGCTGCGCCTTCTCGATATCGTAGTTGCAGTTCTGCAGCAGCTTCTGGATGATGTTCTCGACGTCTTCGCCGACGTACCCCGCTTCCGTGAGCGTGGTCGCATCGGCGATGACGAACGGCACGTTGAGCAGCCGCGCAAGCGTCTGCGCGAGCAGCGTCTTTCCCGATCCGGTCGGACCGATGAGCAGGATGTTGCTCTTGGCCAGCTCGACGTCGTCCTTCGACGACATGTGCCGTAGGCGCTTGTAATGGTTGTACACCGCGACCGCGAGGATGCGCTTGGCCTTTTCCTGGCCGATGACATACTGGTCGAGGATGGCGCAGATCTCTTTCGGGATGGGCAGATCGCCGCGCGCCACACCCGCCTCCGCGCCGGGGCCGACCTCGTCGCGGATGATGTCATTGCACAGGTCGATGCACTCGTCGCAGATGAACACCGAGGGGCCGGCGATGAGTTTCTTCACCTCGTGCTGGCTCTTGCCGCAGAACGAGCAGTACAGCACGCGTTCGCCCGAATTCTTCTTTTCCGCCATGGGACGCCCCCACCTTCTTCCTCGCCGGCACGATCCGGCGACCCGCCGGCTGCCCGCGGATCACTCTCCGCGCTTGACGAAGATCTTGTCCACCAGACCGTAGCTTACTGCATCATCCGCCGACATGAAGTTGTCCCGGTCGGTGTCCTTGGCGATACGCTCCACCGGTTGCCCGGTGCGCTCGGCAAGGATCGCGTTCAGCCGTTCCCGCAGGGACAGGATTTCCCGTGCCTGGATTTCGATGTCGGCCGCTTGGCCCTGCGAACCGCCGGACGGCTGATGAATCATGATGCGCGAATTCGGCAGCGCGTACCGCTTGCCCTTGGCTCCGGCCGCGAGGAGGAACGCGCCCATGCTGGCTGCCATTCCCACGCAGATCGTCGAGACGTCGGGCTTGATGAACTGCATGGTGTCGTAGATCGCCATGCCCGCGTACACCGAGCCGCCGGGAGAGTTGATGTACAGCGAGATGTCCTTGTCCGGGTTCTCCGACTCCAGGAACAGCAGCTGTGCCACGACCACGTTGGCCGTCGTCTCGTTGACCGGACCGACGAGGAACACCACCCGGTCGCGCAGCAGGCGCGAATAGATGTCATAGGCACGCTCGCCGCGGCCGCTCTGCTCGATGACCATCGGCACGTAATTCAGGCCCATCGGCGTCTGCCACTGCGCGCCCGCCTCGGTCGCAAACCGGCTCATCGCATCACCCCTTCGCACCATCCATCAATTCGTCGAACGATACCGCGAGATCCGAAACCTTGGCATGCTGCAAGACCCATTCGACGACGTTGTCTTCCAGCACCGCCGCTTCGACTTCGGCCATGCGCTCGCGGTTGCCCAGATACCACTGCATCACCTCGCCCGGGCGCTCATAGCTGCCGGCGATGGTTTCGAGCGTCTGGCGCACCTGATCACGGGTCGCCTGCAGCTTCTGCGCCCGGATGATCTCGCCAACGACGAGCGAAATCCGCACGCGCCGCTCGGCCGACGCCGCGAACACCTCCAACGCCGGGAACTCCTTGCCGCCTCGCGCCGTGATCTCGGCCTGGGCCATGCTGCGCAGGGACTCCTGCTCCTCGGCGATCAGCGCCCGCGGCAGGTCGAAGCGCGCAACCCGCTCCAGCGCGTCCATCACGCTGTCGCGCGTGCGGCGGCGCAGGCGCGCCGTCACCTCGCGCTCCACGTTGGCGCGCACCTCCGCACGCATGCGGTCGAGGTCGCCGTCGGCGATGCCCACCTGGCGCGCAAACTCGGCATCCAGTTCCGGCAGCACCCGCTCGCGCACCTCCTTGAGCGTGACGTCGAAATGCGCCGTCTTGCCGGCGACGTCCTTGCCGAAATAATCGTCCGGGAAGGTCACCGCGACGCTGCGCGTCTCGCCCTTCGTCAAGCCGCGCACGGCGCTTTCGAACTCCGGCAGCATGCGGCCCGCGCCCAGTTCGAAGCGGAAGTCCTCCGCTGCGCCGCCCGGAAAGGCGTTGCCGTCGATCACGCCGTGAAAATCGATGGTCACGAGATCCCCATCCGCCGCGGCGCGCTCGACCGGGTCGAAGTGACTGCGCTGGCGGCGCATCACGGCGATGGTCTTTTCCACCTCGTCGTCGCCGACCGGACAGACGGCGCGCTGGACGTCGACCTGCGAGACGTCGACCGTGCCGACCTCGGGATAGACCTCGAAGGTGGCCCGGAATGCCAGTCGGCTCGCGTCCGGCTCCTCGTGGGGCTCGATGTGCGCCCGGCCCGCGATGCGCAGGTTGCCCTTCGTCAACACGTCCGACAACGCTTCGCCGATCTTGTCGTTGATCACGTCGGCATGCACCTGCGCGCCGTGTGTCTGCGCGACAAGTTTCATCGGCACCTTGCCGCGCCGGAACCCCGGCATGCTCGTTTCGCGCGCCAGCCGCGCCAGCCGCTGCGAAACCTCGGTCGCGACCGCATCGGCGGCCACACTCAGATCGACACGGCGTTCCAACGCGCCGACGGACTCGATATTTGCCTGCATCTTTCTGGGAATGCGGATCCGGAACCCGGAGCGCCGCTCATCAACGATTGATCGGAAAAGGTGCAAAAGCAAGCCGAACCCGGCATGCCGCGCCTCGGGGAGAAATCCGGCTCGATTCCGTTCCGAATTTCTTCTGCCCGCGGAAATGGCGCGCGCCCTGCACCCACAAGAGCGGGATCTTAGCAGTCCGGCGGCCCTGCAAGCGCCGTTGGAAAGAGCATTTCGTCCCGCCGCCCGCGAAACCGCGTCTGGCGCGGAGGGGCGTCGAAGATTGGCGGCACCCCTCTCCCGCTTGCGGGAGAGGGGGCACCGGATTGCGGGAGAGGGGTCGCGATTCTGCGGCGGTCGACCCGGTCAGGCCTTGGTGTTGACGATCTGGCCAGTGATCTGGCCGTTGAGGTTGGCAACCGGCGCGGAAACGTGGCCGCCCCCGCCGGCGCTGCCGTCGCCATCGCCATCGAAGCCGCTGGGTTGCTGCGGGCGCGCGGGGGCCGCCTGACTCTGGACTGCGGTCGCTTGGGTTGCGGCAGCGGATGAAACCTGCATGATGGATCCTTTCAAAAGGGGTTGATCGGGAACTCCCTTTCGCGATATCGGACCCGGCACCGCAATCTTGAGTACTGCAGTAGGATTATTAGATGTCGTTAAGCAATTTCGCAGGAGCCCGAAGGCCCTGCCGCACCGCCGAGAAACAAGGAGACTGGTGCGCCCGGTCAGACTCGAACTGACAAGCCAAAAGGCGACGGCACCTAAAGCCGTTGCGGTTACCAATTTCGCCACGGGCGCAGCGACCCGATTCTCCGCCCGCAGAACCGTCGCATCCGCCGGTCCGCCCCGGTCCGCGCGCTTGGCAGGAGAATCGCCGCCGAGGCGGTCGAATAAAATTTTACCCCATGACTGCAGACGACTACTGCCGGCGGCTGGCTGGCGCAAGCGGATCAAGCCTCCACTACAGCGTGCTGTTTCTGCCCCCCGCCCGGCGCCGCGCGGTCGTCGCGCTCCATGCCTACTGGCAGCAGCTGCGCGATGCCGTCGACGGCGCATCCGACCCGGCGATCGCCGGCGCCCAACTGGAATGGTGGCGGGCCGAGGTCGAGCGGCTTTACACCGACACCCCCCAGCACCCGGTCACCCAGGCACTGGCGCCGCACCGGGACGAGGGCGGCATCCGCCGGGACGGCATGCTCCGGGTTCTCGAGGGCATGCGCATGGTCGTCGGCCCGGCACGGTTTCGGGACACCGCGGCGTTGACCCGCCATTGCCGACTTACCGGCGGGTCGATCGCCGAGATGACGGCCGGCATCTGCGCCGTGGACGAGCCGGCAGCGGCCGAATCCGCCCGCGCCCTGGGTGAGGGCCTGCAGATCGTCCACATCCTGCGCGAACTCGGTGACGATGCGCGCCGCGGCCGCATCCGCATCCCGCTCGATGACATGACGCGATTCGACGTAGCCCCCGCCGACATTCTCGCCGGGCGCTACGTCGACGGGTTCGTGCCGCTGATGCGCTGCGAGGCCCAACGGGCACGGGACGCCTTCGCAGAGGCGGCGCGCTTGCTGCCGCCGGCCGATCCGCGGGCGCAGTTGCCCGGCCGGATCATGGCCGCGATTCATGGCGCACTGCTTGACGAACTCGAACGGGACGGCTTTCGCGTGCTCCACCAGCGCGTCGCGCTCACGCCGTTGCGCAAGCTTGCCATTGCCTGGCGGACCCGGATGTTCGCGTGAAAGCATCTCGTCATTGCGAGGGCGAAGCACGGCGCAACCAGGACCATCCCGTCATTGCGAGGGCGACGCCCGAAGTAATCCAGGACCATCTCGTCATTGCGAGGGCGAAGCCCGAAGTAATCCAGGACCATCTCGTCATTGCGAGGGCGACGCCCGAAGCAATCCAGGCGGTTTCTGGATCGCCACGGCCCTACGGGCCTCGCGATGACGAGGGTAAAGGGTGCGGGCCTCGCGATGACGCGGGTAAAGGATGCGGGCCTTCCGATGAGGAGGGTCAAGGGTGCGGGCCTTGCGATGACGAAGGGAAAGGGTGCGGGCCTCGCGATGACGAGGGTCACGGGTGCCCGCCGTGCGATGACGGCCGGCGTATTCTTTCGGGGCAGCGCACGACGCCATGACCGTTCACGCGACCGCGGACGCGCCGACCCGAAACATGGCCACGGACGCCGCCAGTTCGTTGGCCTGGCTCTGCAGGCTGCGTGCGGCAGCCGACCCCTCCTCGACCAGCGCGGCGTTTTGCTGCGTCACCCGGTCGAGCTGCGCCACCGCCTGATTGACCTGGCCGATGTCGGTGTTCTGCTCGGCGCTCGCGCTGGCGATCGTGCCCAGCAGCTCGGTCACGCGCTGCACCTGGGCAACCAGCTCGCGCAGGGTATCCCCGGCGGCCGACACCGTCTGCGCGCCATCGTCGATCCGGCCCGTCGAATGCGAAATCAGGGTCTTGATCTCCTGGGCGGCCTGCGCGCTCCGCTGGGCGAGATTGCGCACCTCGGCGGCGACCACCGCGAATCCCCGTCCATGCGCGCCCGCGCGCGCGGCCTCGACCGCCGCATTCAGGGCCAGGATGTTGGTCTGGAATGCGATGCCGTCGATTACCCCGATGATCTCCGCCATCCGCCGACTCGATGCGGTGATTTCGGCCATGGTGCGCACCACCTCGCCTACCGCCACGCCGCTGCGGTCCGCCGTCGCGGACACCGTCGACGCGAGCGCATTGGCCTGATTCGCCGACGCCGAACTCTGCGCCACCGCCCCCGCAATCTGCTCCATCGACGCCGCCGTCTGCTGCAGGCTGCCGGCCTGCTGTTCCGTACGGTTCGACAGATCCTGATTTCCCGCCGCAATCTCGCGCGACGCGGTCGCCACCGAATCGACGCCGAGGCGGACCCGCTGCACCACCGTGCGTAGATTGACCACCATGCGCGCCAAGGCATCCTGCAGCCGCGCCAGTTCATCCCGGCCGACGCTCTGCGGCGCGTGCGACAGATCGCCCTGAGCAACGGCATCCGCGACGGCAACGGCGTCGGCCAACGGGCGCATGATGGAACGGGAAATAAAGATCCCCAGCGCAAGCGACAGCAGGATGCCCGCAATCGTCAGGGATACCTGGGCGACGCGACTCAGGGAGTAGAACTTCGCGGTTTCCGCGGCGCTGCGCTCCGCACTGCGGGTGCTCCATCCCACTAGTCCGCGCAAGGCCTCGTCGACCGGACCGATCGCGTCGCCGAAATCGCTGAAGAGCAGCGCGGTCGCCTCGCGGTTGTCTCCGAGCTTCGCGCCCGCGATCACCGCGACGATCTGGTCGAACGCCCGGTCGTAATCGGAGGCCGCCAGCTTTGCGACGATCGCGAGCTTCCGATCCCTCCCATCCTGCAAATCGAGGCGCCGGAGGGCCTCGGCCAGATCCTTGCGCTCCTCGTCGCGGTATCGCCGCGCCTGCTGCAGCGATTGCGCCCGCGTGCCCTCGTCGTCGGCCAGCATCGCGCTGCGGACCGCGCGGTCGGAATAGATCGCCGCCGATAGCGCCGCCGCAGAAACCTTCAGGCCCAGCAGATCGCGCTGGTACATCGACGCCGCGCGGTCATTCATCTTCGCGGTGATGACCACACCCACGGTGCTGATCACCCCTCCGACCAGCGCAAGCAGTACATACGACACGATCAGCCGGCTGCCTACGCCGACATTCGCCATCCACGCCATGATTTCGCTCCCGGTTTTTTGCGCTGCACCATTGTCGCGACGGGTGCGGCGCAAACTCGGGAGAAAAACGGCGGGCGGCGACTGCTTTACCGAGGAAGACTGCGACGAAAATTCATCGCGCGGTCATACGCTTCGGAAACCGCACCGGAACCGCCGGCACCGAATCGAGCACTGACGGTTTGATCTTTCCGAGCACGTGCATCTCGCAGGCCTTGCAATCGAAGCGCAGCGTCAGTCGCTCCTTGCCGTTGACCAGGGTCATGGGGTCCGCCCGTACCGTCCCCTGCACGCCGATCACGCCCTTGGCCTGCTTGGGACAAAGGCTCAGCGAATACCGGATGCAATGGCGGGTGATCATCAGGCTGACCTCGCCGGTTTCCGCATGGCTCTCGTAGGCTGCCTCGATCATCCGCACCCCGTGCCGGCGATAGAACGCCGCCGCCTTGGCATTCGCCACGTTGCCGAGATAACTCAGGCTGTCCGAAGGATATTGCGGCGGGGGATCGGCCGGCGCCTTGCGTGGCAACCGTGCCCATCGCCGCAGCCGCTCGGCCTCGAGCGCGGATACCGCATCGCGGCGCCACGCGTTGGCAACCGATGCGGGAACGAATCGCGGTTGGCGCCACGCGATTTCCGGCTCCCCTTCGGCCACGAACACGGTGTTGCCGAGCTTGGCCAGGGCTGCGCGCAGGACGTCCGCCGCGCGCGCGCCGTCCTGGGCGGGTTCGACCTCCTGCGGTGCGACCACCGCGACCGCATTGCCGTCGCCGTCGCGCAGATGCAGTTGCAGCCCCCCGGCGTCCTCCCGCAGCGACCAGCGCACGCCGATCCGCCGCTCGGCGCTTTGACCGTCGAGCATGCGGTTCCACGCCGCATCGCGATTGCGCGCGATCGCGGTGCCGGCGCGCAGATCGAGGCACTGGGCGATCGCCTGATTGGGTTCGATGCGCCAGCGGCGCGGGCCGATGCGCACGGCGCGGTTGACCTGCAGTCCGCACAAGTCTTTCTGCAGCGTGTAGTAGGTCAGGCCGTCGCCGTTGCGCAGCACGACGTCCTCGGTCGCGGTCTCGACCTCGACGTGATCGGACGCGACCCGGGCCACGTGGCCGACCGGGATCCCGGCGTGCTTGGGGGTATCGAACGAGCCGATCGCGTCGTTGCGCCCCTGGACGAAGTAGTCGGTGTGGCCGCGCTGGAAGTTGCGCTCCGGATCGGGCGTGAAGAAGAACCGGCAGCGGCCGCTGCCCGCCGCCCGCAAGTCATCCCGCTGCGCGAGGATCGCATCGAGCCGTTGTCGATAGTGGGCGGTGACGTTCTTGACGTAGGCCATGTCCTTGTATCGACCCTCGATCTTGAACGAACGCACCCCTGCGTCGATCAGCGCTTCCAGATTCTCCGTCTGATCGTTGTCCTTGAGCGACAGCAGATGCCGGTCGTGCGCGACCACGCGCCCCGCCCCGTCGGTCAGCGTATAGGGGAGCCGGCAGGGCTGCGAGCAATCGCCGCGATTGGCGCTGCGTCCGGTCTGCGCATGGCTGAGGTAGCACTGGCCGCTGTAGGCCACGCACAAGGCGCCGTGAATGAAGAATTCCAGCACCGTGTCGGCGGGCACGGCGCCGGCGATCTCGGCGATCTGCGACAGCGAAAGCTCGCGCGCCAGCACGATCTGGGAAAACCCGGCATCGGCCAGGAAACGGGCCTTTTCCGGGCTGCGGATGTCGGCCTGCGTGCTGGCGTGCAACTGGATCGGCGGCAGGTCGAGTTCGAGCACGCCCATGTCCTGCACGATGAGCGCGTCGACGCCGACGTCGTAGAGTTCCCGGATCAGCCTGTGCGCCGGTTCGAGTTCGTCGTCACGCAGGATCGTGTTGAGCGTCGCGAAGATGCGCGCGTCGTAGCGGTGTGCGTGCGCGACCAGGCGCGCGATGTCGGCGACCGCATTGCCGGCGTTCGCGCGTGCGCCGAAGGCCGGTCCCCCGATGTAGACGGCGTCGGCACCGTGATTGACCGCCTCGATGCCGATCTCGGCATTGGCGGCCGGCGCGAGCAGCTCGATTTCGGAACGCATGACGTTTTTACCTTCCTTCGCTTGCACCGCCCCCGCCCGAGGGGGAAGCGGACGGCTGGCGCTGCACCGCGATCGCCGCCAGAACGGCAAACGCGCCGCTGGCGATGAACGTGCCGCTCGGCCCGACGCGGTCCCAGAGCACGCCTGCCAGCACGCTCGCCGCCAGCCCGGCCAAACCGCTCACCAGGTTGAACATGCCGAACGCCGTGCCCCGCAGGTCGGCGGGCGCGGCGTCGGCCACCATGCGCGACAGGAGCCCCTGCGTGAACGCCATGTGCAGGCCCCAAAGCCCGATCCCGATCCACGCCCCGGCGCCGCTTCCGCGCCAGGCCAACACGCCGTCGGCCGCGACGAGCAGCGCCAAGCCGGCAAGGAGCAGGATATGGTGATTGTCCCCGCGGTCGGAAAGCTTGCCCAGCGGATAGGCCGCCGCCCCATACACCACGTTCATCGCCACCAGCACCAGGGGCGACAGCGCGATCGCCAGGCCGCCTTCCTGGACGCGCAGGATCAGGAACGCTTCGCTGAAATGCGCCAGACCGAGCAGCGCCCCGAACAGCACGACCCACCAATACCCCGCCCCCAGGCGGGCGAGATTCTCCCGGGACATCGGATTGACCGCAGGCGGGTTGGCCGCAGGCGCGTGCGGGCGATCCGGCGGCTCGCGCACCCCGAGGGCGAGGACCGCGACGCACAACGCCGCCGGAATCACCGCGACCCGGAACACGGCGCGAAAATCGTCGTGCCACAGCGCCATCAGCCCGATGCCGAACAGCGGGCCGGCGAAGGCGCCCACGGTATCGAGCGCTTGTCGCAGGCCGAACGCCGCACCCCGCTGCTCGGGCGGAACGATGTCCGCGATCAGGGCGTCTCGCGGCGCGCCGCGGATGCCCTTGCCGACCCGATCCACCACCCGGGCGGCGAACACCGTCCCGGCACTGGTCGCGATCGCGAACAGCGGTTTGGTGGCGGCGCTCATCGCATAGCCGAGCACCGTCAGCGGCTTGCGCCGCCGCCGGCGATCGGAAAGCATCCCCGCGAATACTTTGATGACGAGCGCCGTTGCCTCGGCGACCCCCTCGATCACCCCCAAGGTCACCGCACTCGCGCCCAAGCCCGCCACCAGGAACACCGGTAGCAGGCCATGGATCATCTCGGACGACGTATCCATCAGCAGGCTGACCAGCCCCAGCGCCCAGACCGCGCGCGGCAAACCGCGCTGCATTGCCGCCACCCTCATACCCTGGTGCCCTGCGTAGTGTCGTGCTTCATGCGAGTTGGGACGGAAGAGCACTTGCGTGGTCGCAACGGCGAGCGGTGGCCGTGCCCCGCGGGGGCCGGCAGTCGGACGCGGTGGCGAGCAGCGCACGGCCGCCGCTCGCCCGCGCGGTGCCCGCACCGACGCCGCAGTCGCACAGCGATCCGGCCTTCAGATCTGAGCCAACGCATCGTCGACCCGTTCCACCGCGACGATCTCCAGGCCCTCGATCGCCTGCCGCGGCGCATTCGCCTTGGGGATGATCGCGCGTGAAAACCCGAGCTTCGCCGCCTCCCGCAGGCGCTCCTGCCCGCGTGGCGCCGGGCGCACCTCGCCCGCCAGCCCGACCTCCCCGAACGCCACCACGCCGCGCGGCACGGCGCGATTGCGCAGCGAGGAATGCACCGCCAACAGCACGGCCAGATCCGCCGCCGGTTCCTCGATGCGGACGCCACCCACCGCGTTGACGAAAACGTCCTGATCGAACGTCGCCACGCCGGCATGCCGGCTCATCACCGCCAGCAGCATCGCCAGCCGCTGTGCGTCGAGGCCCACGCACAGGCGCCGCGGATTGGGAACGTGCGCCGCATCGACCAGCGCCTGAATCTCGACCAACAGCGGCCGCGTGCCTTCCTGCGTGACCAGCACGCAGGATCCCGGAACCTGCCCGCCCTTGCCGTCGGCGCCGTGATGCGAAAGAAACAGCGCCGACGGGTTGGCCACGCCGCGCAGGCCGCGATCGGTCATCGCGAACACGCCCAGTTCGTGGATCGCGCCGAAGCGGTTCTTGAACGCCCGCACCAGACGGAACGCGGAGTGGCTGTCGCCCTCGAAGTAGAGCACCGTGTCGACCATGTGCTCGAGCACGCGGGGACCCGCCAGCGTTCCTTCCTTGGTGACGTGGCCGACCAGGACGAGGCTGGTGCGGCTCTGCTTGGCCCAGCGCGTGAGCGCGGCGGCGCACTCGCGCACCTGCGCCACCGACCCCGGCGCCGAACCGAGTTGCGGCGAATAGAGCGTCTGGATCGAATCGACCACCGCCACGCGCGGCCGCTCGCGATCGAGCGCCGCCAGGATCCGGTCGAGGTCGATCTCCGCAGCGATCCGCAGCGCCGCCAGCCCCTTCGCTTCGATTCCCAGTCGACGGGCGCGCAGCGCGACCTGTCCCACCGACTCTTCGCCGCTCACGTACAGCACCGGCACCTCGCTTCGCGCGATGGCCGCCAGCGACTGCAGCAGCAGCGTCGACTTGCCGATTCCCGGGTCGCCGCCGATCAGCACCACCCCACCCTCGACGAGGCCACCGCCCAGCACGCGGTCGAACTCCTCGATCCCACTTGCGGTGCGATCGAACCGCTCCACCGCCACCTCGCCCAGCGGCATCACCTCCGCCGAGGGCGCCAGACCGTCCCGCAGCGCCGACCCCCGCAGCGGGCCGGCAACCGCCGCGGCCTCCTGCAGCGTGTTCCAGGCATTGCAGTGCGGACATTGCCCCGACCATTTGGCGCTCACCGCGCCGCAGGCATTGCAGACGTAGCGCGTGCCGCCGCGCGCCGCGGCGCGGCTCATCGCGGCCGCTCCCGCACCCGCGCCGGCAAACCGCTCAGCAGCTCGTAGCCGATGGTTCCGGCACGTTCCGCGACTTCGTCGACGCCGATCCGCGTGCCCCACAATTCCACGGCATCGCCGCACGCCGCCGACGCCAGGTCGGTCAGATCGACCGCGATCATGTCCATCGACACGCGGCCGATCAGCGGAACGCGCGCGCCGCCTGCCGCGCTCTCCACCCAGACCGGAGTGCCGTCGGGCGCCGCCCGCGGATATCCGTCGGCGTAGCCGCAGGCCACGATCCCGATCCGGCTGGGCCGCCGCGCCATCCAACGGCTGCCGTAGCCCACCGGCTGCCCCGGCGCCAAGTCCCGCACCGCGAGCAGCCGCGAACGCAGTTGCATCGCCGGGCGCAACCCGAGATCGGCGGCGGCCATGCCGGCGACGGGTGACGCGCCATAGAGCGCGATCCCGGGCCGCACGAATTCCCCCTCTGTCGGATCGCCCTCCGGCGCGTGCAGGAACAGAGCCGCTGAATTCGACACACTCCAGGCTCCACGCCATTCCGGAATCAACGCGCGCAGGGCCCGCCGCTGCGACGCCACCGTCGGCACCGACGCCGTCGCATCCCTGCGGTCGGCGTTGGCGAGATGGGTCATCAGCGCGTCGATGCGGACATGCGGGAGCGCGGCAAGGCGATCGAACGCGGCACGCGCGTCGGCCGCGGCGAAGCCCAGACGGTTCATGCCGGTGTCGAATTTGCAGTAGACGCCCACCGGTCTGGCGGGACGCAGGCGCTCGAGCATGGCGATCTGCTCGAAGCCGTGCACGACGATGGTGCAATCGAGTTCCGCCACCAACGCGAAGTCGCGATGCTCGAACACCCCTTCGAGCAGCAGGATCGGCTTGCGCCAGCCGGCCGCGCGCGCCCGTGCCGCTTCATCGGTTTCGAGCAGCGCGAGGCCATCGGCCTCCGCGAAGGCCCGCACGGCGTTCTCGATGCCGTGGCCGTACGCGTTGGCCTTGACGACGGCCCAGATGCCGCGGGCGCCCGCGCGCGCGCGGGCCTGCGCGAGGTTGTGGGCCATCGCCGACCGATCGACGAGGACTTGCAGGGGACGGGACGAGGAAAGCGCGGGCACGGCGGAAGAAGGCAAGGCGGGTGTGCAAGAATAACCCCTTTTTCCTCGTTTTTCGGGAGACTCGGCATCAAGCCCCTGCATCGCGGTTTCTACACGGTCATGGCCGCGCAGTTCTTTTCCGCGCTGGCCGACAACGCCATCCTGATCGCGGCCTTCGCGCTGCTCGAGGAAACGCACGCCCCCGAGGCGATGCGGCCGATGCTCAAGCTGTTCTTCTTCTTTTCCTACGTCGCGCTGGCGGCGTTCGTCGGCGCCTTCGCCGACTCGCGGCCGAAAGGGCGGGTGATGTTCCTCGCCAACGCGGTCAAGTTCGTCGGCGGAGTCCTCATGCTCGCGACCCCGCACCCGCTGCTCGCGTATGCGGTGATCGGGTTCGGTGCGGCCGCATATTCACCGGCCAAGTACGGCATCATCACCGAGATGCTGCCGCCGGAGCGGCTGGTCGCCGCAAACGGGTGGATCGAGACCCTCACCATCGGCGCCGTGGTCTTTGGCGCGCTGCTGGGCGGCGTCCTCGTCTCGACGCGGTTCGCGTCGGTCGCCGCGCCCTACATCGCGACGCTGCACTGGTCGGTCGCGCACTTGGCCATCGCCCTGGTGTGCCTGCTCTACGGTCTGGCGGCGCTCATCAACCTGGCGATTCCGGATACCGGAGTCCGCTATGCCCCACAGCAGCACACGCCGGCGAAGCTGCTCGCGGACTTCGGCCATTGCCTGCGTGTTCTGTGGCGCGACAAGCTGGGACAGATCTCCCTCGCCGTGACCACGCTGTTCTGGGGCGCGGGCGCAACACTGCAGTTGCTGGTGATCGCCTGGGCCAAGGATGCCCTGCACATGGGACTCGCACGCGCCGCCATCCTGCAGGCGGTGACGGCGATCGGGGTCGCGGCGGGCGCCATCGCCGCCGCGAGCGCGGTATCCCTGCGCCGCTCGCTGCGCGTGCTGCCGGTCGGCGTGATGATGGGGGCGTTGGTCGTTCTGGTCGCCCTGGTCGACTTCCGCGCGTTCCCCGACGGCGGCATCCACCTCGCCGGACTCCACGTCGACTGGGCGATCCTCACGGCGATCGGGCTGATGCTGCTGGTGGGCGCGATGGCCGGGTTCTTCGTGGTGCCGATGAACGCCCTGCTGCAGCACCGCGGCTATGTGCTGCTATCGGCGGGACACTCGATCGCCGTGCAGAACTTCAACGAAAACCTCGGCATCCTCGCCATGTCGGGCATCTACGCCGCCCTGCTCTCCTTGGGAATGTCGGCGCGCGGCAGCATGATCCTGTTCGGCGTGTTCGTGTCCGCCACCATGTCGCTGGTGATCGTACGTCACCGGCAGAACCAGCGTCGCCTCGATTCGGAAGCGCTCATCGGCGACGCCCATCACGGACTTTGTTCGGAATAGACGCGCCGGGCCAGGCACAGGTCTTCCCATGCCTTGGCCTTGTCGCCGGGAGTGCGCAGCAGATACGCCGGGTGATAGGTGACGACGACCGGGATCCGGAGGTCGCCGCGCACGAACTCGTGGGCGCGCCCGCGCAGCGAGCCGATCGATCCCTCGGTCTCCAGCAGGGTCTGCGCCGCGAAGCGGCCCATCGCAACCAGAATGCGGGGCCGCAGCAGTTCGATCTGCCGCAGCAGAAACGGCGCGCAGCGCGCCACCTCCTCGG
Source organism: Pseudomonadota bacterium (assembly GCA_021842465.1). Classification (GTDB taxonomy): domain Bacteria; phylum Pseudomonadota; class Gammaproteobacteria; order Burkholderiales; family Burkholderiaceae_F; genus GJ-E10. Next base: position 23,114 of record JAKBZN010000013.1, read on the forward strand.
CATCCGGATTCCGGTTTCCCGGCGGCCGACACTTGATCACGTTGCCGATGTAGACCGCCTCCCGGACCGACGGCGCGTCATCGCGCGCGCGACCGAGCCCCGCCGCCGCCAACATGTTGTCGAGGAGGCGGCCCGCCTGTCCCACGAACGGCTCGCCCTGCGCGTCTTCTTCCGCGCCCGGCGCCTCGCCGACGAACATCCACCGCGCATCGCGGCTTCCCACGCCGAAAACCGTCTGCGTGCGCGAGCGGCAGAGCCCACAGGCGGTGCAGTTGCGCACCGCCTGCTCCAGGCCGTCCCAATCCAGGGTCTCCACGTCGGCCACCGTTGGCGCCGCCGGATCCGGTGATGCGGCAGCGCGCGGGGCAGAACGCGGTTCCGCCGGCGCGGCGAATCCGCCCGGGTCGCGCACCCGCCAGACCGGTCCGAGGCCCAGGAGCTGGGCCAGGCGAATCTGCTGCGGGTTCCCGTTCCGCATCACAACCGCACCCGCATCACCAACGCATCCTCCCGACCGTGGTGGTCGGGATAGTAGCCACGGCGGCGGCCGATCGTCCGGAAACCGTAGTTGCGGTAGAGATGCAGGGCGGCCGTGTTGCTGGGACGCACCTCGAGCAACATCGTTGCCGCACCGTACTCGCGCATGGACTGCGCCATCCAGTCGAGCATCCGCGCGCCATAGCCTTGCCGCTGGTACGGAATGTCGACGCCGAGATTGAGCAGATGCGCCTCGTCCACCGCCAGCATCGCCACGGCATAGGCGATCACCGACGAATCGGCGTCTTCCAGGATCCAGCCGCTGTAGCCGGAGCGCAAGGCATCGACGAAGTTGCCGGGGGTCCACGGAAACGGGTAGATCCGCTGCTCCACCGCCATCACGTCGGCAATCCGGTCGGGCGTGAACGGCACGAAGCGCACCGCGCCGGCCACCGAACCCGCATCCGCCGCACGCTGGACCTGCGCATTCATGCCCGGTCTCCGCGCGCCCGTCGTTCGGCGGCTCGTTCGGCCACCGTCTTGGCGACCTGGTCGCGGACGTAGACCGGCAACGCCTGCTCCGGCGCCACGCCAAGTCCGGACGCCGCGGCGCGCTGCGCCCAGCGCGCGATCGCCTCGGCATCGCCGCAGGCATCGCGCAGCGGCGGAAGAAAGTCGGGGGTCCAATGTGCGGCGAGCCATTGCGCGTCGCCCGCAACCGCATCCACGCGCGCCCGGGCCACCCGGCCCGGCAGATCCTGCAGATCGCACAGGAACGGCGGCTCCACTTCCGTCCAATCGAGCCCACTGCCTTCCAGCACGGCCGAGTACGCCTGCCCCATTCGGGCATCGGTCGCGCAGAACACGCGCGACGGCTTCTGGCGCCCCGGCGCGCCGGCATCGGCCGCGACCGCCAAAGCCAGCAGGCTGCCAACCGGAAGCACCGGCTTCTCGCTCGCCCAGGACAGGCCCTGCGCCACGGTGCATGCGACGCGCACGCCGGTGAAGGACCCCGGCCCCGCGCCGAACGCGAAGGCGGTGCAGTCCTCGACCGCCAGACCGGCATCGCGCAGCACCGAATCCATCAGCGGCAGCACGTGCTCCAGGTGGGTGTCGCCTTCCACGCCGCGGCGGACGAGCACGCGTTCGCCGCGGGCCACGGCCACGGAACAGCGCGCGCCGGCGGTATCGAGGGCGAGAATAATCGGATCGGCGGAACGGGACATCCGGCGATTATCGCGCCGAACCGTCCTGTCCCGGATTCCATGACTGCTGGGCGCGGATTTGGTCGCGAAGAACCTTGCGCTGCTCGGGCGTCAGATCGCCCGCCGCGGCGCCGTGGCCGGCGGCCGCTGCACCGGGGGGCGCCGTGCCGACGAGCTCATTGCGCTGTTCCTGACTCCACCGGCGGATCGATTCACGATCGGATGGGGCGAGATCGCCCGGCTTGCCGTCACTTGCCGCGGGTGCCGACCCCGGTGGCGGGACGGCCAACAGCCCTTCCCCCCAGGCCGCCGGCAGCAAAACGCCCAAGCCGAGGCACAGCAGCCCCCGCGCCAGCCGCGGATGCCGGCCGGGGAAACAATGCAAGCGGTGGCGGACGCGAGGAAAGCCCATCGATGATCGGAACGGATACGGCACACGCAGATTATGGGAAATAGAGCATCGCACACCGTAAGGAGGAATTCTGTAACACTTTGTGCTCGGAAGCCATGAGAAAATCGCAGACACCGTAGTATTCATGGCGATGGACAGACCCGCTTCCTACAAGATTCTCGTCGTCGACGACGATCAGCGCTTGCGCGATCTGCTGCGCCGCTACCTCGGCGAAAACGGATTCGCCGTGTCGGCCGTCGAATCGGCGCAGGCGATGAGCAAACTCTGGCTGCGCGAGCGCTTCGACATCCTCATTCTCGACCTGATGATGCCCGGCGAGGACGGAATGTCGGTATTGCGCCGCATGCGCGAAGGCAACGACAACACGCCGGTCATCATGCTCACCGCCAAGGGCGGCGAGGGCGACCGCATCGCGGGACTGGAGGGCGGGGCCGACGACTATCTGCCCAAGCCGTTCAATCCGCGCGAACTGCTGGCCCGAATCCACGCCGTGCTGCGCCGCAGGGCGCCGGCCGAAGCGCCGGGCGCTCCGAGCCAGGAACCGATGCGGATCGAGTTCGGCGCGTTCTCACTCGATCTCGCCACACGCACGCTTACCAAAGACGGCGAGGCGGTACCGCTGACGACCGGCGAATTCGCGGTACTCAAGGCGTTCGCGCGCCATCCCAAGACGCCGCTGTCGCGCGAAAAACTGATGGAAATGGCACGCGGGCGGGAATACGAAGCCTTCGACCGCAGCCTGGACGTGCAGATCTCGCGTCTGCGCAAACTGATCGAGCCCGACCCCGGCAAGCCGCGCTACATCCAGACGGTATGGGGTCTGGGATACGTCTTCGTTCCGGACGGGACCGCATAGGCGGGCATCCTCGGCCCCCGGTTTCCCGCAATGAAGTTCCGATCCCCGCCGCTGTTCTGGCGCACGTTCCTGCTGATCCTCTCACTGGAACTCCTCACGATGGCGGCGGCGGTGCCCGCCATCCGCATGGCCGAGCGCGAGCCGCGCGCGCACCGGCTGGCGCAGCAACTGATTTCCCTCGTCGAAACCACCCGCATCGCGCTGGTGTATTCCGACCCAACGCGGCGCGGTGCGCTGCTCTCCGCGCTGGTCGAGAACGAGCATGTCCGTGTACTGCCCCGCGACCCGACCGACGCGGTGCTGCCGCTGCGCGACGGCCCGTTCCTGAATCTCGCGCAACAGGAGGTGCGCCAGGAACTCGGCGCGGACACGCGCTTCGCATCGCGCGTCAACGGCGTGCGCGGATTCTGGATCAGCTTCTCGATCGACGGCGATGCCTACTGGGTATTCATCAGCCGCGCCATGTTGCAACACACACTGGGCTACGGCTGGTTGGCGTGGGCGGCGGTAGCGTTCGGTTTCTCGCTGTTCGGCGCCGCGCTGTTCGCCCGCCATCTCAACCGGCCTCTCACCGAGTTGTCCAAGGCGGCGCGCGATCTTGGCAACTGGAAGATTCCGCAGCCGCTGCCTGCCGACACCGGCCCCATCGAGATCCGCACCCTGAACGAAAGTTTCAACCGCATGGTGACGGACCTGAAGAAGATTGCCAGCGACCGCGCCGTGCTGCTCGCGGGGATTTCCCACGACCTGCGCACACCGCTCACGCGGATGCGCCTGGAAGTCGAGATGAGCGGCCTGCCGGCGGAAACCCGCGACGCGATGGCGTCCGACCTCGATCAAATGGACGACATCGTCCGGCAGTTCCTCGACTATGCCGTCCCCGCGCCGCAGCGGGACCCCGAACCGGTCGACCTCTCCGCCCTGCTCGCCGAGGCGCTCGGCCGCGCCCGCCTGGAGAACGCCCGCATCGTCGAGCGGATCGCGCCCGGCGTCGAAATCCGGGGATACCGGTCCGAAATCCTGCGGGCGATCGACAATCTCCTCGCCAATGCGCACCGCTATGGACGGGACGCGGCGGGCAACCTCGACCTCGAAGTCACCCTGGCGCGCGAGGACCGCCATGTCGTGCTCGCCATCGCCGATCAGGGTCCGGGAATCCCGCCGGACGATGCGGCGCGGCTGGTGCGGCCGTTCGAACGCGGCAATCGCGCGCGCTCCGGCGCCGCCGGCGCGGGCCTCGGGCTCGCCATCGTCTCGCGGGTGGTGGCGCTGCATCAGGCCGCCCTTACGTTACTCCCGCAGACCCCGCACGGCCTGCGGGTGGAAATCCGTTTCTCCAACGCGCTACACTAGCAGCCTTTCCGCAGCTTGAATCGCAGCGCGATCCTGCCATGGCACCTGCATCCAAAGTGAAGATCATCCGGACCCCCGCCAAGGCTCCATCCCAGCTTCACGCCTCAGCCGCTTCTGCGCATCCGCAGCCGAAATACGCGCTGGGCGCGGCGGCGATCATGGTCGGCGCCTCGGTCAATTATTTCGGCGACCGCCTGCTCGGCGTAAAGCTCGAACTCTTCCACGGCATCTCGACGTTCAGCGTGCCGTGGGGCGTCGACCTCTTCATCGTCCCGTTTGTCGCCGGCCTCATCGTCGCCTGGATGTTCGGGCGCGGCGCGAAGTGGCTGGCGTATTTTCCGGCTGCGATCGTGCGCGTCATCGGTTATACGGAGTTGAGCTACGGCTTGGTGCCGATTCCTCCGGAGAATCGCCTGATCCCGATGGGTTGGTGGGGATTTTTCCTGATCCTGGCAGTGGAGTCCTGCGTATTCGGCGGCATCGGCGGCGAAGTCTTCATTCGCAGGATCTATCACCGCAAGGCGCAAGGCACCGCGGCAGCCGATCTGCCCAATCCCTGGATACCGCCAGCGCCAACGAAGCCGCACGGGCCGGAAGACCCGGCGAACCGCTAGCTTCCCCGCACCCCCGCTTTCCTTCCTTCCGTAAGGGCAATCGGCAAGAATGGCTCGGAACGTAGTTCCCCCGACTCCTGAAGAGCGGGCCCGTCGCGCACAGTTCCTCCACGCGACCCTGATCACCTGCATCGTGCTGGCGTTCGTCGCGGGCAGCATCCACGTCGTATTCCTGGGGTCGATGCGCATGACCCAGATGCGTGACAAGGCGACCTACGATCTGCGCGACGAAACCCGGCACGAGCGGGCCGCTGGCGAGGACATCACCATCCACGAGAAGAACGAGAAGATCGCGAAACTCGGGGAAACGGAACGGGCCTACACCGTCGGCGAGGTGACCAACATGCTCTCGCACGAGCAGTGGGTTGAACTCGACTCGATGGTGACCATTCCTGCCGGCACGTTCGAGATGGGCACCGATTACGCCCGTGCCGACGCGCAGGACAAGCCGATGCACAAGGTCTACCTGCCTGAGTACCGGATCGACAAATACCTCGTCACGAACGTACAGTATGCGCGATTCCTTGCCGCTACCGGACACCGCCCGCCGTCGAACTGGAAGGACGGCAAGATTCCGGCCGGCGAGTTGCTGCGCCCGGTCACCATGGTCGATTGGTTCGATGCCGAGGCATATGCCCGCTGGGCGGGAGAGCGGCTTCCGACCGAAGCCGAATGGGAAAAGGCCGCGCGTGGCACCGACGGACGCCGTTGGCCCTGGGGCAATTTAATGGACCCCGCGCGCCTGAACACCTACTACAGCGTTGGTTCGACCACGGACGTCGACCACTACAAGAACGGCGAGAGCCCCTACGGGGTCTTCGACATGGCAGGCAACGTCGAGGAATGGGTGCAGGACGACTTCCTCCCGTATAAGGGATCGCATGCTCCTGCCGAGATCTTCCAGGGGCATCTTGCCGAAGGGCAGACCCCGGAGGACCGCGACATGAAGATCAGCGAGTTCGTCCCCATCTACAACCGGCATTACAAGGTGCTGCGCGGCGGATCGTGGAAGAGCGACCCGTTCTCGACCTCGACCTACCATCGCAACTACGACTGGCCCAATTACATGTCGGACTTTTTCGGATTCCGTTGCGCCACCAGCGCGGGCGGACCGAGGCGAGACCTCGATGCAAATCAATAACATCATGCGGCGCTGCGCCACCGCGGCCTCCGGCGCGGCGCTGTTGCCGTCACCGGCATTCGCGGCGGTCAACAGCTACCGCTTCATGCACGTCACGATCAACACACCGTGGCACATCTTCCTGTTCCTGATGATCGGGGTGTTCGCGCCCTTCATTCTCATGATCGTGCTGATGTGGCGTTACTCCTTCGGCAAGAAAAAGCCGCAGACCCCCAACCCGAGCGCGCGACAATCGACGGATAAATGATGCTGCAGAAATGGATTGCGACGCTCTTGCTGGCGTTCGCCGTGGGAACGATTTCGTGGCTGCCCTCGACATCCTGGGCAGCCGGTACCACCACGGACCAGCAGGTGATGAGCGGGTTTTCGCCCGAGGTCCAGAGCCAGAACACACTGGCGCCGCAGGTCTTCAACTCGAATGCCGACAACACCCGGCGCTGGGTGATGTTCGCGCTGGCCGTGCCCCTGCTCGTCCTGCTGCTGATCACGGGGGGGCTCGGGATCTCGATGGGCCTGTATGGCAAGGACCTGTTCCTTCCGCACCTGATCTTCGCAGGGCTATCGATCACGCTGGCGATTGCGCATGCGATCGTGGGGATCGTCTGGTTCCGACCGCATCTATAGGCACCCTGCCGACGCGACGGCCAGCAGCTTCGACCAGGGTGCTCGAATGAGCGCACTTGCAGCGCTCCTGTATTTCCTCAGCGGCGCCACGGGGCTTTGTTATGAGGTGCTGTGGGCACGGATGCTGTCCGCCCAGTTCGGGGCCAGCACGTTCGGCATCGCCGCCACCGTCACGGCGTTCCTGCTCGGACTAGGGATCGGCAGCCTGGCCGCCGCCCGGGTCCGCGGCACGACGCCCCGCGATGCGATGCGCGCCTTCGCGGTCCTCGAAGGCGCAGTCGCCCTCTATGCGCTTGCCCTGCCGGGGATCGTCGCCCACGGCGCCCCCCACCTGGAATCGCTGGCGCCGATCCTCGGCTGGGCGCAGTGGTCGGCGCTCCAGGGCGCGGTCGCCCTCGTCCTGCTGGGCATTCCCGCGGCCGCCATGGGTGCGAGCTTTCCCATGATCCTGCGTGCGCTGCCGGCGGGTCCGGCGACGCTCGGCCGCATCTACGGCATCAACTGCCTTGGTGCGGCGCTCGGTGCAGTGGGCAGCCTGTTCCTGCTGGAGTCGCTGGGCTGGGCGGATGCGCTCTACGCCGTCGCGGCCACGAGCATGACGGTTGCCGCCGGAGCCGGGATGCTGGCGGCCACCGTCACCCTGCCGGGCTCGGCCCGGCAGGACGATGCCGGACCGGAAACCCGCGTGCCTGGCGAGGGAACCGTCCGCATCGGGGACCGACTCGCGTACGCCGCCGTGGGCGCCGCCGCCTTGCTGCTCGAACTCGGTTGGACCCGCCTCTACGGCATGGTCATGCTCCGCACGGAATACGTCCTTGCGATCGTCCTCGCGGTCTACCTACTCGGCACCGCCATCGGCAGCCTGATCGCTGCCCGTGCCGTCGGCCACCCCACCGCGACGGTCTGGCTCGCCCGCGTGGTGCCGCTCGCCGCGGCGTCGGGCATCCTGGCCGGCCTCTGGAGCCTGCCGACACTATCGCTCTGGATCCAGCGCGCCCATTTCTCCTCGTTGCGGGAGGCGCTCGCCCTGCAGGCGCTGGCGCTCTGCGCGGCGATGCTCCCGACCACGGCCGCGCTGGGCGCGTGGCTCCCGTTGCTCGCGCGCCGCAGCGCGGGCGGCAACGCCTTGCCCGCGAACGCCCACCGCGACGCGCACACCGCCGCCGCGCTATATGGCGCCAACAGCCTCGGCGCGGCGATCGGTGCGGCGCTCACCGTCACCGTCGCGATTCCGGCGATCGGCACCACCGCCTGCGTCGCGCTCGCCGCCGTCCTGCTGCTCGCTCTCGGCGCCCAACTCGGTGCGCCCCGCACCGCATTGGCCGCCCTTCCCGTCGCGGCGCTGGTCGCTTGGCCGGTGCACCGCTTTCCCGCGCCGGCGCGCATGCTCAGCGACCCGGCGATGGTCGCGCGGGAGCGCTACCGCTACGAAGACGCGCTCACCTTCAATCAGGTCGCCGAGGGGACCGACGGCCAGCGCGTGCTGCTGACCGATCTCCAGCACATGGACGCCTCGTCGGATCCGGCCGCCGTACGGATCCAGGCCGACCAGGCACGCCTGCCCCTGCTCCTCCATCCCGCGCCGCGCACCATCCTGTTCCTCGGCCTCGGCACGGGTGTCTCGGCGAGCGGCTCGCTGCCCTATCCCAACCTCGAACGCACCGCGGTCGAAATCTCCCCCGGGGCGATCCATGCGGCAAGGACCTGGTTCGCACCGGTCAACGGCGGCGTCATGGAGCGGATGCGGGTGGTGCACGACGACGCGCGCCATTTCCTGGCGGCGCAGACCCGCCGCTACGACGTCATCGTCGGCGACCTGTTCCACCCCGACCTCGCCGGCATGAGCAACCTGCTTTCCGTGGAGCAATTCCGACGGGCGCGCGACCACCTGACTTCGGACGGCGTCTTCGCGCAATGGATCGCTCTGAACCAGTTCGACCTCCCGTCGCTGCAAACGGTGCTGCGCAGCTTCCGGGTGGCGTTTCCCGATGCCCAGCTCTTCCTCGACGGAATGCACATGGCCCTGGTCGGCACGCTGCGACCGCTGCGCGATGCGCCGGCCATGGCGGCGAACCTCGCGGCGCTGGCGACGACCGGGCCGGCGGGCGTCGAGGCCGCAACGGGCGGCGAGGGCGCTGCCACCTGGCTGGGGCGCTACTGGGGCCCGATCACCGCGGCCATCGCGCCGCCGGGCGGGCCGGTGCAGAGCGAATCGCGCCCGGTCATTGAGTACCGCCTGCCGCGGCTGCGCTATGTCCAGCAGCCGCCGCTCAGTGGGGTGCTGGACGCGCTGCTGCGCCTGCGCCCACCGGCAAACGCCGCGGCAACGGCGCTGGACATCCCGCCCGCCGCCCGCCCGGAATTTCTGGCCGCGTATGCGGGGGCCGGCTTGGTGACCCGATCCTGGATCGCTGCCATCGCCGGCGATGCCCCTGCGCAGGCCCGGGATACCCATCAGGCATACGAGGCCAACCGGCGCGACCGCTGGGTCGCGGAAGCGGTTGCCGACGAAATGCTCGCCGTTCTGGAGGAAAATACGGTGGTCCCCGCGCCCGATGCCGGGGCCGCAGCGCAGCCGGCGTTCGACCGCATCCGCGTGCAACTCGACCGGATCCTGCAGGTCGATCCGGACAGTGTGGCGACCCTGCGCGCGCTGTGGCATCTGGAACGGGCAAGCGGGCATCCCGCCGCCGCCCGCGTCGCCTTCGCGCGCCTGCGCCGGGTGGCGCCGCTCGATTTGGAAGTTCGGAGTACGCTTAAAAAATGACGACGCAGCCTGGAACCCGATCCGCGCAAAGCGCGTTGAATGCCATTCCGGTCAAGACGATCAGCGCCACCGGCGCGGCAGGACTTCTCCCGCCGACCCACTACCACCTCCGCCGCCGGCTGGTCCAGGCGCTATCCCTCGCGCTCATGGTCGTGATTCCCGTCACCGGCCTGTTTCGCTTCGATCCGATCGCGGGCGCCATGGTGGTGCTCAACCGACAGATCTGGTTTTCCGATTTCTTCCTCGTATTCGGCCTCTGGTTCTGCGTCGCGACGGCCATGGTGTTCCTGTACTCCATCGCCGGAACGGTATTTTGCGGCTGGGTGTGCCCGCAGAACAGCATTTCCGAATGGGCCAACTTCCTCATGCGCAAGCTGCTCGGCCGACGCGCCGAGGTCAGCATCGACGACGGCGCGCCGGTACGGGTGACCGCCTCGAAAGATCGTGCCATCAACTGGGTCATCCTCGGGATCGGCTACCTCGCCGCGTCAATGGCCGTGGCGCTGCTGCCGATGCTGTATTTCTGGCCTCCGGGCGCGGTGTGGTCGTTCATGACGCTGCACTCCGACCCGTCGCTCAAATCGTCCCTGTACTGGATCTACGGGGTGTTCGTCCTGATCGTCCTGCTGGACATCACCATCCTGCGCCACTACTGGTGCCGGTTCGCCTGCGTCTACCGCGTCTGGCAGCATTCGTTCAAGACCCGCCAGACCCTGCACATCGCCTACGACAAAGACCGCGCCGCGGATTGCGAGGGATGCAACTACTGTGTGACGCAGTGCTTCATCGACCTCGACCCGCGGCGGACCGACATCTACGATAGCTGCATCAACTGCGGCGAGTGCGTCGACGCCTGCAACCGGATGCATCAGAAGCAAGGAGTCCCAGGCCTGCTGCGGTTCGAATTCGGCGAGCGCCAGGGGATCCCCGTGGCGGCGCCCGCCCGGCCGCGCCGCAGCCGCCCAAGTTCCACCGCCCCGAGCCGCAGCGCGGAGTACAGCCTGATGGGGCGCACCCGCTGGGCCTTCCCCTTCACCGTCCTGGGCTTGGCGATGTTTTCCTGGGGGCTATGGACCTATCAGCCCTACCACCTGTCGGTGGACCACGGTGCCGCGTTCACCGCCGGGCAGATGGCACCCACGAGCTACAAGATCGCGATCGCCAACAAGCGCTATCGCCCCGAGTCGCTGCGGATTTACGTCCATGGCCTGCCGGCGCAGGATTACCACTTGAGCGCGACCGAACTGGAGTTGGGGAACGTGCAGCACAAGGCGGTCACGCTGACCATTTCCCACACGCTCCGACACGGCCTCTACCCCATGCAGATCGAGGTGCGGGCGCAGGACGGATGGGTCGGGCGCTTTTCGTTCGAACATTACGCAGGATGAGGAACCGCGGTGCCGCACCGCCACCGGAGCAGCGATCATGAATACACCCACCCAATATGGCGCAGGGACCGGCCACCATACCGATCCCGATGGGGCAAACGAGCCGGCAGCCGAGCAGGTCGATCACCCGATCGACCCGAAGTGGGGACACATCCCGCAGGACAACTTCGGCTATGACAGCGACCAGCAGCGGCTGGCCACGCGGGGAATGGAAGATTGGGAACTCATCACCAAGATCCCCGAGTCGCAGCGGCGGGTGCCCTACTGGTTCATCGGCGTGGTGGTGATCGTGCTGCTGATCGGGATCGGCCTCGGCTTCCCGTTCTGGGGGCAACGCAAGGGCGCTCACGTCCAGTGGTTCAACTGGGGGTTCGTCATGGCGATCGGCTACGTCGCGCTCGCCGCCACGTTCGTGTATTTCATGACGGGACTCGCCGGCCCGCAGCGGGCGGAACGGAATGACGCGAATGGGAACGAGGAACGAACGCATGACAACCCGCAACCCTGACCGCGAGATCCGACCGCTCCGGCGAGCCCTGCGCGGGGTGCTCCTGGCGGCGGCGATGCCGCTGCTGGTGGCGGCCTGCGGCTCCGATGAGGCCCAGATGGCCGTCAAACACTACGGGAACTACACCGTGGCGATCGAGACCCGCCCGTCGCCGATCGAGGCCGGCGTCGACGAGGTCGTCGTCGTCATCACGGGCACCCGCCACCGCCCCTTGTGGGATGCGCTCGTCCGGTTGCGGGCGCTGCCGAACGCCAACTGGGTGCAGGCGATTGAAGACGGCCATACCGGGGTGTACCGGCGCGCCGTCGACTTCGGCGTCCCGACGCCGACCGGCCCCCTGCACGTCGAAATCGAAGAAAACGGCAAGGCGACGGAAATCGATTTCCCGCTCGCGCTGATCGACAAGAACACCCCCGAGAGCTGAGCAACCTTGCGCGGAGGCCGTTTCGGGCCTCCGCCGATCGTCCTGGATATGGAACGCGAATCGATGGAGTACGACGTCGTGATCGTCGGCGGCGGCCCTGCGGGCCTTGCCGCCGCGATCCGGCTCAAGCAACGCGCGCGGGATTCGGGCAGTGACTGCTCGGTCTGCGTACTGGAAAAGGGCGCAGAGCTGGGCGCGCACACGCTGTCGGGCGCGGTGATCGACCCCCGCGCCTTCGACGAACTGCTGCCCGACTGGCGCACCGACGGCGATGCCCCGATCCGTCTGGCCGTGCGCGAAGACCGGTTTCTGTTCCTTACCGAAACCGGCGCCCTGCAGGCGCCGGCGGCGCTCCTGCCGCGCTGCTTCGTCAACCATGGCAACTTCATCGTCAGCCTGGGCAATGTCGTGCGCTGGCTGGGACAGCAGGCCGAAGCACTGGGCGTGGACATCTTTCCCGGGTTTGCCGCGGCGGAAATTCTTCAGGAATCGGACCCACACGGCGCAGCGCGCGTCGTCGGCGTGGCAACCGGCAGCCAAGGCATCGGACGCGATGGGCAGCCGACCGCGAACTTCCAGCCCGGCATGGAACTGCGCGGCCGCTATACGCTGTTTGCGGAGGGATCGCGCGGCCACCTCGGCCGCCAGCTCATCGACCGCTTCGATCTCCTGCGCGGGCGCGATCCGCAGACCTACGCGCTCGGCATCAAGGAACTGTGGGACGTCGATCCTGCGCGCCACGAACCCGGCCTGGTCATGCATACCGCCGGTTGGCCGCTCGACCCGCAGACCTACGGCGGATCCTTTCTCTATCACGCCGAAAGCCATCAGGTCAGCATCGGGCTCGTCGTCGGCCTCGGCTATCGCAATCCATATCTCTCGCCGTTCGAGGAGTTCCAACGGCTCAAGACCCACCCGACCATCCGAAGGATGCTCGAAGGCGGCAAGCGCGTTGCGTACGGTGCGCGCACGATCACCGCCGGCGGCTTGCAATCGCTCCCGAAGCTGGTATTCCCGGGAGGCGCGCTGATCGGCTGCGAGGCGGGATTCCTCAATGCGGCGCGCATCAAGGGCACCCACGGCGCCGTGGTCTCCGGCATGCTGGCGGCGGATGCGGCCTTCGAGGCCGTCGCGGCGGGCCGCGGCGGCGACGAACTGGCGGCCTATCCGCAGGCCTTCGAGCGCAGCTGGCTGCGCGACGACCTCTACGCCACACGCAATTTCAAACCCTGGATGGACAAGGGGCTGCTGGTCGGCTCGGTCATGTTCGGCATCGACCAGCTGGTATTCGGCGGCCGCGCGCCCTGGACCCTTCGCCGGTCCGAGCCGGACCACGCGAAGCTGCTGCCGGCGGCGCAATGCGCGCCGATCGCGTACCCCAAGCCGGATGGAACCCTGCGCTTCGACCGGCTGTCCTCGGTCTATCTGTCGAACACCAATCACGAGGAAAACCAGCCGGTCCACCTCACGCTGCGCGACCCCGGCGTCCCCGTCGCGATCAACCTTGCGCGCTACGCCGGGCCGGAAGCGCGCTACTGTCCGGCCGGGGTATACGAATTCGTGAAAGCGCCGGACGGAACCGACGCGCTGCAGATCAACGCGCAGAACTGCGTGCACTGCAAGACCTGCGACATCAAGGATCCGACGCAGAACATCGTCTGGGTGGCACCGGAAGGGGGCGGCGGACCGCGGTATCCGAATATGTGACTGTGACGGAATGCTCGTGGTGGCTGGATGCGACTGGGGGCTGCGCCCAGGGACGCAGCCCCCAGTCACGTGCTCCGGGCTTGCTCCCGGATTACTCCGACAGCACCGGCTCGCCGCGCTCCGGTTGCGACGCATCGCCGCTGTCGGACGACGGCGGAAACTGCAGCACCACCGTGTCCTGATCGTCGACGTCGACGTCGACCTTGCCACCATTGACCAGCCGGCCGAACAGCAACTCGTCGGCAAGCGCCTTGCGGATGGTGTCCTGGATCAGGCGGGCCATCGGGCGCGCGCCCATGACCGGGTCGAATCCCTTCTTGGCGAGATGCGTGCGCAGCGCGTCGCTGAACACGATTTCGACCTTCTTCTCATGCAACTGCTCTTCGAGTTGCATGAGAAATTTGTCGACCACCCGCAGGATGATGGTTTCGTCGAGCGCGGCGAAGCTGATGACGGCATCGAGCCGGTTGCGGAACTCCGGCGAGAACAGGCGCCGAATCTCGGCCATCTCATCGCCCGCCTCACGGCTGCCGCCAAAACCGATCGGCCGCTTCTGCAAGGCGTCCGCGCCCGCGTTGGTGGTCATGATGAGAATCACGTTGCGGAAATCGGCCTTGCGCCCGTTGTTGTCCGTCAGCGCGCCATGGTCCATCACCTGCAGAAGGATATTGAAGATGTCCGGGTGCGCCTTTTCGATCTCGTCGAGCAGCAGCACCGCATGCGGCTTCTTGGTGATCGCCTCGGTCAGCAGCCCGCCCTGGTCGAAACCGACGTATCCCGGGGGCGCGCCGATCAGCCGGCTCACGGCGTGGCGCTCCATGTACTCCGACATGTCGAAGCGGATGAGCTCGATTCCGAGCGTGAACGCGAGTTGCCGCGCGACCTCCGTCTTGCCGACGCCGGTGGGGCCGGAAAAGAGGAACGCGCCGATCGGCTTGTCGGGCTTGCCGAGGCCGGACCGGGCCATTTTGATCGCGGCTGCGAGGGCATCGATCGCCGGATCCTGGCCGAACACCACATTCTTGAGGTTGCGGTCGAGATTCTTGAGCTGCGTGCGATCGTCGCTCGACACCGTCTGCGGCGGAATGCGCGCGATCTTGGCGATGATCTCCTCGACCTCGTTCTTGCCGATCGTCTTCTTGCGCTTGCCGGCGGGCAGGATGCGTTGCGCCGCGCCGGCCTCGTCGATGACGTCGATCGCCTTGTCCGGCAGGTGCCGGTCGTTGATGAACTTGGCCGCGAGTTCGGCCGCCGCCGTGATCGCACCGGCCGAATACCGGACACCATGGTGCTCCTCGAAACGCGACTTGAGCCCCTTGAGAATCTCGATGGTCTGTTGCACCGTCGGCTCGTTGACGTCGATCTTCTGGAAGCGCCGCGACAGCGCATGGTCCTTCTCGAAAATCCCGCGGTATTCGGCGTACGTGGTGGCACCGATGCACTTGAGCGTGCCGTTCGACAACGCCGGCTTGAGCAGGTTGGATGCGTCGAGCGTGCCGCCCGAAGCCGACCCCGCGCCGATCAGGGTATGGATTTCGTCGATGAACAGCACCGCCGACGGATTGGCCTTGAGCTGCTTGAGCACCGCCTTCAGTCGCTGCTCGAAATCGCCGCGATATTTGGTGCCCGCGAGCAGCGCGCCCATGTCGAGCGAATAGACGACCGCCTTCTCGAGGATCTCCGGCACCTCGTTCTTGACGATGCGCCACGCGAGGCCTTCCGCGATTGCGGTCTTCCCCACGCCGGCCTCGCCCACGAGCAGCGGATTGTTCTTCCGCCGCCGACAGAGCACCTGGATCACCCGCTCCACCTCGGGCTCGCGGCCGATCAGCGGGTCGATCTTGCCTTCGCGCGCCAGCGCATTGAGATTCTGCGTGTACTGCTCCAGGGGCGATGCCTGGTCCCGGCCCTCGCCGCCTTCGGTTTCGGCATCGCCGGCCTTGGCCTTTTCCTCGACCGCCGGCGTCTTGGTGATGCCGTGGGAGATGTAATTGACCACGTCGAGGCGGGTCGTCCCCTGCTGGTGCAGGTAGTAGACCGCATGCGAGTCCTTCTCGCCGAAGATCGCCACGAGCACGTTGGCACCGGTGACCTCCTTCTTGCCGTTGGAGGTCGATTGCACGTGCATGATCGCGCGCTGGATGACGCGCTGGAAACCCAGCGTCGGCTGGGTGTCGGCATCCGAATTGGGCGGCAGTACGGGCGTGTTGTCCGAAATGAAGTTCTGCAGACTCTTGCGCAGATCCTCGATGTTGCAGGCGCAGGCGCGCAGCACTTCCGAAGCGGACGGATTGTCCAGCAGCGCGAGCAGGAGGTGCTCCACCGTGATGAACTCGTGCCGAGCCTGCCTCGCCTCGACGAAGGCCATGTGCAAACTGACTTCCAATTCCTGCGCGATCATGCTTCCTCCATCACGCACTGCAGCGGGTGCTGATGCTCCCGCGAATAACTGCTGACCTGCTCCACCTTGCTGGCGGCGACGTCGCGCGGGTATATGCCGCAGACGCCGCGCCCCTCGTAATGCACCCGCAACATGATCTGCGTCGCCTGCTCGCGCCCCTTCCCGAAGAACCGCTGCAACACGGCGACGACGAATTCCATCGGCGTGAAGTCATCGTTCAGCAACACGACCTGAAACAAGGGCGGCGGCCGGGTCTCCGCCTCCTGATTCTCTACGACTGCAGATTCCTCGAACCGTTCGCTCATGACTCCGAAAACCACAACCCGGTCAGCGCGCCGCGACACCGCAGTCCCGACACGCCCCCATCATAACGCCGACCGGATCGATGCGCCCGATCCGAACCCGACTCCCATCTTGCCCTGCGGGAAGCCCATACGATCGGCCATGAGCCCCCGGGAAACGCCCGGTAATTTGCCGATTTTCCGACATGACCTTGGTCACTGGAAAAACCCCGGTTTCTTCCCCTCGAACCCCCGGCTGCGTGCCGTTTCCATGCCCGAACGAGCCGCCTCCCCTCGGAAAACGCCGGTTTCGGGCGAAATCCGACCGGCCGCCGGCGAAAAACCTGGCACCGCCCGCTGCCGCTCCCTGTTTTAAGCGGTTGACGGACGCGTACGGTTGCCGGAAAAATCCGATGGTTCGAAAAGGTAGCCGGCGGAGAACCCGGCACTTGAAGAACGGCGCAGGCAGGCAGAAGACCGCACTGCCGTCGCCACAAGGTGGAACTCGGGGGATTTCGCACGCGCCCGATCCGGCGTGCGGGGTGGTCACGCGACGTTCTGAGTTCGTACGCAGCAAAACAAGCAAGGAAAAAGAAGCATGGCAACAGGCACGGTGAAGTGGTTCAACGACGCGAAGGGGTATGGATTCATCACCCCGGACGATGGAGGCGAGGATCTATTCGCGCATTTTTCCGCAATCCAGATCAGCGGGTTCAAGACCTTGAAGGAAGGCCAGAAGGTCGCCTTCGACATCATTCAGGGGCCCAAGGGAAAACAGGCATCCAACATCACCCCGAACGCGCCGTAGACGCACGGGACCATCGGCCTAAGAAAAAGGGGCTCCTTCGGAGCCCCTTTTTCCTGCACCGTCGCCGCGACGCCCGGCCGCTCCGCTTACATCCGGGCGATCATCTCCGCGCCGAACCCCGAACAGGACACCTGGGTCGCATCGGGAAGCAGGCGGGCGAAATCGTAGGTGACGGTCTTGGCGAGGATCGCGGCCTCCATCGCCGACAGGATCCGATCCGCCGCCTCGCTCCAGCCCATGTGGCGCAGCATCATCTCCGCCGAAAGGATCTCCGACCCGGGATTGACGTAGTCCTTGCCGGCGTACTTGGGCGCGGTGCCATGCGTTGCCTCGAACACGGCCGCCGTATCGGAAATGTTCGCTCCCGGGGCGATGCCGATCCCCCCAACCTGCGCCGCCAGGGCGTCGGAGATGTAGTCGCCGTTGAGATTGAGCGTCGCGATCACGTCGTATTCCGCCGGTCGCAGCAGGATCTGCTGCAAAAACGCGTCGGCGATGACATCCTTGACCACGATATCACCGTGCGGGGCGCGAATCACCTGCCACGGACCGCCGTCGAGCGGCTGGGCGCCGAATTCCCGCGCCGCCAGGGCATACCCCCAGCGCGCGAATGCGCCTTCCGTGAACTTCATGATGTTGCCCTTGTGGACGAAGGTCACCGACTTGCGCCCGTTGTCGATCGCGTAGCGGATCGCACGGCGCACCAGGCGCTCGGTTCCCTCGCGTGAAACCGGCTTGATGCCGATCCCGGACGTCTGCGGAAAGCGGATCTTCGTGACCCCCATCTCGCGCTGCAGGAAATCGATGAGCTTGCGCGCCTGCGCCGATTCCGCCTCGTACTCGATGCCGGCGTAGATGTCTTCCGAATTCTCGCGGAAGATCACCATGTCGATCTTCTCCGGTTCGCGCACCGGACTGGGAACGCCGCGGAAATACCGCACCGGACGCAGGCAGACGTACAGGTCGAGTTCCTGCCGCAGGGCGACGTTGATCGAACGGATTCCGCCCCCCACCGGGGTGGTGAGCGGCCCCTTGATCGACACGACGTAGTCCTGCAGCGCACGCAGCGTCTCGTCGGGCAGCCAGACATCGGGACCGTAGACGCGGGTCGATTTCTCGCCGGCGTAGACCTCCATCCAGGCGATCTTGCGCTTGCCGCCGTAGGCCTTCGCGACCGCCGCATCGACGACGCGGATCATCACCGGCGTGATGTCGACACCGGTGCCGTCGCCTTCGATGTACGGGATGATGGGCTGATCCGGAACGTCGAGGGAGGCGTCCGCCCGCACGGTGATTTTTTCCCCTTGCGCGGGAACGACGATGTGCTGGGTCATACGAGCGGTCTCCAAAACAGGGCTGCGCGCGCGAATTCCACGCGATAATGGGCCGAAGTGTAGCGCCCGGATGAACATGCCATGAAAACCACGCGCCCGAAACCCACAGGCCCCGACGGCCCAACCGCGGCGGCTCGCGCCGCCGCGCTATTGCTGGCGGCGGGGTCCGTCATCGGCGCGCACGCCCAAGCGCCGGGCACGCAACGGACGGAAACCCTTGTCCTGGCCGGACACCGCCTCGTCGCCGAGGTGGCGGATACCGATGCGGCGCGCCTGCGCGGGCTGATGTACCGCATGCGGCTCGCGCCGGATCACGGCATGCTGTTCGTGTTCGACCAGCCTGCCGCGTACTGCATGTGGATGCGCAATACGCGGCTCCCGCTGTCGGTAGCGTTCCTCGACGCGCGGGGAACGGTGATCAACGTCGAGGTCATGCAGCCGCAGACCGACGACCGGCATTGCGCGCGTCGGCCCGCGAGCTATGCCCTGGAAATGACCCAGGGATGGTTCTCGGCGCACGGCATCCGCGACGGGGCCGTGCTCTCCGGAATGTCCGGCGTCAGAAATTCGTCGCCGCAAATTCCCAATTGACAAGGCGATCGAGGAACACCTCGACGAACTTCGCGCGCGCGTTGCGGTGATCGATGTAGTACGCGTGCTCCCATACGTCGATCGTGAGCACGGGCTTGTCGGCCGTCGTGAGCGGCGTGCCGGCGTTGGAGGTGTTGACGATGTCCACCGTGCCGTCGGGTTTCCTCACCAGCCAGGTCCAGCCCGAACCGAAGTTGCCGACGGCGCTTTTCGTGAACGCTTCCTTGAACGCCGCATAACTGCCCCATTTCGCGTCGATCGCCGCGGCGAGCGCGCCTTGGGGTGCCCCGCCGCCGCCCGGCTTCAGGCAGTTCCAGAAGAACGTGTGGTTCCAGACCTGCGCGGCGTTGTTGAAAATCCCGCCGCTCGATTTGCGGATGATGTCCTCGAGACCCATCGAGGCGAACTCGGTGCCCGGAATGAGGTTGTTCAGGTTCGTCACATAGGCCTGATGATGCTTGCCGTGGTGGAAGTCGAAGGTTTCCTTCGACATGTACGGCGCCAGGGCGTCGGCCGCAAATGGCAAGGGCGGCAGCGTGTGTTCCATGATCGTTTTCCTTTTTTCCGGGTTGTTTTACGCAAAGACGTGCAGACTTCGGCACCGCATTCTATTGCCAGAGCGATTGTGATCCGACAATGCCGCACCTTCGGCATGGCCAATCCCTCCCGGAATCCCGGGAACTACCCGATTCCCGGGGCGGGACGCCGCGTGCCGTCGCAGGACTCACCGATCGGGCGCCGCCGCGGGCGGGGACGAGGGGACGAGCAGTTCGGCCTCTCCCCGGGCGAACCGCGCATGCACCCGTTCCCCGGACCGCAGTTGCGCCGGATCGGTAAGCAGCGCCCCGCGCGCATCGTGCAGCACCGAAAAACCGCGATCGAGTACCGACTGCACGTTCACCAGTTCCAGCATGCGCGCACGCTGCGCGACGGCATCGCGGCGGCGCCGCAAGGTCGCCTCCGCCGCAGTGCGCATGCGCCGGACGAGTTCGCCGATGCGCAGGCGCACGCCGGACAAGGGGCCATGGGGCGACGACAGGACCCGCAATGCGGAATCCAGCCGCTGGCTGCGCACTGCCAGGGTGGCCGCCTGCGCACGCGTCATCCGGCGCAGCAGCCCCTCGATGCGGTGCGCGAGCGCGCCGCGTTCCGGGGCCACGAGTTCCGCGGCCGCGGTGGGGGTCGCCGCACGCAGGTCGGCGGCGAAATCCGCGATGGTGAAGTCGGATTCGTGCCCCACCCCCACCACCACCGGAATCGCGCACGCACGGATCGCGCGCGCCACCGCCTCTTCGTTGAAGGCCCAGAGATCCTCGATCGAACCGCCGCCGCGCACCAGCAGGACGACGTCGGCCTCGCCCCGACGCGATACCGCGCCGAGCATCGCCGCGATCCGCGGCGCCGCATCCAGACCCTGCACCGGCACCGGATAGACGATGACGCGCACGTAGGGCGCGCGACGGCGCAGCGTGGTCAGCACATCGCGCAGCGCGGCGGCCTGCAAGGACGTCACCACGCCGACCGTCGCCGGCAACGGCGGCAACGACCGTTTGGCCGCGCCGTCGAACAGCCCTTCGGCCGCGAGTTTCTCGCGCAGCCGCTGGAACCGCTCCCACAGGCTACCCGCCCCGCAGCGGCGCAACGACTCCACCGTCAACTGAAATTCGCCGCGCGGTTCGTACAGGCCGACCCAGGCGAGCACCTCGACCGCATCGCCTTCCCGCGGCGAAAAGTCGACCAGCGTGTTGCGCGAACGGAACATCACGCAGCGGACCTGCGCCGTGGCATCCTTGAGCGCGAAATACCAGTGTCCGCTCGTGGCGCGGGTCCAGGAGGCAATCTCCCCCCGCACCCTGCGCGCGCCGAACTGCGCCTGCAAAGATCCAGCAACGGCGCGGTTCAACTGGGAAACTGTCCAGAAAACCCGCGCCGATTCGGCGTTTTCCACTTCGGGGTTTGATTCCATGCGGGTTTCCCCAGGCAAAATTTCCACAATCGACGGGTTGCCGCGCATTGTTTCACAATCCTCCGCGAAGCCCTCAAAAATTCCCGGTAACATATTGAATTGCAATGAATTTTATTTTTCAATTGCATTTGTGCGTAGTATGCGGACTCCCGGCACGGCCATGCCTGTACCGGAGTTAAGCAGCTTTTCCACAAAGTTATCCACAGGAATCCCCACGTGTTCGCCATCGTTCAAGCCATCGGCTGGCCCATCTGGCCCTTGATCGCCGCTTCGATCGTCGCACTGGCGCTCATCATCGAGCGCGCGGTCGCCCTGCGCCGCCCGCGCGTGCTTCCGGAGAACCTGCTCGCCGACGTGCTGAACCTGCATTCGCGCCGCCAGATCCATGCCGACGTGATCGAAAAGCTTCAGGCCGACTCTCCGCTCGGCTTTCTGCTCGCCTCCGGCCTGCGCAGCATGGACGAGCGCCGCGACGTCACGATTCGGGCGATGGAGGTCGCCGGCGGCCACGTCGCGCACGAGCTTTCCCGCTATCTCACGCTGCTCGGCGCCATTGGTTCGATCGCGCCGCTGCTCGGCCTGCTGGGAACGGTGGTCGGCATGATCGACATCTTCGCGTCGCAGCAGGGCGGCGCCAATCCGCAGCAACTGGCGCAGGGCATCTCGGTCGCGCTCTATTCCACGGCCTTCGGCATCGTCGTGGCGGTTCCGTCGGTGCTCTCCTACCGGATCTTCCGCGCGCGGGTCGACGATTTCCTGGTCGAAATGGAACAGCAGGGGGCACGCCTCGTGTCGGCGCTCTACTCCGCCGAATCCCGTGGGGCGCGGGGAGCCGCGGCGTGAGGTTCCGTCGCGGCTATACGGAGGAACCGGAGGTCAACCTCATCCCGTTGATCGACGTCCTGCTGGTGGTGCTGATCTTCCTGGCGGTCAGCACCACCTACTCGCGCTTCTCGCAGTTGCAGATCGAACTCCCCAAGGCGGACCCGGACCAGACGGCGGCCAAGCTCGCGGAAATCCAGGTCGGGATCACCGCCGACGGCCGGTTCGCGATCGGGCACGACATCGTCCCGGTGACCGACTCGGCCGGACTCGCCGAGCTGCTGCGCGCCGCCGCGGCCGGATTGCACGACCCGATCCTGGTCATCAACGCCGACGCCCAGTCGACGCACCAGTCGGTCATCACCGTGATGGAGGCGGCGCGCAGCGCGGGGCTGACGCGGCTGAGTTTCGCGACCCGGAACCCTTCCGGCGGCGCGCGCCGCTAGGCCGACGGCGCGGAAGTCCCCATGGGCCGCGGCAATCTGGTCGTTCGCAGCTGGCTGCATCGACGCGTACTGCGCACCTGGCAGACGCGGGGACCGCTCGCCCGCCTGCTCTATCCGTTGACCTGGCTCTACCGGCTCGGACGCAGTCTCCATGCGTGGCGCCAGACGGGGGTGCGCATCGACGTCCCGGTCGTCGTGGTGGGCAATCTGCGGGTCGGCGGCACCGGCAAGACTCCACTGGTCATCCGGCTCACCGAGGCGCTGCGGGAGCGCGGCTGGCACCCCGGCGTCGTCTCCCGAGGGTACGGCGGACAGGCGGGGGATGCCGCCCGGCTGGTCGACGCCGACGCCGACCCGAACCGGTTCGGCGACGAGCCGGTGCTGATCCGCTACACCACGGCGGTGCCGGTGGCGGTCGGCAAGGACCGCGTCGCCGCGGCGCGCCTGCTGCGCCGGATGCATCCCGAGATCGACGTGATCCTCGCCGATGACGGACTGCAGCATCGGCGCCTGGCCCGCGACGTCGAACTCGCCCTGATCAACGAAACCGGCACCGGCAATGGCTGGCAGCTCCCGGCCGGTCCGCTGCGCGAACCGGTGCGCCGCCTGGAGCGCGTCGATGCCGTGGTCCTGCACGGGGCGACCCCGCCGGTGCGCATCCATACGCCCTTCTTCCGCATGCGCACCGCCATCCGCAACGCCGTGCGCATGGCGGATCCGCCACAGCGGCAGTCGCTCGCCGAACTTGCCGAGGCGCAACGCGAGCGCGGCCTGCGCCTGCTGGCGTTCTGCGCGATCGGCAACCCCGACCGCTTCTTCGCGATGCTGCGCGCCCACGGCCTTGTAGTCGATACCCTGGCGCTGCCCGACCACGAGCCGATCGATGCCGCCGTCCTGGCGGGAAAATCGCACGACCGCATCCTCGTCACGAGCAAGGACGCCGTAAAATGCCACCGCGATCCGCGCCTGCGCAAGGACGAGCGGATCTGGGTGGTGCCCCTGGACGTGGATCTCGATCCCGCCTGCGTCGATTTCGTCGAGCGTCGAATCGCCGCCACCGCCGACCCCGGCAGCCGCGCCGCCGAACTCCCGCACAGGTGAAACGATCATGGATCCGAAATTGCTCGACATACTCGTCTGCCCGGTAACCAAGGGACCGCTGCGCTACGACCGCGAGCGCCAGGAACTCGTATCGCCGTCGGCGGGACTCGCCTACCCGATCCGGGATTCGATTCCGATCATGCTCGAGAGCGAAGCCCGCCGCCTGGACGACGCGGAACGCGAGTCGAAGGCGTGAGCGATGCCAGGGAGGCCGCACGCACGCACGTCCGCTTCCACGCCCTGATTCCCGCGCGCCTGGGATCCCAGCGGCTTCCCGACAAGCCGCTCGCCGACCTCGGCGGCGTGCCGATGGTGGTGCGGGTCGCCCAGCGCGCCTGGGAAAGCGGCGCCGAACAGGTCATCGTGTGCACCGACGATCAACGGGTCGTCGACGCCTGCGAACGCCACGACGTGTCGGCGATCCGTACGCGGGCGGACCATGCCACCGGAACCGATCGCCTGGCCGAAGCCTGCGCGACCCTCGCGCTCGAACCGGAGGAGATCGTCGTCAACGTCCAGGGCGACGAGCCGCTCATTCCGCCGGCGATCATCCGCGACGTGGCCGCCATGCTGGCCGCGCATCCGGGCTGTGAGATCGCCACCGTGGCCCACGCACTGCACCGCGTGGAGGAGTTTTTCGATCCCAACGTCGTCAAGGTCGTGCTCGACGCGGAAGACCGTGCGCTGCTGTTCTCTCGCGCGCCCATTCCGTGGCCCCGCGACGCGTTCCCGGCGCCTGCCGCCGCGGCGGCGCTTCCGCCCGCACTCCCGGCGGATCTCCCGGCCCTGCGGCACATCGGGCTCTATGCCTACCGCGCCGGGTTCCTTGCCCGCTTTCCCGCCCTCCCGATCCCGGCGATCGAGCGGCAGGAAAAACTCGAACAGTTGCGCGCGCTCGCCCACGGCATCGCCATTGCCGTGCTGCGCGTGGAAACGCCGCTGCCGCCGGGCGTGGACACCCCTGCCGACCTGGAGCGGATCCGGGCATGGTTCGGGTAAGATCCGGCGACAGACAGGAACATCAGGAATCCAAAGAAGAACACCATGCGACTGATTCTGCTGGGCCCACCCGGCGCCGGGAAAGGCACACAGGCCGGGTTTCTCACCGCCAGGCTGGGGATTCCGCAGATCTCCACGGGCGACATGCTGCGCGCCGCGGTGAAGGCGGGCACGCCGCTGGGGCTTGCGGCGAAGAAGGTGATGGAAGCCGGCCAACTGGTTTCGGACGACCTCATCATCGGACTGGTGCGCGACCGGCTGGCGCAGCCCGACTGCGCCCGCGGCTACCTCTTCGATGGCTTTCCCCGGACCCTGGCCCAGGCGGAGGCCTTGAAACAGGCCGAGGTTCCGATTGATCTGGTGCTTGAATTCGCCGTGCCCGATGCCGAAATCATCGAGCGGATGAGCGGCCGGCGCGTCCATCCCGGAAGCGGACGCAGCTATCACGTGCGGTTCAACCCGCCGAAAATCGCCGACCGCGACGACCATACGGGCGAGCCGCTGGTGCAACGCGACGACGACCGCGAGGAAATCGTGCGCAAGCGCCTCGAGGTGTACCACGCCCAGACCCGACCCCTGATCGCGTACTACTCCGACTGGGCCGCGAGCGGCGACCCGCGGGCGCCGCGCTATCGCGCCGTCGATGGCGTGGGCGCCATGGCCGAGATCCAGGCGCGCATCGAAGCTGCGCTGCGTCAATGACGTCATCCGGAGACGGATCATCCTTTTCAGCATGCACCCGACCCGAGGACTTGTCTTGAATTCGTAGTTTCCCCCGTTGCGCCGCCGCACTCGCGGCAAGGAGCCTTGCATGTCCGCCATCGCACTTGCACTGCTTTGTGGGCTCGCCGCCGTCGCATTCGGGGCGGTTTCGACATCCTGGATCCTCAAGCAAGACCCGGGCAACGCCCGCATGCAGGAAATTGCCGCCGCGATCCAGCAGGGCGCGCAGGCATACCTGAAACGGCAATACCGCACCATCGCGCTGGTCGGCGCGGTCCTGGCGATCATCATCGCCGCAGTCCCGCAGTTGGGGCCGTGGACCGCGTCCGGATTCGTGCTGGGCGCCCTGCTTTCGGGCTCTGCCGGATTCATCGGCATGAACGTCTCGGTGCGCGCCAACGTCCGCACCGCCCAGGCCGCGACCCGGGGGTTGAACGCCGCGCTCGGCGTCGCATTCCGCGGCGGCGCGATCACCGGCATGCTGGTGGTGGGCCTGGGCCTGCTCGGCGTCGCCGGGTTCTATGCGATCCTGCACACCCTCCGCACGGAGCACGGCAACGCCACCGCGATGCTCCATCCGATGATCGGGCTGGCCTTCGGCTCGTCGCTGATCTCGATCTTCGCGCGCCTCGGGGGCGGCATCTTCACCAAGGGCGCGGACGTCGGCGCCGACCTCGTCGGCAAGGTCGAAGCGGGCATCCCGGAGGACGATCCCCGCAACCCCGGGGTCATCGCCGACAACGTCGGCGATAACGTCGGCGACTGCGCGGGCATGGCGGCGGACCTCTTCGAGACCTTCGCGGTGACGGTCGTCGCAACCATGCTGATCGGCTCGTTCACATTCCCCGACGGCGATGCCGGCGTGACGTATCCGCTGGCGCTCTCCGGCGTTTCGATCCTCGCGTCGATCGCGGGCAGTTTCTTCGTGAAGGCGCGCGAGGGCGGCAAGATCATGAACGCGCTCTATCGGGGGCTGGCGGTCGCGGGCGCGATCGCCCTCGTGCTGTTCTGGTTCGTCACGCGCTGGCTGCTCGGCGCGGCACCGATGCCGGCCGGAACGAACGCCACGGCGCTTTACGGCTGCGCGGCGATCGGCATCGCCCTGACCGCGGCGCTGGTCGTCATCACCGAGTACTACACCGGCACCCAGTACGCCCCGGTGCGCCGCATTGCCCACGCGTCGACCACCGGCCACGCGACCAACATCATCGCCGGCCTCGCCGTCTCGATGCGCGCCTGCGCCTGGCCGCTGGTCGCCATCTGCGCGGCCATCCTCGGCGCGTACGACCTAGGCGGCCTCTACGGGATTGCGGTCGCCGCCACCGCCATGCTGTCGATGACCGGCATCGTCGTCGCGCTCGACGCCTATGGCCCGATCACCGACAACGCGGGCGGCATCGCCGAAATGGCCGAGCTTCCGGAAGCCATCCGCAACATCACCGACCCCCTCGACGCGGTCGGCAACACCACCAAGGCGGTGACGAAGGGCTATGCGATCGGCTCCGCAGGCCTCGCGGCGCTCGTGCTGTTCGCGGACTACACGCGCGCACTCGACCGTGAAGGCATGCACACCTCGTTCGATCTTTCCAACCACCTGGTCATCGTCGGTCTGTTCATCGGCGGGCTGGTCCCGTACCTGTTCGGGGCGATGGCGATGGAAGCGGTGGGCCGCGCCGCGGGTGCGGTGGTCGAGGAAGTGCGACGGCAGTTCCGCGAGATTGCCGGGATCATGGAACACAAGGCGAAGCCTGACTACTCCCGGGCCGTCGACATGCTCACCGCCGCGGCGATCAAGGAGATGATGATTCCGTCGCTGCTCCCGGTGCTGGTCCCGATCGCGGTGGGCATCGTCCTCGGTCCGGCGGCGCTGGGCGGCGTGCTGATGGGAACGATCGTCACCGGGCTGTTCGTCGCCATTTCCATGACCACCGGTGGCGGCGCCTGGGACAACGCCAAGAAATACGTCGAGGAAGGGCACTACGGCGGCAAGGGCTCGGAAACGCACAAGGCCGCCGTGACGGGCGACACGGTCGGCGATCCCTACAAGGACACGGCCGGCCCCGCGGTGAACCCCCTCATCAAGATCATCAACATCGTCGCGCTGCTCATCGTTCCGGTGCTGGCGTCGATGCACCCGTAACGCGTTCGGAGCCGGCGGCGCCGCGCGTTTTCCCTGCGCGCAATCGGGGAATCGCCGCGGATCCCCGCATACACTTCCGCCATTTCACCCAAGGAGAAACGACATGACGATCCGCATCGGCGACACCCTGCCCGACGGCACCCTGCAGGAGTTTTTCGCGGTGGAACGAGACGGCTGCCCCGTCGGCCCGCACTCCTTTTCCGTCGCGGACCAGTTGCGCGGAAAGACGGTGGCGATCTTCGGCGTACCGGGCGCCTTCACCCCGACCTGCTCCGAACGCCATCTGCCCGGCTATCTCGCGAATTACGACGCGCTGCGCGCCAACGGCATCGACGAGATCTGGTGTTTCTCGGTAAACGATGCGTTCGTGATGGGCGCGTGGGGCCGCGACCAAGGTGTCGGCGACAAGATCCGCATGGTCGCCGACGGCTCGGCCACCTACACGGCCAAGCTCGGCCTTGAACTCGATCTCGTCGCCGCCGGCCTCGGCACCCGCTGCAAGCGCTTCTCGCTGGTCGCCCAGGACGGCGTGGTCACCCTGCTCAACGTCGAAGAGGGCGGCGAACTCAAGATCAGCGGCGCGGAAACGATGCTGGAGCAGATCGGCTGAGCGTTTGTGCGGCAGAAGGAGCCGCCCTCTCCCACAAACGGGAGTGGGCGGCTTTCAACCCGGATCCCGCAACACGAAATCCCGCGGCCGGAACCCCGCCGCCCAGAGCAGCGCGGCATAGATCACGGCACCCGCCGCCACCACCGCCGCCAGCCATCCGGCCCGTTCCAGCCAGCCGTGCGGCGCCAGCACCGCAAAGGAGAAGCGACGCTCGATCGCCGACAACGCGAGCGCGAACCCGGCCAGGACGGCGCCGAGACGCAAGCCGAACGAGCGCCAGCCCGGCCCCGGCATATAGATTCCGCGCTTGCGCAAGCCCCACAACAGCAGGATGCAATTGATCAGCGCCCCGACGCTGATCGACAGCGCCAGCCCCGCGTGCGCCAGCCACGGCACGAACACGATGTTGGCGAGCTGGGTCACCACCAGCACCGACACCCCGATGCGCACCGGCGTGCGGATGTCCTGCTTGGCATAGAACCCCGGCGCCAGGATCTTGATACCGATCAGCCCCAGCAAGCCGAACGCATAGCCTCGCAGCGCCGCCGCCGACTGCGCGACGTCCCAGGCATTGAACCGGCCGCCTTGAAACAGCGCGCCGAGGAACCCCTCGGCGAACACCGCCAGCGCCAGGGCCGCCGGCAGCGCCAGCAGGCAGACCAGCCGCAAGCCCCAGTCGAGCAGGTGGCTGTAGTGCGCGGCATCCCCGTTCGCATGCGACTTCGAAAGGGTCGGCAGCAGGACGGTGCCGATCGCCACGCCGAGCAGCGCGGTCGGCAGTTCCATGAGCCGGTCGGCGTAGTACAGCCACGAATTGCTGCCGGTCGCCAGATGCGACGCGATGTTGGTGTTGATGATGAGCGACAGCTGCGCCACCGACACCGCAAACACCGCCGGCAGCATCTGCCGCAGGATCCGACGCACATCGGAATTCGCAAAGGCCTCGCGTACGCCGCCGATCCGCGGCAACATGCCGATCTTTCGCAGTGCCGGAATCTGGATCGCCAACTGCAACCCACCGCCGAGCAACACCCCGAACGCCAGAACGAGCACCGGCGGGTGCAGGCTGCGTCCGAGCAGCAGGGTCAGCCCGATCATCGACACGTTGAGCAACACCGGCGTGAATGCCGGCACCGAGAAGCGCCCAAAGGCATTGAGCACCCCCGCCGAACAGGCAACCAAGGACATGAACAGGATGTAGGGAAACATCCAGCGGGTCAGCAGCGTCGCCAAGCCGAACGCTGGCCCATGGCGGAACCCTGCGGCGATCAGGGTCACGAGCACCGGAGCGCCGACCACACCGACCACCGCGGTGCCCAGCAGGACCCAGAACAGGGCCGACGCCACGGAAGAGAGCAGCGCGCGCGTACGCTCCGGACCCTCGCGCACCTTGACCTCCGCGAACACCGGAACGAACGCCTGCGAGAACGCCCCTTCGGCGAACAGACGGCGCAACAGGTTGGGCAGACGGAACGCGACGGTGAACGCATCCATCGCCGAACCGGCGCCGAAATAGCGGGCGATCAGCAGATCGCGCGCCAGGCCGGCGACGCGCGATAACATCGTCAAAACGCTGACCTTGGCAGCGGCGCGAAGCAGATTCACAAGAAATTCTCTTTTTCTGCTATAGTTTACCGCTTTGCTGCCGCACCAAGGAATCGCAATGGCAAACTCCAAACAAGCGAAGAAGCGCGCCCTGCAATCGAGCGAGCGCAATGCGCACGCCTCCGCGCTGCGCTCGCGCGTGCGCACCGCCATCAAGACCGTTCGCAAGGCGATCGCCGCCGGCGACAAGGCCGTCGCCACCGAAACCCTGCGCCGTTCGACCAGCGTGATCGACTCGATCGCCGACAAGAAGATCGTCCACAAGAACACCGCGGCCCGCAACAAGAGCCGCTTGGCCGCCGCCATCAAGGCGATGGCGTAATTCGCCCCGCATCCCCCTCTCCCGATCGGAGAGGGGCCTGGGGTAAGGGCGACCATGCCGAAAACGACCCCTCCATTGCGTCACTTCCTGCAGTTCGCGGACTTCTCCCGCGACGAAATCGAGCATGTGTTCGAGCGCGCGCGCGTCATCAAGGACCGCTTCAAGCGCTACGAGCCCTATCAGCCGCTGACGGATCGGACACTGGCGATGGTGTTCGAGAAGGCGTCCACGCGTACCCGGGTCTCGTTCGAGGCCGGGATGTATCAGATGGGCGGATCGGTGATCCACCTCACCACCGGCGACTCGCAACTCGGGCGCGCGGAGCCGATCGAGGACACGGCCCGCGTGATCTCGCGCATGGTCGACATCGTGATGATCCGCACCTATGAACAGACGAAGATCGAGCGGTTTGCGCAGCATTCGCGCGTTCCGGTCATCAACGGGCTGACCAACGAATTCCATCCCTGCCAGATCCTCGCGGACATCTTCACCTTCCTCGAGCACCGCGGCAGCATCTCCGGTCATACCGTGGCCTGGATCGGCGACGCCAACAACATGGCGTACACCTGGCTTCAAGCAGCGCAACTCCTTGGATTCACAGTGCACGTTTCGACGCCGCCGGGGTATGCCCTGGATGCGGCGCTCGCCCCGGCCGGCGCCCATTGCAAGGTCTTCGACGATCCGATCGATGCCGCCCGCGGCGCAGACCTGGTGACGACGGACGTCTGGACCAGCATGGGATTCGAAGCCGAGAACGACGCGCGCCGGCAGGCGTTTGCCCCCTGGCGGGTCGATGCCGCGGTCATGGCCGCAGCCAATCCGGATGCCGTGTTCATGCATTGCCTGCCCGCGCACCGCGGGGAAGAAGTTTCCGCCGAAGTGATCGACGGGCCGCAATCCGTGGTCTGGGATGAGGCGGAGAACCGGCTGCATGTACAGAAGGCGCTGATGGAATATCTGCTGCTGGGGACATCGGTGCACTAGCCCCCGCCATCACCCCGCCCTGTCCCGCGTGCGGGACAGGGCGGAAGGCGCAGACCGCGCCTCCGATCGACAACCATTTCCTCCATTCCCTGTTCACGTCCCCTCGTTCCATATGGCAACCAAAAAAGCATCTGCAGCGAAGTCCGCATCACCGGTTTCGCGCACCGCCGCCCGGGAAACCTCCGCCGCCAAGCCGGTGAAGAAGGTCGTGCTCGCCTACTCCGGCGGCCTGGACACCTCCGTCATCCTCAAATGGCTCCAGGACAAGTACGGCTGCGACGTCGTCACCTTCACCGCCAACATCGGCCAGGGAGAGGAACTCGAGCCCGCCCGCAAAAAGGCGCTGCAACTCGGCATTTCCAAGTCCAACATCTTCATCGAAGACCTGCGCGAACCGTTCGTGCGCGATTTCGTGTTCCCGATGTTTCGCGCCAACGCGGTCTATGAAGGCGAATACCTGCTCGGCACCTCGATCGCGCGCCCGCTGATCGCCCAGCGCATGGTGGAACTGGCGAAGAAGACCGGCGCCGACGCGATTTCGCACGGTGCGACGGGAAAAGGCAACGATCAGGTGCGATTCGAACTGGGCGCCTACGCCCTCATGCCCGACGTCCGCGTCATTGCCCCCTGGCGCGAGTGGGATCTGCTGTCCCGCGAGAAGCTGCTGCAGTACGCCGACGCGCACGGCATTCCGGTGGACTTCAAAAAGCGCCGCGGCACGGCGCCGTACTCGATGGATGCCAACCTGCTGCACGTTTCCTATGAAGGCGGCGTGCTCGAGGATCCGGATTTCGAACCCGAGGAATCGATGTGGCGCATGACGGTGTCGCCGGCGAAGGCGCCCGGCCGCCCGCAGACCATCGAAGTCGAATATCAGAAAGGCGACATCGTCGCCATCGACGGCAAGCGGATGACGCCGGCGGAAGTCCTCACCGAACTCAACCGCCTGGGCGGCCGGCACGGCATCGGCCGCCTGGATCTGGTGGAAAACCGCTACGTCGGCATGAAGTCGCGCGGCTGCTATGAAACGCCCGGCGGCACCATCATGCTCAAGGCGCACCGGGCAATCGAGTCGATCACCCTGGACCGGGAAGTCCTGGCGCTCAAGGACGACCTGATGCCGCGCTACGCCCGCATGATCTACAACGGCTACTGGTTCAGCCCCGAGCGCCGTTTGCTGCAGACCCTGATCGACGAATCGCAGGTGCACGTCAACGGCCGCGTCCGGCTGAAGCTCTACAAGGGAACGGTGATGGTCACCGGTCGCAGCTCGGCCAAGGACTCACTGTTCGACGCCGCCATCTCGACCTTCGACGACGACCGCGGCGCGTACAACCAGGCCGATGCCGACGGATTCATCCGTCTGAACGCCCTGCGGATGCGGATCGCGGCGCGGCGCCGGCGGCGCTAGGCACCCGTGTGGGAGAAGGGGAAAACCCTTCTCCCCCGCAGGCGAGGGGCCTGCGGTTGCTCAGCCCCCGATGATCCGCGGCTCGGGCTCGATGCACACGCCGAACCGCTCCCGCACCCGTTCCTGCACTTCCTGCGCCAGTTCCCAGATCTCCCGCCCGCTCGCCCCGCCGCGGTTCACGAGTACCAGCGCCTGTTTCTCGAACACCCCGGCACGCCCCCGGGTGTAGCCCTTGAGCCCGCAGGCATCGATCAGCCAACCGGCAGCCAATTTATAACGCCCCCCCGCGAGCGGATAGCTGACGAGGGAGGGAGCGTGCGCAAGCAGCTCGGCGTGGACCTCGCGGGACACGATCGGATTCTTGAAGAAACTGCCGGCGTTGCCGAGGACGGCCGGATCCGGCAGCTTGCGGCCCCGGATCGCGAGCACCGCATCGAACACCTCGCGTGGGCCGGGCCGCTCCTCCCCGCGCGCGCGGAGTTCCCGCTCCAGTTCCGCGTACCCGGCGACGGCCGCCCATCGGCGCGGCAACCGCAGCGTGATCGCCACGACGACGCGCCCCGGCCCTGCCAATTCCGCGCCCGGCAACCCCGAACCTCCGCCATCGCGCTTGAACACGCTGTCGCGATATCCGAACTCGCACTCCTCGGGCGAAAGTTCGTGCAGCACGTCGTGCCGGCCGTCCCAGACCGTCACGCTGTGGAGCCGTTCGGCCAATTCGACGCCATACGCGCCGATGTTCTGGATCGGCGCCGCGCCCCCCGTGCCCGGAATGCCGGCGAGATTTTCCAACCCGGGACGATCCGAATGCAGGAGCCGCGCCACCACATCCGACCAGTTTTCTCCGCCGCCGACGCGGATGCGCCACGCGTCGGTGTCCCCGTCCACCTCTTCTACCCCCCGAACCGCCATTCGGATGACCAGGCCTTCGAAATCCGATGCGAACAGGACGTTGGATCCCCCCCCGAGGATCAACCACGGCAGGTCCCGCACCCGGGCGTCCATTCGCAGGGAACGCAGGGCGTCCACGGAATCGGCAACGGCCATCCAGGCCGCCCGCGCCTCGGTGCCGAAGGTATGGAACGGTTGCAAGGAGGCATGCTGCTGCAGAGAAACCGACATCGCTTTTCTATTCCGATCGGGCATTCCAGGGGTGATGAATGGAGAATTCAAAGAAATAGGTCATGAAAATCCCCTTTATTCGGGATCCCATATTTGCGCGTCACCCGCGAAATGCCTATACTTTTTCCCATGAGCGCACTACTGAAACATTATGGCTTGAATGCCTACCCCGAGGTCGACGAAGAGCTGATCGCCGCTCCGCCGCCCTGGGTCCGGCCGGTTGCTGCGCGCCCGTCTTCGCCGGCACCCAGGAACCCGGCGCCGGCCACCACCGGCTCCCCGGCGGGCACCGCCGCAGATCGCGAGGACGCCGGCCTGGACATGTCGGTGTTGGAAACCAAGCACCCGGCAATTGCCAAGGCCGTTGTGGTGTTGTGGGGATCGCGGGAGATGAACGAATACCTTACCCAGCTCTGCCTGGGGGATGGCATCGAGCCGATCGACCCGGACGCCATGTCGGACCTCATGCTGCTGTCGCGCATCCATCATTCGGTCGTTCCCAACCACCCCAACCCGCACTCGATGGCGGCGCTCTACGACGGCAGCGTGGCCATGCACGCTCCGAAGAGCGCGACGGGCAACTCCGGACTGGGGCCGCGCCGCACGCCGGCCTCGGCCTTGCACCGCCGATAGCGCGCCGCGCGCCCGGACCCTCGCATTCGCACGATCCGGAGCACACCACAAAAAATTACGGGGCCCGGAGGCCCCGTAATTTTTTGCATGCCCGCCTTACTTGCCGAGCAGCGCGCGCGCCTCGGCAGCGACGCGATCCGCGGTCAAGCCGAAGTACTTGAACAGTTCGCCTGCCGGCGCCGATTCGCCGAACCGGTCGATCCCGACGATGCGGCCGTTCTCGCCGACGTAGCGGAACCACGGATTGCTGACGCCCGCCTCGACCGCGACGCGCGGCAGACCCTCGCCCAGCACGCTCTTGCGATACGCGGCATCCTGCTGCTCGAAGACTTCGAGGCAGGGCATCGAAACCACCCGGGCGGCGATGCCTTCGGCCTCGAGCGCCTTGGCGGCGTCGATCGCGATCGACACCTCGGAACCGGTGGCCAGCAGCGCGACCTGCGCCTTGCCCGACGGCTCGTGCAGCACGTAGCCGCCGCGCGCCGCACCGGCGGCCAGAGCGTCGTTGCGGACCATCGCCGGAAGGGCTTGGCGGGTCAAGGCCAGAACCGTCGGACCGTTGGTCCGCTCGATGCCATGACGCCACGCGATCGCCGTCTCCGTCACGTCGCACGGCCGCCACACGTGTACGCCCGGAATCATGCGCAGGCTGGCGACGTGCTCGATCGGCTGATGCGTCGGGCCGTCTTCGCCCAGACCGATGGAATCGTGCGTGAACACGTACACGGCGCGCTGGTGCATGAGCGAACTCATGCGGATCGCATTGCGCGCGTAGTCGGAGAACACGAGGAAGGTCGATCCGAACGGGATCAGGCCGCCATGCAGGGCCATGCCGTTCAACGCGGCCGCCATGCCGAACTCACGCACGCCGTAGTGGATGTAATTCCCCGGATGACCCGGCGTGAACGACACCGCCTCTTTCCAATGCGTCAGGTTGGATTCGGTCAGATCCGCCGACCCACCGACCAGCTCCGGCAGCACCGCCGCCAGCGCAGCAATGGCGCGCTGCGATGCCTGCCGCGTCGCCAGCTTTTCGCCCTTGGCGATCGTCTCTTCGATATACGCGCCGAATTTGGCGGAGAACGCCGCCGGCAGCTTGCCTGCAACCCAGCGATCGAACTCGGCCGCATCTTCGGGGTGCGCCTTGCGATAGGCCGCGAGTTTCTCGTTCCAGGCCGATTCGGCGCTCTGGCCGCGCGCGTGCGCGTCGAAGAACGAATACACCTCCGACGGAATCTCGAACGGCGCGTAGGGCCAATGCAGCGCCTCCCGTGCCTTGGCCACGCCTTCGACCCCCAGCGCGGCGCCATGCACCCCGGCGGTACCGGCCTTGTCCGGGCTGCCCTTGCCGATGATGGTACGGCAGGCGATCATCGTCGGCTTGTCCGACTTGCGCGCCCGCGCAATGGCATCCGAGACCGCGTTGACATCGTGACCGTCGACGCGCTCGGCGTTCCATCCATACGCGTGGAAGCGCGTCACGGTATCGTCGGAGAACCAGCCGGCAACCTTGCCGTCGATCGAAATGCCATTGTCGTCGTACAGGCAGATCAGCTTGTTGAGCCCGAGGGTCCCCGCCAGACTGCACACCTCGTGCGACACCCCCTCCATCAGACAGCCGTCACCCAGGAACACATAGGTGTGGTGGTCGACGAGGGTCGCATCGGACTTGTTGAAGCGCTGCGCCAGGATCTGCTCGGCAATCGCCATGCCGACGGCGTTGGCCAAGCCCTGTCCCAACGGGCCGGTGGTCGTCTCCACGCCCGGGGTCACGCCCACTTCCGGGTGTCCCGGCGCCTTCGAATGCAATTGACGGAAGCGCTTGATTTCTTCCATCGGCAGGTCGTAGCCGGTCAGGTGCAGCAGCGCATACAGCAGCATCGACCCATGACCGTTCGACAGCACGAAGCGGTCGCGGTTGAACCAGGACGGATTCGCCGGGTTGTGCTGGAGGTGGCGTCCCCACAGCGCGACGGCGATCTCGGCCATGCCCATGGGCATGCCGGGATGGCCCGAATTGGCCTTCTGGACGGCGTCGACCGCCAGCATCCGCAGTGCGTTCGCGGCCAGAACCTCTTGATTGGTTTGCGTCATCTTCCTTTGCTCCTCAGCGCCCGAGCGCCTTCTTGCGTCGCTCGACCATGCGCCAGATAAATGGCGTGAAAATCAACTGCATCGCCAGTTCCATCTTGCCGGCGGGCACCACGATGGTGTTCGGACGCGACATGAAGGAGTCGTGCAGCATGTTCAACAAGTACGGGAAGTCGATCCCCTTCGGCTGCGCGAACCGGATCACGACGAAGCTCTCGTCGGGAGTCGGGATCTCGCGGGCGATGAAGGGATTGGACGTGTCCACCGTGGGCACGCGCTGGAAATTGACGTGCGTGCGGTTGAACTGCGGGCAGATGTAATGCACATAGTCGTGCATCCGGCGCAGGATGACGTCGGTCACGGCCTCGGTCGAATAGCCGCGCTGCGCCTTGTCGCGATGGATCTTCTGGATCCACTCGAGGTTGATCACCGGAACGACCCCGACCAGCAGGTCGGGATAGCGCGCGATGTTCACCTTTTCGGTAACCGCGCCCCCGTGCAGTCCTTCGTAGAACAGCAGGTCGGTGTCTTCCTGGAACCGTTCCCAAGCCGTGAACGTGCCCGGTTCCTGGCCATAGGGGGCCGCTTCTTCCGCATCATGCAGGTACTTGCGGGTGCGGCCATTGCCGGTTTCGCCGTACTCGCGGAACGTGTTCTCGAGTTCCTCGAGCAGGTTCGCTTCGGGTCCGAAATGGCTGAAATGGTGATTCCCCGCCTTCTCCGCCTCGGCCATGGCGACCCGCATTCCCTTGCGGTCGTAGCGGTGAAAGCTGTCGCCCTCGATCACGGCCGCCTTGAGGCTTTCCCGGCGGAAAATCCGTTGGAACGAACGCGTCACCGAGGTCGTGCCGGCTCCGGAAGAGCCGGTGATCGCGATGATCGGATGCTTGGTGGACATAACGCTTCCTCGATTTGAAACTTTTGTCTTGTGATTTGGAAAATGTCGCGCCGCGCTTACTCGCGGAACAGCCCGCGGGCGTTGAAGAGCGGCGTATCGCTGCCGTTCGCCGCCGCCGGCATCTCGGCGTGGTAGCGCTCGATGCGTTCGACCTCTTCGCGCGATCCGAACACGAAACCGATCCGCTGGTGCGTCGATTCCGGTTGCACCTCCAGCATCGGGCCATATCCCGTGCTCGCGCGGCCGCCCGCCTGCTCGATCAGCATGCCGATGGGGTTGGCCTCGTACAACAGACGCAGACGGCCAGGCTTCTTGAGATCCTTGGTGTCGCGCGGATAGAGGAACACGCCGCCGCGGGTCAGGATGCGGTGCGCTTCCGCCACCAGCGACGCAACCCAGCGCATGTTGAAGTCCTTGCCGCGCGGGCCGTTGACCCCGGCCAGACATTCCTCGATGTACGCGCGGACGGGCGCCTCCCAGAAGCGGCTGTTGGATGCGTTGATCGCGAATTCCTTGGTCTGCGCGGGAATCGTCATCTGCGGATGGGTGAGCACGAATTCGCCCAGTTCCGGATCGAGCGTGAAGCCCTGCACCCCCCGCCCGACGGTCAGCACCAGCATCGTCGTCGGACCATATACGGCGTATCCGGCGGCGACCTGCTCCGCCCCGGGACGCAGGAAGTCCTCGATCTTCGCCCGCCGCCCGCCGTCCGGTGCGCGCAGGATCGAGAAGATGCTGCCGACCGAGACGTTCACGTCGATGTTGGAAGAACCGTCGAGCGGATCGAAGGCGACGAGATATTCGCCCTCGCCTTCCGTCTCATTGATCCACGGCTCGTCGCGCTCCTCGGAGAGCAGGCCGCGGGCGTGGCCGCTCCACTGCAGGCAATGCAGGAAGGTGTCGTCGGCCAGGACATCGAGCTTCTGCTGGGACTCGCCCTGGACATTGGTATTGCCCACCGCACCGTGGATGCCGCTCAACGCGCCATAGGCAACCTTGCGCGAAATGGCCTTGCATGCCAGCGCAATGTTGAGCAGGATGCTGTTGAACGCCCCCGAAGCCTGGGGGAAACGACGCCGTTCTTCGATCAGGAACTGCGTCAAGGTGATTTTCTTTTCCAACATCGCTCTTGTCTCCAGATAACCAGAAATCGTCCCGGGAATCGCCAGTCCCGGCCTAGCCTTGCCCGGCTCCCGCCACGATGCGCCGCAGGTCTTCCAGATCGACCCAGCGCCGGGGGAAGCCCGGCTGGGCCGCGTCCCACGGCTGCTCGGGATCTCCCAGGCTCGGCAATACGCAGTCGGCACGGGAAAAATCGTCTTGATCGGTATACGAGCTGGGGGTCACGACGACCGTAATGCCGGCCGCCCGCGCCGCCCCGATCCCGCCCTGAGAATCCTCGATGGCCACCGCCTCGGATGCGGCGATGCCAAGCCGATCCAGGCAGGCGAGGTAGACATCGGGAGCCGGTTTTTTCTTCGGAACCTGATCCCCCGCAACGATACAGGCAAAATGGCCGCGCCACTCGGGCCCCAGTACGGGTGCGAGCAGGGAATCGACGTTGGCTTCGGTGGTCGTCGTGGCGAT
Source organism: Pseudomonadota bacterium (assembly GCA_021842465.1). GTDB lineage: Bacteria > Pseudomonadota > Gammaproteobacteria > Burkholderiales > Burkholderiaceae_F > GJ-E10. The sequence goes on from JAKBZN010000013.1 coordinate 61,465, forward strand.
GCCCATCGGCACCCCCTCCGTGCGCAGCTGCTTCCAGAGCCGCAGCACGCCCGGCCGCAGCGTGATCCGCCCGGCCGTGAGATCGTCGACATAGATTTCCGTCTTGCGGCGATGGATCCCCGCCACCTCTTCGGCAGGCATTTCCACGCCCTTCGCGCGGAAGTACGCCGTGATGCGCTCCTTGCCCCCGGTCACCCGCAGGAGGCCGCGATATTCGTCCTGCGACCAGGACAGGTCGAGGCCAAGATCCGCAAATGCCGCGTTGAATGCCCGACGGTGCAGTTCCTCCGTTTCGGCAATCGTTCCATCCACGTCGAACAAGACCGCTTTCAGCATCCGAACAAAACTCATGGGCAGAGTACGGGAACCGAAGATTCTACGATTCCCATTTCAATAAAATCCATTAAATATTTTTGGTATAGCGGATAATTATAAATTATGACACGGCGAGCGATCACCGTACGGCAACTGGAAATCCTCGACGCGGTGGCACGGGAAGGCAGTGTCACCGCCGCGGCCCATGTGCTGCATCTGACGCAACCCGCGGTGTCCATGCAACTGCGGCAGCTCGAAGACCAGCTCGAGATCGCCCTGTTCGAGCCCGTGGGCCGCGGCCTGCAGATCACCGAGCCGGGTCGGGAACTGGCCGCGCTCGGCGGCGACCTCCTGCGGCGCATGGACGAGTTCGTCAATGCCGCGCGCGACCTGCGCGGCGTGCGCCGCGGTCGGGTCCGGCTCGGCGTGGTCGGCACCGCGATCTATTTCGCTCCCCGGCTGCTGGCGCAGTTCATCAAATCCCACCCCGGTCTCGATCTCAAGCTCAACATCTACAACCGGGAGAACATGCTCGAGCAGTTGCAGTCTTACAACATCGATCTCGGCATCATGGGACGGCCACCGGAAGGGACGCTCCTGGTCGGGACGCCGTTCGCCCCCAATCCCCTGGCGATCGTGGCGTCGCCGTCGCATCCCCTGTCGCTGCGGCGCGAACTCACCCCCGAGGACCTCGAGCACGAACCGTTCATCGTGCGCGAGCCCGGATCGGGAACCCGCATCGCCATGGATCGCTATTTCGCCGAAGCCGGCGTGCAGGTGAACGCGATCATGGAAACGGACAGCAACGAAACGATCAAGCAAGCCGTCATGGCGGGCATCGGCATCGGGTTCCTGTCGCTGCACACGGTACGGCTGGAACAGGCCGCCGGCCGCATCGTTCCGCTGAACGTCGCCGGCCTGCCGTTGCGGCGCCAATGGTTCGTCGTCCACACGCGCCAGCGCAACCTGACCCCGGCCGCGGCGGAGTTCCGCGAATATCTGCTGCGCGAGGCCGACGACCTGATGCGGGCGGCACTGTAGGCGCCGGTCTGCCGGCGATCGACCGGGCGGCCGCTCGCGCCCCGGGCCAACCTCAGAACATGCCGGCGATCGCCGAGTACACCCCCAGCCCGGTGGTCAGGACGATGATCAGCAGCACCGCCTTCTCATACGCCCCCCGCAGCCGAACCGCCGGCGGAAGGCGCCGCGCCAACAGGTAGAGGAACCCGAGCACGACCGGCAGCAGCAACGCATTCATGACCTGGACCCCGACGCTCACCCGCACCAGGTCGACGCCGGAGGCGACGACGATCGCCGCCGTCCCCAGCGCCAGCATGTAGACCCCATAGAACCAGGGCGCCTGACGAAAGCTCTGGTCGAGCCGGTGCTGGGCCCCCAGCGCTTCGGCCAAGGCGCGGGCCGCCGTCAGCGTCACCACGATCGTGGCGACCAGCGCGGAACCGGTCAGCCCCAGGCCGAACAGCACCCGGCCCACCATCGGCCCCAAGGCATGCGTGAACGCCTGCGCGATCTGCGGGACGTTGTCGAGCGCCGCTCCCTTGGCCGCGGTGCCCAGACCTGCCGCCGTCGCAACGAGGACCGCCGCCATGATCACCTGGGTCGCCACCGCGCCCAAGGCGGTATCCCAGCGGGCCGCGCGCAGATCCTCGGCCCGTAGTCCTTTCTCGACCACGGACGACTGCTGGAAGAACACCATCCAGGGCATGAGCACGGCGCCGATGTTGGCCGCCACCAGATACTGATAGTCCGGGCTTTGCCAGGGAACCGACATCGATCCGCGGACCATGTCCGGCAGCCCCGGATGGGCCATCCACGCCACCAGCAGAAAGACGATCTCGAACGAGCCGATCGCCATGGCAATGCGCTCCACCGTGAGATAGGAACCGCGCACCACCATGAGGCTCAAACCAACGAAGACGATCCCCATCGTCCAGGAAATCGGAACCCCGAACAACTGCCCGACGCCGGCCAGGCCGCTCAACTCGCTCAATAGCGCGCCGATGCAGGCGACGATGAGCGTACCGACGGAAACCCAGGCCCAACCGCGGCCATAGTGTTCCTGGATGAGCGCGCCATGGCCCTTGCCGGTCAGCACCCCCAGGCGCACCGTCAATTCCTGCACCACATAGAGAATGGGGATCAACAGGAACTGGAGGGCCAGCAGACGGTACCCCCAGGATGCTCCGCTCTGCGCGGCCGTGATCACGCTGCCCGCATCGGTGTCGGCCAACATCACCACCACGCCGGGTCCGGCAACCAGCAGGAAACGCCGCCATCCCGGAAACCGGAACCGCGCAGCAGGCTGTCGAGATCCATCGGCGCCGGTTTGCTCCGGCGCGGGAACGTGGGGGACGGGGGTAGGGTCGCTCTGGATCGGTTTCAACAGCCGGCTACATCGGACAAGGTTAGGTGCCTACTGACGGATCGCCTCCGCCTCGATCTGCATCGTCACTTCGTCGCCCACGAACGGGACGTAGGCATTGAGCCCCCAGTCCGAACGCTTGATCGACCCCGTAATGATAGCCCCACACACGTAATGCTTGTCCATCCGCATTCCACAACGTGTCGGCTGGACGTGCAGGGTCACCGGCTTGGTCACCCCCAGCATGGTCAGCTTGCCCTGGACCGGTACCGATTTGCCCGGCACGAGATGAAAGGTCGCGGACCGGAACCGCAATGCCGGAAATTTGGCCACATCGAAAAACGTCTTGCTGCGCAGGTGCTCGTCGCGCTTGTCGAAACCGGTGAAGATCGACGCCGCATCGATCCGGGCCGACACCGAGCCGGTATGGGTCTTCTCATCGTAGACCAAGGTTCCGCTCGTTGCCGTGAACTCGCCCTGCATTACGGAAAACCCGAGATGGGTGATCGAAAAGCTCGGGTAGGTATGGGCCGGGTCGAGCACGAAGTGTTCCGGTGCCGCGAAGGCGGGAACGGAACCCGCCGCACCGATTGCGGCGGTAAGGGCGATGGCGAAACGCGCATTGCGGAACATGGTCGATTTCCTTCCGAAAATTGGGATGGAAAGCATAGCGCCGCCCCCCTCCCCCATACATTCGAATTTCATGAATACAGAATTTAGAAAATTCGCGCCGGCGCGCAAACCAGGACGGTCAAACATCCCGCCCGAGCGGGATATCCCCCACTTATGCGCATCCCCCGGCAGCGGGACGATTCCATCACTGCCTGCGTACGTATTGCGCACTCCGCCGGAACTAGGATGGGACTCTAACAACAACGGGAGATTCGCCATGAAACCGCGCAAGATCGTGCTGTTTGCCGCGGCGATGCTCGCGTGCGGCCTGTTCGTCCAGCCCGCCACGGCCGACGCCAAGGAAATCACCGTCAAGATGGTGACGCGCGCACCCGATGGAAAAATGCTGGTGTTCGACCCGATGTTCGTCAAGGCCGATGTCGGCGACACGGTGGTCTTTGAGCCGATGGACAAGGCGGGACATACGAGCGTCTCGGTGCTTGTCCCCAACGGCGTCGCCTCGTGGACCGGTCAGCCCAACCAGAAAGTTACGGTGAAGCTGACTCAGGAAGGGATCTACCTCGTGAAGTGCAAGCTGCACGAGAACGTCGGCATGGTCGGAGTCGTACAAGCCGGCAAGCCGGTGAACCTCGCCCAGGCCAAGGCGGCAGCCGCCAAGGAAGAAGCGACGATGCTCCTTCACAAGGACCGATTCGACAAATTGCTGGCGATGGTGAAGTAGGTCGCCGCACCGCCGGTCGCCGGGGACGGGAAGCCGCGGTCGCGCTTCCCGTCCCGCCGCAGCGCGTCCCGGCATGCGTCGCCGGGACCCGGAAAAATCAGCGGTCGCCGGTGAGGATCGCGCCCGTCCCGGTGGCGTTGTACACGAAAACGCTATACACCGATCCGGATACGAACGTTGCCGTCGTGGCGCCGGACAGGAAGGAGATCGTTCCCGATCCCCCCCCCAACGAAATCGGCACCGACGACGACGGCGTGATGCCGGCATAGGCGGATGCCGCCGCGGCCGTCGCCGAGTAGGTTGCCAACGAAACGACGGCCGAGTTCACGTACAGGCTGACCGTGCCGCTGCCCGCCGCGACGTTCACGAGGCGAATCGACGCGGCACCGTTGCCCGGATATTGGTTGTCGTCCTGCAGCAGGCTCGCCGTCGGCGTGGATCCATACACGACCAGGGTGTAGTCGTCGCCTGCGGTCAGGGGCGTCGTCGACGGCGAAGTCACCTGCGCCCCACCCGAGGTCACGTTGCCCACCGCGACCCCGGCCGGGACCAGGGTATACGGTCCAACGTAGGGCGCGTTGGACGTGGCCACCGCGGTTGTCCCCACGGTCGCCGCAACTTGCGTGCCCACCGTCGGCAGTTCGGCCGCAATCCGGACCCGGGCGTAATTCATCGCCATCGTGGTGGCGCCTCCCCCCTGAACGATCAGCATGCCGTTCACGAGGCCGCCGCCGGACGTCGGCGTGAACGCCATCACCTCGGCTTGGCCGCCGGCGAGACTCACCGACTCATTGATGAACCGGATATCGGTCGGGCTGTTGGGCTTGGTCGCGATGATCGTGTAGTTTCCCGCCGGCTCGGTCACCGGCAGCGACTGCCCGGTGACCCCTCCGAACACCGGCTGCACCCCGGCCGGAACACTCGCCGTGTTCTGCGCCAGGACGTAGATATCCAGCGGACCGGCATCGGTCGAGAAATTGGCGAATCCAACCGTCGACTGCCCGGACGACGGGATGCCGAGATTGTCGGTCAGATACCCCATCGCCACGGTCGTGCCGAGCGTGTAGGCGACGATGGTGTAGCTCTCCCCGGTCCCCAGATTGACCGTGAGCGGCGTGCCCGAACTCAAGGTACCGGTTTCGTCGGTCACCGACGCCGCGTAGGTGCTGGGATTCTGCGACGTGTATCCGCTCGCGCTCCCCACCGTGATTCCGGTCACCGCCGGCGTTCCGCTCAGACTGAGGTCGAGTACGGGGCTCGTCGCCGCCGCCGTCGTGGCATTGACCAATCGCACGCTCGTGGGTGCAACATTGTTGCTACTGCTGCTGCAGGCACCAAGCATGCCCGCGAACACCACCAGCGCGGCGGACAGGCCAATTCGGGGAAAGGATCGCATCTTTGACGGTTCTACGAGTTATGGAAGCTGCCGGAACGCCGACAGAAACCGCAGCTTGGCGGCCGCGGCGCAAACCCGCGACTATACGCCACGCCAGGACCCGATGGCGACGAATCCGTGACAAGGCTGCGCGCCTGCGTCGCGGCGGAAGCGCCCGCGGCAGAATTCAGCCCAAAAGCCCGATCCGGATCGCTTTCACGACCGCCTGAATCTTGTTCGCGCACCCGAGCTTGTGGCTGGCCGCCTGCAGGTGCCAGTTGGCGGTGCGCTCCGAGATCTGCAGGATGCGGCCCACCTCCCAGGCCGTCTTCCCCTCCGCCGTCCAGCGCAGGCATTCGGTTTCCCGCGCCGTCAGCGCCGGCGGCTCCGTGCCGGCCGCGGAGGGAGGGGAAACCGCATGCGGCAATCCGCATTTGAAGATACGCATCTTGCATTCGCCCTGGCAAGAGAACGCCGCGAACCGGGAGCGCATCGGTCGCCCTCCCCCGCACTTCGAACCCGGGCCATGTTTTTACACACCCGTCGCGCGCCGGGCAATCCACCAAACCGCCGTCCTGCGTCCTAGGGATCCCCTACGCGGCTTGGCATCCCATCGGCGACGCCTGGAAGGCGATTGCGATTTCGTGTAGAATTCGCGGTTCTGCGCCCGTAGCTCAGTTGGATAGAGTACCTGGCTACGAACCAGGGGGTCGTGGGTTCGAATCCTGCCGGGCGCACCAAATATCGCTGGATAAACAAGGGGTTGTCGGAAACGGCAATCCCTTGTTGTTTTTGTGGTTGTGCCATAACTGGGGCTATGTGCCATTGACGAGGTCATTCAATGCGCTCCGGACGCCGCCGATAGACCCGCTGGGTGATCGCCGCGTCGGCATGCCCGAGCAACTGACGGGCGCGCTCCAGACTCTCCGCATCGCTTCCCGCCTTGGCCCGAAGGTCGTGTTCCGTAAACGGGTCGCGCACCGCCGTTTCGGCCAGTACGCGCTTCATGAATCGCTGCCACATCGCCTTCCATCCTCGTGCCTCCCCTCTGCTTTCCTTGAAGTAACACTCGCCGCGGCGCGTACAAAAAAGCCACGGTGACGCCGATATATGGACCTGGCGCACCTCCAGGCAGGCGTCCACCGCCGCGCGCCGTTCCGGGGTCCAGACAAAAATCAGCTTCTTTCCGGTCGTGTGCGCGGTCTTCCGGGGCTCGACGTGGATTCCGTCCTCGCGGAGGTCGTCCAGGCGCAGGCGCAGCAGATCGCCCTGCCGCAACCCGGTCAGAAGCTTGAGTCGGATGTACGCCTGAATCAGCCGGACACTGCCCTTTTCGCGCTGGCTCGAGAGCCCAAGGCACTCGATGATTTCCCAATCCTCAACGTACCGGGTTCGCGGCTTTTCGCCGGCAAGACGAATCTCACCCTTGAAGGGATGCCGGTCGATGATTCCCCACTCGACCGCCTTCGTGAACGCGTGCGAAAGAACCTCAATCTCCCGGTGCGCCGCGGTTCCGCCGCCCTGGACGCGGCCGCTTTCGTCGACGCGCTTCGTCTTGCGGTGCTCGACGTACTGGTAAATCAGCTTCGGGCGAACCTCGGAAATCGAGACATCCCCCAGGACTGCCCGCAGTCGCTTGATCGCCCTCGCATTGTCGACACGGGTCTTGACGGCCTTGGTCGGGACGACGCGGAGCGCATATTTGTCCAACAGCTCCGCCACCGTCTCGGCCTGCTCCTGGATCTCCATACGCTTCGCCCACACTGCGTATGCCTCCGGCAGCGTTTTCCCGAGACGAAATTGCTTTTTCCCGTCCCACTTACCCTCTTCGCCAACCGGAACCCGGAAGTAGTAGGCCCCGTGATAAAGGCGCCAGCGGGCGGGAAGCCCCTTGTTTTCGCGATTTCGCTCCCGCATTACGCGAAGCCTTTCATCTCAGAATGGACGATCGAATCGCCGGACAATCGCGCTCCCAAAGCTGGCCCCCTCCAAAGGAAACGTCCATGAGCAAATACGAAGACTTGTTTTCCGCCGCCGCAAGGGAATCGCGA
>JAKBZN010000014.1 GCA_021842465.1 Pseudomonadota bacterium
TCCCGTTTCGAGTGTGGCAAAATTGTGGCAAATAGTACATTAATTCACGTATCACATTGATAAATATATATTGTAATTCACGTTCGCAATGCGAAGGTCGGGAGTTCGATCCTCCTCGTCTCCACCACTATCCTTGCTAGCCCAATCGATTCAGGGGGTTGGCGGGGGAAGCCGCGACATGCGCGGTCAGATCACGGCGCAGGACGCCGCCGCGTATCCGGCACCGACGAATCGGCCGAAGGCGGCATCAGATCAGGCCAACGACCAGTAGCAAGGCCCGATCTACCCTCTTCATCCGTTCCTCATCGAGACGGCCAAACGGTTCGTTGATTTTGGTGCGGGGCAGTGTCGAAAGTTTGTCCACCATGATTTGCGAAAGCGCACGAAGCCCATTGGCGGGATCCGGTTCCACGGTCACGCGAAATGCGGCATCGCGCAGATCGCTTGTGACGGGGCAGAGCACAACGCTCTCCAAATCCGTCAAGAGGTCTGATTGAACGACCAATGCCGGGCGTGGTTTGCCATAGTCGCCTTGCAGAGAAACCGTCACCAAGTCGCCGCGCTGCATTTACTCCCAACCTTCAACGTGCGATGCAGCCTCTTCGGTGAAGCGTAAAACGTCGGCCTCTGCGGCATCGCTCTTCAGGTCTTGGCACTGCTTTCGCACTTGCGCCCGGAACTCCGGCGAGCGGGTGTCCGGTACCCAGAACTGCACGGGCCGCAACCCGGCGGCGCGCATCCGCTCGCGGTGACGCGCTACCTTGCCGGTCGATTCGTGGATTGATGGCAATATGCCCTCCCTTGGTTTCGTGCGAAGTAACATGATACCCGGCATGTAACCAAGACGCAACGCAAATCGTCATGCAGGGGAATGCCCTTAGTTCCTTGACGCCGCGGCGCGCAGGCCGTTCCGGCATGCCGTGATGGCGGTTGCGGTCAGCGATCTCCTTGGCGCCAGGGGTTGATCGGAAACCTATACTTGTCGCGGATTTTGTAACCGCATTAGTACTCTCATGGAACACGCCACCCTCGTCACGCTGCGTGATCGCCACCCCGCCTGGCGGCTGCTGGCGTCGCCGCACGCGGCGCTGGTGGCGAGCTTCCTGCACCGGGTGTTCGTGGTGCCAAACATGCGCGGGATGAGCGAGGCCGACCTCGCGGAGGCGCTGGAGGATGAATTGTTCGTCCTGCGCGAGCAGGTTGGCACCGACGCGTACCCGAAGGGCGCGCGCGAGTACCTGAACGACTGGGCTGCGCCTGAGAGGGGGTGGCTGCGCAAGTTCTACAAGTCGGGTACGGATGAGGCGCAGCTCGATCTGACTCCCGCCACCGAGAAAGCCATCGCCTGGTTGTTGTCGCTGACCGAGCGGCCGTTTGTGGGTACCGAATCGCGCCTGCGTACGCTGTTTGCCCTGCTGGAGGAGATCAGCGCGGGCACCGAGGTCGATCCGATCAAGCGGATCGACGATCTGCGCAAAAAGCGCGAGGAAATCGATGCGGAGATTGCTCGAGTGCTCGCGGGCGACGTGCCGCTGCTGGACGATACGGCGGTCAAGGACCGATTCCAGCAGTTCCAGCAACTGGCTCGGGAACTGCTGGCCGACTTCCGCGAGGTCGAGCACAACTTTCGCCTGCTCGACCGCAAGGTGCGCGAGAAGATTGCGTTGTGGGAGGGCGCAAAGGGTGCGCTGCTCGACGAGATCATGGGCGAGCGCGATGCCATCGGCGATTCCGACCAGGGCCGCAGTTTCCGCGCTTTCTGGGACTTCCTCATGTCCAGCCGGCGCCAGGAGGAACTCTCGGAGCGGTTGGATCAGGTGCTGGCGCTGCCTGCCGTGCTTGCACTGAAACCCGAGGCGCGCACCCGCCGTGTGCATCACGACTGGCTGGAGGCCGGCGAGCACACACAGCGCACCGTGGCACAACTCTCGCAGCAGTTGCGCCGCTTCCTGGACGACCGGGCGTTCCTCGAAAACCGCCGAATTCTGACGCTGCTGCACGGGATCGAGAGCAAGGCGCTCGCGCTGCGCGAAGCAATGCCAGTCGTGACGGTGATGAGCATCGAAGCGATGGCGGCGGAGATCGAACTGCCGCTGGAGCGGCCATTATTCACGCCAAGCGCCAGGCCGTGTCTGTCCGATCCGGCATTTCCGGCTGGCGAGGAAGACATTGACACCGCGCGCTTGTTCGACCAGATCGTGGTGGACAAGGCGCGGCTGCGGTCGGCTATCCTGCGTGCCCTGCGTCATCAGCCGCAGATCACGCTGCGCGAACTGTTGGAAGCCGATCCTCTGCATCAGGGCTTGGCCGAACTGGTGGCCTACCTGGAACTGGCCCATGCCGGAGATGGCAGCGATGCACTGGACGGCCTGCGAGCGGTGGTCGATGAAGCGGTGGAGGAGCCGATTCGCTGGAAGGCCAGTAACGTAGCGGGCGAAGCCGTGACGCGCGAGGCTCGCGTACCCCGCGTGATCTTCACGCGCTGAAGGCCCGCGGGTCCGGGAGAGCACAACTTGAACCATACGGTGGACGAGCACGATCCTGTCGAGCCCCCGCTTGGCGCGCTGCCGGCGGTTCCCGAGTTGTCTCGGCTGATGGTGTGCCTTCTCAAGGGGGTGCTCTATCGCGACGATGACGAGCAACTGTGGGCCAGGCTGCTGCGCCTGCAAGCGCGGGTACGAGAAACTGCCGCCGTGCTTTTGCTCGACCTCGTGCTCGACGAGGCCGAAGGCTACGCGTTCCTGAAGAGCTGTCCGGATCCGGACGACTCCGATGGACTGCCGCGCCTGCCACGGCTCGTTGCACGCCGACCGCTTTCGTATCCGGTGAGCCTGATGCTGGCGCTGTTGCGAAAGCGCATGGCCGAGTTCGACGCCGGAGGCGGCCAGGATGGCGATGGAAGGCGACTGGTGCTCTCGCGGGACGAGATCACCGATCTGATTCGAGTGTTCCTGCCTGAGGGCACGAACGAGGCCAGATTGATCGATCAGGTGGACGCGACGATCAGCAAGGTTGTCGATTTGGGCTTCCTCCGCCGGCTCAAACCAGCCGCCGCCGGTGGCCAGGACCGAGGTCACTACGAGGTGCGGCGCATCCTGAAGGCATTTGTCGACGCACAGTGGCTGGCGGAGTTCGATGCGCGGCTGGAGGTTTACCGCACGGCGCTGTCGGCAGCGCCCGCGGGATCGACCGACAAGGCGGGAGAAGCCGCACGAGTGGGGACGGCCGATGCGTGATGCGCCGACGCTCGCCCTGGACTTCCTGGCTGACGACAGCCGGGTGGGCTTTCGGCTGCAGCGTTTGGAAGTTCTGAACTGGGGTACCTTCGACAAGCGTGTCTGGCGCTATGCGCTCGACGGGCGCAACGGCCTGCTCACCGGTGACATCGGTTCGGGAAAGTCCACGCTGGTCGATGCCATCACCACCTTGTTGGTGCCGGCGCATCGCGTGGCGTACAACAAGGCCGCCGGAGCGGATGCCCGCGAGCGGTCGTTGCGCTCGTACGTGCTGGGCCATTACAAGAGCGAGCGCAATGAGCTTACGGGCAGCGCCCGGCCCGTGGCGTTGCGGGATGCGTCGAGCTACTCGGTCGTCCTTGGCGTGTTCCGTAACCAGGGGTATGACCAGGCGGTCACCTTGGCCCAGGTCTTCTGGCTGAGGGACCCGCAGGGACAACCAGCGCGTCTGTTCGTCGCGGCCGAGCGCGAATTGGCCATCGCAGAGGACTTCCGCGGCTTTGGCAGTGATGTCGGCGCGCTGCGCAAGAAACTGCGCGGCGCCGGCTGCGAGTTGTTCGACAGTTTCCCGCCTTACGGGGCCTGGTTTCGCCGTCGCTTCGGCATCGAACACGAACAGGCATTGGAACTGTTCCACCAGACCGTGTCGATGAAGTCCGTGGGGAACCTTACCGACTTTGTGCGCGGTCACATGCTGGAGCCTTTTGATGTCGGTGGCCGCATCGAGGCACTGATCCGCCATTTCGATGACTTGGACCGTGCTCACCGGGCCGTGCTCAAGGCCAAGCGCCAAGTCGAATTGCTCGCCCCGCTCGTCGATGATGGCCGGCGCCATCAGGCGCTGGCGGCGGAAATCCAGGGCTGGCGCGACGGGCGTGATCGGCTGCGGCCGTATTTCGCCCGACTCAAGGGCGAGTTGCTGGATCGACGCCTTTCCCTGCTGGAGGAGGAGGTCGTCCGGCTCGATACCCAGATCGGGCGCCTGGACATGCAGCGCGCCGTCGAACGGACCGAAATCGCGAAGTTGGAGCGCGACCTGCGTGATAACGGCGGCAACCGCCTGGAGGAACTGGCCGACGAAATCCGGCGCTTGGGGCAAGAGAAGGCGCAACGCCAGCAGAAGGCCGATCGCCACGCGGCGCTGCTCGGCCGAATCGACGAGGCGCCGCCGGCGGATGAAGCGACTTTTCTCACGCAACGGCAGACCATCGCCACCCGTGCCGAGAGCTTGCGCGAGCGCATCGTGGACTTGGTCAACCGCGAGCGTGAGGAGGACTTCGCGTTCCGCAAGGGCCGCGAGGAGCATGCCGCCTTGTCCGAGGAGATCGAGAGTCTCCAGCGGCGCAAGAGCAATATCGATGCCGCCCAGGTCCGCATCCGCGATGCCCTGTGCGCGGCGCTGTCGATCGGTGAGGACGAGTTGCCGTTCGCGGGCGAGTTGATCCAGGTGCGCGCGGAGGAACGCGACTGGGAAGGCGCCGCGGAACGGCTGCTGCGCGGGGTCGGCCTCGCAATGCTGGTTCCGGATCCGCACTACAAGGCCGTTGCGGATTGGGTGGACCGGCAGCATCTGGGTGCGCGACTCGTGTACTTTCACGTGCGGCAGAAGAAAACCGTGCAAGGCGCCAGCCTGCACCCGCAGTCGCTGGTGCGCAAGCTCGTCATCAAGCCGGATTCGCCGCACTATGAGTGGCTGGAACACGAGCTTCGCCAACGATTCGACGTCGCCTGCTGCGATACCGGTGACCAGTTTCGTCGCGAGGCCCGCGCCATCACGCGTGCCGGTCAGATCAAGGATCCGTCCGGTCGCCATGAGAAGGACGACCGCAGCCGCATCGATGATCGCAGCCGCTATGTGCTCGGCTGGAGCAATGCCGACAAGCTTCGCGCATTGCGGGACCAACAGGAGCATCTCGAGGGAAGGCTGGCCTCGATGGGGCAGCGCATCGGCGAGGTTCAGCAGGCGCGCAGGGAATTGGAAGGGCGATTGGAAACCCTCGCCCGGCTCGAGGAGTTCACGCGCTTCGCGGACATCGACTGGATGGGCGTGGCACGCGAGATTGCGGCCCTCACCGAGGAGCGTACACGGCTCGAGGCCGCCTCAAACACCCTGCAGGAACTGGCGCGCGTGTTGAACGGGGTGCAGGTCCGCCTGGAGGAAACCGAGAGCCGGCGTAGCGAGGCGATCGGAAAGCGTGGGGAGATCAGAGCCAAGCGAGCAGCGGCGCAGGAACTTCGGGATCAGGCCGCCGCGGTCCGCGAATCCATGGCCCTTGACGAGGCGCAGATCGAGCGCCTGGAAGGCTGGCGTGCCGAGGCGCTGGGAGAGCATCAGCTTTCGGTCGAGTCCTGCGACAGCCGCGAGCAGGAGGTGCGCAAGTGGCTGCAGGATCGGATCGATGCGGAGGACAAGCGCCTGGCTCGTCTGACCGAACGCATCGTCAACGCCATGCGCGGCTTCAAGGAAGAGTTCAAGGCCGAGACCGTCGAGATGGACGTGAGCCTAGCGGCCCTGCCCGAGTATGAGCGGATGCTCACTGGCTTGAACAGCGACGACCTGCCGCGATTCGAGGCGCGATTCAAGGAACTGCTCAACGTCAACACCATCAACGAAATCGCCAACTTCAACGCCCAACTTGCCCGCGAGCGCGAGGCGATCAAGGATCGGGTCGAGATCATCAACCAGTCGCTGCAGGCCATCGATTACAACCCCGGCCGCTACATCAAACTGGTGGCGTTGCCCAGCCCGGATTCGGAGATTCGCGACTTCCAGCAGGATTTGCGGGCGTGTACCGAGGGCGCGCTGACGGGGTCGGCGGACGAGCAGTACTCGGAAGCCAAGTTCTTGCAGGTCAAGGCCATCATCGATCGCTTCCGGGGCCGTGAAGGACTGTCGGATGCCGATCGACGCTGGACGGGAAAGGTCACCGATGTGCGCAACGGGTTCCTGTTCGCGGCCAGCGAGCGCTGGCGCGCCGACGGTGCGGAACACGAGCACTACTCGGATTCGGGCGGGAAGTCGGGCGGTCAGAAGGAAAAGTTGGCCTACACCGTGCTCGCCGCGAGTTTGGCATACCAGTTCGGGCTGGAGTGGGGTGCCGTGCGCTCGCGGTCATTCCGCTTTGTGGTCATCGACGAGGCGTTCGGGCGCGGGTCGGACGAGTCGGCACAGTACGGGCTGCGCCTATTCCGGCAACTCAATCTGCAGTTGCTGATCGTCACGCCCCTGCAGAAGATTCACATCATCGAGCCCTTCGTGGCGAGCGTCGGTTTCGTCCACAACGAGGGAGGAAGGGACTCACGGCTGCGCTGCCTGTCGATCGAGGAGTACCGGGCGCAGAAGGCGGGGGAAAGCGGCGCAACGCCATGAACTGGACCACGCCTGCTGACCTGCGTGCCCAAGTCCAGCGTCGGTGGGATCGCGGTGATTTGCTGCGGGCAGTGGATTCAACTGCCATTTCCTGGCCCCTGCGCCTGAACCTGAAGGCTCCCGGTGCTGTGGATCTGTCGAACCGCTTCGAGGCGGTGCGTGACTGGGTACGGACGATTGCCGGCACCGAACGGGTTCGGATCGAGTGGCGGGAGTGGAACCATCGCATCCAGGGTGCGCAGCGGCTTCCGGCCGCCGTCTGGCTCGATACCCTGGAAGACGCCTTGGCTTTCGTCGGAAAAGCCCGTGAGGCGCAGCGATTCAAGATCTTGTGGCAGCAGACCGCTGCCGCGCAGCCAGCGCTGCTGGCCTGGCTGTCGAGGCGCCCGCTGCAGGCGCTGGACCTGGCCAGCCGCTGGGAGTGCTTGTTGGCGGTCGTCGCTTGGCTGCAAGCCCATCCTCGACCGGGTGTGTACCTGCGTCAGGTCGATGTGCCCGGTGTGGACAGCAAGTTTATCGAGGCCTACCGGGGCGTGCTGGCGGAGTTGCTGGACTTGGCTCTGTCGCGTAAGTACGTCGAGACGACTGCGGGCGGCGTGGCGCAGTTTGCACGCCGATTCGGTTTCCTGGACAAGCCGGTCCGGATCCGATTTCGTCTTCTCGACCCTTCGGTGCCAAGCCTGCCTGGTTGTGCTGGATTGGCCGACATCACGCTCGACGTGGGGAGTTTCGCGGCGCTGACGTTGCCCGTCGAGCAAGTTTTCATCACCGAGAACGAAATCAACTTCCTCGCCTTTCCGGAGGCGCCGCGCGCCATCGTCGTATTTGGCGCTGGCTATGGCTGGGAGCCGCTGTCGCGCGCGGCGTGGCTGCATGGATGCCGGCTGCATTACTGGGGCGACATCGATACCCACGGTTTCGCCATCCTCGACCAACTGCGTGGCTGCTTCCCGCATGCGGCGTCCTTCCTCATGGACCGGGAAACGCTGCTTGCCCATCGCGCGCAATGGGGTGAGGAGCCTGACCCTGTACGCCACGAGTTGTCACGTCTCAGGCCTGAGGAGAGGGCCGTCTATGACGATCTCCGGTTCGACCGGTTCCAGTCCGGGCTGCGACTGGAACAGGAGCGCGTCGGCTTTGGCTGGTTGGGCACGCGGCTGCGCAGCGGGTCGTCATCTACCGGATCCCCGATGGCGGCCGATGTCAAGATCGGAGCTGGTGGTGCGGCGGCAGTCGGCTTCGGCTCCAATCGCCGGGCGGACTGTGATTCGTCACAGTAGACCGCGTCCGGTGCGCTGTAGAGAATCGGGGCGCCTTGCTGATGGGATCCGACATGACGCGAACCGCCGTCCTTCGCGCGCTTTTGCATTTCGTCGCGCTGCTGCCGTGCGTCGCGGCCGTGAGCGGCTGTTCGGGGGAAGGGGCGGGCGATGCGCGGGCTCCGGCGACACGCATTGCCGACGCGCCGAAAGACCTCCTCGATCTGCGCGACACCCAAACCCGGTCGCTGCAGCTCCTCCCGGCGGTTCTGCACACGTTCGCACCGGCCTGCACCGCGGTGGGCAGCGTCGGCTTTGATGAGGATCGCGCCGTCGCGGCGTATCCGCCCTATGCGGGGCGCATCGGCAGGGTCTACGTCCGCGTCGGGGATGCGGTGCGGAAGGGGCAGCCGCTCTATACGATCGACAGTCCGGATCTGATTCAGGCAGAGTCCACGCTGATCGCGGCCGCCGGGGTGTACCGGCTTGCGACGGAGGCGCTGGCGCGCGCGCGGGGGCTCTACGCCGCCCGGGGCATCGCGCAGAAGGATCTGCAGCAGGCGGTTTCCGATCAGCAGACGGCCGCGGGGAACTACGAGGCGGCGCGCAAGACGTTGCGGCTGTTCGGCAAGAGCGGGCGGGAGATCGACGCGATCGCGGCCCGACGGCGGGTCGATCGCGCGCTGGTGGTGGTGAGCCCGGTGTCCGGGCAGGTGACGGCGCGCGCGGCCCAAGCGGGACTCTATGTGCAGCCGGGCACGGCGCCGGCGCCGGTCAGCGTGGCGGATCGCGCGAAGGTATGGCTGAACGCCAACGTCGCCGAAAGCGATCTTCCGTCCATCCGCAAGGGAGCGGCGGTCCGGGCGCGGCTCATGGCCTTCCCGGATCGCGAGTTCCTGGGCGAGGTCGACGTGGTCGGCGCGGCCGTCGATCCCGTCACCCACACGGCCGTCGTCCGCTCGGTGTTGCGGGATCCGGCAGGCGATCTGCATCCCGGAATGCTGGCGCGTTTCGTGATCCAGGCGGGAGATCCGATCGACGGCGTCGCCGTGCCGCAGGATGCCGTCGTGCGCGAAGGCGATGGCACGATGACGGTGTGGGTGACGACGGACCAGCGCCAATTCACGCGCCGCGTGGTGAAGACGGGGATGCGACAGGACGGATTCGTCCGGATCGTCGCGGGATTGCAGGCCGGCGAAATGGTCGTCGGCAAGGGAGCCCTGCTGCTCAGCAACCTGTACGCGGGCACCCCCGAGTAGCCGGCAGGAGTCGCTCCCGTGTTGCGGAAGATCCTGGCCTTTGCCCTCGCACGCCGCGCGCTCGTCGTGTTCGGCGTGGTGATGTTTGTCGCCGCGGGGTTGGGGGCCCTGGAGAAACTCAACGTCGAGGCCTATCCGAATCCGGCGCCGGTGATCCTCGAGATCACGGCCCAGGCCCCAGGCATGTCGGCCGAGGAGATGGAGCGCTACTACACCATCCCGATGGAGATCGGTCTTTACGCCACGCCGGGGATCGCCAATATCCGCTCGACCTCCTTCTACGGCCTGTCGTTCGTGCGCGTTACCTTCCAGTACGGTATCGACTACCCCTTCGCGTATACCCAGGCGGCGCTGGCGCTGCAGCAGAACGTGACGCTGCCCGGGGGGCAGACGCCGCAGATCCAGCAGTCCAGTCTGGTGGGCGAGGTCTACCGCTATCAGGTCGTTGGGCCGCCGCATTTCGGTCTGACCAACCTGCGCACCGTGCAGGACTGGATCGTCGCGCGGCGCCTCTCGACGATTCCCGGCGTGGCGGCGGTGAACAGTTGGGGCGGCACCACCAAGGAGTTCCAGGTGCAGGCGGATCTGCCCAGGATGCAGGCCTATGGGGTCACCGTGCCGCAGCTGATGAGCGCCCTGGGCAACGCCAACCTCAACGTCGGCGGCCGCGAGATTTCCTTGGGGGAACAGTCGGTCAATATCCGCGGCATCGGCTTGATCGACGATGGCGGTGCGGACGATCTCACAAAGGGATATCGGGTACGGGACATCGAGAACGTCGTGCTTGGCCAATCCAATGGCGTGCCGGTGCGCGTCCGGGACATCGGCACCGTCACGGTCGGCCACATGCCGCGGCTGGGCATCGCCGGGCGCGATCACGACGACGACATCGTCGCCGCCATCGTGGTGATGAGCCGCACCGAGCATACGAACCACATCGTTCCGAAGATCGAAGCGATGGTCCGGCGCATGAATCACGACGGCAGCCTGCCGCCGGGGGTGCGCATCGTGCCGTACTATGACCGCACCGCGCTCGTGCACGTCACGACGGCGACGGTGGTGCACAACCTCGTCGTCGGTTGCCTGCTGGTGTTCCTGATCCAGTGGATCTTCCTGGGCGACCTGCGGAGCGCGATCATCGTCGGGGTCAACATTCCGTTCGCCCTGCTCTTCAGCATCATCCTGCTGGTGCTGCGCGGCGAGGACGCGAACCTGCTGTCGATCGGCGCGGTCGATTTCGGCATCATCATCGACTCGGCGGTGATCCTGGTCGAGAACGTCTTCCGCAATTTCCAGGCGGGCAAGGACGCCCAGCGGCGGCTGATCGAGGATCTGGCCGAAGGGCAGGTCGGCGCCGACCCTTCGCATGCGGGGGACATGGGCGACACGCCGGGGTGGACCGACCGTCTGCGCCTCATCTATGTGAGCGCGTTCCAGGTCGACAAGGCGGTGCTCTTCTCCCTCGCGGTGACGCTGGCCGCGTTCGTGCCGCTCTTTACCATGCAGGGGGTGGAAGGGCAGATCTTCGGGCCGATGGCGCGCACCTACGGCTACGCTCTGGCGGGCGCGTTGATCGCGACCTTCACCGTGACCCCGGTGCTGGCGTCGTTCCTGCTGCCGAAGCACGTCGAGGAAGTCGAAACGGCGGTCGTGCGCCGCTTGCGGGCGATCTACACGCCGGCGCTGCGCTGGGCCCTCGCGCACCGGGGGCGGGTGGCCGCCGGCGGCGTGGCGTTCCTGGTCGTTTGCGGCCTGCTGGCCTCGCGGCTGGGTTCGGAATTTCTGCCGGCTCTGGAGGAGGGGAACTACTGGATCCGCGTGTCGTTGCCGCCGACGATGACCCTGGCGGCAGGTACCGAGGCAACCCGCACGGTGCGCGAAATCCTGTTGCGCCACCCGGAGATCATCACCGCGGTGTCGCAGCACGGCCGGCCCGACAACGGCAGCGACGCGTCGCCGCTGTCGAACGTCGAGATCTTCGCGCCGCTCAAGCCCTTCGACGAATGGCCTTCGGGGCTCACCAAGGAACGGCTCACGGCGCAGCTGGCGCGGGAGATCCACGATGCGGTTCCGGGCGTGGGCCTGAACTTCTCGCAGTACATCCAGGACAACGTCGAAGAGGCGCTCTCGGGGGTCAAGGGAGAAAACTCCGTCAAGATCATCGGCCCGAACCTCGCCGTTCTGGAGCGCCTGGCCGGCGAGGTCGAGGAACAGTTGCGGCAGGTCCCGGGCGTCACCGATCTCGGCGTCTTCCACGTACTCGGTCAGCCCAACCTCGACATCCGGATCGATCGCGAGCGCGCGGCGCGTTATGGCCTCAACACCGGCGACGTGGCCACGGTGATCCGCGTACTGCTGGGCGACGGCGCCGCGACCCAGATCCTGGAGGGGGACCGCACGTTCAACCTGACCGTACGCCTGGCGCCCAAGTACCGCGACGACATCGCGGCCATCGGCGACATTCCCGTGGGATACCAGACTCCCAATGGGTCGACGGCCTATATTCCGCTGCGCGAACTGGCGACCATTCGCCTGGATACCGGGGCCTCGTACATCTACCACGAGAGCGCGGCGCGCGACATTCCGGTCAAGTTCAGCGTGCGCGGCCGCGATCTGGGCGGCACGGTGGCCGATGCGCAGCGCCGCATCCGGGAGCGCGTGCAGCTGCCCAACGGGTACCGTCTCGAATGGGCGGGAGAGTTCGGCGAGTTGCAGCAGGCGAAGCATCGGCTCGCGGTCATCGTCCCGGTGAGCCTCGTGCTCATCCTGATGCTGCTCTACGGCCTCTTCAATTCGATGCGTGACAGTCTGCTCGCGCTGTCCGGAATTCCGTTCGCGGTCGGCGGCGGCATCCTCGCCTTGTGGGTGGCGGGACTGCCGTTCAGCATTTCCGCTGCGATCGGCTTCGTCTCGTTGTTCGGGGTGTCGGTGATGAACGGCATCCTGCTGATCACGTACTACAACCAGTTGCGGGCAGCGGGCATGGACGGGGTGGAGGCGATGTTCCATGCCGCCGGACAGCGGATGCGGCCGATGCTGATGACCGCGCTGTCGGCGTGCATCGGTCTGCTGCCGGCGGCGATTTCGCACGGCATCGGCAGCCAGGTGCAGCGGCCGCTCGCCACCGTGGTGGTGGGCGGTCTGCTGATCGGCCCCATCGTCCTGCTGCTGGTGGTGCCGGCGATGCAGACCCTGCTGCTGCATGGCCGCGGTGGGGGGCGGATCGTCGGCGGGACAGGGGAGGGCGTATGAGCCGAGTCTCCGGCCCCCGATCCATCTTCCCCCGGTTGCGGGATCGGGCGCGGGTATGCGCCTGGGCGATGACGGCGCTCCTGGCCGGCTGCGCCGTCGGCCCCGACTACCACCCGCCCGCCGCGCCGCACGCAAGCGGCTACGCCCCCGCACCGATGCGGCCGGTGACGGCCGCCGCGCCCGGCGTCCGGGCCGGGGCGGCGCAACGTTTCGAAATGGGGCGCGACGTTCCCTACGCCTGGTGGACGCGCTTCGGCTCCTCCCGGCTCGATGCCCTCGTCGCGCGCGCGCTGCGGAACAACCCGAACATTTCTTCCGCGCAATCGGCCCTGCGCCAAGCGCAGGAAATGACCGCCGCGCAACGCGGGTACGACTATCCCACCGTGGGCGCCCAGTTCACGCCGCAGCGCCAGTTGCTGGCCGGAAACCTGGGGGGGAACTCCCCCGGCATCCAGGGCAATGGCACGATCATCCAGACCTGCCAGAACACGAGCGCGCCGTACAACTGTGGCGTGACGTACAACATGTACCTCTCGCAGATCGCGGTGGGGTTCGTTCCCGATGTCTTCGGGGCCAATGCCCGTCAGGTCGAGTCCTTGCAGGCGCAGGCGGACACCGCCCGGTTCCAGATGGAGGCGGCCACCATCACGCTGGCGGACAACGTTGTCGCCGCGGCGGTGCAGGAGGCATCGCTGCGTGCGCAGATCGCCGCGACCCGGCGCCTGGTCGACGCCAATGACCAATCGCTGACGATCGTACGGGCCCGGTTTCGGCTGGGGGATGCGATGCGTGCGGACGTTGCGGCTCAGGAACTGGCGCTGGCACAGGCGCGGCAGCAACTGCCGCCGTTGCGGAAGCAGTTGGCGCAGACCCGCGACCTTCTGCGCGCGCTGGTGGGGGACCTGCCCGACGCGCGAGGCGATACCGGGTTCGATTTCGCCGGCTTGACGCTGCCGACGGATCTTCCGGTGAGCCTGCCGTCGCGGCTCGTCGCGCAGCGCCCCGACGTGCGCGCGGCGGAAGCGCAGATGCACGCGGCGAGCGCCGAGGTCGGGGTGGCGATCGCCGCGCGGTTGCCGCAGTTCTCGATCGATGCGGCGGCGGGCGGGATCGCGTCGAAGATCTCGCAGATGTACTTCACCGGCGGGCCGTTCTGGGTGGTTACCGGCAACGTTGCGCAGACGCTTTTCGATGGCGGAACCTTGAAGCATCACGAACGCGCGGCGAAAGCCGCGTTGCGCCAGGCGCAGGATCAGTACCGGGCCACGGTCATCGCCGCGTTCCAGAACGTCGCCGACACCCTGCATGCGCTGCAGGCGGACGCCGATGCCTTGCGCGCCGCGGCGGATGCGGAACGCGCGGCCGCGGCCGCGCTGGCCGTCACCCAACGGCAGTACGACGCGGGCTACGTCAACCGCCTGGCCTTGCTGGCTTCCCGGCAGTCCTACGAGCAGGCCGTCGTCGGGTTGGTGCAGGCGCAGACGGCGCGCTACACCGATACGGCGGCGTTGTTCCTGGCATTGGGGGGCGGCTGGTGGAATCGGCCGGGGAGGTGATCCCGAAGCCCGCAGGGTCGGCCTGTTTCGTCACCGCGAGGCCCACCTTCGGTTTGTCTCGTCATCGCGAGGCCCGCATTCGGTTTGTCTCGTCATCGCGAGGCCCGCATTCGGTTTGTCTCGTCATCGCGAGGCCCGTAGGGCCGCGGCGATCCAGTCCGTACGCCACTGGATTGCTTCGGGCTGCGCCCTCGCAATGACGAGAGACTGGGCCGACGCCCTGGCAATGACGGTGTCGGCAGGTGCCCGCGCGCTTCCGGTCAGCGGCCGATGCCGAGTCGGGCGAAAAGGTCCCGGTTGCGGGCCGCCTGCGCGGCAACCCGCAGGCGGGTCGCCGTGATCACGGCCATCAATTCCGACAGCGCCACCTCGAAGTCGCGGTTGACCACGATGTAGTCGGCGTCGGGCGCGTGGGCGATCTCCGCCGCGGCGCCTTGCAGCCGCTGCTGGATTACCGCGTCGCTGTCCTGGCCGCGCTTGTGCAGGCGTTCGGCGAGGGTTTCCAGCGATGGCGGGAGGATGAAGATTTCCACCGCGGATGCGAAGAGGGCCTTGATCTGCGCTGCGCCCTGCCAGTCGATTTCGAGCAGCACGTCGGTCCCGGCGGCCAGGAACTCCTCAATCACCCGGCGGGAGGTTCCATAGTGGTTGCCATGGACCTGCGCGGTTTCGAGGAAGTCGCCGTGCTCCTTGCGCCGCAGGAATTCCTCGACGGTGAGAAAGTGGTACTCGCGCCCGTTCACTTCCCCCGGCCGCGGTGCGCGGGTGGTGCAGGAGATCGACAGCGAAATCTGCGGATCGCGGGCGAGCAGCGCGTTGACGAGGGAGGACTTGCCGGCGCCGGATGGCGCGACGACGAGGAACAGCTGTCCGGAGGATGCGCTTTGGGGCACGTTCATTCCAGGTTCTGCACCTGCTCCCGCATTTGCTCGATGAGCAGCTTCAACTCCACTGCGGCGGTCGTCATCTCGATCGCGCTTGCCTTCGATGCGATGGTGTTGGCTTCGCGGTTGAGTTCCTGCATCAGGAAGTCGAGCCGGCGTCCGACCCCGCCGCCGGCATCGAGGGTGCGGCGGACTTCGGCGACGTGCGCGCCCAGACGATCCATCTCTTCGGCGACGTCGGCGCGCATGCCGTGCATCGTCAGCTCCTGGCGGATCCGGTCCGAGAGCTCTTCGCGCGAGACGCCGCTGCCGGCCAGCGCGTTGCCGAGTGCCTGGGTCATGCGCTCGTTGAGGCGCCGCTCCATTTCGGCAAGGATGCGGGGAACCAGCGTGCGCAACTGCACCAGGATCTCGTCGATCCGGGTGCAGCGTTCGCGCAGCGCCGTCCGCAATTGCGCGCCTTCGCGCAGGCGCGATTGGCGCAGGCCCTGCAGCGCCTCGTCGAATGCCGCCAGCAGCGGCTCACGCCAGGATTCGACGGCCGCTTCACCGGTCTCGATGACCCCGGGCCAGCGCAGGATTTCGCCGACGTCGAGCGGCCGGGCATCGGTGGCCACTTTGGCAACCGCTCGGCCCAGCTCGAGGAGATGGGTGAGCGCCGTTGGGTTGATCCGGGCGCCGCTCGCCGCCGGATCCCGGCTGAGCGACACGCGGCAGTCCAGCTTGCCGCGGGAAATGGCGGCGCCGATGCGCTCGCGGATCACCGGTTCGGCGGAGCGGACCTCATCCGGAAGGCGGAGGGAAAGCTCCAAAAAGCGTCCGTTTACGGACCGGATTTCGACGGTTACGGCGCCGGAAGCCGTGGTCTTCGTCGCATCGGCAAAGCCGGTCATGCTTGCCACATCACCCATGCGGTGGCCTCGTTTCTATTGGATGAAAGGAAAATCGGGTACCCTTCGCGGGAACCTCGGCGAACCGCATTCACCATGGCGTCCCAGACCAATTCGGCCCTTCCGGAAGGGTTTCAACTCGGCAGCTATCGAATTGTAAAGAAGATATCGAGCGGCGGCTTCTCGATCGTCTACCTTGCGCAGGATGAGCAGGGCAATTCGGTGGCGATCAAGGAATACATGCCGGCGACCCTCGCGCAGCGCAAGCCGGGCGAGCTTGCGCCGTACGTTCCGCCCGAGAGCCTGAACACCTACCGGATCGGCTTGAAGTGCTTTTTCGAGGAAGGGCGGGCGCTGGCCTCGATCTATCATCCCAACGTCGTGCGCGTGCTCAACTTCTTCCGCGGCAACGACACCGTCTATATGGTGATGCAGTACGAGTCCGGGCGGTCGCTGCAGGAGCACGTGCTGCGCAGTCGGAACAAGGACCAGAAGGACGTCCTGTCCGAGCGGTTCATCCGCCGCGTGTTCACGCAGGTCATGAACGGATTGCGCGAGGTCCATGCGAACCGCCTGCTCCACCTGGACGTCAAGCCCGCCAACATCTATCTGCGGATGGACGGCGCGCCGATCCTGCTCGATTTCGGCGCCGCGCGCCAGACGCTGCAGCGCGACTTCAGCAAGGTCTATCCGATGTACACGCCGGGGTTCGCCGCGCCCGAGCTGTACAAGCGCGATGCCGAACTCGGCCCCTGGACCGACGTCTACAGCGTCGGCGCCTGCATTTATGCCTGCATGTCGGGTATGCCGGCGCAGGAGGCCGACCAGCGCATGAAAGCCGACAAGATGCCCCAGGCCCTGCGGTCGTTCCGCGGCCTGTACTCAAATGAATTGATCTCGATGACCGAGCGCTGCCTGCGCCTGAATTCGCTGGAGCGTCCGCAGACGGTCTATGCGGTGCAGAAGGAACTGCTCAACAACGTGCCCGAAGTGCCGGAGTTCTCGGTGTTCGATCGCGCCGGGGCGCGCGTGCGTTATTTTCAGGAGCGTCTTTCGCAATTCGCGAAGGACCACAACATCACCTGGTTCTGAGCGAACATGCGGTTTTCCATCTATCAGGAAAGCAAGATCGGCGGCCGCAAGGTCAACCAGGACCGCATGGGGTATCTGTACACCCGCGACAGCCTGTTGATGGTGGTGGCCGACGGCATGGGTGGCCATGCGCGCGGTGAGGTTGCCGCCCAACTGACTGTGCAGACGGTGGCGGCGATGTTCGAGCGCGAGGCCAAGCCCCGGCTGGCGAATCCTGCGCGCTTTCTCGAGAATGCGATCCAGGTTGCGCATCGCGAACTCCATCGCTATCGCGCCGAGCACGGGATGCCCGAGGCGCCGCGTACGACCATCGTGGCGTGCGTCGTGCAGCATGGCGTGGCGACCTGGGCGCACGCGGGCGATTCGCGGTTGTACTGGATCCGCGACGGCGCCATCGTCGATCGCACGCTCGATCATTCGCGCGTGCACCATCTCGTGAGTTCAGGGCTGATCCGGGCGGAAGACGCGAAGGATCACCCGGAGCGCAACCGGATCTTCAATTGCCTGGGTGCTGACGTCGATCCGGTGGTGCAGATCGGCAAGCCGGCCACCCTGCGGTCGGGCGACGTGCTGCTGCTGTGCACGGACGGCTTGTGGGGCGGCCTCTCGGATCGCGAGGTCGTCGGGCCGTTCACCGGGCAGACGGTGATGCGCGCGGTGCCGGACCTGGTGGAGACGGCGCTGTCGGCCGGCGGACCCGAGGCGGACAACTGCACGGCGATGGCGATGTCCTGGGCGGGCGCCGCGGTCGACGACTGGATCGGCAGCCGGGATTTCGGCGTGTCGACGCGGGAAATCCCCGAGGGCGCGATCGCGTCGACGGTGCAGATGCCGCGCGCCGGGGAGGATCCGGCGGTGCTCACCGACCAGCAGATCGACGAGGCGATCTCGGAAATTCAAAACGCGATTCAACGGAGTTCGAAATGGGTTCGGGGACGGTGATGGTTCGCGGCGGAAGCCGCGGCGCGAGCGAAATGCGGCCGGTGGAGATCCAGCGCGGCGCGACGCGCCATGCCGAAGGGTCGGTGCTCGTGTCGTTCGGCGATACGAAGGTCCTGTGCACGGCGTCGGTGACCGACGGGGTGCCGTCCTTTCTGCGCGGCAAGGGGCAGGGATGGCTCACCGCCGAGTACGGCATGCTGCCGCGTGCCACCGGCACGCGCAGCGAGCGGGAGGCCGTGCGCGGCAAGCAAAACGGACGAACGATCGAAATCCAGCGGCTGATCGGACGCAGCCTGCGTTGCGTCGTCGACCTGGCGGCGCTCGGCGAGCGCACGATCCAGATCGACTGCGACGTGCTGCAGGCCGATGGCGGAACGCGGACCGCGTCGATCACCGGCGCATACGTCGCCCTGGT
This sequence comes from Pseudomonadota bacterium, assembly GCA_021842465.1. Classification (GTDB taxonomy): domain Bacteria; phylum Pseudomonadota; class Gammaproteobacteria; order Burkholderiales; family Burkholderiaceae_F; genus GJ-E10. The sequence goes on from JAKBZN010000014.1 coordinate 18,156, forward strand.
CGATGCGGTGCGCTGGATGCGGACCCGGTTCGATCTTGCGGCCGATCCGTTGCGCGACGCGGTGGCGGCGGTGTCGGTGGGAATCGTCGACGGGGCCGTGCTCCTCGACCTCGACTATGCGGAGGACTCGCGCTGCGATACCGACATGAACGTGGTGATGACCGGCGCCGGCGGCTTCGTCGAGGTGCAGGGCACGGCCGAGGGGGCGGCGTTTCCGCGTGCGCAGCTCGATGCGATGCTGGCGTCTGCGGAGGGCGGGATCCGGCAACTGCTCGCCGCGCAGCGGGCCGCGTTGGGTTCGTGATGGCCGGCATTCCGGATCGGGATGCAGGGGAGGCCGGCGCGATCCGCGGGATCGTCCTGGCATCGAACAACGCGGGAAAGCTTGCCGAACTGCAGGCGCTGCTCGCGCCGCTCGGCATTGCGGTGCGCACCCAAGGCAGCCTCGGCATCGCGGCGGCGGACGAGCCCCACGATACCTTTCTGGAAAATGCGCTGGCCAAGGCGCGTCACGCGGCGCGCATCAGCGGGCTGCCGGCGCTTGCCGACGATTCGGGTCTCTGCTGTGACGCCCTGCGCGGCGCGCCCGGCGTGCGGTCGGCGCGCTTTGCCGGAGAGCACGCGAGCGATGCCGAGAACAATGCGCTACTCGTGCGCATGCTCGACGGCGTTGGCGATCGCGCGGCCCACTATACGTGCGTCGTGGTGGCGGTGCGGGCGGCCGACGACCCCGAACCGCTGGTTGCGGAGGGTCGCTGGAACGGGCGCATCGTCGATGCGCCTGCGGGCACGGGCGGTTTCGGCTATGACCCGTATTTCGGGCTGCCGGAGTTCGCTTGCACCGCCGCGCAGCTCGACGCGGCGGAAAAGAATCGCGTCAGCCATCGCGGCCAGGCGATGCGGGCGATGGCGGATCTTCTGCGGGTGCGCTGGGGGTGGTAGCGACGTCTCCGGTTCCGCTTTCGCTGTACATCCACATTCCGTGGTGCATCCGGAAGTGCCCCTACTGCGATTTCAACTCCCATGCCGTGCCGGCCGGCGAGGCGATCCCCGAGGACGCCTATCTCGATGCCTTGATCGGCGACCTCGAATCGGCGCTGCCGGCGGTTTGGGGCCGTACGGTGCGCAGTGTGTTCTTCGGCGGCGGTACCCCGGGCCTGTTGTCGGGAGCGGGGGTTGCGCGACTGCTGGCGGAAATCCGCGCCCGCATCATGGTCGAACCGGGATGCGAGATCACGCTGGAAACCAATCCCGGGGCGCTGGAGGAGGGGCGGTACGCGGCGTTTCGCGACGCCGGCGTGAATCGGCTCTCGATCGGCGTGCAGTCCTTCGATGACGCCAGCCTGCGCCGACTGGGTCGGGTGCACGACGGCGCGCAGGCCGAGCGGGCGATCGAATCGGCATTGCGCTCGTTCGACAATGTCAATCTCGATTTGATGATCGGCCTTCCGGGCCAGGCGGAGACGGCGGCGCAGCGCGACGTGGCGCGCGCGCTCGGGTTCGGGACGACGCATCTGTCGGTCTATCAGTTGACGATCGAAGCCAACACGGTGTTCGCCAAGTTTCCGCCGCCCTTGCCCGAGGAGGATGTGGTGGCGCGGGCCCAGGAGGCGATCGACGGCCTGCTTGCGCAGGCGGGGTTCGACCATTACGAAGTGTCGGCCTATGCGCGGCCGGGGCGGCGCTGTCGGCACAACGGCAATTATTGGACGTTCGGCGATTACCTCGGAATCGGCGCCGGCGCGCACGCCAAGATCACCTTGCCGGGAGGGGGCGTGGTGCGCGAGGAGCGGTTCCGGGCGCCGGATTCCTACCTGCGCAATGCGGCACAGGGGCGTTTCGTTTCCCAGCAGCGCGTGGTGGCTGCCGACGATCTCGTCTTTGAATTCGCGCTCAATGCGTTTCGCCTCCGAGACGGTTTTGCGCCGGCCTTGTTCCCGGAGCGCACCGGCCTCGATGCAACGAAGTTCGAGCCGGGGCTGCGCGAGGGGGTGCGGCGCGGGCTGATTGCCCGCGATCCGGAGCGGATCGCGCCGACCGGGTTGGGAATGCGGTTCCTCAACGATCTGCAGGCACTGTTCCTGCCCGCGGGCGAGGATGGTGCACCCCAAACCGCCTCGGGTTCGTGATGGGCGTTTTTGGTGCGACGACGCACCATAATGGTGCGAACGGACATTCCCACCCGCATGCGGGCAGTGGAATCCCGTTCCGCTCTCGCAAGGAACTTACAGGCATAATTCCTGCTTGCATATTTTCCCGTTCAGCGGTTTTCTAATTTCGGAGGAGAGGAATCGATGGGGTCGGCCAATGACGTCATGAAGATGATCGCGGATAACGAAGTCAAATTCGTTGATCTGCGGTTCACGGATACCCGCGGCAAGGAGCAGCATGTCTCCGTGCCGACCAAGATGTTCGATGCGGAAAAGTTTACGGACGGCCACGCCTTCGACGGCTCGTCGATCGCCGGCTGGAAGGGCATCGAAGCGTCGGACATGCTGCTGATGCCGGATCCGTCGTCGGCGCGCATGGATCCGTTCCGCGAGGAAAACACCCTCATCCTCACCTGCGACGTGCATGAGCCCAACACCGGCAAGGGCTACGAGCGCGATCCGCGTTCCTTGGCGCACCGCGCCGAGGCCTACCTGAAGTCGAGCGGCATCGGCGACGTCGCCTACTTCGGTCCGGAACCCGAATTCTTCATCTTTGATTCGGTGACCTGGAACGTCGACATGTCGGGTTCGTTCGTCAAGATCAAGTCCGAAGAAGCGCCGTGGTCGACCGGCATCGAATATGACGGCGGCAACCTGGCGCACCGCGCGCCGGTCAAGGGCGGCTATTTCCCGGTCCCGCCCGTCGATTCGCTGCAGGACATCCGTTCCGAGATGTGCCTGCTGCTCGAGCAGCAAGGCGTCGAGGTCGAGGTGCACCACCATGAAGTGGCGGCCCCGGGCCAGTGCGAGATCGGGACGAAGTTCAGCAGTCTCGTGCGCCGCGCCGACTGGATGCAGATCCTGAAGTACACGGTCTGGAACGTTGCCGCCTCGTATGGCAAGACTGCGACGTTCATGCCCAAGCCCGTCGTTGGCGACAACGGCTCCGGCATGCACGTGCACCAGTCGGTGTGGAAGGACGGCCAGAACCTGTTCGCCGGCAACGGCTACGCCGGCCTGTCCGAGTTCGCGCTGTATTACATCGGCGGCATCATCAAGCACGCCCGCGCGCTCAATGCGATCACCAACCCCGGAACCAACTCGTACAAGCGGCTGGTGCCCGGATTCGAGGCGCCGATCAACCTCGCGTACTCGGCGCGCAACCGGTCGGCGGCCTGCCGCATCCCGTTCGTTTCCAGCCCGAAGGCGCGCCGTGTCGAAGTGCGCTTCCCGGACCCGACCGCCAATCCGTACCTGGCGTTCGCGGCGCTGCTGATGGCAGGCCTGGACGGCGTGCAGAACAAGATCCACCCCGGCGAGCCGATCGACAAGAACCTGTACGACCTGGAGCCGGAAGAGGCTGCCAAGGTGCCGACCGTGGCCCACAGCCTGGATCAGGCCCTCGAAGCCTTGGACAAGGATCGCGAGTTCCTGACCCGCGGCGGGGTGTTCTCGAACGACATGATCGATGCGTACATCGCGCTGAAGCATGAGGAAGTCACCCGCTTCCGCATGACCACGCATCCGGTCGAGTTCGACATGTACTACAGCGCGTAACGGCAGTGCGCACGGCACCCGCATTCCTGGCCCGCTCCCTCGAAGGGGCGGACCCGGGGGTGCGGGGCGCTGCGAGCACGGCGGAAAACGAAAAAGGCGGCCTGATGGCCGCCCTTTTTTCGGGGGTTCCCCTCCGGGCGCAAGGGGGTAGACTTTGCCCGTTTCGCACTTCCTCCTCGAATCATGCGCAGCGTCGCGATCCTGGTTGCCGTGTTTGCCGGACTGGCGGTGGGCCGTGCCGCCGCGGCGCCGCTCGACAGCGTCTACGAGTGCATCGATGCGGATGGGAACCGCAGCTATCAGAACGTTCCGGATTCGTCGTCCTGCCGCCGCCTGGATGGCCTGGTAACCAGCGTTCCCACGCCGGAGCGATCCGGTGCGCATCGGGTGCATCGGCGGCGAGCGTACGTGATGGAGACGAATTTCCCGCGGATCAGCCCGGCGACGCAGCGGGCACGCGACCTCGGCCGCCATCGGCTGCTGGAGGACGAACTCCACGCCGAAGAGGGCCGGCTCGCGCACTTGCAGGCGGAGTATGGTCGGATGCAGTCGCTGGCGGGAACGGGCGGCGCATCCGGCGGCTCCGGCGACCAGGCGCAGCAGATATCCGAAGACATCGAACGCGCGCGCGAGAACATCGCCTCCCTGCATCAGGAATTGCTGGCCGGGAACCGGTACTGAGTGCGGCGGGGGCGCGCCCTGCGCGTCGCCGGGTTGCATGATGGAAACGGAACTCGATCTGCTGTCCATCGCGGTCCTGCTCGTCGACCGCGCCGGCATCGTCCGCCGCGCCAACGCCGCGGCGGAGACGACCTTCGATCTTTCCCGTCGCCTGCTCGAAGGCCATGCGGTCCGCTCCCTGTTCGTGCAGTCGGTCCAGATCGATGAATTGCTCGCGAGCATCCCGGCCGACGGCGAGTTTCCGCAGCGGCGGCTGCTGATGGCGGTGCGCCGCTCGCTGCGCGACCCGCTGCCGGTCGTGGTGGTCGCGGGTCCCGCCGCCGTCGAAGGTCTGTCGCTGGTTCTCGAAGTGTTCGATCCCGGCGTCGTCGGCAGGGTTGCGCGGGAGGATCGCCGTGCCGACATCAGCGAGACCAACCGGCGCCTGCTGCGCAATCTGGCACACGAAATCCGCAACCCGCTGGGCGGGATCCGCGGCGCGGCGCAATTGCTCGAGTCGGAACTGTCCGGCTCCGATCAGCGGGAATACACGCGCGTCATCATTTCGGAGGCCGACCGGCTGCAAGCGCTGCTCGACCGGGTGCTGGCGCCCAGTCGCGGCCCGCGCGTCGTCGAGGCGATCAACATCCACGAGGTCTGCGAGCGGGTGCGTTCGGTCATTTTGGCCGAGCATCCGATGGGATTGTCGGTCGTGCGGGACTACGACGCATCGATCCCGGAGATCCAGGCCGACCGGGAACAGTTGATCCAGGTCCTGCTCAACGTGGTGCGCAACGCCGCCCAGGCGCTGGCCGCGCGCATCGTGCGGGGGGACGCGCAGATCGAACTGCGGACGCGGATCGCGCGGCAGGTGACGTTCGCGCGGTTTCATTGTCCGCTGGCATTGGATTTGCGTGTCATCGACAACGGCCCGGGCGTTTCCGAGGAAATCCGCGAGCGGGTGTTCGATCCCCTCGTTTCGGGCCGGGAGGGCGGCAGCGGCCTCGGGCTGGCGCTGGCGCAGGGATATATCGAAGACAACGGCGGCATGATCGATTTCGAGACCGAACCGGGGCGGACGGAGTTCCGGATTCTGTTGCCGATCGACCGCGCGCCGAGTGAAACGATGGGGTGAGCGCAGCGGCATGAATATCGACGAAGAAGCGGGGCGGTCCGCTGCGGCGGACGGGTCGGGGGCGTCGGTCTGGGTGGCGGACGACGACCGGTCGATCCGATGGGTGCTCGAAAAGGCGCTGGAGCGGGCCGGCTTGTCGGCACGGATGTTCGCCAGCGCCGCCGAAGTGCTCGAGGCGCTGGCGACCGAACAGCCGCGGGTGCTGGTGTCGGATATCCGCATGCCGGGGACGTCCGGGATCGGCCTGCTGCAGGAAGTCAAACGGCGGGCTCCCGAGCTGCCGGTGATCATCATGACGGCGTATTCGGATCTGGAAAGCGCGGTGTCGGCGTTCCAGGGTGGGGCGTTCGAGTACCTGACCAAGCCGTTCGATGTCGACAAGGCGATCGCCCTCGTCCGCCGGGCGCTGGACGAAGGGGCGCCGCGGCGCGAACCAGCCGAGGAAGCGGTCGCGCTGCCGGAAATCCTGGGACAGGCGCCGGCGATGCAGGAGGTATTCCGCGCCATCGGGCGCCTGTCCCAGTCGAGTGCGACGGTGTTGCTGACCGGGGAGTCCGGGAGCGGCAAGGAAGTCGTCGCACGCGCACTGCACCGCCACAGTACCCGGGCTGCGGGGCCGTTCATCGCGCTCAATACCGCCGCGATCCCGCGCGACCTGCTGGAGTCGGAATTGTTCGGGCACGAGCGGGGGGCATTCACCGGCGCCCAGGCCACGCGTCGCGGCCGTTTCGAACAGGCCGAAGGCGGCACGCTGTTTCTCGACGAGATCGGCGACATGCCGGCGGATCTCCAGACGCGCCTGTTGCGGGTGCTGTCCGACGGGTTCTTCTATCGGGTGGGCGGCCAGCAGCCCATCAAGGCCGATGCGCGGGTGATCGCGGCGACCCATCAGGACCTCGAAGGGCTGGTGCGGGCCGGACGGTTCCGCGAAGATCTCTTTCACCGCCTCAACGTCATCCGCCTGCGCCTGCCGCCGCTGCGGGAACGCCGGGAGGATATTCCGCTGCTGGCGCGGCATTTCCTCGCCCGCAGCGCGAAGGAACTCGGCGTCGAGCCGAAACGGCTCACGGAGGAGGCCCTGCTGTTCCTATCGCAACTGCCGTTGCCGGGGAATGTCCGCCAGCTCGAAAATCTCTGCCACTGGCTCACGGTGCTGGCGCCGGCGCAATCGATCCGCGTCGAGGATCTGCCCGCCGAGTTGCGGGCGGGGACGGTCGGCGCGGCGGGGATTCCGATCACGGTGGCCGCGGACGTGGCGCCGGGCCGGGCCGCGATCGGCGCGGACGGCGCGTCGCCATTTGCCGCGATTGGCGCCGGCGCGCCGCAGGTTGCCCCGGGGGATTGGCGTCTGACCCTGAGGGCCGAGGTGCGCAAACGACTCGAAGCTGGGGAGTCGTCCCTGATGGACGAACTGGCGCGGGACTTCGAGACCGTGGTGATCGGCACCGTGCTCGATGCGTTGCACGGGCGGCGCATCGACGCGGCGGCCCGCCTCGGGCTTGGGCGGAACACCATCACCCGCAAGATTCGCGAGTTGAACCTGGAGCATTCGGACTGACGGGTCGGGCGCGGCGGGAAACGGGGCGCGCGGTCCGTCGCGTTGCTTCCCTGCCTTCGGGAACCGTCACCCGATCGTGGCGATGACCGGCGCGTGATCGCTGGGCTGCTCGTTGCGACGCGGGCCGACGTCGACGGTACAGGCCGTGCACTGCGCGGCAAGCGCTCCGCTCAGCAAGATGTGGTCGATGCGCAGGCCCATCTTGCGGCGGAACGCCAGATTGCGATAGTCCCACCAGGTGTATGACCGGTCGGGCTGCTCGAACAGCCGGAATGCGTCGCGCAATCCGAGTTCGACCAGTCCGCGGAAGGCGGCGCGTTCCGGATCGGAACACAACACTTGGCCTTCCCACAGCGCGGGATCATGCACGTCGCGTGCTTCCGGGGCGATGTTGAAGTCGCCGGCGAGGGCGAGCCGCGGGTGGTTCGCGAGTTCTTCGCGCAGCCACCGCGCAAGCGTCTCGATCCATTCGAGCTTGTAGGCGTATTTGTCGCTGCCGACGCTCTGCCCGTTCGGGAAGTACGCGCAGACCACGCGGGTGCGGGCCGTGGTGACGGCGATCAGGCGCTTCTGCGGGTCGTCGAGTCCCGGCAGGGCCGTCACGATGTCCTCGGCGTCGTCGCCAAGGGTCTCCTTGCGCAGGAGGATGGCGACCCCGTTGTAGGTCTTCTGGCCGGCGAACAGGCTGTGGTATCCCGCGGCGTCCAGCGCGGCCACGGGAAAATTTTCGTCGGTGAGCTTGGTTTCCTGCAGGCAGACGACGTCGACCGGCTGCGTCTGCAGCCAGGACAGCAGCTGCGGCAGGCGGACCTTGAGCGAGTTGACGTTCCAGGTGGCGATGTGCACGATCAGATCAACCTTTCCCCTGGGTACACACAAGGCGCGGGACGCCCCCTCTCCCGCGCGCGGGGAAGTGGCTGGGTGCGGGCAATCCTACCCGAACCGTCCGGTGATGTAGTCCTCGGTCTGCCGCTTCTTGGGCTTCGTGAAAAGTTCCGCCGTCGGCCCGAACTCGATCAGCTCGCCCAGGAACATGTACGCGGTATAGGCCGAGACGCGCGCCGCCTGCTGCATGTTGTGGGTGACGATCACGATGGTGTAGTCGCCCTGCAGGTCGGCGAGCAACTGTTCGATCCGTCCGGTGGCGATCGGGTCGAGGGCCGAGGTCGGCTCGTCGAGCAGCAGCACCTGCGGCCGCAGGGCCACCGCACGGGCGATGCACAGCCGCTGTTGCTGGCCGCCCGACAGGCTCATCGCGCTGCTGTGCAGCTTGTCCTTGACCTCGTCCCAGAGCGCGGCGTCGCGCAGCGCCCGCTCCACCCGTTCCTCGAGTTCGAATCGCGGCAGGCGGTAATGGTGCCGCAGGCCGTAGGCGACGTTTTCGTAGATCGACAGCGGGAATGGTACGGCCTTCTGGAACACCATGCCGACGCGCGAGCGCAGGTGGTTGAGCGAATATCCGGGGTCGAGAATGTTTTCGCCGTCGAGCAGGATCGTTCCCTTGGCTTCCAGGCCGGCATAGGCGGAATAGATCCGGTTGAAGATCCGCAGCAGCGTCGACTTTCCGCAGCCCGAGGGCCCGATGATCGCCGTGACCTTGTGCTCGGGAATGTCGAGCGAGATGTTCTTGAGCGCGTGAAAACCGCGGTAGTAGAAATCGAGGTCGCGCACCGAAATCTTGATGCGCTCCGCGTGCAGGAGCGCCGGATCGCCTGCGCCGTCCATCACGAATGCCCCTCGACCCGATTGCGCAGCAGGAGCGCTCGCGTTCCGACGCTCAGCAGCAGCACGAACAGCGTCACGATGAATGCGCCGGCCCAGGCCAGCGCGTGCCAGGAGTCGTACGGGCTCATCGCGAACTGGAAGATCACGATGGGCACGCTCGCCGTCGGCGCGTTGAGGTTGGGCGCCCAGTACTGGTTGTTCAGGGCGGTGAAGAGCAGGGGCGCGGTTTCGCCGCTGATCCGTGCCAGGCCCAGCAGGATGCCGGTGAGGATGCCGGGCGCGGCAGCGCGGTAGAGGATCTGCACCGTCACCTTCCATCGCGGGATTCCCAGCGACAGGGCGGCCTCGCGCATCACGTTGGGAACCAGGCGCAGGGTTTCGTCGGTGGTCCGGACGACCACCGGCAGGACGATGAGGCTCAGGGCGAGGGCGCCGGCCCAGCCGGAGAAGTGGCCGACCGGCCGGACGGCCACAGTGTAGATGAAAAGCCCCAGCACGATGGACGGCGCCGACAGCAGGATGTCGTTGACGAAGCGGACCAGTTCCCGCAGCGCCGGGCGGCGTTCGGCGAACTCCGAAAGATAGGTTCCCGCGGCCACGCCGATCGGGGCACCGATCGCGATGCCCAGGGCGCTCATCAGCAGGCTCCCGACCAGCGCGTTGGCCAGTCCGCCGTCGTCGCCCGGCGGCGGGGTGATCTGGGTGAAGATCGCCGGGGTCATCGCGCGGATGCCGTTGCGGACGGTCACGAGGAGGATCCAGGCAAGGCAGAACAGGCCGAACGCCGTGGCCAGGAATCCGAGCAGGTTGGCGAGCACGTTGGCGCCGCGGCGGCGCCGATAGCGCCGCTCGACCGTGCGCGGCAGCGAGATCAAGGAAGCGGCCATCAGCGACCCTCTCTCCGGGCGAGCCGGTACAGCATGAAACGTGCGATCGCCAGCACGATGAACGTCACGACGAACAGCAGAAAGCCCAGCGCGATCAGCGACGACAGGTAGATGTCGGAATCGGCCTCGGTGAACTCGTTGGCGAGCGTCGCGGCAATCGAGTTGCCGGGCATCAGCAGCGACAGATGCAGCGCGTGTTCGTTACCGAGGACGAAGGTGACCGCCATGGTCTCTCCGAGCGCGCGGCCCAGGCCCAGGAAAATCCCCCCGACCACCGCCGAGCGGGTGTAGGGGAGCACCACCTTCCAGACCACTTCCCAGGTCGTCGAGCCCAGCGCATACGCCGATTCTTTCAACGCGTGGGGCACGGCGAGAAAGACGTCGCGCATCACCGACGAGATGAACGGCACCACCATCACGCCCAGGACGATGCCGGCGGTGAGCATGCCGATGCCCAGCGGCGGTCCGCGGAACAGCATTCCGATTCCGGGGATGCCGCCCAGATGGCTGTTGATCCAGGGAAGGATGTAGGTCGACATGAACGGCACGAACGAGAACAGTCCCCACATTCCATAGATGATGGAGGGAATGCCGGCGAGCAGTTCGATCGCTGCGCCCACCGGTCCGCGCATCCAGCGCGGCGCAATTTCGGTGAGGAACAGCGCAACTCCGAAGCTGACCGGGACGGCGACCAGCATCGCGATGACGGAGGTGACGAGGGTGCCGTAGATGGGCACGAAGGCGCCGAACTGGCGGTTGACCGCATCCCAGTCGCGGCTGACGAGGAATTTCCACCCGAAGGTGTGGAAGGCGAGCCGTCCGCCCCATAACATCGAGCCCGCTGCGGCGCCCAGCACCAGCAGCACGGACACGGCGGCGCCGAACAGAATGCCGTGAAAGGCGTGGTCCTGGCGCGTCTCGGCGCGCGCGCGCGCAAGACGGGGCGCCTCGTCCGGAACGGCCGGGGCGGATAACGGCACGGTCGAAAGTTTCATTGCATCAGGGAAAAGCCCCGCGGCACGCGCGGTGCCGCGGGGCGATGGACCACTTCCGGTCGGGATTCTGACAGGAAGCCGATGGTTAGTGGATCTGCGCGGCCCAGTACTTTTCGATATTTTTGACCAGCGACGGCGGCAGCGCGACGTAGACGAGCTTCTTCGCCTGGCCTTGGCCGTGCTCCAGCGCCCAGCGGAAGAAGGTCATCGCGGCCTTCGAGCGCGCCGGATCCTGCGGGTGCTTGTAGACCAGCACGAACGTGCTGGCGGCGATCGGCCAGGACGTGGCGCCCGGCGCGTCGGTGATCACCATGTCGAAGTCCTTGTCGACCGGCCACTGGGCCTTGGCTGCGGCGGCCGAGAAGCTCTCCAGGCTGGGGGCGACGTACTTGCCGGCCTGGTTCTTCATCAGGGTGTAGGACATCCGGGTTTCGAGCGCATAGGCGAGTTCGACGTAGCCGATCGAGCCTTTGAGCTGCTTGACATACGCCGCGACGCCTTCGTTGCCCTTGCCGCCGACGCCGGACGGCCAGGCCACGGAGGTGCCTTCGCCGACCTTGCTCTTCCAGGCGGGGCTGACTTTGCTCAGGTAGTCGACGAAGTTGAAGGTCGTGCCGGAGCCGTCGGAACGATGCACGACGGAGATCTCCCCGTCACCCAGGTTCAGGCCGGGGTTGAGGGCGGCGATCGCCGGATCGTTCCAGTGGGTGATTTCGCCGAGATAGATCTTGGCCAGGGTCGAGCCGTCGAGCTTGAGTTGGCCGGGTTTGACGCCGTCGATATTGACCACCGGCACGACGCCGCCGATCACGACCGGAAATTGCGCCAGTCCGTGCTGCGCCAGCACCTTGGGAGCCAAGGGCATGTCGGTGGCACCGAAGTCCACCGTTCCCGCCTTGATCTGGGCGATGCCGCCGCCCGATCCGATGGACTGGTAATTGATCTTGGTACCGGTCGCCGCGTTGTAGTCGGCGGACCACTTGGAGAGCAGCGGATAGACGAAGGTCGAACCGGCGCCGGTGATTTCGGCTGCGGACGCCGCGTGGGCCAGCAACAGGCCGCAGGCAGCCGCCGTCGCGAAGCGGGCGAGCAAAGATCGATTCATGGAATGTTCCTTCCGGTAAAGTGGACTTTTTGTACGCGAACGCGCAGCGCGACGGTACGCGGCGATTGTTTCCACAAAGTTACATGTCAAATATTACAGAATGGTTACCGAGGGCGGCGGTGTGCTCGGAAAACCCTATTCCATGATGAGAAATATCGTTTCATAATTTGAAATTTGTGCGGGGGATGGTACATTCCTTAAAAAGGAGACAGCCGATGCCTACCAATCCCGCCGCAAGCATGACCGGTGCCGGGAACGACCCGGACGCCCAGGAAACGCAAGAGTGGATCGACGCGCTCGACGCGGTCATCGAACAGGAAGGTCCCGGGCGGGCCCATTTCCTGCTCGAAACCCTGATGGATCGGGCGCGCCGTAGCGGCGCCCATATTCCCTATTCCGCCAACACCGCTTACCTCAATACCATTCCGCCGCATCTCGAGGCGCGCTCGCCCGGCGATGCCGCAATGGAGGAGCGGATCCGTTCCTACATTCGCTGGAACGCCATGGCGATGGTCGTGCGCGCCAACCGCCGGGAAGGCGAACTGGGCGGCCATATCGCCAGCTACGCCTCGGTCGGCACGCTCATGGAAGTGGGTTTCAATCACTTCTGGCGGGCTCCCACCGCGGAGCATGGCGGCGACCTGATCTATCTGCAGGGGCACTCCTCGCCCGGGGTCTATGCCCGCGCGTTCCTCGAGGGACGGATTTCCGAGGACCAGCTGGACCACTTCCGGCGCGAGGTCGAGGGCAAGGGCGTCAGTTCCTATCCCCATCCCAAGCTGATGCCCGATTTCTGGCAGTTCCCGACGGTATCGATGGGCCTGGGGCCGATCCAGGGGATCTACCAGGCGCGTTTTCTCAAATACCTGCATGCGCGCGGTATCGCCGACACGGCTGACCGCAAGGTCTGGGTGTTCTGCGGCGACGGCGAGATGGACGAGCCCGAGTCGATGGGCGCCATCGCCATGGCGGCGCGCGAAAAGCTCGACAACCTGATCTTCGTCATCAACTGCAACCTGCAGCGGCTCGACGGCCCCGTGCGCGGCAACGGCAAGATCATCCAGGAACTCGAAGGCGCGTTCCGCGGCGCCGGCTGGAACGTCATCAAGCTGCTCTGGGGTTCCTACTGGGATCCGCTGCTGGCACGGGACAAGGACGGCCTGCTCCAGAAGCTCATGGAAGAGACGGTCGACGGCGAATACCAGAACTACAAGGCCAACGACGGCGCCTACGTCCGCAAGAATTTCTTCGGGAAGTATCCCCAGCTGCTCGAGATGGTCTCGCGCATGACCGACTCGGATATCTGGCGCCTCAATCGCGGCGGACACGATCCGCACAAGATCTATGCCGCCTACGCGGCAGCGGTGGCGCACGGTGGCCAGCCGACGGTGATCCTTGCCAAAACCGTCAAGGGGTATGGCATGGGCAAGGTGGGGCAGGCGAAGAACCCCTCGCACCAGCTGAAGAAGCTCGATACCGATTCGGTGCGCGAGTTCCGCGACCGGTTCCGCATCCCGGTGCCGGACGATCGGGTCGACGAGGTGCCGTTCTACCTGCCGCCGGCGGATTCGCCCGAGATGCAGTATCTCCACGAGCGGCGCCGCGCCCTGGGCGGCTATCTGCCGCAGCGCCGCCGCCGTGCGTCGGAGTCGCTCGCGATCCCCGCGCTCGACGCCTTCTCGGCGGTGCTGGAGCCCACCGCCGAAGGGCGGGAGATCTCCACCACCCAGGCGTTCGTGCGCGTGCTTACGCAGCTCGTGCGTGACAAGGAGCTGGGGCCGCGCGTGGTGCCGATCATTCCCGACGAGGCGCGCACCTTCGGCATGGAGGGGATGTTCCGCCAGCTGGGAATCTTCTCGCAGCAAGGACAGCTCTACGAGCCGGTCGATCGCGATCAGGTGATGTACTACCGCGAGGACAAGGCTGGGCAGATCCTCGAAGAGGGGATCAACGAGGCGGGCGCGATGAGCTCGTGGATCGCGGCGGCGTCGAGCTACTCGACCACCGACCGGATCATGTTGCCCTTCTACATCTTTTATTCGATGTTCGGCCTGCAGCGTACCGGCGACCTGGCCTGGGCGGCGGGCGACCTGCAGGCGCGCGGGTTCCTGCTGGGCGGCACGAGCGGTCGCACCACCTTGAACGGCGAGGGTCTGCAGCACCAGGACGGGCATTCGCATGTCCTGGCTTCGACCATCCCCAACTGCGTCTGCTATGACCCGACGTTCGCGCACGAAGTCGCGGTGATCCTGCACGACGGTCTGCGCCGCATGATGTCGGACCAGGAAAACGTCTGGTACTACATCACCCTGCTCAACGAGAACTACGCGCATCCCGGTCTGAAGAAAGGGCAGGAGGAGGGCATCCTGCGCGGCATGTATCGCCTGCGCGAGGGAGCGGCCGGAAGCGGCAAGAGCAAGGCGATCGCACGCGTGCAGCTGCTGGGCTGCGGTTCGATCCTGCGCGAGGTGATCGCCGCGGCGGAGATCCTCGAGCGCGACTACAAGGTTGTCGCGGATGTCTGGAGCGTGACCAGCTTCACCGAGCTGCGGCGCGACGGCATCGACTGCGAGCGCTGGAACATGCTGCATCCGCTCGAGGCGGCCCGCAAGCCCTATGTGGCGCAGCAGATGGAAGGAACCGCCGGGCCGATCATCGCCTCGACCGACTACATGCGGACCTTCGCCGACCAGATCCGGCCGTACGTGCCGCAAGGGCGTGCATACAAGGTGCTGGGGACCGACGGGTTCGGCCGTTCCGACACCCGCACCGCGCTGCGCGCGTTCTTCGAGGTCGACCGGCATTACGTCGCGGTGGCGGCGCTCAAGGCCCTTTCGGAGGACGGGACGGTGCCGGCTGCGGTGGTCGCGGAGGCGATCCGCAAGTTCGGGATCGATCCCGAGAAACCCAACCCGGCGACGGTGTAAGAGAGAGGGAATCGACATGGCCAATCCCGTGGCAGACAGCGTGGAAGTGCGGGTTCCGGATATCGGGGATTTCAAGGACGTCGAGGTCATTGAACTGTTGGTCAAGCCCGGCGACGCGATCGCCGTCGACCAGTCGCTGATCACCGTCGAATCCGACAAGGCGTCGATGGAGATCCCGTCCGCCGCGGCGGGCGTGGTGCGCGAACTCAAACTGCGGATCGGCGACAAGGTATCGAAGGGATCGCTCGTTCTGCTGCTCGAGCCGGCGGCGGCCGCCGCGGCAACCGCGCCGGCGGTTGCGGCGGAACCCGCGGCGGCGGACAAGCCCGCAGCGGTGACGCCGGAGTCGGCGCCGAAGGCGGACTCCGGGGACCGCGCGGCGGTCGCCCCGGCGGTCCCCGCCGCCGAAGCGCCCGCAGCGGGCGGCGAGCCGGTCGGTGCGATTTCGGGCACGGTCCATGCGTCGCCGTCGGTGCGTGCGACGGCCCGCGAACTGGGTGTCGACCTGTCGCGCGTGTCCGGCAGCGGCCCCAAGGGCCGGGTCACCCACGACGACGTGCGCGCGTTCGTCAAGCGCGTGATGCAGGGGGCGCAGGCGGCCGGATCGGGTTCCGGCATCGTCGCCGCGGGCGGCGCGGCGCTGCCGGCATGGCCGCAGGTCGACTTCGCCAAGTTCGGGCCGATCGAACGGGTCGAGATGTCGCGCATCCGGAAGATCTCGGGGCCCGGTCTCCATCGCAACTGGGTGAGCATCCCGCATGTGACCAATCACGAGGATGCCGACATCACCGAACTCGAAGCCTTCCGGGTCCAGCTCAACCGCGAGCACGAGAAGCGCGGCGTCAAGCTCACGATGCTCGCCTTTCTCGTAAAGGCCTGCGTCGCGGCCCTGCAGCGGTTCCCGGAGTTCAACAGCTCGCTCGATGCGGCCGGCGGCGACGCGGTGATCCGCAAGAAGTATTACCACATCGGCTTCGCCGCGGACACGCCCAATGGCCTGGTCGTTCCGGTGATCCGCGATGCCGATCGCAAGGGCGTACTGGAAATCGCGCAGGAAATGTCCGCCCTGGCGGCCAAGGCGCGCGAGGGCAAGTTGAGCCCGGCGGAAATGCAGGGCGGCACGTTCTCGATCTCGTCCCTGGGGGGAATCGGCGGCACCTATTTCACGCCGATCATCAATGCGCCCGAGGTGGCGATTCTCGGCGTGTGCCGCGCGGCGATGCGTCCGGTCTGGGACGGCGAGCAGTTCGTGCCGCGCCTGATCCTGCCGATGTCGCTGTCCTGGGATCATCGGGTGGTCGACGGCGCGGGCGCGGCGCGTTTCAACGCCTACCTCGCCCAGGTGCTGGCCGACTTCCGCCGCGTGTTGCTGTAAGCGCGGTTGTAAGCACGTTGCGCGGAGGACGGACGTGACGGACACGGTGAACCCGGGTGTGCCTGGTCCATCGGGATCGGTGGCGGAGTCGGCGATCGCGGTCGCGCCGATCGATCTGCAGCACGTCGACAGCTTTGGCGACTGTCTTGCCGAGGTGGCGCGCGAACGCAAGTACCTGGCGATCGTCGAGGGCTTCTCGCTGGAGCAGAACGCGGCGTGGGTGGCCGCGGATCGTTCGCTCGGGAACCCGTTTCACGTCGCGCTCGATGGCCATCGGGTGGTCGGTTGGTGCGAAGTGCGGCGCGATCCGCTTCCCGGCCGCGGCCATGGCGGCGTGTTGGGAATCGGCGTGCGGGCGGCGTACCGGCGCCAGGGAGTGGGCCGCCGCCTGATGGCGACGGCAATTGCCGATGCCTGGCTGCGCGGGTTCGAGCGCATCGAATTGTGGGTGCGCGCGCCGAACGAGGCGGCGATCTCCCTGTACCGCAAGTTTGGCTTCGTCGAAGAGGGGCGCCGCCGCGATGCGGTGCGCCTGGACGACGGCTCCGAAGATGAAGTGCTGATGGCAATCCGTTTCGTAAAGGAATCCGTGTGAACGAACCATACGACCTTCTCGTGCTCGGCGCAGGCCCCGGCGGATATTCGGCGGCGTTTCGCGCCGCCGACCTCGGCATGCGCGTGGCCCTGGTGGAGCGCGGCCCGACGCTGGGCGGCGTGTGCCTCAATGTCGGCTGCATTCCGTCCAAGGCGCTGCTGCACGTCGCGGCGGTGCTCGAGGAAGCCGTGCATCTGGCCGGCGTCGGGGTCGAATTCGCGCCGCCGCAGATCGACCTCGCGAAACTGCGCGCGCACCGGAACCAGGTCGTGGGCAAGCTGACTTCGGGACTCGCCGCGATGGCCAAGCTGCGCAAGGTCGACGTGCTGCGCGGCACCGGGCGGTTCGCGGACGCCCACACGCTTTCCTGGACGGCGGCCGAGGGCGGCGAAACCCGCAACATCGGGTTTCGGCAGGCGATCATCGCCGCCGGTTCCGAACCGGTCTCGCTGCCGTTCCTGCCGCAGGATCCGCGCATCGTCGATTCCACCGGCGTGCTCGAACTGCCGTTCGTGCCCAAGCGCATGCTGGTCATCGGCGGCGGCATCATCGGCCTGGAAATGGCCACGGTGTATTCGGCGCTGGGGGCGCGGGTCGACGTCGTGGAATTGACGGACGGCCTGATGCCGGGAACCGATCGCGATCTGGTCAAGGTCTGGCACAAGCGCAACGAACACCGCTTCGATCGGGTGCTGCTGCGCACGCGGGCGGCGGCGGTTGACGCGCTGCCGGAGGCGGTGCGCGTGCGCTTCGAAGGTGAGCAGGCGCCGGATGGGGCGGTCGATTACGACCTCGTCCTGGTCTCCGCCGGACGGCGTCCCAACGGCAAGGCGATCGGTGCCGAAGCCGCCGGCGTGCAGGTCGACGAGCGCGGGTTCATCCCCACCGACGCGCAGATGCGTACCAACGTCGCGCACATCTTCGCCATCGGCGACGTCGCCGGAGGCCCGATGCTGGCGCACAAGGCCGTGCACGAGGGACACGTCGCGGCCGAAGTCGCCGCCGGCCACAAGGCGGCGTTCGATGCCCGCGTGATTCCTTCGGTTGCCTATACCGATCCGGAGATCGCCTGGGCCGGCCTGACGGAGGACGAGGCGCGCGCGCGCGGCGTCGCCGTCAAGAAGGCGGTATTTCCCTGGAACGCGTCGGGACGCGCGATCGCCAACGGGCGCGACGAGGGGTTCACCAAGCTGCTGTTCGACGAGACGACCCACCGCATCGTCGGCGGTGCGATCGTCGGCACGCACGCCGGCGACCTGATCGGCGAAATCGCATTGGCGATCGAGATGGGTGCGGACGCGGTGGATATCGGTAAGACCATCCATCCCCATCCGACCTTGTGCGAGTCGGTCGGGCTTGCGGCCGAGGTGGCCGAAGGCGCCTGCACGGATCTGCCGCCGGCGCGGAAACGATAGGTATCATTGGCGGCTCTTTTCCAAGGATTCCGCCCGTGACCGACAAGCTGAGCCAGGACGAACTCAAGCGCGCCGTGGCGCGCGCCGCCGTACAACACATCGCGCCGTGCCTGGGCACGGGTGCTGCGCTCGGGGTCGGGACCGGTTCGACCGCGGATCTGTTCATCGACGAACTGGCCGCCCATCGCGATGCGATCGCGGCCGCGGTCGCCAGTTCGGAGCGCAGCGCGACGCGCCTGCGCGCGCACGGCATCCGGGTCGTCGACCTGAACGAGGTCGAATCGATCCCGGTCTATGTCGACGGTGCCGACGAGATCGATCCGACCTTCGCCATGATCAAGGGCGGGGGCGGCGCGCTCACCCGCGAGAAGATCGTTGCCGCCGTCGCCACGACCTTCGTCTGCATTGCCGACGCGAGCAAGAAGGTCGACGTGCTGGGCCGCTTCCCGCTGCCGGTCGAGGTCATTCCGATGGCGCGCAATTTCCTGTGGCGCGAACTGGCCAAGCTGGGCGGGGAGCCCCGTCTGCGCGAGGGATTCCGTACCGACAACGACAACGAAATTCTCGACGTCCATGGTCTGCAGATTTCCGATCCGCGGACCCTTGAGGCGTACTTGAACCAGATCCCGGGCGTGGTCACCGTCGGCCTGTTCGCGGCACGCGGCGCGGACGTCCTGCTGTTGGGAACGCCGGACGGCGTGCAGGATCTCCGCCGGCCGGGATGCTGAGCGCCGGCCGTCCCACGATCCCGATTCCTCATTGGCCAGGGGACGGCAGCGCGGCACCGCCCGTCGCCGCGCGGTTCCCCATACCCCCTCTCCTCCCTGGGGGAGAGGGCGGGGGTGAGGGGGTATAAACGGTCACCATGCAGCAGCAGCGCCTTTCCTTCCTCGCCACCGCCGGCTTCGAGGCCGCGCGCAGCCTCGCGTTTGCCCCCTCGGAGCATCGTCTTCGGCGCGTGCACGGACACGGCTTTCGCGTCGTCGCGCGCATCGCAGCCGCGCCGGACGCCAGCGTGCCCTGGGCTCCGTTCTCCGGTGCGGAGGTCGATGCCCTGCGCGCGGCGCTCGAGGCCAGCGTGGCGCCGCTCGATTACCGCCGCCTCGACGACCATCTCGACGATCCGACCGACGAGGCGCTCGCGCGACACGTGCGTGCGCAACTGCAAGGGCGGCTTGCCGTGGCGCCGGACGGCATCGGTGTGCACAGCACGTCCGAGCAGGGCGTGGACCTCGATGCGCAAGGCGAGTCCGTGGTCTGGCGCCGCTACCGTTTCGAAGCGGCCCACCAGTTGCCGAACGTGCCGCCCGGACACAAGTGCGGGCGGATGCACGGGCATGGGTTCACGGTGACGCTGGAGGCCCGGACGTCGTGCCTGGACGGTTCCTCGGTACTGGCCTACGACGAACTCGATCGCGTGTGGGCGCCCTTCCGAGCGGAACTGCATGAGGCGTGCCTCAACGACCTTCCGGGGCTGGAGAATCCCACCAGCGAATGGATCGCGCACTGGCTGTGGCAGCGGATCCGGCCCCGACTGCCCGCGCTGGCCGCGGTGACGGTGGGCGAGACCGCCGGCAGCGGCGCGCGCTTCGACGGATCCGGCTACCGGATCTGGAAGGATTTCAATCTCGACAGTGCGGTGCGTCTGCACCGCGCCGCGCCGGGCGACGGACGCCGGCGTATCCATGGCCACAGTTATCGCCTCCGCCTGCATCTGGTCGGACCCCTGGACCGCGTGTACGGTTGGACGATCGACTTCGGCGACGTCAAGGCCTTGTTCGCGCCGGTGTTCGACCGCCTCGACCACCGGCCGTTGTACGAGTTGCCGGGCATCGAGGAACGCGGTTCGGCGGCGCTGGTGGAGTGGATTCGCGGCCAGGCGGCCGAGATGCTGCCGCAACTCGCGCGGGTGGACCTGTACGAAACTCCGGGTTGCGGCGCGATCCTGGATTGGACATGAGCCGCTACGCCGTCAAGGAACTCTTCTACACCCTGCAGGGCGAGGGCGCGCACCGCGGCCGCCCTGCGGTGTTCTGCCGCTTCGCCGGCTGCAACCTCTGGTCCGGACGGGAAGCCGACCGGGAGTCGGCGCAGTGCCGTTTCTGCGACACGGATTTCGTCGGCACGGATGGCCCGGGCGGCGGGCGCTTCGCCGATGCGCAGGCCTTGGCGGCGGCGATCGACGCGCGATGGCCCGCGCAACCCGCGGCGGAGGGCGGAGCGCCCTATGTCGTGTTCACCGGCGGGGAACCGCTTCTGCAGCTTGACGAGGACCTGATCGCGGCGATGCACGCCATCGGCTGGACGGTGGCGGTGGAGACCAACGGCACGCTGCCCGCGCCGCCGGGAATCGACTGGATCTGTGTCAGTCCGAAGGCGGGAACCGAACTCGTGCAGCGTAGCGGCGACGAGATCAAGCTGGTTTTCCCGCAGGAGGGTGCAGCGCCCGAGCACTATGCGGCGCTCGATTTCCGCCATTTCTTCCTGCAGCCGATGGATGGCCCCCGATTGCGCGAGAATACGCAGTCCGCCGTGGCGTATTGCATGGCGCATCCGCGGTGGCATTTGAGCCTGCAGACCCACAAGATTCTCGACATTCCATGACCGGACCCGATTCTTCCCCCCGTCGCCGGGCTTTTTTCGATGCCGACGAGCCTGCCGCGGATTGCGCGCTGGGCGTCCTGCGCATGCTGCTCGCGCAGGACGGGTCGACCACGCGGATGTGCGAGGCGATCGCCGGCGGGCCGCTCACCCTGGTGCTGTTGCGACAGGTCGTGACCGAGCGCGTACCGGATGCGGTCCGCGCCGTGCTGCCGGGAACGCGGTTTCTCGAGCGGGTCACGTCGCTGGCCGCGCACGGTGACGTGATGATGGACAACCTGTCTTACATCGCGCTCGACGCGCTGCCCGACGCGGTGCGTTGCGGCTTGGAGGAGGGCGCGACGCCGATCGGCCATCTGCTCGACACGCTGTGGGTGCGGCGTCGCCCCCTGGACGAGGGGTCGGCGGAACTGTGCCGTGCGCTTTGGGATACGGTGGGCGTTCCCGACCCGCGCGCCGCGCGGGCCTATTCGATCTGGACGCCCGAGGGGCCGCGGTTCGTGATCGCGGAGACGTTCCGGCGGGGGATGCTCTACGGGGTTCGGTGATGCCGATGCGCGGACCGGGCATCCGTGTCGATGGGGCCCGGTCCGCCGCGACTCACGCTTGAGGCGGTACGTATCCGGCCACCTGGTCGGCGCCCGGCCCGAAGAAGTACGCCTCCATCTGCGCCCGCAGATACTGTCGCGCGCGGGAGTCGGAGAGGTTGAGACGGTTCTCGTTGACCAGCATGGTCTGGTAGCGCTGCCATTGCTGCCACGCTTCCTTCGAAACGCTCTCGAAAATCCGTTTTCCCATTTCGCCCGGGACCGGCGGAAAGTCCAGCCCTTCCGCTTCGCGTCCGAGCTTGATGCAGTTGACCATGCGAGCCATCGTATTGCCTCCGTGTTGTCGTTGCGGCGGTCCCGCGCCAGCCGGGACCGGTTCGGGATGGTTACTGTGAAACCATCGTCATCGCGAGGGCGAAGCCCGAAGCGATCCAGTGCGTTGCCTGGATCGCCACGGCCCTGCGGGCCTCGCGACGACGACGGGGTATTTCCTCAATGGGGGTGGCGTGCGTCGCCATGACGGTCAGAGCGGTTTGATCAGGATCTGTGAGCGTCGCTGCCAGTTGTACAGCCCCTGGCGCTCGGCGGGGAGGCTGTCGACGGTTGCCACGGTGAAGCCGCGCCGCAGGAACCAGTGGGCAGTGCGCGTGGTGAGCACGAAGAGCTTCTTGATCCCGGCCGCGCGTGCGCGTGTCTCGATCCGGCGCAGCAGCCGCTCGCCGTCGCCCAGTTCCCGATAATCCGGATGCACCGTTAGGCAGGCCATTTCGGCGATGCCGTCCTTGGGGAAGGGCAGCATCGCGGCGCACCCGAAGATGAAGCCGTCGTGCTCCAGCACCGAGAACTGCGCGATGTCGCGCTCGATCACCTCGCGCGGGCGCTTCACCAGGGTTCCGTCCTCCTCCAGCGGTTCGATCAGCTGCAGGATGCCGCCGACGTCGTCGGGTGTGGCTTCGCGCAGCGATTCCAGGTCGCTCGGCGTGATCATGGTTCCCACGCCCTCGTGGGTGAACAGGTCGATCAGGATGGCGCCGTCGAGCCGTGAGGGAACCAGGTGCGCGCGGGCGACACCGCCGCGGCTCGCCTTGAGCAGGTAGCCGAGCTCGACCGAGCACCCATCCTCGATTTCGCGCGCCACCATCATGCGCTCGGCATCCGCCACCGAGAGGTCGGAGAACAGTTCGCCCCCGCGGCTACGCACCCCGTCAGCCTCGCTGATGAGAATCAGCTTGTCCGCCTTCAGGGCAATCGCCGCGCTGGCGGCGACGTCCTGCATCATCAGGTTGAACGCCTCACCCGTCGGTGAAAAGCCCAGCGGCGGCAGCAGCACCAGCGAGGCGTTGTCGAGGCTGGCCCGGATCGCATCGACGTCGATCTTGCGCACCAGACCCGTGTGCTGCAGGTCGGTTCCATCCACGATGCCCATCGGGCGCGCGACGACGAAATTTCCGCTCACCACGCGGATGCGGCTGTTGGCCATCGGGGTGTTGGGCAGCCCTTGCGAGAACGCGGCCTCGATGCCGAGGCGGATCGCGCCGGTGGCCTCCTTGACGCATTCCAGCGAATTCTTGTCGGTGACCCGGAGATCGCCGACGAAGCGCGGCTCGACGAGCTTCAACGCCAGCAGCCGCTCCACCTGCGGGCGCGCGCCGTGGACCAGCACGAGGCGGATTCCCATCGCCTGCAGCAGGGACAGGTCGTAGACCAGGGCGTCGAGTTTCCCGGCATCGATCAACTCGCCGCTGAACCCGACCACGAAGGTGCGGCCGCGATGGGCGTGCACGTAGGGCGCGACGTCCCGCAGCCACGTGACGAATTGGTCGTGCTCGGTGGAAGCGGAGGTGTCGACGGGCGGCGGCGCGGGTTCGTTCATGGGCGGAAGCGGCGAATGCAAAAAGTATACTTCGCGTTTGGCTCCTTCCAGGCTTCCCGCGGGTTCGGGGACGTTCGCGTGGCCCCGATCGGGGGCGGATGTCCGCCCTCAGCATGCAACCGGCTTCCATCTCCTTCGACGAAAATCTGCCGATCAGCGCCCGCCGCGAGGAGGTGGCCGCCGCCGTCGCCGCGCATCAGGTCGTGATCGTCTGCGGCGAAACCGGTTCGGGGAAGACGACCCAGCTGCCCAAGATCTGCCTCGCGTTGGGGCGCGGCCGCGGCGCGCTGATCGGCCACACCCAGCCGCGCCGCATCGCGGCCTCGAGCGTCGCCCGGCGCATCGCGCAGGAGCTGAACAGCCCGCTCGGCGACATGGTGGGCTACAAGGTACGGTTCTCCGACCACACCCGTCCGGGCGCGCGCATCAAGCTGATGACCGACGGCATCCTGCTTGCCGAAACCCACTCGGATCCGCAGCTGCGCGCCTACGACACGCTGATCATCGACGAGGCGCATGAGCGCAGCCTCAACATCGACTTCCTGCTCGGCTACCTGCGGCAGCTGTTGCCCCGGCGGCCGGATCTCAAGCTCATCATCACCTCGGCGACGATCGATGCCGAGCGCTTCGCGCAGCACTTTGCCGGCGCACACGGGCCCGCGCCGGTGATCCAGGTTTCGGGACGGCTGTATCCGGTCGAGATTCGCTACCGTCCGTACGAGGAGGACCCCGAGGCCGAGACGGTGCCCGAGGGGGGCGGACGCAGGGGGACGGCGCCGGAGCGCGCGGCGGCGAAGGAACGCAAGTCCCAGGCGCAGGCGGTGCTCGATGCGGTCGACGAACTGGCCGGCTGCGGGCGCGGCGACGTGCTGGTGTTCCTCCCGGGCGAGCGCGAGATCCGCGACACCGCGGAAGCGCTGCGCAAGCATCACCCGCCCGGCACCGAGATCCTGCCGCTCTTCGCCCGGCTTTCGGCGCAGGAGCAGGAACGGGTGTTCCGCTCGGGCGGCGGGCGGCGCATCGTGCTGGCGACCAACATCGCCGAGACCTCGCTCACCGTGCCCGGCATCCGCTACGTGGTCGATGCGGGGCTGGCGCGGGTCAAGCGCTACAGCTATCGCAACAAGGTCGAGCAGTTGCGCATCGAGCCGGTCGCCCGCGCGGCGGCTGATCAGCGGGCCGGGCGCTGCGGGCGTGTGGCCGCGGGCATTTGCATCCGCCTGTATGCCGAAGAGGACTATCGCGAGCGGCCGGCCTTCGCCGATCCCGAGGTGCTGCGCTCCTCGCTGGCCTCGGTGATCCTGCGCATGGCCGCCCACGGGCTGGGCGACCCCGAACAGTTCCCCTTCGTCGATCCGCCGCCGGCGCGGGCGATCGTCGACGGCTACCAGTTGCTGGCCGAACTCGGCGCGGTCGACGATCGCCGCAACCTCACCGCCGTGGGCGCCGAACTGGCGCGGCTGCCGCTTGATCCGCGCATCGGCCGCATCCTGCTCGCGGCGCGCGAACAGCACAGCCTGCGCGAGGCGCTGATCATCGCGGCGGCGCTGTCCGTACAGGATCCGCGCGAGCGCCCGGCCGAGCAGCCACAAGCCGCCGATGCCGCGCACCAGCGTTACGCCGACGAACGCTCCGACTTCCTCTCCTTCGTCAAGCTCTGGGACGCGATGCAGGAGCGGGTCGAGCACAAGAAGTCCAACCGGCGCTTCGCCGACGACCTGCGCGCGGAATTCCTCAATGCGCGCCGGGTGCGCGAATGGTTCGACGTGCACGCCCAGTTGCATCCGATCGTTGCCGAACTGGGGTGGCGCGTCAACGCGAGCCCGGCGACGTACGAACAGGTGCACCGTGCGCTGCTGGCGGGGCTGCTCGGCAATATCGGCATGAAGAGTCTGGATGCCGATCCGGGGGCGCGGGACGCGCCGTTCCTGGGCGCGCGCGGGATCAAGTTCCACCTGTGGCCGGGCGCAACGCGGGCACGGCGCAACGCGCGCTGGCTGGTGTGCGCGGAACTCGTCGAAACCTCGCGCCTCTTCGCGCGTACGGCGGCGGAGGTCGATCCGCGCTGGATCGAACAGGTGGGGGCGCATCTGCTCAAGAAGAGTCACGGTGATCCGCATTGGGAAAAGCGCGCTGCGCAGGTCACCGTGCTCGAGCGCGGCACCGTTTACGGCCTGCCGGTCTATGTGCAGCGGCGCGTGTCGTACGGACCGATCGATCCCGCGCACGCCCGCGAGATCTTTCTTCGCGAGGCGCTGGTCGACGGGGAATTCGACACGCGGGCGCCGTTCTTTGCGCACAATCGTCGCCTGGTCGACGAGATCCGCGAACTCGAGCACCGCACCCGCCGACCCGATGTGCTGGTCGACGAGAACCTGATCTTCGCGTTCTACGACCAGCGCATTCCCGCCGATGTCTGCAGCGGCGGCGGCTTCGAGCGCTGGCGCGCCCAAGCCGAGCGCGCGGATCCGCGGCTTCTCTTCCTGTCACGCGACGAGTTGATGCGCCACGAGGCGGCCGGCGCGACCACGGAGCTGTTCCCGAAGCAGTGGTCCGTGCGCGGACTGCGCATGGACCTCACGTACCACTTCGAGCCCGGAAGCCCGCGCGACGGCGTGACCCTGCGTGTCCCGCTTTATGCGCTCAACCAGCTCGAGGCCGAACCGTTCGAGTGGCTGGTCCCGGGCATGCGCAAGGAGAAGGTGCAGCTGTTGTGCAAGTCTCTGCCGCAGAAGCTGCGCCGCGCCTGCGTGCCCCTGCCCGAGTATGCCGCGGGGTTCGTCGCGCGCCACCCCTTCGATCCCTCGGCCGAAGCGGTCTCCCAGGGTGCGCCGCCGTTGCGGGGTCTGGTCGATGCGCTGATCGCCGACATCCGCGCGCAGACGGGAACCGTCTGCGCGCCGGCCGACTTCAAACTCGAAACCCTGCCCGCGCACTTGACGATGAATTTCAAGATCGTCGACGAATCGGGCCGGCAGCTGGCGATGGGGCGCAATCTCGCCGCCCTGCGGGCGGAGTTGGGGTCGCAGGCGCAGGCGAGCTTCCGCAAGCTGGCGGCAGGCGCTGCGTCGGGCGTGGGAGCTGCGGCGGGATCCGCCACGGCAGACCGGTCCGCGGTGGCCGATGCGGGGCGGGAGATCACCGATTGGGACTTCGGCGTCCTGCCGGAAATCATGGAGATCGCCCGCGGCGGGCAGACGCTGGTTGGCTATCCGGCGCTCGTCGACCGGCAGACGCATTGCCTGCTCGACGTCTTCGATGACCCGTCGGCGGCCCAGACGGCGCACCGCGAGGGCCTGCGGCGGCTGTTCCGTTTGCAACTGCGCGAACCGTTGCGCGGGCTGGAAAAGGGCTTGAGCGCCCTTGCCACGGTGCAGATGCGCGCGACGACCGTGCCCGCGATGAAACACCTCGATCCGCTCGCCGAGCAGGTGGTAACGGCGGCGCTGGATCGCCTTGCCTGCGCGGATCCCTTGCCCCAGGACCGCGCGCAGTTCGTCGCGCGCCGCGACGAGGTGCGCGGCCGCCTGGGACTCGTGGTGCAGGAGATCGCGCGGCTGGCCACCCAGATCGTCGATGAGGCCGCGGCAGTGGCGAAGAAACTCAACGGCCTGCGCACGCACGCCGCCGCCTGCGCCGACGTCGAGCAGCAGATGGCGCGTCTGCTCAGCCGCCGCTTCGTGGCCGACACCCCGGCAGCGCAGTTGGCGCACCTGCCGCGGTACCTGAAGGCGATCGCGATGCGCCTCGACAAGCTGCGCGCCGACCCGGCCCGGGACGCCGCGCGGGTGGCCGAGATCCAGCCCTTGCAGGGGAAGTGGCTACGCGAAGTGGCCGCGCGCAAGGGCGTTGCCGACCCGGGGCTCGACGAATTCCGGTGGCTGCTCGAGGAACTGCGGGTTTCGCTCTTCGCGCAGGAACTGCGCACCCCGATGCCGGTGAGCGTAAAGCGGTTGGAAAAAATGTGGGCGGCAATGGGAAGATAGACATCATGGTCGCCCCCGCTATTACGGGGGCGACCATGTGGTGTCCCGGCAAGCCCGGATCGCTGGGCGCGTCCGATCAGGGCAGTGCGGGCCGCGCCACCTGATCGAGCCGCTTGTCGGTCAGGGTTTCCAGGAACGCGACCAGGTCGCGTTGCTCCTGCGCCGTGAGGTGCAGGGGCTGGATCAGCGGGTCCTGGTTCTTGTCGGCGCGATCGCCACCGCGGTTGTAGTGCGCCACCACCTCGGGCAAGGTTGCGTAGGCGCCGTCGTGCATATAGAACGCGAAGGAACCCGCGTTGTACAGCGACGGAGTCTTGAAGCGCCGCACGTCCGTCGGATCCTTGGTCACCGCGCCCCGTCCGGAATCCTCTTTCAAGGGGCCGACCTGGGGCACGCCGATGTCGTGGTAGTTGTTGTCGGTGAGCGCGGGCGGCACATGGCAGGCGGTGCACAGCGCCTTGCCCTGGAACAGGGCGAAGCCGCGTTTGGCGGCAGGGCTGATGGCGTGGGTGTCGCCGGCCACGTAGCGCTGGAAGGGTGCCTGGGTGGCGATCAGCGTGCGTTCGAACGAGGCGATCGCCTTGGCGATGTTCTCCGGGGTGGCATCGCTGTGGAAAACCGCGTGGAACTGTTTGCGGTAGCCGGGAATCGCGTTGAGCGTGGCGACGTCCTCCTTCATGGTTCCGCCCATTTCCGCCGGAGCGGTGAGCGGCCCCATGTGGCCGGGCAGCGCACCGGTCTGCTGTTCCAGCGACGACGCCCGCCCGTCCCAGAACAGCGAGGTGTAGTACGCCGAATTGTCCCAGGACGGCGCCCAGCGGCCGAGTTCGCCGCCCTGGCCGAAGGCGCGCGGCGTGATGCCGGCGCCGCCGGCGAACGGAACGTGGCAGCTTGCGCAGGACAGCGCGTGGTTCTTGGACAGGCGCGTGTCGAAGGCGAGCTGGTGGCCCAGCGCGATCTTCGCGGACGACTGGGGGTTGTCGGCGGGAATCGGTGCCGCCGGCAGTTTCCAGCGGGAAAGATCGTCTTGCGCGTGGGCTGCGCCCAGCGCGCCCACCAGGGCGAGGGCGACGGCATGCCGCGCCGGGATTGCGGATCGGGTTCGGCTCATCGAGGTACTCCTTTCCGGAAAGGGATTCCGGTCCGGTCGGTCCGGACGCGGAAAAAAATATGGCAGGGATGTCACTGGCGAAACGATATTTCTATCGGGGGATTATTTCAAATTGATTTTTCATATCGTTCGAATGCGATCTCCCTATCCCGGTATCGGGATCGCGGTTTGCGGGGACGGATACAAGTAATTACGAAATTGTCGTACGGGCTACCCTGATTGCGCATTACATGGGAAAAAATCCCATCTATACTTCGTTCTGTTGCGTGTTCCAGGAATCGGGTTGGAGGCACGCCGAAAGAAGGAATGGAGGGCAGGACCATGGTGGAAGGCAGCGTGATTTCCCGGGAGCTCCGGTCGAGCGAAAGGCGGCACGACTACGACGAATACCGCGACGCGGTGGAGCGGATCGTGATGTCCGTCGCCGAGATCACCCGGCGCACCGGCCGGTTCGGCGTCCAGGTGGAGGTCGACAGCATTTCGCAGCAGCCGGTCCGGACTTGCCATACGGTCCGCATCCGCAACGGCATGGCGGTTCGCGAGGTGATCCTGTCGAAGGAGGAGTTTTTCGACGAGTTCGGGTTGTTCCGGCGCAGCGCCATGCCGCGGCTGGACGAAGCGCTTCGAACCTTGGGAAATCAGTAGTCCCTCCGGTCTGTTGTCGTGGGGCGGGCGGTTCCCGCAACTCCGCATCCGGTGCGCTCCGTCGCTGGCGCGGAACTTGCTGGGCATTGATCCGCGGTGCCAGTCCCCACAACCTGCAGACGGAATGAAAAATTGAAAGACGACATCCTGGATCTCGCTTATCGGGTTTCCAAAATCACGGAAGAAAAAATCGATCTGATCGATCGGGTCATGCGTCAGGCCAGCATGCTGACGATCAATGCCCGGATCGAGGCGGCGCGGGCCGGTGCCGCCGGCGTGGCGTTCGCCGTGGTGGCACAGGAGATGGCGAGCCTGACCAATGAAATCCGCCGCACCTCGCAAGAACTGCGGGGTGCCATTGCGCAAAACATCGGCTTGCTGGAAGAGGCCGGATCGACGATCACGATCGACTTTCGCGGCACCCGGTATGCCGATCTGGCGCACAACGCGATCGAGATCATCGACCGGAACCTCTATGAGCGGTCTTGCGACGTACGCTGGTGGGCCACCGATAGCGCGGTGGTCGGAGCCCTGACGGAATCCGGCGACGCCGGACGAGCCCTGGCTTCCGCCCGCCTTGCCACGATCCTTCGTTCCTATACCGTCTATCTCGACCTCTGGGTCGCGGATCGGGATGGGCGCGTCGTGGCGACGGGGCGGCCCGACTGCTATCCGGGTGCGGTGGGCCTCGATGTCTCGCGCACCCCTTGGTTTACGGGGGCCATGGCCACGCGCAGTGCCGACGACTTCGTCGTCGCGGACATCCAGAATGCACCAGCGTTGGGCGATGCACCAGTAGCGATCTATTCCGCCGCGGTGCGCGCCGAGGGCCGGACCGCCGGGAAGGCGCTGGGCGCGCTCGGGATCTTCTTCGACTGGAAGCCGCAAGCCCAGGCGGTGGTGGGAAACCTGGGGCTCTCTCCCGATGAGCGTCGCGCGTGCCGGGTTTTGCTGGTCGATGCCGCGCACCGGGTGATCGCGGCGTCGGACGAGGCGGGGTTGCTGCGCGAAACCTATCCTTTGCAGGACGGCGGCAAGACGCGTGGGTACTACATCCGGGATGGCAAACTGGTGGCCTACGCGCGCACGCCCGGATACGAAACCTACAAGGGCCTCGGCTGGTATGGCGTCATCGAATGGTGCATGGCGGAGTCCGGTCCCGTCGCCCTGCGGAGCGGCGGGCGGGGCCGGGCTGTGGGCGCAATGGCCTGAGGTTGTCGGGAATCCGGGACCGGAGGTGCGGCGATCCGGTCCCGAGACAAAAAAAAGAGCCTGGTGAAGACCAGGCTCGGAAAAGCACCACGTAAGGAGGAGACAGGAGAAGCCCGGGCTGGCGCCCGAACAAGTGGTGCCAAGGAGATGAAACCGTTACGCGTTTGCCGCTTTGCGTGCCCTTCCTTTCATTGCATCGCTGGAGGCAGCCACGGTGTCGATCGTTGCGGACATCGCGGCAGAGATTTGTGACTCCGCCCAATTCGCAGTAGCCTGGGCGGCTTGAAAGAAGGTGTCGAACGCGGCGTTCGCATTGGTGAATGCAAGCCGGCACGCGGCAACTGCGGGCTCCGATCCGGCCGGGGCGTGTTCGGAGGCCGAGGCGATCCATGCGCCAACCTCGCGTTGGTGCTCGGCGTGCTGCGCCTGGACAATCTTCGTCAGTTCGCTGCGCGCGCCATTGGCGATGGCGTAGGCATCACGGGAGTAGCCCAGCCACCGCTCGGCGGCCGGCTTTCCGGCTGCGGCGACGGCATCGATGACGTGCTGGGGGTCGCGGGCGGCGCGCAGCGCATGGGCGGCCTCCGTTCCCTCCTGCAGGGCGGCTCGTGCCGTCGTGGCGTTCAGGTCGGCCCACTTCTCCATGGCATCGACCGCCATCCGACCGGCGGCGTTGGCCGCGTCGAGGTGGATCTTCTGCAGATCCAGCATGTGCGAAAAAGTCGTTGCCATGGTTTTCTCCCGAATCCGGGTTTGCCGCTGCAATGATGTCGAAAAACGTCTTCCAACGAACTACTATCTTCCGGAGTGTCGAAGTTCCGGTTTCGTGCTACGACGATTCGAATTTTATGCTGCTTTGCACAAAAGTCAAGAATTTTTTTTCGCAGATTTCGATTCGTGTTTTTCGTAAATTTTATTTCCATTGAAAATCAATGGATAGTCATCGTATTTTGGTGCTTTGTTAATCAAACGCTTTCGGTTCGTCGCCTATTGCGGTGCGACGATCCGGCTGCGCGGGAGGGCTTGCTCCGATGAATTCCGAACCGTATTCGTTTCCGCCGTTTTCCAGTTACCCGGCGACCGAGGCTGTGGACGCCGCCATCACTTCCCGGCGTTCCGTGCGCGCATTTCTGCCCGATCCCATCCCGCACCCGACCATCGTCGAGATCCTGCGCGTGGCCAGCCGGGCTCCCAGCGGCACCAACATCCAGCCGTGGAATGTCCACGTCGTCACCGGCGGGGCGCTGGACCGGCTTTCGCAGGCCATCCTGTCGGCATACAACGATCCGCAGGAGCGGGAACACCATCGGGAGGAATATCCGTACTACCCCGCGCGTTGGGTCGATCCCTATCTGGCCCGCCGCCGCAAGGTCGGCTGGGACCTCTACGGGCTGCTCGGCATCGACCGTGGCGACGAAGCGAAGATGCAGGCCCAGGAGGGGCGCAATTTCCAATTTTTCGATGCGCCTGTCGGGATGGTGTTCTCCATCGACCGCACGCTGAGCCAGGGCAGCTGGCTCGACTATGGGATGTTCCTGCAGAACGTCATGATCGCGGCGCGGGCTCGTGGCCTGGATACCTGTCCGCAGGCGTCATTCAATCCGTTTCACCGCGTGATTCGTGCGCAGTTGGACATCGGCGACGAATACACGATCGTCTGCGCGATGGCGCTGGGAAAGGCCGACCCGAACCGGATCGAGAATTCGCTGGTGACGGAACGCGAACCGATCGAGAACTTCGTGCGCTTCATCGATTCGTGAAGGGGTTCCGGCGCGGCAAACGCCAGTAGAATCCGGGCACAAGACATTCAAGAACGGTCGCTTCAGGGAAAGGGCGGGGCCATGCGCGGATCATTGCACCGGGGTTTGGGGTTGGGGTTGGCTGCGGCGCTGCTGGCGCTGTCCGGTGCGGCATCGGCTCACCGCGTGGTCCATCATCACGCGGCCGCTGGTCCGCATTTGCGGTCCGCCTATGTGCTGGTCGTCGATCAGGACACGGGCAAGGTTCTCTATGCCAAGAACCCCGAGACGGTGTCGTCGATCGCGTCGATCACCAAGCTGATGACCGCCATGGTGACCCTCGACAAGCATCTGCCGCTCGACGAGAAGCTCGAATTCAGCCGCGACGACCGCACCACCGAGGGATGGGGACGCTCGCCGTTGCACCCGGGGGTCCACATCACGCGCGGCCAAGCCCTGCATCTGGCGCTGATGTCCTCGGAAAACCATGCCGCGAACCTGCTGGGACGGACCTATCCCGGAGGGTTGCATGCGTTCGTCGCCGCGATGAACGCCAAGGCGCGCGCGCTCGGGATGATGCATTCGAGTTTCGCCGACTCCATCGGGCTCAATCCCGGAAATCGCGCGAGCCCGGAGGATCTGGTGCGCATGGTGAGGGCGGCATATCAGTACGGGTTGATCCGCCGGTATTCCGTGAG
Source organism: Pseudomonadota bacterium (assembly GCA_021842465.1). Taxonomy (GTDB): domain Bacteria; phylum Pseudomonadota; class Gammaproteobacteria; order Burkholderiales; family Burkholderiaceae_F; genus GJ-E10. Next base: position 50,653 of record JAKBZN010000014.1, read on the forward strand.
CTCGGGCTACGACTTCCGGATCGGGCGGCGCATGTTCCACTATCACAGCACCGACCGCCTGGTCTACAACCACCGGTGGCACCTCGACCTGCAGAAGACCGGATACATCTCGGTCGCCGGGCACTGCCTGGTGCTTTCGACGGGCATTCACGGGCGGCGGGTCCTGATGGTGCTGCTCGATTCCGCCGGCAAATACTCGCGCTTCGCCGACGCGCAGCGCGTCCGCAACTGGCTCGAGACGCGCCACTATGCGCGGACGCGTGCCCCGGCCGAGCGGCGTCAGCCGTCGGCCTGACCAGCGGCGGCTGATCCGCTCACCCGGCCGCGGTTTTGCCGTACCCGAGCGCCGCGGAAATTCTTGCTGCCGTGGCCTGCAGATCGCCGATCCAGGCGTCCTGCATCCGCTCGGTCGGAGCGGATAACGACAGGCCTGCGACGACGGTTCCCGAGTCGTCGCGGATCGCCGCCGCGATGCAGCGGACCCCCGGTTCGAGTTCTTCGTTGTCGCGTGCGTAGCCCCGCGACCGCACCTGGGCGAGTTCGCGCTCGAGGCGGGCCGGATCGGTGATGCTGTTGCGCGTGTGTCCTGCGAGTCCGGTGCGCGTTTCGTACGACCGGACGAGGCGCAGATCGTCGTGCGCGAGGAATAGCTTGCCGCTCGAGGTCAGGTGCAGCGCCGCATGGCCGCCGATCGCACGAACCACCTGCATGCCCGAACGCTCGCTGTAGGCGCGTTCCACATAGACGATCTCATCGCCCTGACGTACCGACAGGTTGACGGTCTGGCCGGTTCGCCGGTGCAGATCGCGCATCGGTTCCAGGGCCGCCTCCCGGACACTGAGCCGGGCCTTGACCAGGTTTCCCAGTTCGAGCAGCCGCATTCCCAGCCGGTAGGATCCCGGGGCGTCGCCCCGGTCGACGAAGCGGCCGGCGACCATGTCATTGAGGATCCGGTGCGCGGTCGAGGGGTGCAGCGAGGTGGTCCGGGCCAGTTCCTTGAGGCTGACCGGCCCGGAGCGGGCGGCAAGGGCATCGAGCAGGTTCATCATCCGCTCGATCACCTGGATCGCGGTGCGTTCCCCCGCCTGTCGGGTCGGCAGAACCGGCGCCGCAAGCGGGGTGTTGCAGGGGGGGGACTCGGTGGCCATGCCTCGAGTCTATACCACGATGTGAAATGCCGAGACGGATTCCGGGCGCTGCTACGGATTCTTGCGGATGGCGGCAATCGCCCGCCGGCATTCCGGGACGAGTGCCGGGCCGCGGTAGATCAGGCCGGTGTAGACCTGGACGAGCGTCGCGCCGGCCCGGATTTTTTCCGCGGCGTCCTCCCCGCGAACGATGCCGCCGACGCCGATGATCGTCATCGCGCCCTGTAGGTGGCGGGCCAAGGCGGCAACGACTTCGGTGGAACGTTCCCGCAGGGGCGCACCCGACAGGCCGCCGCCTTCATCGGCGTTGCGTCGACCCTCGACGCCGTGGCGGGAGATCGTCGTGTTGGTGGCAACCACGCCATCGACGCCGAAGGCAACGAGGGTGTCGGCGATGCGCGGGATCTGCGCATCGGCGACGTCCGGCGCGATCTTCACCGCCAGCGGGACCCGCCGCCCATGGGCCTGTTCCAGCCGCGCCCGTTCTTCGCGTAGCGCGCCGAGCAGCCGTTCCAGTTCCCCTTCTCCCTGGAGGTTGCGCAGGTCCCGCGTGTTGGGGGAGGAGATGTTGACGGTGACATAGCCGGCATGCGGATATACCGCCGCCAGCCCGGCACGATAGTCGTCGAGCGCGCGCTCGATCGGCGTGGCGGCGTTCTTGCCGATGTTCAGCCCCAGCACGCCGCGGTACCGTGCCCGCGTCGCGTTCTGCACGAAGCGATCGACGCCGTCGTTGTTGAATCCCAGGCGATTGATCAGCGCCTGATCGGCCGGCAGCCGGAACATGCGCGGCTTCGGGTTCCCCGCCTGCGGGCGCGGGGTCACGGTTCCCGCTTCGATGAAACCGAAGCCCAGGCAGCCCAGCGCATCGACGTGCGCGGCGTTCTTGTCCATCCCGGCGGCGAGCCCGACCGGGTTGGGAAACGTCAGTCCCATCGCCTGCACCGGTTCCCCCTCCACCGGGGTGGCGGCGGCGCGCAGGACGCCGAGGTCGTAGGCGCGCTGCAAACCCTCGAGCGTCATTTCATGGGCGCGCTCGGGATCGAAGGAAAAGAGCAGGGGACGGGTGAAGCGGTACAGCGCGCCGCACCCCAGGACGCAGGATTCATTCATGTCGTGTCGGTCGTGATTGGTGTTTTGGCGGTCTACGTCGCGGCGTCCGCGCGCAGCCAGCGATTGTTTCGCAACAACTCGTAAGGACGGAAATGCGCCTTGTAGGACATCTTGGCGCAGCCCTCGATCCAATAGCCGAGATAGCAATGCGGCAAGGCAAGCTCCCGGCATTGCACGATCTGCCAAAGGACGTTGTACGTTCCATAGCTGGCGCGCGGTTCGTCGGGATCGTAGAACGTGTATACGGAGGAGAGGCCGTCATCGAGGATGTCGATGATCGAGACCATCCGCAAGGTGCCGGGTTCGCCGTTGATTCCAGGGTCGCGGAACTCGACGAGGCGGGAATTGACCTTGGACGACAGAAGAAATTGCGAGTACTGCTCGCGGCTGTCGTTGTCCATGCCGCCGCCCGCGTGCCGCGCCGTCTGGTATCGCAGGTAGAGATCGTAGTGCTCGTCCTCGAAGGTCATCTCCACCACGCGGCTGCAAAGCGTCCGATGCTGCCGCCAGCTTCGACGCTGGCTGCGGTTCGGGGTGAAATGCGCCACCGGGATGCGGATCGGAATGCATGCGCGGCAGCCCTCGCAATGGGGGCGATAGGTGAAGATGCCGCTGCGGCGGAATCCCGCTCGCACGAGGCCGCTATAGACGTCGGCGTTGATGAGGTGGGCCGGAGTCGCCACCTGCGAGCGCGCCTGACGGCCTTCGAGATAGCTGCAAGGATAGGGTGCCGTTGCATAAAACTGCAACGTCGAGAATGGCAGCTCCTTGAGGTTGGCCACGCTTCAGTGCAATTCCAGCAGTTCGTTCAGCCGTCGGTTCCGGTACGCGCTCCATGGAACCGATTCCTGCGCCAGCGCATCGCGCATGCGCCCGCAAAACTCCTGCCGCGGAATCTCGCAGGCGCCCAGCGACGCAAGGTGGCGCGTATTCTGTTGACAGTCTATCACCGGCACCCCCTCCCGACGAAGAATCGCCACGAGGCCCGCCAGCGCGATCTTCGATGCGTCGGTGGCGCGGGAAAACATCGACTCGCCATAGAACATGCGGCCCAGGCTCACGCCGTACAGGCCGCCGATCAGATCGCCCTCCGCCCAGAGTTCGACCGAGTGCGCCAAGCCCCGCTCGGCGAGTCCACAGTACGCGCGGACGATGGGTTCGGTGATCCAGGTGCCGTCCTGCCCGCGGCGCGGCGCGGCGCAGTTGCGCATGACGGCCTCGAACGCGGTGTCGACGCGCAATGCGAGGCGGGGGTCCGCGGCCGCGACGCGCAGTGTCCTGCGCAGGGAGCGCGAAACGCGGAACCGCTCGGGGAACAGCACCATCCGGGGGTCGGGGCTCCACCAAAGGACCGGTTGACCGGCCTCATACCATGGGAAGATCCCGGCCCGGTAGGCGTCGAGCAGGCGCCCTGGGGTGCAGTCGCGCGACGCGGCGAGCAGGCCGTTGGGCTCATCGAGGGCGTTGGCAACGTCGGGAAACGGATCGTCGGGTTCCAGCCACGCGATCATGGTGCGATGCCCGGCGCGGGCGCGCGGGCGGGGAGCTCCAGGACGTGGAGACCGAAGCCGCCGCGGCGGCGGTCTTCGAAAAACCGTTCCAAGGTCGTCGCAACCGTGCGGAAGGCGATTTCCTCCCAGGGGATCTCGGCTTCCGCGAACAGGCGCACGTCGAGGCTCTCCTCCCCCGGGCCGAAATCCAGATCGAGCAGGCGGGCGAGATAGAAGATGTGGATCTGCTCGGCGTGCGGGATGTCGAGCAGGCTGAAAAGCGGTCCGACCTCCACCCGGGCGTGCGCCTCTTCCTCGGTTTCGCGCTGCGCGCCGCGGGCTGTCGATTCGCCGATCTCCATGAATCCGGCTGGAAGCGTCCACGCGCCATAGCGGGGCTCGATCGCCCGCCGGCACAGCAGGACGCGGTCGCCCCAGACCGGAATCGTGCCGACGATGGGCCGCGGGTTGATGTAATGAATCCGGCCGCAGGCGTCGCAACAATCGCGCTCCCGGGTGTCTCCGGTCGGAATGCGCCGGGAGATCGCGCTGCCGCAGGCGGAACAGAAGCGGGCAAAAGGGGTCGAGGTCACGGCGCCAGTGTAGCAACGGCACGCCATGCCCGATGCTCGGACAGTTCGTCGAAGGTCTCGTCGATGGCGTCTTCTTCGCGCGCGAGAAAGTTCGCAACCGCCGCGTGCAGTCCGGGATCGCGCAGCCGATGGGCCGAGGACGTGACCACCGGATCGAATCCGCGGGCGAGCTTGTGCGCCCCCTGCGCGCCTCCCTCGCAGACCTGCAGGCCTTGCTCGATGGCGAATTCGATGAACTGGTAGTAGCAGCACTCGAAGTGCAGGCAGGAAACCGATTCGACGGCCCCCCAGTACCGGCCGTAGAGCGTTCCGCGCCCGCGATCGAAGAGGCCGAGTGCGCCGGCCACCGGCGTGTCGCCGCGCCAGGCGAGCACGAGCAGGACATGTTCGGGCATGGCGTCACCGATGCGCCGGAAGAAGTCGAGATTCAGATACTCCGGCGCACCGTGTTCGGCGTAGGTGTTCGCATAACAGCGGAAAAAGAATTCCCAGTCGGCAGGAGTGATCTCGTGGCCGACCCGACGTTCGACGCGGATTCCGGCCTCGCGCACCTTGCGGCGCTCGGCGCGGATGCGTTTGCGCTTGGGCTGGCTCAACGCCGCCAGGAAGTCCTCGAAATCCCGGTAACCGCGGTTGCGCCAGTGAAACTGGATGCCTTTGCGCACCAGCAGGCCGCGCCGGGCGAGGTGGTCGATCTCGGTCTCGGGCGCAAACAGCACGTGCAGGGACGATGCCGGCGTTTCCTCCGCAAGCTGCAGCAAGGCCTCGATCGCCACCGCTCGGGCCGCCGCGTCGCGGGCGAGAATGCGGGTTCCCGTCACCGGGGTGAACGGAACCGCCACGAGCCATTTCGGGTAATACGGCAGCCCGGCGCGCTCCGCCGCCGCAGCCCAGGCCCAATCGAACACGAACTCGCCGTACGAGTGGGCCTTGGCATAAAGGGGAACGGCGGCGACCAGTTGTCCGGGCATCCCCGCGCCGCGGGTCCAGACCGTCAAGAAGTGCGGATCCCAGCCCGTACGCGGCGTCACCGCGCCGCTGGCATGCAGGGCATGCAGGAAGGCGTGGCGCAGGAACGGATTCGCCTGCGGATCGGCGGCAACCAGCGCGTCCCATTGGGCCGGGTCAATTGTGCCGGAGTCGTCCGGTTGCGCAATCCGAAAGATATACGAATCCATTGCGCCTACTCTCCTTCGATGGCGAGCAATCCCGAGGCCATCACGGCAAGCCCGATCCCCAGCAGCTTGAACGGTCCCGGAATCTCGCCGGCGATCGCCATCGCGACCAGCGCGGTAAGAAGCGGAGAGGCCGCGTTGGTGAGGGCCGATACGACCATCGCCTTGCCGTCGCGCAGCGCGTAGACCAGTGACAGCGATCCCATCGCGTTGAGCAACTGGATGCCCGCCGAGAGCAGCGGACCGCCCGGCCCCCAGTTGATGGGTGCGTGCCAGTTCGTGCGCGCCAGCGCGACCGGCACCAGCAGCAGCCCGCCGAGGGTCATGTAGAAGAAGATCGTCCCCGTGCTCATCGACTGGTGGGCGATCTTGATGAAATAGTTCTGCACGCCCCAGGCCAGCAGGATGGCGAGCGCCAGGAAGAACCATGGCCCGAGGTGGGTTGCGCCGGCTCCGGGCGCCCAATCGTTGAGCAGCGGCAGCGCGGCCAGCGCAAGCGCGATCCCGACCACGCCGACCCGTCCCGTGCGCTCGCGCAGGAAGGTGGTGCTGAGCGCGATGGTGACCACCGGTGCGAGCGAAATGATCGGAAAGATCAGGTACGACGGTCCCATCGACAAGGTCGGAAACAGCAGGATCACGCCCCCGGCGCCCGTCACCCCGATCGTCAGCCCAAGGGGCAGGGAGCGTGGGTCGAACGGCACCGCCCGACCCTCCCGTCGCCGGACGTAGGTCGCCGGCAACCACATCGTGATCGACCAGACCACATAGGTCAGCGTGTCCGGGAATCCATGGCGCGCGGGGAGGTCGCTCAGGGCGCCCCAAAGACCCCACGCAACGGTGGTGACCAGTGCATAGCCAAGCCAACGCCGGCCACCCGATTGCGACGCCATGCGGCTCCTTTCCCGATTCGGAACGGTTGAAAACCGCATCCCCGGCTCCGGTGCGAAGCGGGGGATGCGCCGCGATGGTATCGGACTGCGTCCCCGAGTCGAGGCATGCCCGGTCCACCGTGCGGGCCAAATCGGACGCGCCCGGTACGAAATTCGAATTTCATGTAGAATTCCGCTTCTGCGCTGCACGACAACCGGTGAACGGATCGTGCATCCTCTTCTCGTGACGCGGGGTGGAGCAGTCTGGCAGCTCGTCGGGCTCATAACCCGAAGGTCGCAGGTTCAAATCCTGCCCCCGCAACCACAGTTAATTGACTTAGGGAGGCCAATCCTCCCGGCTTCATTTCTGCCCACAGACTCCCATTTTCGGGGACTAGGCGGATTTCCCCAACGATCGACCGCAGCGCTTCCCGAGCCGCGGGCACGTCCTCGATTCGCTCCAGTTGCTCAACGAGCGAGCGGTGGATCTCCCGGGCGCGCGGCAGGATCTGCGCCGGCTGCCACTGCGCCACTGCGCGGTGTTGCTGTTCAGCCTCCTGCAGGCGTGCCTCCGCCGTCTCCAGTGCCTGTTTTGTCGCCGGGGTGATGATCCCTGCGCGGATTGCCGTGAGGAGATTTTCGACCTCGGCGCGGGCCCGGGCGACAACGCGGGCAGACTCGCGGGGGTCGGGCTGCGCCTCCCGAAGGAGGCGTCGCGCTTCCTGCTCGAACACCGCGAAGGCGTCCTCTGACAGCAACTCGTCCTTGATTCCAGCAAGCAGGACCGTTTCTAACGCGCGCCGCGATGCTTTCGCCGCATTCGCGCACGCCGCAGGCCCTCGGTCCCGTGCTTTTGCGCAGCCGTATCGGTAGCGGTCGACGATCACATAGGCGCTCCCGCAGCATCCGCACCGTAGCAGCCCTGAGAACAGGTACCCGGGCCCTCGACCTCCTCGCGCCCGCGGATTGCCGGAGTTGGACCGCATCAATGCAGTCCGAGCCCGAATGGCCCGCGTCCTCGCCTCCGCGGCTGCCCAGGTTGCCTCGTCGACGATTCGCAGCGACGGATCTTCGGTTATGACCCACTCGGATGGCGGTCGAAGTGTGCGACGTCGGCGCCCGGTGGAGGGGTCTTTGACCCATTTCGTGCGGTTCCACACCTGGCGACCGGCATAGATCGAATTGCCGAGCATGCCTACCCCCTTGGCATCCGGATAGAGCGCAGTCGGCGACCAGCTGCTCCCGCGCGGCGACGGGACGCCTTGGGCGTTCAGAGCCGCCGCGATCGCGCGCGGGGTGTCGCCCATCACGTACCGCTCGAAAATCCACAGCACGCGCCGCGCTTGCTCCGGATTGATAGATCGCCGGAAGCCGTGGCCGTCGGACGTCGAGTCGTAGCCATATGGCAGGCCCCCGGCGCTGTAGCCCTCCAGTGCTTGGCCAGCGAGGCCGCGGTGCGTTTTTTCGGCTAGGTCATCCAGGTAAAGTTCCGCCATCAGCCCGCGGAACCCGGCCTCCAATTTGTAGCCGGCGCGGGCGGTGTCCAGACCGTCCGACACGCTGATGAGTCGGACTCCAAGATACTTCAGCGTTCGGACCGCCTGTGCGGCTTCGACGTGGTCGCGTGAAAGGCGCGAGAAGTCGTCAATCAGGAGCGTATCGAATGCCCCAGCGCGCGCCGCATTGAGCATCGCCTGATACCCTGGGCGGTCGATTCGCGATCCGCTGATCGCCTGATCCTGAAACAGGGCCGGTCGCGGCCAACCCATCCGGTCGCAGTAGGCCTCGATGTTCCGCAACTGATCGCGGATCGAGGCCTCGCGCTGGGAATCCGAGCTGAATCTGGCGTAGGCGGCGGTTCGCATGAGGCGTCAAGATTACCGCGAGGGAAGTGCCGTCGGAACCGCCTGATTTGAACGGCCAGCCGATGAGGCCAATGGCGGCGCGGATTTTGGAGTCAGATACGACCGCACCGCCTGAGCGGCGAGCAGGCGAAGGAGATGGATTTGGGCATCCGTCACGGCGCCCCCCGTTTGTATCGCCACGCCAGCGCCGCCCAGACGAGATTCCCGGCGCAAAGCAGCAGTCCGGCAAGCCACGACAACGGCTGATCGAGGCGCCGGTAGTAGTAGCAATTCCAGACGCCCCACAACAAAAAGCCGATCGCGAACTGCCAGACGATGCCCTTGACCTCCCGGTCGGCGTGCAGGCGCCGCACGTTAGCCCACACCGACCAGGCGCCAAACGCCTCAAAAATGCCATTGACGGCGTCCGGGCCCTGAATCACGACGGCTCCCGCTTCCCGCGGATCGGCGTTGCGAGGGTCATGTTCGAAGTCAGGCACGCGATCAGCCTCTTGTGCTCGACGCGGCTGTAGAACAGGATCTTGGCGAGATTGGCGGGAGACTTCATCTTCGCTCCGGCGGTTGCCGTCATCAGTTCGCCGGCGCGGTGTTGGCGCCGACGGCTTTGATGGTTTGCTTGATCTTCCTGTCGGTCTTGTATTGGCTCAACGCATAGACCGCCCAGATGGTCGCGGGCAGCCAGCCGATCAGGGTCATCTGGAGGAGCAGGCAGCAGACGCCGGCGATGGGTCGCCCGATGGTGAAGAACGTGAGCCAGGGGATGAAGAGTGCGATGGTCAGGCGCATGGAGATGTCCTTGCCGTGAATCGGTTGTCGGGTTGATGATCAGAACGCGCTGGGCCGGACTTTGGCGTTGCGCTGCGCCGCGTCCCACGAGTCCGATGCGGCGTCGCAAGCCTGATCCCAGGTCTTGAGCTGATTGGCGCGCTGCGGCGGCTGGAGCGGGTTGATGTAGCCGTCGTTGGTGTTGCACCAATGGATCTCGGCCGTGCGCTCCGGGCCGTGCATGTCGAACCATGCTTTGTCGTGACCGGTGTACGGGCTGGAGCCACGGACTTGTGCGGTGGGCCCCGGCGTCTTTCCGGTCCCGCTATTGCCGCAGCCCGCGAGGGCGAGCGCCGCGACCGCGGCGGCGCAGAGGAAAGGAACGTGTCGTTTCATCCTGTTCTCCGTTTTGTTGATCAGACTTGCACTGCTGCGGACTCGGTTTCCTGGGCCCGTCCGCGGTTGCGCCCCGTCAGGGACGCGAACCGGTCGAGGAATGCCTCCTCCCACCACAGCGGGGACCATCCGCCCTCGGTTGCCGGAGCATCGAATTCCGGGATGCCGTCGAGGATCGTCCATGGGGCATGGCGGTCGGGATCGAACCGCATCAGGTCGCGCCGTTCCGTGACCAGGGCCATGAGGTCGGCGTGCTTGACGAGGCCGTCCCACTCCTGCATCAGCACGGCGACGCCGAGCGCCTGATGCACTGCGGCGCTGGCCGAGGCCTCGAGATCGCGCCAGGCGGGGCCGAGCAGGGTCTTGAGCGGCCTGGGCACGTCGCCGGTGTAGGCCTCGTGCGCGTCGTGCAGCAGCCCCGCGAGCTGGGCGTCGGCGGGCGCGCCGATGCGCTCCAGGATCCGCACGACGAGCAGGCTGTGCTGCGCTACGGAGTAGTGCACGTCCGTGTGACCGCCGAAGCGACAGAGGAGGGAGAGGGCGTGCGCGATGTCCTCGATACGAACCTGGGACGGATCCAGCCGGCCCGGGGTCGCTTCATGCCCGCGGAAGGTGAGGATCATCATGGCTGAGCTCCCGTCGCCTTGGCGATCGCGCGCAGGGCCTGCTCTCGCGCTTCCCCCGCGGCGTTCGCAACAACCATCCGCAAAGCGCACAGCAGGTCGGGAGCGGCGGCAATCAGGCGCTGGACGGCATCGGCCTGCTCCAGGCTATCGAGCGCGCCGCTGTAGACCTCGCAGATGCCACGCCTGCGGCCATCGGGCATCAGCCGGTCGACGGACCGATGGGAGCCGATCACCCAAACTTCCGATTCGAGCATGGCAAGCTCGTTAGAACGGGGCATCGTCCGAAGGCGCGGCATCGTCAGAATCCGGTTCCTGCGCCGCTGGCTTTGCGGAATCCGCGCGCGATCCAAGCAAGATCAAGTTGTCGGCGACGACTTCGGTGGTGTACCGGTCCTGTCCGGTTTCCTTGTCCTGCCACTTGCGGGTGCGCAGGCGGCCTTCGACCAGGCACTGGCTGCCTTTGCGCAGGTGGTCGCCGGCGACTTCGGCTTGGCGGCCGAAGAGCACCACGCGCGTCCACTCGGTTTCCTCGTGGCGCTCGCCCTCCTTGTCCTTCCAGGCGTGCGAGGTGGCGATGGAGAGTGTTGCGATCGCGGCGCCGTCCGCGGTGTAGCGCAGCTCGGGATCCCGCCCGAGATTGCCCAGAAGTTGAACGCGGTTCAGGGATGGCATGAGCTCCTCCGTCGGTGTGCGCGCCGCTGTGGCCGGAATTTGCTGCTCGGCGCGATATCAGGAAAGTATCAGCTAACCGATTCGATCCGTCAACAGGAAACTGTTATCTCGTGCAACAAAAAACCGCCCGAAGGCGGTCGACGGCGGTGGGAAGGCCGTGCGCGTCAAAGTCAGGAATCATTCTCCAGGAGAGTGGAAATGGCCTTAACGATGCGCTCCCCCTCCGAAGGATCCGAAGCGTAGGTTGCAAGAAGGGACGCCACCGCCTCGCGCGTTTTGGGAGGCGTGCGCATCAGCCGCTCGCCGAGATCGCGCAGGAGCGACTCGATGGAACTCGGGGTGGGGGCGGCATCGCCGGGAGCGCCGTAGCCCCCCGCGGCTGGCTCCATCGTCCTGAATTTCCCCTGCGCGGCCGCTTTGGCCAAATTTGAGCCCTCTACGAGGGGAACATCCAGAACCGCTGCGATATGGGGGAGCCATTTCGAGCTCTTCTGGTGTCCGTTTTCCAGGGCGGCCACGAACGACTGGGCGATGTGCGGAACATGAGCTCGCCTTGCCGCGCGCTTCGCGACCTCCTCTTGCGAGAGCCCGAGCCGTTCCCGCGCCTCTCGTAACCGTGCAGCAATGTTGTTCATATCAGGATTGTGATGGGAATTCCGAACAGGATGCTGTTGACAAATGGAAACAGCATTCTGATAATTCGGCCATGAACTGGCCCTCCTTCATCGCAGATCTCCAGCGTGCCGGCATGTCGCAGGCGTCGATCGGGCATGCGCTCCACAAATCTCAAGCGTGGGTCGCGGCAATCGCAGGCCACCAGATCAAAGACCTCAAGTGGTCCGACGGCGAGGCGTTGATTGCGCTTCATGGTCGCGTTTGTGAGGGCACATCGACGCGTTCGGCCACACGCAAGAATGCCGCCGCAGTTTGAATCGCCCAATGCGCACGCAGACGCGCCTCCCGTGTCGCGCCCCAGGATTTTCCGGGCACGGAGGACCCGCCAGATCGGACGCTGGCGGGATTTGCCGGGGCCTCGGCCCCGGATTCCTTCTTCCTGGATCCCCGCACCGACGGGGGACGCCTCTGCGATCCCGGGTGCTTGGCCGAGTGGCTGTGCGCGGTGAACCACGAATCCCTGGCGGCGTGACATGGCGCCCATTCTCCTCTTTGTCCGGCGCCGGCCTCTCGGAACGCTTCCGAAATCCACGGGAGAAGTCGATGCGCACATTCAACCCATTCGCGGACCCGATCGTTCCCCGGGATTCCGCGCTGCCGTCGCGCGTGCATTCGATGGACCGCGAACAGGCCACGGAGGAAGAAATGGCATCCAAGACCGAGCGCGAAAACTCTACTCCTGCGGCAACGCCGCGTAACGCACCGAGCGTTACGGGTGCGTTACCGCGAAAAGCGAAAGGAGCGAGCTGATCACCAGGAAACTGCCACCTTCAACCTGCAACCACGTTTGGGGCACCGCCCCGGAAGGATCACCAGATGAACAAGATGAGCACCCTTGGCTTAGTCCTGCGTTGGTATGGCCTTGAATTTGGCTCCGGCATGACCGCCTTGATTCTGAGCGCGCTGGGCCTGATGAACTTTAAGCCCGATCCGCCCGGCATTGCCTACCAGTCTCTCGCGGACATGTTGGGTATTTGGCCCTACGTGTTGGGCATGGCAGTCGGTGCCTTCACTGCTGGCCGTGCTTGGCGTCGTGCCAGCGCCTTCCGCAAGGGCGATTGAATCTGATGGCGCGCATCCGCACGATCAAGCCGGAGTTCTTCCGTCACGAAGGGCTCCAGGATCTGGCGGCGCAACGCGGGGTGCACCTGATGCTCGTGTTCGCGGGCCTCTGGGGGCACTGCGACAAGTCGGGGCGCTTCGAATGGAAGCCCCGGTCTCTCAAGCTCGACATCCTGCCGTTCCTCGAGTTCGACATGGCCCAGGCTCTGGACGATCTCGCCGAGGCGGGATTTCTCGTTCGCTACGAGGTTGAGGGCCGCGCATACGGAGAAATCCCCTCGTTCGCGAAGCACCAGCGCATCAGCGGGAAGGAATCGCAGGAGCCCGAGAAGCATCCGGCCCGCGCTGATTTGTCCTCCGGAAGCAACCGGGAGGCGTCCGGGAATCACTGCGGTGGCGGCGGGGAGGCGGTGGGGAAGCAACGGGGAAGCACCTGGGAAGCAGTCAGGAAGCACCTGGGATCCCAGGAAGGGAAGGGAAGGGAAGGGAAGGGAATGGAGAATATGCAGACTACGTCTGCACGGGAAACGTCCGCGGACGTTCCCCCCGCGGCGCGGTGTCCGTACGACGAAATCATCGCCTCGTACCACGCCACCCTCCCGACCCTGCCGCGGGTGCTCAAGCGCACTCCGACCCGCGACAGCCACATCCGCGCCCGCTTTGCCGAGATCCTGCGCGATCACGCCCGGTCTCCCCCCGACGTGCTGGCCGAGTTCGGCCACTACTTCCGCCGCGTCTCCGAGTCGCGATTCCTCACCGGACGCGCTCCGCCCGGTGGGGGCCGAACGAAGCCGTTCGTGGCCGACTTCGACTGGCTCATGAACGCCGGGAATTTCCTGAAGGTCATCGAGGGCAGGTACGACAACACGAGGATGGCAGCATGAGCAAGAAATCGCTCGAACGCACCGCAGCTGCGCCCACCCTGGGCCCGCGTAGCGACCGGTTTCAATGCGTCGCCCACGGCTGCCCGGTGGTTGCCGGAATCGTTCACGCCGGCGACTCCCCGGAGACCTACCGGCACATCTGCCGATTCCACGACGGGCGCCCCGTCGGGGACTGGCAGCGGATCACCCGCGTTCTGCGCGAGCGCGCGGGCCTCGCGCGCATCGCCGACCTGGTGGCCACCTGCGAAATCCACGACCTCCCCGGTTGGGCCGAGCGCGTCACCGCGTACTGCGAGCGCATCGGCTTTCCCGAACTGGCTCCGGACCGCGCGCGGCGCCTGCCGCACGGGCACGTCGTCGATGAGGTCAAGAGTCCGAAGGTGTACGCGGCGCGCCTCTCCGGCGCGCTGTCTCGCATGATCGGTGCAAGCCCTCGCATTGCGCCTCCTCCGACGACCACGGGCGATTCACGTGCCGGGCGCTCGATCGGGGAAATTCTCGGCGAAATCGTGGGCGGCGAGGAGCATGCCGCGATCGCCGCCGAATCCGAAATTGCCGAACATTCCTGAGGTCAACGATGGACAACACCACAACCGAATCCAGCGCCGACGGCGTTCTTGACCTTGGCGACGGCCTGGGAGGCCGGCGCGTAATCGACGTGCCGCTCGATCGCCTGCGGCCCGACCCGGAGCAGCCGCGGCGGCACTTCGATGACGAGACGATCGAGGAACTCGCGCAGAGCATGGCGATGGTGGGGCAACTGCAAGCCATCGGGGTGCGCAAGACCGCGGACTTCTGGGACATCGTGTACGGCGAGCGGCGGCTCCGCGCGGCGCGGCTGCTGGGCTGGGCGAGCATCCAGGCGCGGGAGTTCGCGGCACTTGGGCCCGCCAAGCTCGTGCTGCAGGCGATCGAGAACATGCACCGGGAGGAGCTCTCGCTCGACGAGTACGCGGCGGTCGTGCTGCGGTTGGTAGAAGCGGGAATGCCGCTTGCCGCCGCGGCGCGGGCGCTGGGGCGCAAGGAAGACTGGGCGACCACGATGCTGCAGATCGCACGCGATCCGGTTGCGCGCGGGCTCATCGATGCGGGCCGCCTGCAGAGCGCCGACGCCTGGGAGCAGTTCTGTGCGCTCGATGCCGATGCGCGGCGCCTGGTCCTGGACTCGACCGATCCGGTCACGGGCCCGCGCTGCCGGCAGATCCTGGAGCAGGGCAGGCGGGAGGTGGCCGCGCGCCAGCAAACCATGCCGCTCGCACCCCTGCGCAGCGAGCGGGGAGCCGGGGCGGGCGAAACGCAAGCGCCGGTCGATGCGGATAAGCCCGCGACGACCCTCAGGAGCGAGGAGCAATGGCCGTATCCCGCCGAGCCGTGGGATCGCAACCAACCCGAAGAGCCTTGCGAAGCGGCCGACCGCGCGGAGCGCACCGAGAAACCGGCTGTGTTCGAGGTCGATCTGCCGCTCGATCTGTGCCTGCAGCTGTTGCCGGGAATGCGCAAGGGGTTCGAGGAGCATTGCCGGCTTCCGGTCCGAGATCTTCGCCGGCATGCGCAAAACCGCGCCGCGCTCGATGCGGCGCTGGTTGCGCGCATCCGCGAACTCGCGGGAGACGCGAATGTCCGCTGATCGCGCCGGAGAACTCTTCGCCATGTTGCGGGGCGAAGCGGCGAAGTTTGCCTCCGCGAGCACGCTATCGGTCGAGGACGTGCGCCAGGAGCTCTACCTGATGTGCCTGGAGCACGTGATGGGCCGGGACGGATTCGACCCGGAACGGGGCGACGCCCGCCGCTTCATCTTTGGGCGGCTGTGGGGGCTCATCGAGCGCTGGCAGCGGATGGAAGCCATCCCGGAAGGCGATGACCTTTGGGATGCGCCGCGCTCGATGTCCGTCGAAGATGCCCTGATTCAGGGACAGGAGCGGGCGGCAGCCGAAGACCGGCTCGAACAAGTGGACCGGCAACGACGACGCGATTTGCGTCACCTCCC
Source organism: Pseudomonadota bacterium (assembly GCA_021842465.1). GTDB lineage: Bacteria > Pseudomonadota > Gammaproteobacteria > Burkholderiales > Burkholderiaceae_F > GJ-E10. The sequence goes on from JAKBZN010000014.1 coordinate 65,976, forward strand.
GACGCTCGCCGCGTTGGTCGCCGTCGGCGCCGTGTCCGAGCGCGGTGCCGCGCGGCTTGTCGGCAGCAAGAGCAGCCGCCTGCGGCAGCGCCTGCGCGAGCTGCGCAAGAATCAAGATCCGGTGGCGGTCATCGGGAGGCCGTGATCATGGGTGATCCAAGCGCCCCTGGCGCTCGGCGAATGGCGTTTGCGGTCCGTTGTTACAGGAGCCCGCGTTCGGCAAAGCTCAAGGTGCGCGTGCCGGCGACGATGATGTGATCCAGGATCCGGACGTCGACCAGCGCAAGGGCGTTTTGCAATCCCCGGGTCAAGGACTCATCCGCGCGGCTCGGCTCGGCAACGCCGGACGGATGGTTGTGCGACAGGATCACGGCTGCGGCGTTATATCGCAGGGCGCGCTTGACGATCTCCCGCGGATACACGCTCGTTTGCGTGAGGGTGCCGGTGAACATCACGTCGTCCGCGATCAGGCGATGCTGTGCATCGAG
>JAKBZN010000015.1 GCA_021842465.1 Pseudomonadota bacterium
GATCCGATGCAGCCATGTCCGGGCGCAGCGCTACCCCGCCGCGCTTGCGCATCCGCCGCTGCGCCTTGTACAGGCCCCAAGCGCCGATACCGTGTTCCCGCGCATACTGCGCAAGCGGCTTGCCTTCTGCCTGCGCCGCGGCCACATGCCGCTCCCACTTCGCCCGTCCTTCCGATTCGTCCATCCGTCGCTCCTTCGTGGTGAAAAGCAACGATGTACGCCGGCCCCAATCACGAGGGAAGAACGTGCTCTACTGACCGCTTACGACGTAGCCTGCAAGACCCGATTCAAGCAGTCGGTTTGCGCACATGCCCTCACGCCTGTCATCTCCCGCACGCGGGAGAAGAGAGCGGGCGGCTATTGCAGGGGACCGTCACAGGTCGTGGCAATGGGCGGCGGCTGAGTCCCGCCGGGGTCGGCCATCAGGCGCGGTGGCGAGCAGCGCAGGGCCGCGGGCGGCGCGCGAACGCGCGCTTCCTATTCCGACTCACGGCCGCATGTCTGAGCGCAGCGTCCGCAGGACGCGGAGCGAGTTCGGCCGTGCGCCCGCGGACCGAGCCGCGCAGTGCAGTCGCCCGCAGGGCGACCACCGCGTCGCCGGCCCCGGCGGGACACAGCCGCCGCCCCGCGCGAGCCGGGCGGCAACGCCTGCTACCCCACCAGCCTCGCCAACCCGAACGCCACCGCCGCCGCCGCGCCGCCGATCACCATCGTCTGCACGCCGGAACGAATCGGCTCCGCCCCGGTAAAACGCGCCTTGGCATAGCCGAACAGGCCCAAGGCGACGAGCGTGAGCGCCGCCGACCACGGCAGCGCCTGCGGCACGCTGGAAAGGAACACGTACGGCGCAAGCGGCACCGCACCCCCGACGACGTAGCTGGCCCCGATCGTCACCGCCGAACGCTGGCCGCCCGCGGGATCCGGTTTCTCCAGCCCCAATTCGAAACGCATCATGAAATCGCGCCACGCCACCGGACGCTCGCGCAGGCCCTCGATGACCGGACCATAGTGCGCCTCGGTCAAACCGTACTGCCGGAAGACATCCGCCACCTCGTCCATCTCGGCCTGCGGCTTCTCGACGATCTCGATCTCTTCGCGCCGCAATTCGGCCGCATAGTGCTCGGCCTCGGTCTTGGCCGCCAGATAGCCGCCCAAGCCCATCGCGATCGCGCCCGCCGCGATCTCGGCCACGCCCGCGGTGATCACGGTGCCCACCATGGTGGTCACCCCGCTGATGCCCGCCGCCAACGCAAACGGAACCGTCAGACCGTCGGCCATGCCGACGACCACGTCACGCACGGTCTGGCTGGCATGGAAATGGGATTCGTGATGAAGATGCGTGTCCACGGCGCGTCGTCGGTATTCGAACACAAAGGCCGAAGGGTAACAGCCCATCTTGTCAGGGTGAAGCAAATTCCCGCTGTTCTCGGGAATTTCGTGCGGATGAAACGAAAAAGAAGCAGAAATGAGAATGAATCCTTGCGCGGGAACATGGGCATTCCCGACCGCCGGAATCATTCCGAAGGCGCGCACGCCCCCGGGTCATCATCGAACGCGATGTCGCCATCCGGATTCGCCCTGCCATCCGCCTGCAGGGTCATGAAATCGAACAACGTCCGGTCCATCAGATGCGACGGCGTCACCCGGGCCAGCGCACGGAACACGTTTTCCGTGCGCCCCGGGAAGCGCCGCTCCCACTCCGCAACCATGTTCTTGACCTGCTTGCGCTGCAGGTTTTCCTGCGAGCCGCAGAGATTGCAGGGGATGATCGGGAACTCCCGGTCCTGCGCATAGCGCGCGAGGTCGTCTTCCGGAACGTACGCCAGCGGACGGATCACGACATGGCGCCCGTCGTCGGAAACCAGCTTCGGCGGCATCGCCTTGATCCGCCCGCCGTAAAACAGGTTCAGGAAAAACGTCCCGAGGATGTCGTCGCGGTGGTGGCCCAGCGCGATCTTGGTCGCACCGAGCTCGGTCGCGACCCGATACAAGACGCCGCGGCGGAGTCGCGAGCACAACGAACACATCGTCTTGCCCTCGGGAATCAGGCGCTGGACGATGGAATACGTGTCCTGGGTTTCGATGTGGAACGGCACATCCAGTCCGCGCAGATACTCGGGCAGCACGTGCGCCGGAAAACCCGGCTGCTTCTGATCCAGGTTGACGGCGACGAGATCGAACGCCACCGGCGCCCGCGCCTGCAGGATGCGCAGCATCTCCAACAGGCCGTAGCTGTCCTTGCCGCCCGACAGACAGACCATGACGCGATCGCCGGGCTCGATCATCGCGTAATCGGTGATCGCCTGCGCGGTCAACCGGACCAGCCGCTTCTCCAGCTTGCGGCGCTCGCGCGCGTCGCGCTCCACGCGCCGCCGCGACGGCGCCGGCGAAGCGACCGGGACCTCCACCGCGCTCACGGCGAATCCCGGAAGCGCAGGATCTCGACGCCGATTCCCGCCACGTTTTCGTAGATCTCGGTCTTTTCGCTCGCCACCCGCACGGCGACCGCCGCGGGATGCTGCAGCAGCTCGGACGCCACATCGTCGACCAGCGTCTCCTGGAGATTGACGTGCCCCTGGGCCAGCCGCTTGCGCACCGCGTCGCGAATGAAGTCGTAGTCGACGACTTCCTCGATCGCGTCGCGCACCGGCGTCGACTGGGACAGCCGCACATACAGATCGACGTTGATCAACAGGCGCTGCATGACGCCGCGCTCGTTCGAGTACACGCCGATGTTGGCCTCGACCACCCAGTCACGCAGAAAAATGCGGCGGCACTGCGCCAGCCGCGGATCGTTCAATAACGTAGCCATGAAATTCCGTACGAAGCAATGCCGAACGACCGTTCAGCGATTCGAAAACACCACATCGCGCGCCGACGGCACGAGATGCTGCCCGCCATCGACGAGCAGGGTCGTGCCCGTGATCGCCGGCGCGTCGGCGAGAAACGCGACGGCACCGGCAATGTCCGCCGGCGTGCTGGACCGCCCGAGCGGCGTCTCGCGAAACGCCGACTCGAACCCCGCCTGCGACTGCCCGGGCGAAGGCAGGGTGATCCCCGGCGCCACGCCGACGACGCGCAGCTTCGGCGCCAAGGTCCGCGCCATCAGCCCGGTTGCCGCTTCCAGCGCCGCCTTGGACAGCGTGTACGAGAAAAAGTCCGGGTTGGGGTTCCACAGTTTCTGGTCGAGCAGGTTGACGACCACGCCGCGCGCATCCTCGGGCATCCGCGCATGCAGCAACTGCGCCAACCGCACCGGCGCGGCGAGGTTGGTGGCCATGTGCAGATCGAACGCCTGCCGGGAAAACGTCGCGGCGGTATCGAACTCGAACACCGACGCATTGTTGACCAGGCAGCGCACCGGACCCAGGGCGCGCTCGCAGGCATCCAGCAAGCCGTCGACCTCATCCCCGCGCGACAGATCGCACGCCACCGCCGCGGCGCGCCGGCCGGCGGCCTCGACGTCGCCAACGACCCGCAGCGCGTCGTCGCGCGAATGGCGAAAATGCACCGCCACGTCCCAGCCATGGCGAGCCAGCGCGGAGGCGATGGCGGCGCCGAGACGGCGTGCGCCGCCCGTCACCAACGCGACCCGCCCGCCTGCTTGTTGTGCTCCTGCCGCCATCCCCTCCAACCCTATTGCGCCAAGCCTCTTCCCGCTCCGCGCGGTCGACCGCGCCCACCACGCAGTGTATCGGGTTCAGGCGCGGCCGGCGCCTCGCGCTCAGCCGGCGCGCAGCACCTTGGCCGCGGCCACCAGGTTGGCGAGCGCCGGCAGCGCCTCCTCCCAGCGGCGCGTCTTGAGCCCGCAATCCGGATTCACCCACAGCCGTTCCGCCGGGATGCGCGTGGCGGCCTTGCGCATCGCCGCGACGATCTGCCCGGTCGCCGGCACGTTGGGCGCGTGGATGTCGTAGACACCCGGCCCGATCGCATTCGGGTACGCGACGTCCTCGAACGCGTCGAGGAGTTCCATGTCGGAGCGGGCGGTTTCGATGGTGATGACGTCCGCATCCATCCGCGCGATGGCGGCGATGATGTCGTTGAACTCCGAGTAGCACATGTGGGTGTGGATCTGGGTTTCGTCGCGCACGCCGTTGGCGGCGATGCGGAACGATGCGACGGCCCAATCGAGGTACTCGTCCCACTCCGCCCGGCGCAACGGCAACCCCTCGCGCAGCGCCGCCTCGTCGATCTGGATCACGCGGATGCCCGCCGCTTCCAGGTCCAGCACTTCATCGCGGATCGCCAGCGCCAGTTGCCGGCAGGACGCCGAACGCGGCTGATCGTCGCGCACGAACGACCAGTTGCACATCGTCACCGGCCCCGTGAGCATCCCCTTCATCGGCTTGGCCGTCCGCGACTGCGCGTAGCGGATCCAGTCCACCGTCATCGCCTTCGGGCGATGGATGTCGCCGAAGAGGATGGGCGGCTTCACGCAACGCGAACCGTAGGACTGAACCCAGCCGTGGCGGCTGAAGGCGAAGCCCTCGAGCTGCTCGCCGAAGTATTCGACCATGTCGTTGCGCTCCGCCTCGCCATGCACCAGCACGTCGAGACCCAGCGCCTCCTGCTCGCGCACGCACCGGGCGATCTCGTCCTCCATCGCCGCGCGATAGGCGACGGCGTCGAGGCGTCCGGCGCGGAACGCGCTGCGGATGCGCCGGATCTCGGCGGTCTGCGGAAACGAACCGATCGTCGTCGTCGGATACGCCGGCAGATTCAGCAGCGCCGCCTGCCTGGCCGCGCGCACGGCATACCCGCTCGCCCGCGCTCCCTGCTGCGACGGGATTGCCGCCGCGCGCGCCTGCACCGCCGGGTTGCGCACGCGCGGCGAACGGCGCCGTGCCGTCAACGCGGCCTGGTTCGCGTCCAGCGCCGCGCGCACCGCCTCGCGCCCGTCCCGCAGCGCCCGGGCCAGCACCTGCAATTCCTCGAGCTTCTGCAAGGCGAAGGCCAGCCAGGATTTGACCTCCGGGTCGAGTTCTTCCTCGCATTCGAGGTCCACCGGAACGTGCAGCAACGAACAGGACGGCGCGATCCACAGGCGGTCGCCGAACTGCCGGGCCACGGGTTCCAGCCAATCCAGCACCGCGTTCAGGTCGGTCTTCCAGACGTTGCGTCCATCGATCACCCCCAGCGACAGGACCTTGTGCGAGGACAGCAGATTGCAGACCGGCAGGATGTCGTCCCGTTGGCCGGAGACGTCGAGGTGCAGACCCGCGACGGGCAAGGTCGCGGCGAGGTAGAGATTTTCCCGCAACGGCCCGAAATAGGTGGCCAGCAGCAGTTTGACCCGGGTCGACTTCAACGCGTGGTAGGCCTCGTGGAACGCATGCCGCCAATCGGCGTCGAGATCGGTCGCAAGCACCGGCTCGTCGATCTGGACCCATTCCGCGCCGGCGGACGCCAGCGCGTCCAGCAACTGCGCGTAGACGGCCAGCAGGGGCGGCAGCAGATCGAGCCGGTCCGAACCATCCTTGGCCTTGGCCAGGGCCAGATAGGTCACCGGGCCGATGACCACCGGCTTGGCACGGATGCCCGCCGCCTGCGCTTCGGCCAACTGTCCGAGCAGGCGCGAGGCATCGAGACGGAACTCGGTGTCGGCGGCGAGCTCGGGAACGATGTAGTGGTAGTTGGTATTGAACCACTTGGTCATCTCGCCGGCGGCGACCCCCGCGCAGCAATCGGCACCCTCGTCACCACAGGCCGCGTCCGGCGCGGAGCGGCCGCGCGCCACGCGGAAGTAGGTGTCCAGCGGGTCGTCCCCAAGGCGGCGCGCCCGCGGCGGCAGGTTGCCCAGCGTGACGCTCATGTCGAGCATCTGGTCGTAGAACGAAAAGTCGCCCACCGGCACCCAGTCGAGGGCGTCCTGGCATGCCCAATGGCGCCTGCGCAGCGCCGCGCCGAGGTCGTCCAGCGCCGCGCGCGACGACCCGCCCTTCCAGTACGACTCCAGTGCGAACTTCCATTCCCGACGAGCGCCGATGCGCGGGAATCCGAGATTGTGCGTGGTGACCATGCGAAACGCCTTCCGTGAGCGATGAGATCCGGTGGCGGATCCTAGGGAGCGCACACCATGAAGTAAAATGGTCTTAATTCACCAATCAATGAATTACGCTCACCAATCATGATCGAACGCCAGCATCTGGCCATCGTTCAGGAAGTCGAACGGCAGGGATCCCTGACCGGAGCGGCGGACGTCCTGTGCCTGACGCAATCGGCGCTCAGTCACAGCATGCGCAAACTGGAGCGCCAACTTGGCACCGACATCTGGCTGCGCGAGGGGCGGAGCCTCCGCCTGACCCAGGCGGGTCGATACGTCCTGGCCCTCGCCAACCGGGTGCTGCCGCAACTCGCCCTCGCGGAAAACCACCTGCGCCAGTTCGCACAGGGAGAACGCGGCACGCTGCGCATCGGCATGGAGTGCCATCCCTGCTATCAGTGGCTGCTCGGCGTCGTCGCGCCCTACCTCGCCGCCTGGCCGGACGTCGACGTCGACGTGAAGCAGAAGTTCCAGTTCGGCGGCATCGGCGCCCTGTTCGGCTACGAGATCGACCTGCTGGTGACACCCGACCCGCTGTTCCGTCCGGGCCTGGCGTTCGAGCCGGTATTCGACTACGAGCAGGTGCTGGTCGTGCGCCGCGATCATCCGCTCGCGCGGGCGGACCATGTGCTGCCGCCGCAACTGGCGCAGGAGGTCCTCATCACCTATCCGGTTCCCGCCGAGCGGCTGGACATCTTCAGCCACTTTCTCGCGCCGGCCGGCATCGCGCCGCGGCGCCACAAGACGATCGAAACCACCGACATCCTGCTGCAGATGGTGGCCAGCGGCCGCGGCGTGACGGCGCTACCGCGCTGGCTGGTCGACCACTATGCCGACCAGATGGAAATCGTCGCGGTTCGCCTGGGACCACAGGGCATCGCCAAGCAGATCTTTCTCGGAGTACGCGAGGAAGACCTCGGCGTCGACTACCTGCGCGCGTTCATCGCATCGGCGCGCCGGTGATCGCGGCAACCGGACGCCGCGGGCGGAGCCCGGCTCCGGACCGCTACCATACGGTCCCATGCCGACATCGCAACTCCCGGAACCCGACCCCGAATCGCTGGCCCGCAGCCGGCAGCTGCTCGAGCGGATCCACGCGCGCATCGAAGAGGCCGGCGGCTGGCTGCCGTTCGACGCCTACATGCAAATGGCGCTCTACGAGCCCGGCCTGGGGTACTACGACGCCGCGGGACGCAAGTTCGGCGCGGCGGGGGACTTCGTCACCGCGCCGGAGATTTCGCCCTACTTCGCCCGGGCGATCGCCACCCAGGTCGCGCAGGTGTTCGCATCGACCCCTGCGGAGGTGCTCGAATTCGGCGCCGGAACCGGTGCGCTCGCACACGAATTGATGCACGAACTGGAGCGGCGGGGAACGCCGGTGCGGCGCTACCGCATCGTCGAGATCTCGGCCGATCTGCGCGCCCGCCAGCAGGAGCGCCTGGCCGGATTGCCCGTGGAGTGGCTCGACGCGCTGCCCGGCGCATTCTCCGGGGTCATGCTCGCCAACGAGGTTCTGGACGTGCTGCCCGTGCGCCTGTTCGTGCGCGGCGCCGACCGGGTGTTCGAGCGCGGCGTGACGTGGGATCCGCAGCGCGGCCAACCGGTCTTCGCCGGCCGGCCGGCCGATGCGGACCTGTGCCGGGAAGTCGCGGCCATCGAAACCGCGCTCTTCCCCGAACGGCTTGCGGATCCGGCAGCGGAGGGCCTGCCCGAGGGCTACGGATCGGAATGGTGTCCGCTCGCGGCGGCGTGGATCGCGGCGCTCGGCGCATGTCTCGAACACGGGGTGGCGCTGCTGTTCGATTATGGATTCCCGCGGCGGGAGTACTACCACCCGCAGCGCGCCATGGGCACCCTGATGTGCCATTACCGCCAGCGCTCCCACGCCGACCCGCTCTGGCTACCCGGCCTCAACGACATCACCGCCCACGTCGATTTTTCGGCCTGCGCCGACGCGGCGCGGAATGCGGGCCTCGACGTGCTGGGCTACACCTCGCAGGCACGCTTCCTCATGAATGCCGGTATCCTTGACCGGATGCTTGCCGACGGCGCGCGCGCCCAGGATGCGGGGGCGGTGCAGCGCCTGCTGTCCGAGGCGGAGATGGGAGAGCTGGTCAAGGCATTCGCACTTGGGCGCGGGATCGATCGACCGCTGCTCGGATTCACGAACGGAGATCGAAGGAGCAGACTGTGAATCGCATTCCGGCGCGGGAAGCGCTCGCCCGCCTGCACGCGGGCAACCGCCGCTTCGCCACCGAACTGCACAACCGCGGGGCGGTCGTCAGTCACGAACGCCGCCTTGAGTTGGCTGCCGCGGGCCAGGCGCCGTTCGCCGTGATCCTCGGCTGCTCGGATTCCCGCGTGCCGGTGGAGATCGTGTTCGACCAGGGGCTGGGCGACCTCTTCGTCATCCGCGTCGCCGGCAACATCGTCGCGCCGTCGCAGGTCGGCAGCGTCGAGTTCGCGGCCGAGCAGTATGGAACGCGCCTCGTCGTGGTGCTGGGCCATTCGCGCTGCGGCGCAGTGCTGGCAACCATCGAACAGTTGCAACGGCCGGTGCCGATGCAATCCCGCAACCTGCACACGATCGTCGACCGGGTCCGTCCGGCGGTCGAAAATCTGCTGGGAACCGGCCTGGAACGCGACCCCGACGCGCTGGTTCACCACGCGGTGCGGGCGAACATCCGCGCCTCGGCGGACCACCTGCGGCACGGCTCCCCGCTCATCGAGCAGTTGATCGAAAACGACGGGCTGGTCGTCGTCGGCGCCGAGTACTCGCTCGAAACCGGCGAAGTCGACTTCTTCGACGGGTTGCCACCGGATCACGAAGGAATGGCCGCGCGATGACATGGCCTCGGCATCGTGTCGCCGCGACGACACGATGCCGCCGAGACCGCCGTGTTACCGGATTCCCGCTTGTGCAATGCGCCCCGCTCGCCTATAAATCGGCGCATGCAACCCAACCGTAGAGTCTTCCTCGGCCTGTTCTGCGCCCTGCCCGCGGCCTGCGTGTCCCTCGGCAATCAACGCGAACCCGGGGCGCCGATCGCAGCGCCGGCCGGCGCTGCCGTCCGCCCCCCGGCCGTCGGTCAGCGATGGGTGTACGAGGTGCGCGACATGTATCGCAACATGGTGGTCGACACGGTGACCGAAACGGTGATCGCCGTCGCGCCCGACATCCGCCTGCAGCGGACCAGCGCGCGCCATGGCGCGCTGGCCGAGGAAATCCAGGGACCCTGGGGCATGATCGTGCAGGATCCGTATTGGGACCCGCCCGTCGTGTTTCTTGAACCGATCGCCGCATGGCCGCGGCTGCCGATCGAAGCCGGGACGTCGAAGTCCGTGCATGCCCGCTATCACACGCTCCGGACGCCCGATTTCGACATGCCGTGGTACCAGACCATGCACGTTCTCGGCTGGGAGTCGATTGCCGTTCCCGCCGGCACCTTCGACGCCGTCCGCTATCACAACACCATCGACTTCACGAGCAACGACTTCAACCGCACGGAGAGCTTCCGCAGCGAAATCGTCTGGTTCGCGCCGCGGATCGGGCGCTGGGCGCTGCGCCGCGCGCGAGGGTCCTACTTCACTCCCAACCGCGGCGGCCCGATGGTGGAACCGTATCTGCAGTGGAAACTGATTTCGTGGGCGTGACGGATTCGATCACCCCGCGCCATCGCCCGTCCGCTTTTTCGCCCGCAGATACTCCCGAACCATCGCGAACAGAAAGACCATGGTCGTGACAACGACGGCGATGCCGATGACCAGTACTCCCAACCGAAAGAAGGGCAGTGCTTTCATTTCCAGTTCCTCACCGGGACCCGGTCCGGAGTCCCCGCACCATCTTGCTTCTGCATCGGATCGGCACGCCGGCCCGCCTCCCGTCGCTGCGCCGGCCCTGCGACAGGAAGTCCGGCTGCAAGGGTAACCGAATCGGGCGGTACGGCGCGAACCGCCTTGACGGGTTGCGGAAAAACGTCGCGGGGCCGGGCGGTCGTCGTTCCCCGGCCGGTCAGAAGTTGTATCCCACCTGCATCTGCCAGATCGCCGAAGGCACCAGCTGCCCATAGTTCCCGGATGCGGGCACGTCCGTGAAGACGTGGTCGACGATCGGAATGTCGACGTTCGCATACAGCGTGAATTTCCGAAAGCTCATGGCGACGCCCGGACCAATCAGCCAGCGCCGGAAGCCGCTGTTGGGCGAGGCCGCCGTGCCACTGTCGGGGTCGCGGTAGCTGGCCAGGATCTGCATCAGCGGCGCGATGTTCTGGAACGGGCCGTGTGCGCCGAGGTTGTATTGCAGGCCGGCCGCGGCATCGAGCTCGTTGCCTGGGCGGTACGTGCCCGTGGCGCCCGCGCGCTCCAGGAACGCGACGTCGTAGCGCGCCTGGGTGAAGTAGGAAAGCTTCATGTCCCGCGTCAGGAAGCCGACATGGTAGCCGCCGATCAGCAAATCCGTGCTGCCGGTTCCCGGCAGCGTGTCCCGATCGTACGCCAGGCCACCGGTCGTGCCGAGGCGCGGGTTGGCGGGGACGTAGGGACCGGTGTAATTCCCGGTCGGCAGCTTCAGGCCGAAGGTCAAGCCGGTCGAGTGATCGGCCGAGAACCCCGAATAGACGCCCTGCACCATCGTGTCGCCGAGGGCGGTGAGGTTGCTCGTGTAGGTCGACCCCGCGGGGTATGCCGTGCCGTCGCCGGTCGAGGTGAACGCGCGCTGGAAGATCGGCATCTCGACCATCACCCCCCAGTCGGCGTTGAACATGTACTGCGCCCCCAGCGTGTAGAAACTGGTCCGGATGGCCTTGTCCGCGTTCTCGGAGGCGGGCGCATACGAACTGCCGACCCGGTTCTTGTTCTGGTTCATGAAGTCGTAGCGCAGCCAGGCGCTCCAACCGGACTCCGAGGCGTTCGGAAACGCGTTCGTCGCACCCAGATCGAAGATGTCGCAGCCGCAGGCGCAGGCCTCGGCCGCGCCAGGGGCCAGGGCGGTGCCGAACGCGACGGTCAGGACCGCCGCCACCGCGCGAAGCCGCAATCCGCAATCCGTACCGCCCGACGATGCGGGAAAAGGCCGGAAACGGCGCGAAGAAACCCCAGTCATGATGCGACCCCACAGCGAATGGAACATGGGCGCGCATGCTATCGGGGACCGGCACGTTTGCCGATGCGACAGATTGTCGCATCGGCGGGCGGACGGTTCCGCCGCCCGGTGCATCTCAACGATTGCGCAGGAAATCCGCGGTCCGGAAAAACGCCGCGATGAGTTGCGCGCGCAGGCGCTCGTCGGCGACTTCCTCGGTCAGCGCGCGCGTCATGCAGGCCATCCAGGCATCCCGCTCGGCATCGCCGATCGGAAACGGCATGTGCCGCTGACGCAAGCGAGGATGCCCGAAACGCTCGGCATACAACGGCGGTCCGCCGAGCCAACCGGACAGAAACAGGAAGAATCGCTCCTTCGTCTCCGCGAGGTCGGACGGGTGCAGCGCACGGATGTCCCGCGCAACCGGCAGTTCCTCCATGAGCTGGTAAAACCGCTCCACCAGCCGGCGCACCGCGGCTTCGCCGCCGATCGCGTCGTAATGCGGATTGCCGCCGGAGAAGACCGGCGCCGCGCGCCCATTCGGCGGAGCCGAGGGTGCGTCGACGGCGACGGCGCTCCGGTTTCGATCGTGTTCGTGCATGGCCGGGCAATGCTCCTTCCAGGATGGAACCACACGATACCCATTGCTGCGCGACCCGGGACGGGTCCCGCACCCGCGCGCTACGCCGCAGCGACGATCGCGGCCCGGCGCGCCGCGGCGATCGCGGCGGCAATTGCACGCGCATCCGGGCCGGCCTTGGCCGCGACCGCGCCGGCATCGATCGATGCCGCAGCCGCCGCAGCCGCGCGCCAGGGTTCGCCGTCGAGCCCATCCAGCGCCCGCATCGCGTCGAGCAGGTGCGCGAACCGCTCCGGGCGGCGCAGGGCGTCGGCGCGCTCCAGCACCGCCAGCACCCGCACCGCATCGTCGGCACCCGGCGCCGTGCGCAGATCGGACCGCAGGTCATGCAGCAGGCGCGCGAGCTGGATCGAATCGGCATCGGCGCGCAACCGGCTCAGCCAGGCCCGCAAGGCCTCGCCCGAGCGCGCGCACGATGCCAGCACGGCAAACCGCACCGCCAGCGGGGCGGCGGCCGCGGCGGCGCGATCAAGGGCCTCCAGCACGCTGCCGGTCGGCGCCAGTTCGGGGGCGATGCGGGCCAGCAACCCCGTCTCCACCAGCACCGCAAACATGCGCGCCGGGCGGTCTTCCATCAGCCCGCGCGCGATCTCCTGCCACACCCGCTCCGGCACGAGCGCATCCGCTTCGCCGCCGGCAACCATGGCGCGCGCCAGCGCCATGGTCTCGGGCGCGATCGCGAAGTCCGCGAACCGCGCGGCGAACCGGGCAAGGCGCAGGATCCGCACCGGGTCCTCGACGAACGCCGGCCCGACATGGCGCAGGACGCGCGCGCGCAAGTCCGCCAAGCCGCCATATGGATCGATCACCTCGCCGGCGGCGTCGAACGCCATCGCGTTGATCGTGAGATCGCGGCGGGCAAGGTCCTGCTCGAGCGTGACGTCGGGCGCGGCGTGCACGACGAACCCGCGATACCCTGGCGCGGTCTTGCGTTCGGTGCGCGCCAGCGCGGTTTCCTCCCGCGTCTGCGGGTGCAGAAACACCGGAAAATCGCGACCAACCGGCTGGTAGCCCTGCGCGATCATCTCTTCCGGCGTGGCCCCGACCACCACCCAGTCGCGATCCCCGCGACGCACCGGGGTTCCCATGCGTTCCAGCAGGCAATCGCGCACCCAGCCGCCGACGACGTACGCCTTCACGACCGCCCCTCCGGCACCCCATGCCGGGCGACGGCGACCGCCGCCCGGCGGCGCCGCAGGCTGCCGATCCGGGCAAACCAGACCACGGCGATGCTCGCCGAAAGCGCGACCCCGAAGCCCACCGCGATCATCGCCACCGGCACGCCGATCCGGACGGCCATCGCATACCCGCCGACCATCAGCAGCATCAACAGGTTTTCCGCCAGATTCTGGATCGCCACGGCATGGCCCGATCCGACACTTTCCCGCCCCGCCTCCTGCAACAGGGCATTGAGCGGCACCACGAAGAACCCCCCCGCGGCGCCGACGAACCCCATGACCGCGAACGCGAGCGCAACGCCATGCGTTCCCGCCAACAGGCACACCGCCGCGCCGATCGCAACGCCCGCCGGCATCGCGCGCTCCGGGTTCGCCAGGGTGACGAACCGCGCCGCCAGCGCCGCACCCAATACGATGCCGCCGGCAACCGCGCCGTTCAGGTATGCCGGCATGCGGTTATCGGAAATCCCCAGCGCGATCGGCACCCAGGCCACGAGCAGGAAGCGCAAGGTCGCGCCCGCCCCCCAGAAGAGGCTGGTTCCCGCGACGGAAAACCGCGCATCGGCGCTGCCGAACAGCGCGCGGACCGCTCGCCCGAAGTCGCGCAGGATCGCCGACGGCGCCATGCCATCGAAGCCGTGGGCGGGTGCGAGCCGGGGAATCGCCAGATTGGCGAGCAGCGCCGCGCCGTAGCAGGCCACCACCACCCACAGCGCGCCCGCAACGCTCCAATCCGCCAGGACGCCCCCCGCGACCGCGCCGATCAGGATCGCGGCAATCGTCGACCCTTCCATCCAGCTGTTGGCGGCGACCAAGCGATCGGGATCGACCAGTTCGGAAAGGATGCCGTACTTCGCCGGCGAATAGGCCGCCGCGCCGATCCCGACCACGCCATAGGCAACGAAGGCATTCGCGCCGAGCGTCATGGCCAGCGCCCCGAGCAGTTTTCCCGCGTTGGCGAGCAGCATCGCCCGACCCTTGGGGATGGCATCCGCAAGGGGTCCGGCGAACGGCGCCAGCACGATGTACGCGGCGATGAACGACTCCTGCAGCGCGGGTTCGGTCCAGGCCGGATAGTGTCCCCGCTTGAGCAGCGCCAGCGCGGCGAACAGCAGCGCGTTGTCGGCCATGGCGGAAAGGAACTGGGCGATCAGCACCGCGGCCATGCCGCGGGACGAAAGCGTGCGGAAAATGGGAGCGCCCATTTTCCGCACGCTCAACCGTGTCCCGCCTGCGCGCGAAACCCGTCCATCCGCGTGCGCGGATGCAGACCGGCAAGATACAGCGCCGCCTCCGGCTCCATCGGAGCGGGTCGAATCCCCAGTTCCGGCGCCGGACGATAGGGCTGCGTGCTGGCCACGTTGTCGACGCTCAGGCTGTCGAGGTTGTCGCGGGTGAGGGGCGGTTCCCCCGGCAGCAGTTCGAGGGTGTCGGCCAGCAGGTAGGCGAGGAAATCGGGCAAGCCGATCACCGGCCGAGGGTGGCCGGATGCCCGCGCGGCGAACTGCACGAGCCGGCGCAACGGATATACGGTGGGTCCGCACAGTTCGTAGGTCTTGCCGAACGTCGCGGGCTCGTCGAGGGCGTTGCCGATCGCCGCCGCCACGTCTTCCACCCAGACCGGCTGCAGCCGCGCGGCCGGCCTGCCGAGCAGCAGGACCGGCAGACACGCGGCGAGGCCGGCAAACCGGTTCAGGAACTGATCGCCGTCGCCGAACACCACCGAGGGCCGGAAGATCGTCGTACCGACGGGGCCGGCGCTGCGGACGATGTCTTCGCCGTCCCCCTTGCTGCGGAGGTAGGCGGAAGGCCCGTTGCCATCGGCACCCAGCGCGCTGACATGAAGCAGCCGCTCGATGCCGCGCGCCTTGCACGCCGCCGTGAGCCGGCGGGGCAACTCGACGTGGACGGCGCAGAACCAGCGTCCGTACGGATGCTGGGTGCCGGGATCGTGGAGGATGCCGACGAGGTTGATGACGGCGTCGCAGCCTGCAAGCAGCCGATCGAGCGTCGCCGGATCATGGATGTCGGCCTCGACGATCTCGACGGTCGGCAGCACGGCGAGTTCACGCGCCTGCGTGAGCCGCCGCGTTGGGACCCGCACCCGGCGCCCCTCCGCCGCCAGGCGATCGACGACCGAGCGACCGACGAAACCGGTCCCTCCGAGAACGAGGATATTCTGGTGGCGCATCGCGTCCGTCTACAAGGGAAACAGCGACGGATTGTAAAGGCTACCCACCAGGAAGATCCGCCCGACGCGCCCCGCTCCCCCCGCCGTCAGGGGAGATCCGCGGCGGGGATCGGCTCCGGCATCACCGTCGCCAGCAACGTCTTGAGCGGCACCGGCCGGCGGCCGAGCAGCGATTCGTAGACGGTGGTGTTGAACAGCACCTTCTGCACGTAGCCGCGCGTTTCCTGCACCGGGATCGCTTCGGCGAACAGGGCCCCGGATACGGGATGGGTCAGGGACGCGCGCCAGCGCCGCACCGCATGCGGGCCGGCGTTGTAGGCCGCCGACGCAAGCAAGGGCATGCCGCCCTGATCGTCGTAGACGAGCTTGAGGTATTCGGTCCCCAGCTTCAGGTTGGTCTCGACGTCCGAAACGTGATCGGGGCGAAATGCCGTCAGGCCCATCCGGTGGGCGACGTAGCGCGCGGTCGACGGCATCAACTGCATCAGGCCGATCGCCCCCGTCCGCGAATACACCCGCTGGATGAAGCGGGATTCCTGGCGGATCAATCCGTAGACCCAGGCCGGATCGAGATCGCGCGACGACGCGTCCTGCGTCAGGAGGTCCCGATACGGCGTCGGAAACTGTTGCGCCAGGTCGATTCCGCCGCGAACCCGCTCGGAGGACGCGATCATGCGATCGAGCAGCCCCCAGCGCCGGCCCAGTTCCGCCGCCGCGCGCAGGGTTCGGTCGTCCATGCCCTGCAGCGCCCAGCTCCACTCGGCGTTGCCGAACCAGCGCAGATCCATTTCGTAGAGCTTGCGCGCGCGAAGAAACCCCGGACGTCGCGCCAGTTCCTCGACAAGCCGCGGATCGGGCGCAGGTTGCCGCGGGAATGCGCGCGGCGGCAACCCCAGATCCTCGGCGGCGAGCATGCCGTAGTAGTCGAACCGGCGGGCGAGCCGGCGCAGCACGGCACGCCCTTCGGGCCCCTGCCCCAAGGCAATCCGCGCCTGCGCGTCCCAGTACATCCAGTTCGGCTGCTCCCGCAGCCGGGGGGGCAGCGCGGCGATCGCTCGGCGCAGCACCCACCAGGTCGCCCGGCTGCGCGCCCCGGTCCGCCGCGACGCCGACGTCGGTGTCGATGCCGGCGGATCGGCGAACCCCCGCGGGTTCGGATTGAAACCCACGCTGGCGCCCTGCCAGAGCGCCGCGCGAGCCCGCGCCGTCAGCACCGCATCGGCCTGCGTCGCGTCGGGCCCCATGCCGAGACGCTTGCCGCCGCGGGCAAACCAGCGTGACGCCTGCGGCATCCAGCGGTATTCCGCCAGCGTCGCGATCCGGCCCCAGACGGCCGCCCGCTCGTCGGCGCGGAAACGCCGGTCGACGCGCGCCGCATACCAGGCGGCGCGGTCGGGCGCCGCCCGCGCCAGCGCCACGAGCGCCAGCGCCAGCATCGGGTGGGGAATGCGGTCGAGATGCGCGCGGTGGCGACCGAACCAGATCCCCGGACCGCTCAGGATGCGGCGAACCGCCCGCGCCTCCCAATGCGGCAGGCGCGCATCGGCCAACCGCACCGCGGGGGTGAACTGGCGACTTTCCTCGAGCGCCATCAGACGCGGCCAGACCGGCATCGCGTCGTCGTCGAGCAGGCGGTCGGCGAGCGCCGAACAGGCTTCGCCGCCGGGACTGGTGACATTGGCCAGCACGCGCCGCGCCTCCAGGGCGACCTTCTTGCGGCGCGCGGGCGCGGACTGGTCATAACTGGCCAACCAGGAGGCGCAGACGAGCTGCGGGTCGGTGATCACGCCGCCGAGCGTGGGCCGCAACTTCTCGAACGCGGCGAAGTCGCCCTTGCGCGCCAAGGCCATCAGCCAGTCGGCACGCATGCGCGCGGCGAGGGGCGTGTCGGCATAGCGCCGCAGGAAGGCCTGCGCCGCGGTGTCGTCGTACTCCGGCCCACGCAGGCGCAACTCGGCCTGCCAGTAGGCGACGTAGGGCGCGAGGATGCTTGCCGCCGCGTGCGGCGCCAGGTCGTTGACGCGATCCAGGTCGCCCTCGGTAGCGGCTTCATGGATCTGCAGCACGACCCGATCGGCATCCGTCAGGTCATCGGCCGGGTTGGCGGCCGCCGTGGCGACCAGGGACCCCGCCAGCGCCAGGCCTGCGATGGCGGCGAATGTCGCGCGGACGATCCGCCCCTTCGTGACCGCGCCCGCGGTCGCGAGGAGGGGGATCAGGCGCCGGCAGCGGGCGGGAGCGCGTCGGTCGTCGGCACCGGCAGCCCGAGCCGGCGCCAGAGTTCGGTCGTCGCGTGCGCGGAGTTCATCGTATAAAAATGGAGCCCGGGAGCTCCATGCGCAAGCAGACGTTCGCATAACGTGGTCACGACATCGAGGCCGAACGCGCGGATCGAGTCCCGATCGTCGCCGAAGCTTTCGAGGCGGCGCCGGATCCAGCGCGGAATCTCCGCGCCGCAACTGTCGGAAAACCGCGCAAGCTGCGAAAAATTCGTGATCGGCATCACCCCGGGTACGATCGGTACCGTGCATCCTGCGCGCGCGGCCTCGTCGACGAAGCGCAGGTATGCGTCGCCATTGTAGAAGTATTGCGTGATCGCCGAGTCCGCACCGGCGTGCACTTTTTCCACGAAATGACGAAGGTCTTCGGCCGGGGAGCGCGCCTGCGGGTGCATCTCGGGATACGCCGCGACCTCGATGTGGAATGCCGCGCCGAATTCCGCGCGCACGTACGCCACCAGGTCGGCCGCAACCCGGAAGTCGCCGTTCGACGCCGCCATGCCGGAAGGCAGATCGCCGCGCAGCGCGACGATCTGGCGGATCCCCGCGGCCCGATAGGTTTCGAGGAGATCACGCAGTTCCCCGCGAGAACTGGCGATGCAGGACAGGTGCGGCACCGCGCGCAGGCCCGCGCGATGGATCTCGAGGGCGGTGCTCAGGGTGCCTTCCCGCGTCGAGCCGCCCGCCCCGAAGGTCACCGAGTAGTAGGCGGGCCCGAGCCGGGCCAGTGCGGTGCGGGTGGCGCGGAGTTTCTCCACCGCCTCCGCGGTGCGGGGCGGCGAGAACTCGACGCTGAAGATGCCGTTGGATTTTGCGATTGCCATGGGATTTCCCGATGGTGTGCCGGTGCGGGTGCGGCCCCGTGCGATATCGGGCGGCATCAATACCGGTAGTGATCCGGCTTGTACGGCCCGTCCTTCTCGACGTCGATATAGTGCGCCTGCGCGTCGGTGAGCTCGGTAAGCTGCGCCGCCAGCTTCTTCAACTGCAGACGGGCAACCTTTTCGTCGAGCTTCTTCGGCAGCACGTATACGCCGACCGGATACTGCCCGGTGTTGGTGAACAGTTCGATCTGGGCAATCACCTGGTTGGCGAACGAGGAGCTCATCACGTAGCTCGGATGGCCGGTGGCACAGCCGAGGTTGACCAGCCGTCCTTCGGCGAGCAGGATGATGCGCTTGCCGTCCGGGAAGATGATGTGATCGACCTGCGGCTTGATGTTTTCCCAGGTGTACTGCTTCAGCGAGGCGACGTCGATCTCGCTGTCGAAGTGGCCGATGTTGCACACGATCGCCTGGTCCTTCATGCGCTTCATGTGCTCGTGCCCGATGACGTGGAAGTTGCCGGTCGCGGTGACGAAGATGTCGGCCTTGTCCGCCGCCTCCTCCATGGTGACGACGCGATAGCCTTCCATCGCCGCCTGCAGCGCGCAGATCGGATCGATCTCGGTGACCCACACCTGCGCGGCCAGCGCGCGCAGCGCCTGCGCGCACCCCTTGCCGACGTCGCCGTAGCCGCAGACCACGGCGATCTTGCCCGCGACCATGACGTCGGTGGCACGCTTGATTCCGTCGACCAGCGACTCGCGGCAGCCGTAGAGATTGTCGAACTTGCTCTTGGTCACCGAATCGTTGACGTTGATCGCCGGGAACTTCAGGCTGCCGTCCTTGGCCATCTGATAGAGCCGCTTCACGCCGGTGGTGGTCTCTTCGGTCACGCCCTTGACCTGCGCCAGGCGCGTCGAATACCAGTGCGGGGCGGTCTTCAGACGGGCGGCGATCGACGCGAACAGCGCTTCCTCTTCCTCGTTGCCCGGATGCGAGATCACCGACGCGTCGGTCTCGGCCCGCGCGCCCAGGTGCAGCAGCAGCGTCGCGTCGCCGCCGTCATCGAGAATCATGTTGGTGTGGCCACCGTCGGGCCACTCGAAGATGCGATGGGTGTAGTCCCAGTACTCTTCGACGGTCTCGCCCTTGCGCGCAAACACCGGCACGCCGGTCGCGGCGATGGCCGCCGCGGCATGATCCTGGGTCGAAAAGATGTTGCAGGATGCCCAGCGCACCTCCGCGCCCAGCGCGCACAGGGTCTCGATCAGCACCGCCGTCTGGATCGTCATGTGCAGCGAACCGGTGATGCGCGCGCCGCGCAGCGGCTTCTGCGCAGCGTATTCCTCGCGGATCGCCATCAGGCCCGGCATCTCCGTTTCGGCGATGCGGATCTCCTTGCGCCCCCAGTCGGCAAGACCCAGGTCGGCAACGGCGTAATCGGTGGAAGAAGAATTGGATTGCAGTACGGCGCTCATGCTCGCGCCCTCCTTTCGTCGAAGCAGGTTCGCGAGCGCCGTTGCACAACTCCCGCGCGCCGCGGCAGGGGAATCCCCGAGCCGAACCAGACGGAAGCCGCTCCAAGCCTGGCCGCGGCACACGGTTGGCCGTGCTCGCGGTCGCAGCGCTCCTCGGAACGTATCGCGGGATTATACGGAGTCCGGCGCGAATGCCCGCCCCCGACCGCGGGCGAGGCGCACCGCGCAGATCATGCCGCGGATCTGCCGCGCAGGGCCGCCAACGCCTCCGCCGCCCATACCTCGTCGATCCGACGCAGACCCAGCGCGGCGGGATCCGCGCGGCCGACGATCCGGTTCTGCGAACCGCGCTCGCCGAGGTCGACGATTTCGGGGACGATCCGCATCTTCGCGTTGAGGGAATAGAACACCTTGACCTTGGGTCGCAAAATGGCATCGGGGTTGCTGTCGACCACGACCCCGACACGACCGCAGGCAAGCCGCACGATCGAGCCGATCGGGTACACCCCGACCGCCTTCACGAACGCCTGGAACACCGATTCGTCGAATTGCTCCTGCGCCCAGTCCGCCATGCTGCGCACGGCGTCCGCCGGCCCCACCCCCAAGGACTCGCGGTACGGCCGCGGCGCGGTGAGCGCGTCGAAGGTGTCGCACACCGCCGCCATGCGCGCCATCCGGCCGATCTCATCGCCCTTCAGCCCGTGCGGATAGCCGGTGCCGTCGTATTTCTCGTGATGATGCAGGCAGACGTCGAGCACATCGGGATCGGTGATCCCCATTTCGCCGAGCAATGCATACCCTTCCACGGCATGCGCACGCACCGCGGCGAACTCGGCCTCGCTCAGCGCGCCGCGCTTGTTCAGGACCTGCGGCGCGACGCGCGCCTTGCCGATGTCGAGCAGCAGCCCGGCCATCCCGGCCCTGCGGATGTGCTCCGCGTCCATGCCCAGTTGCCGCGCGAGCGCCGCCATCGACGCGCTGACGGCGATGGAATGCAGGTAGGTGTAGTCGTCGGCGCTGCGCAGACGCGCCAGGCTGATCAACGCGCCCGGATGCCGGACCACCGACGCGGTCACCTTGGCGGTAACCTCCTCGGCAAGATCCATGTCGATCGCGCTCCCGGACCGCGCCTCGGCAAACAGCCGGGACATGCCGGCGCGCGACCGGGTCAGCAGGGACTTCGCCGCGGCCAGCTCTTCCGCGATCTCCACCCTGGGCTCGGGAAGCGTCCCGGGGCCGGCCGCAGCCCGGTCGAGCCGGGCATCGATCCGTCGCCGCGCCTGATCCGCCGTCACCACCGGATGCGCGCCGTCCGGCGCGACATCGATACCCCGCCCGGTGTCGATCCAGATCTGCCGGACCCCGCTTTCGCGCACCTTGGCGACCTCTTCCGGCGTCCGGCAGGCGAAGCGACGGCGCCAGAGCGCATGCTCCCACCACGAACCGCACAGCTCGTGGACGAACATACCCGGGCGCAGATCCTCGACGGAGATTTTCTTCAGCATGGGAGGCGGGCGGGGGGAAGACGTCTTCCGCCCCGCGTGCCAAGCTTGGCGGGTTTTTGTGGGCGCCGATCGCGTGCAATCGGCGCCCAAACCCCGCCATTTCCACGGCGATCGCGTGGAAACGTCGGAAACGACTACCGGCTCAGGCAGCCGCCTTGCAACCCGCCGCGTCGCGCAGGATGGGTGCGCGGTCGGTCCGCTCCCAGCTGAACCCCGGCTCGTCGCGGCCGAAGTGCCCATACGCCGCGGTCTTCTCGTATACGGGGCGCCGCAGGTCGAGCATGTGCACGATGCCCTTGGGCCGCAGGTCGAAATGCTCTTGCACCAGCGCGGCGATCGCCTCGTCGGCGATCACGCCGGTCCCCGCGGTGTTCACCGTGATGTTGATCGGCTTGGAATAGCCGATGGCGTAGCTCACCTGTACCTGGCAGCGCTTGGCCAACCCGGCGGCAACGACGTTCTTGGCGACGTAGCGTGCCGCATAGGCGGCGGAGCGGTCGACCTTGGTCGGGTCCTTGCCCGAGAACGCGCCGCCGCCGTGCGGGCAGGAGCCGCCATAGGTGTCGACGATGATCTTGCGTCCGGTGAGGCCGCAGTCGCCGTGCGGACCGCCGATGACGAACCGGCCGGTGGGGTTGACCAGGTAGCGCGTGTCGCGGATCCACTCTTTGGGCAGAACCGGCTTGATGATTTCCTCGATCACCGCTTCGCACAGCGTTTCGTGGGCAACGTCCGGGTCGTGCTGGGTCGACAGGACGACCGTGTCGATCGAGTGCGGCTTGCCGTCGACGTAGCGCAGGGTCACCTGCGACTTCGCATCCGGACGCAGCCACGACAGCCGGCCGTCGCGGCGCAGGTCGGCTTGGCGCTCGACCAGGCGGTGGGCGTAATGGATCGCCGCCGGCATGAGTTCCTGCGTTTCGTCGCAGGCATAGCCGAACATCAACCCCTGGTCGCCGGCGCCCTGGTCGAGATCCAGGCCTTTGCCTTCATCGACGCCCTGGGCGATGTCAGGGCTTTGGCGGTCATAGCAGACCAGGACGCCGCAGCCCTTGTAATCGATGCCGTAGTCGCTGTTGTCGTAGCCGATGCGCTTGACGACTTCGCGCGCGATGGTCTGGTAGTCGATCGTCGCATGAGTGGAGATCTCGCCGGCGAGGACCACGAGGCCGGTCGTGACCAGGGTTTCCGCAGCGACGCGCGCGGAGGCATCCTTTGCGAGGATCGCGTCGAGAACGGCGTCCGAGATCTGGTCTGCCACCTTGTCGGGATGGCCTTCGGATACGGACTCCGAGGTGAAGAGGTAGTCGCCCGCCATAATCCTTGTCTCCGGGTCATGGGGCGCCATGACCGCCGGACGGCGGGTGGCGCTTTAGCAGGAATCACCGCCGGGCGGCACATGCCGACCCCGACCCGGACCGCCCTGCAAGTTGACCGTTAAACCAGCGGATCCGTGCGGCGAGTATATAACGGCATCGCGGGCCTGTTGGCGCGGTCTTGCAGGGGAATCCGTTCGGCGCAACGCAAACCTGCGATCCGGGACGCCCAAAGGAATGCCGGTAGCATCCCGTCCCTATGCTGCTTCTCTTTCGGATCCTCGGCCTGCTCCCGCTGCGCGCGCTGCACGCGCTCGGCGCCGTGCTCGGCGGGGTCGTCTATCGCGCGTCGCCGGCGTATCGCCGCCGTCTACGCGAGAACCTGCCGCGCGACCTACCGGACCGGGACCGGACGCTGGCCCGCGCGGTCGCGGAAGCCGGCAAGCAGGCGCTGGAACTGGCCTGGGTCTGGACCCGTCCGCGGGAAGACCTCCTGGCGCGGGTCGAGACCGAAAACCCCGAGGTGGTCGAGGCGATCCTGGCGCAGGACCGCGCCGTGCTCATGCTCACCCCGCATCTGGGCTGTTTCGAAGCCATCGCGCAAAGCTACATGTGGAGCCCGGCCGGGCGCCGGCGGCCGATGCTGGCGCTCTATCGCGTTCCCCGCAAGGCCGTGCTGCGGCCGCTGTTCGACCTGGCGCGCAGGCGCAGCGGCCTGCTGCTGGCCCCGGCCGATCTGCACGGCGTGCGGCTGATGCTGCGGGCGCTGCGCAATCGTCAGGTCGTGGGTCTGCTGCCCGACCAGGTGCCGTCGCGGGGCGAAGGGGTCTGGGCGCCGTTTTTCGGGCGCCCGGCGTACACGATGACGCTGCCGGCACGCCTCGCCCTCGCGAACGATGCAATCGTCGTCTCGGTGGTCGCGCTGCGGCGGCCGCGGGGGGCGGGATTCCGGCTGCGCTGGGAGCCCTTGGCGGAGACGCTGACCGGAGATCCGGCGAAGGATGCGGCGACGATCAACCGGGAAATGGAGCGGCTGATCCGCCGCTGCCCGGAGCAGTACCTGTGGAGCTACAACCGGTACAAGGTGCCGGCGGGCGTGGAGCCGCCGCCCTCGCCCAGCCCCGCTGCCGTGGGAGAGGGCGCTTGAACGGCAGCACGACATGAACGCCGCCCTTGCCCGCCTCTGGGTCGCGCTGATCCTGCGCAGCGCCCGCTGGTCCGCCGCCGCGCGCCGGTGGCTTGCCGACCGCATCGGCGATCTGGCCGTGCTCGCCGTGGCCCGGCGGCGGCGCATCGCCGAAGCGAACCTGCGCGCCTGCTTTCCGGATCTGGGCAATGCCGAGCGGCGAAGCATTCTGCGCCGGATGTTCCGCAACGTCGCGCGCGGCGCGCTCGACCATGGCGTTCTCTGGCGTGCGCCGGCCGAGGAAATCCGGGAGTTCGTCCGCGCCGAGGGAATGGAGCATCTGCGTTCGCCGGTGAACCGTCCCCTGCTCATGCTCGCCCCGCACTTCGTCGGCCTCGACGCCGGCGGCGCCCGCATCGCGCTCGAATTCAAGGCGGTGTCGATCTACGCGCGACAGTCCAACCCGATATGGGACCGCTGGCTGGCGTTCGGCCGTGCGCGATTCAACGAGCCCCTGCTGGTTGCGCGCGGCGGCGCCGAACTGCGTACCGCACTGCGCGCGATGCAATCCGGGCTGCCCTTCTATTACCTGCCCGACATGGATACGGGTGACAGCAATTCGATCTTCGTGCCGTTCTTCGGCGTGGATGCCGCGACGCTGCCCATGGTGTCGCGGATCGCGCGCATGATCGGGGCGAAAGTCGTGATGACCGTGACGGAACAGACGGCCGACGGCTACGTGTTGCATGTCGAACCGCCCTGGGAGGACTTCCCCGGCGCCAGCGTCGAGGAGGACACCGCCCGCATGAACCGCGAGATCGAGCGCTGGGTGCGGCGCATGCCGGATCAATACCTGTGGACCCACCGGCGATTCAAGACCCGGCCGCCGGGTGCCGCGGGGATCTACTGACGGCCCGCGCGCCGATACGCAACGACCTCCGGATCGCGGTGGCGCATGACCGCTCCGGCGCCATTCCTTGCGGAAACGCAGATCGACGTCCTGTTTTTTTCATGACGATGGGGTTAGGATCGTCATCGAGCCCCACGGTCCCGGTTCGGGTGGCGTGGGTTTGACGCTTCCCTCATCGGAGAAAAAGATGTTGAAAAAGGTGGGATTTTTGATCGCCGCGGCCATGCTGTCCGCATCTGCGCTCGCCGACGTTCCGAAGGACAAACCCGCGATGAAGTTCACCTCGATTCCCATCCCGGAAAAGGTTCCGGCGGCGCATCAGGTATTCCCTTACCGCAGCGGCGATCGCGTCGTCGTCATCGTCGTCGACCCGATCGTCTGCGGCCAGGAGCCGAAGAACCCCCGGTTCTGGATCAAGGGCGAGAAGATCGCGGTCGCCTATGACCTGACCCCGGTACCCGCCGGACGCCACCACCCCTGCACGGCCCACTCGACGTTCGACCTGCAGAACATTCCGGACCAGCACTTTTCCGTCGAATTCCACGACGGCAAGGAAGTGCGGACGGCGCACATGATGCGCTGCCCGAACACCGCGCCGGTAGGCGACATCTGGGATTGCATGGTACCGCAGCCCTGAGGCCGCCCCCTGCGAGCAACGGCGGGCGCGCGCGAGGATCACCCTTCTCGCGGGCGCCTTTTTTTCGCCTGCCGCGCGCATCCGATCATTGATCTGGCGCAGGATTCGCCGGGGTCGGTCAACCGGACCCAGGGCGATGCCGCCCTGTCGATTCAATCATTGCAGTAGGATTGAAACGTGAAAACGGAGACGGCGACGGCGCTGCTTGATTCGCTCTCCTCCGGCCGGCGGCTGGAGGTATTCCGGTTGCTCGTGAAGCGGGGGGTCCATGGCATGGTTGCAGGCGACATTGCGGCAGCGCTCGGGATGGCGCCCTCGAACCTTTCCTTTCACCTCAGGGCCCTGGCACAAGCCGGTCTCGTCACGGCGGCATCCGAGGGACGGTTCCAGCGCTATCGGGCGAACCTGCCGCGGATGCGGGACCTGATCGCCTATCTCACCGAAGCGTGCAGCGCCGATCGTCCGCAACGCTCCGTCCGGCCGCGGACGGCGGTGCGGCGGGACGCGGTCGCGCTGCACCGGGCGCGCGGGAGCCGGACCACGAAGGAGCGCGCATGACGATGTGCCCGCCGTGTGCGCGCCGACCGGCACTCGCGGCCACCGCGCTCGCCGCGCTCCTGCCCTTGGCGGCCTGCACCGTCGGCCCCGACTTCGTGCCGCCGACCGCGCCAGCGGCGAAACACCTCGTTCCTCCGTCGACGGCATCGCGGCTCGCGCCGGGAGCGGGCGAACCCGTCCAGCGGTTGGTCGAAGGCCAGCCGGTCTCCGCGCAATGGTGGCGGACGTTCCGCAATCCGGCGCTGGACCGGGTCGAGCGCGAAGCCCTCGCGTCCAGCCCCACCTTAGCCGCTGCCCGCGCGACGCTGGCGCAGGCGCGGGAGGCGGTTGCGGTCGCCCGCGGCGGCTACTACCCGCAGGTGGATCTCGCGGCATCGGCCGAGCGGCAGAAGGGGCCGCCGTTCGCCCTCGGGCTGTTGCCGTCGGCGAGCCAGGGGCTTCCGATCTTCAATCTGTATCAGGTCGGGCCCACCGTCAGCTTTCTGCCGGACGCTTTCGGCCTCACCGCGCGCACCGTCGAGGCGCAGCAGGCGCTCGCCGATACCCAGGAATACCAGCTTGCCGCCGCGCGGCTGACGGTCACCGGGAGCGTGGCGACGCAGGCCCTCGCGATCGCCTCGCTGCGACGACAGATCGAGGCGGCGCGGGCGATCATCGCCGAAGACCGCAGAAATCTTGCGCTGGTGCAGGAAGCACGGGCGGCGGGACGCGCCGACCGCAGCGATGAACTCGCGGCGCAGGCACAGCTTGCGGAGGATCGCGCCGCGCTGCCGCCGCTGCGCGCGCAGTACAGCGCGGCGCAGGATGCGCTCACGGTCCTGGTGGGCCGGGCTCCGACGACATGGGCCCCGCCGCACTTCGATCTCGACGGCTTCACGCTGCCGCCCCGGTTGCCCGTGAGCCTGCCCTCGACGCTGGTGCGGCAACGTCCGGACATCCAGGCGGCGCAGGCGCAACTGCATGCGCGCAGCGCCGCCATCGGCATCGCCACCGCGCAGATGTACCCGAGCTTCCCGATTTCCGCCTCGATCGGCACCGCGGCGCTGGCGGCGACCACGCTGGGCACGTCGCGCAGCATCTTCTGGACCTTGGCCGGCGGCCTGACCGTGCCGATCTTCCACGGCGGCGCGCTCCAGGCGCAGCGCCGCGCGGCGGTGGACGCGTTCCATGCTGCGCTGGCGGTGTATCGCCAGACCGTATTGGCCGCGTTCGGACAGGTCGCCGACACCCTGCATGCGCTCGACGACGACGCCGCCTTCGCCGCCGCCGAACGGCGCGCGCTCGACGCCGCCAACGCCGCGGCGGACCTGCAGCGCATCCGCTACGCGGCGGGCCGCGGCCGCGTGCTCGATTGGATCGCGGCCGAACGCGCCGCCCAGCGGGCGCGGATCGGCTACGCGAGCGCGCAGGCCCAGCGCGATCTCGACACCGCGAGGCTCTTCGTGGCGATGGGCGGAGGGTGGCAGGACCCCGCCTTCGGCCCTTCCAGCAGAGGATCAAAATGATCGCACGACGTCGTTTGGCCGCGGCCGTGGTGGTCGCCGCGGCGGTGGGAACGGGAGGCTGGCTGCTGTACCGGCATCTCCACGCCACACCGGAGGGCAGCACGATGGTGTTCTACGGCGACGTCGACATTCGCGAGGTCCGTCCGGCATTCAACGACAACGGCGCGGTCACGGCGATGCAGGTCGTCGAGGGCTCGGTGGTCAAAAAGGGCGAACTGCTCGCCACGCTCGACGACACGCGGTACGCTGCGCGCCTGGCGCAGGCGCGAGCGCAGGCGCGCAGCCTGAAGGCGACGCTCAAGAAACTCCTCGACGGCTCGCGCCCGGAGGAGATCGCCCAGGCCAAAGCGACGATGACGGCGCTGCGCGCGATCTACGAAAAAAACCAGGTCGTCTACGCCCGGACATTGCGCCTGCTCCCGCATGGAATCGCATCGGTCGAGGACCGCGACAACGCGCGGGCGCAGCGCGATTCGTCGCGCAACGACTTCGAGGCCGCACGGCAGGCGTACATCCTGGCGGTGAAAGGACCTCGCGTCGAGGACATCGATGCGGCGCGCACCGCCTATCAAGCCGCCGCGGCGAACGTGGCGCTGGCCGAGCGGGAATATGCCGACACACGGCTCTACGCGCCGGCCGACGGGGTGGTGGAGGACCGCATCCTGGAACCTGGGGACATGGCATCCCCGGCCACGCCGGTGTACACCATCGGCTTGACCCAACCGCTGTGGGTCCGGGCCTACGTCCCGGAAGACCAACTCGGCAAGGTTCGCCTCGGCATGGCCGCGACCGTCACGACCGACAGCTATCCCGGCCACGTCTACCGCGGCTGGATCGGCTATCTCTCGCCGACTTCGGAGTTCACGCCCAAAACGGTGGAAACGCCGGAACTGCGCACGGCGCTCGTCTACCAGCTCCGCGTCTACGTATGCAACACGCGCGACGAACTGCGGCTGGGCATGCCGGCGACGGTTCACGTCGACTTGAACCAGGCACCCACCGCGCCCGGATGCGGGCCTGCCGATGCAAGCCGACCCTGACCGCGACTGGGCACTGCGGCTTGCGGACGTCCGTCGCAGCTTCCGCTCCGGCAAGCGCGTGATCCACGCGGTGGACGGCGTTACCGCCGACATCCCGCGCGGCGCGGTCACCGGACTGATCGGACCCGATGGCGCGGGCAAGACCACCTTGATGCGACTCGTCGCCGGGTTGCTGCGCGCCGATGCCGGCGAGGTCACGGTGCTCGGCATCGACGTCGAAAAGGATCCCCTCGCCGTGCAGTCCCGCCTGGGATACATGCCCCAGCGCTTCGGTCTCTACGAAGACCTCACGGTCCAGGAAAACCTCGACCTCTACGCCGATCTCCAGGGCGTGCCGCAGGCGGCGCGCAAGGAACGCTACGCCGCGCTGCTGCCGATGACGGGCCTCGGTCCGTTCACCGCACGGACCGCCGGGCACCTTTCGGGCGGCATGAAGCAAAAGCTCGGACTGGCCTGCACGCTCGTCCAGCCGCCCGAACTGCTGCTGCTCGACGAGCCGACGGTCGGCGTCGACCCGGTGTCGCGCCGGGAGCTTTGGCAGATCATCGATCGCCTGACCGCCGAATCGCACACGACGGTCCTTTTCAGCACCGCCTATCTCGACGAAGCCGAACGATGCCAGCGGGTGCTGCTGATGCACGAGGGCCGGCTGCTGGGCAGCGGCCCACCGTCGTCGTTCACGGCGGAAATGGCCGGGCGCAGTTATTTCGCCTCGGCCGCGCTGGCCCGCCGCCCCCTGCAAGCGCGGCTGGCGCAGGCGCCCGGCATCCTCGACGCCGTGATCCAGGGCAGCCGGGTGCGGGTGGTGACCGCCGGGACGGAGCCGCCGGATGCGGCGCACCTCGCCCGAATCACCGATCTGTCGCTGGTGCCGACCGCCCCCCGCTTCGAAGACAGCTTCGTCGCGCGCCTGCGCGCGCTGGAGCCTGCGTCGGCGACGCCGAATCCGGCGACGGGCGCGGCCGCTCGTTCGACCGACACGACCGAAGCGGGTAACGCGGGCGCGCCGGCGGTGATCCACGTCGAACATCTCACGCGGCGGTTCGGCGCCTTCGTCGCCGTCGACGACGTGTCGTTCCAGGTCGCCCGAGGCGAAATCTTCGGGCTGCTGGGCGCCAACGGCGCCGGGAAGACCACCACCTTCCGCATGTTGTGCGGCCTGCTTCCGCCCTCCGAGGGAGCGCTGCGCGTCGCGGGGTTCGATCTGCGCCACTCGGCCGCCACGGCGCGCGCGCGGATCGGGTACATGGCGCAGAAATTCTCGCTCTATGCCGATCTGTCGGTGGGACAGAATCTGCGGTTCTTCAGCAGCGCCTACCGCCTCGTCGGCGCACGGCAGCGAACCCGGATCGACTGGGCGCTCGACGAATTTGAACTGCGCCCCATGGTCGACGCCACCGCGCGCGACCTGCCTCTGGGCTACAAGCAGCGGCTGGCGCTGGCCTGCGCCCTGATGCACGAGCCCGACATCCTGTTCCTCGACGAGCCGACGTCAGGCGTCGACCCCCTGGCGCGGCGGGAGTTCTGGCGGCGCATCAACGCACTCGCGGAATCCGGCGTAACCGTCCTCGTGACCACCCATTTCATGGAGGAAGCGGAGTACTGCGACCGGCTGGTGATCATGGCCACCGGTCGCGTGCTGACGGAGGGTACGCCGGACGCGATCAAGGCCGCCGCGCGCCGCGCGGACCGACCGGATCCGACCATGGAGGATGCCTTCATTTCCGTCATCGAGGCGGCGGACGCGCCGGTGGCGGCATGAATCCGTCGGTCGCGCGCCTGTTCGCCCTGGTGCGAAAGGAGTTCATCCAGATCTGGCGCGACCCCTCGTCGCTGGCGATCGCCTTCGTCCTGCCCGCCGTACTGCTGCTGATCTTCGGCTACGGCGTGTCCCTCGATGCCCGCAACGTCCCGGTGGGGCTGGTGGCCGACGCTCCCGATGCGACCACCGCGAGCTTCACCGCGGCATTCGCGCATTCCCCATATTTCCTGCCGCGAAAATACGCGGGCATTCATGAGGCCGAACACGCCATGGCGCGGCACGAGATCAACGGCATCGTCTGGCTGCGGTCCGACTTCACGCGACGCGCCGATTCGTACGGTGCCGCGCCGATCGGCGTCATCGTCAACGGCGTCGACGCGAACACCGCGCGGATCGTCGAAGGCTACGTGCAACAGGTCTGGTCGACCTGGCTCGCCGCGCGTGCGCGGGACGCCGGGAAACCCCTGGAACTTCCGCTCGACGTCCAGCCGCAGGTGCGGTTCAACCCCGCGGTGCGCAGCCGGGATTATCTCGTGCCCGGCCTGATCGCGATGATCATGACGCTCACCGGCGCGCTGCTGACGGCGCTGGTCATCGCGCGCGAGTGGGAGCGGGGCACCATGGAGGCACTGATGGTCACCCGCGTGCGCATGCGGGAGATCGTGCTGGCCAAGCTGATTCCGTATTTCGTGCTGGGCATGGGCGGCATGGCCGCATCGGTCGCCATGGCGGTGTTCCTGTTCGAGGTGCCCCTGCACGGATCGATGCTGGTACTCACCGCGACGTCGGCCCTTTTCATGCTCGCCGCCCTCGGCATGGGATTGCTGATTTCGAGCTTCGCCCGCAACCAGTTCGTTGCCGGGCAGATCGCCATCATTACGGCGTTCCTGCCGGCATTCATCCTCTCCGGTTTCGTCTTCGACATCGACAGCATGCCGCAGCCGATCCGGATCATCACCCATATCGTGGCCGCGCGCTATTTCGTTGCGATCCTGCAGTCGATTTTCCTTGCCGGCGACGTTCGGTCGGTGATCGTGCCCAATGCGATTGCGTTGGCGGTCATGGCGGGGATCTTTTTGACGCTGGTGCGCGCAAGCGCCCGCAAGCGCCTGGATTGACCGCCATGTGGCGCCAGGTTCTCGCACTGATCCGGAAGGAACTGCTCGCCGTGCTGCGCGACGCGCGCAGCCGCACGGTACTGATCGGCCCACCTTTGATACAACTCCTGGTGTTCGGCTATGCCGCGAGCTTCGACATCAACCATGTGCCGATCGCGGTGTTCAACCAGGACCACAGCCAGCCATCGCGCGACCTGATCGCCCGGTTCGCCGGGTCGCCGACATTCTCGGTTCAGAAAATCCTCCGGAGCGATGCGCCGGTCGACCATCTCATCGACGAACGCCGCGTGCAGATGGTCCTGGTGATCGATCCGAACTTCACACGCGACCTGCTGGTCCACCGGCCCGCACGCATGCAAATGATCGTCGACGGCCGCAACTCGAACACCGCGCTGCTGATCGAGAGCTACGCCAACACGATTCTCAACGACTTCGCGCTCGGTTGGTCCGCCGATCACGGCGGACCGCCGATGCCCGCCGTGGTCGACATCCGCACCCGCTACAACCCGACGCTCACCTCCCGCTGGTTCATCGTGCCGGGCATCGTCGCGCTGCTCACCATGGTGGTAACCCTGCTCGTGGTCGGCCTGTCGGTGGCGCGCGAGCGCGAGATGGGGACCTTCGATCAGCTCCTCGTCACCCCGCTTCGACAGATCGACATCCTGCTCGGGAAAGGCCTGCCCGGCATGCTCATCGGCGCGATCGAAGCGACCGTCATCATCACCGCGGCGGTGTTCTGGTTCCATGTGCCGCTGCGCGGTAGCCTGCTGCCGCTCTATTTCGGGATGCTGCTGTTCGTGCTCGCCGTCACCGGCATCGGACTGGCGATTTCCGCGCTCGCGGCGACCCAGCAGCAGGCACTGCTCGGCGCGTTTCTGTTCATCGTCCCCTCGGTGATCCTCTCGGGGTTCGCGACCCCCATCGCCAACATGCCGATGTGGATCCAGCATCTCACCTGGATCAACCCCATGCGCTACTTCCTGATCATCGTGCGCAGCGTCTTTCTCGAGGGTGCGGGATTCGGCGAACTCGCACCGCAATTCTGGCCGATGGCCGCGATCGGCGTCGTCACCTTGTCCGTGGCCGGATGGCTGTTCCGCAAGCGGGTCGTCTGACGGTTGCGGGCGACACCACGCAATCCGCTGCCCTGCCCTCCCGCGTCGCCGCGGAACTCCTCAGCACGCAGGGAGCCTAATTTATTACGCCCCCATCCCGGCGCAAACGAAGCGCATTGCGGCGGGGAGCGGGGACGCTGGCTCCGGTGCGTGGAGCAGCGAGGCCGGCACCTGACGGTGCGATGCGCGGCGAGCCCGTCGGGCGTGGGGTCGTGTGTGCTCGCCGCGATGCGGAAGGGAGGCCTCATATGCGCACCGTACTGAAAATCTCCGTTTTGGCCGTCGCGGCATTGCTGGCGTCGGGAGTCCAAGCCAAGACGATGTCCATGCCCACCGACCAGCAGATCACGGCCACCGTCCAGCACCAGATCGACAACGATCCGGCGTT
Source organism: Pseudomonadota bacterium (assembly GCA_021842465.1). GTDB lineage: Bacteria > Pseudomonadota > Gammaproteobacteria > Burkholderiales > Burkholderiaceae_F > GJ-E10. The sequence goes on from JAKBZN010000015.1 coordinate 32,697, forward strand.
TGCTGCGGATCCGATTCACGTGACGACGGATCATGGCGTGGTCACGCTCAGCGGCATCGTCGATTCCCGGTATGAACGCCACGCGGCGAAGAAGCTCGCCTGCCGGGTGGTCGGCGTGAAATCCGTCGATGCCGACCTGGGGGTCGTCAACAACTGATTCCCTCCGCGGGCGGCGCAAGGCCGCCCGCCGCGAGGAGGCGGCATGTCCGCCACGGCGCCCTAGGCAACGAGTCCCCGCAATGGGTGCAGGGACTGGATCGTCTAGGGGGCGTTCTTGTACAGCATGTACAACGCAACCGCCACGACGATCCCGGCAAAAATCCAGTTCAAGGTGCCCTTGCCGCTGCGTCCGAGCCGAGTGGCGGCGCGGGTGCCGGCCCAGCCGCCGACGATGCCGCCGGCGATGAACTGCAGGGCCACCCGCCAGTCCAGCATCCCCGAGCGGGCGTAGTTCAGCGCAGTGGTCAGGCCGAACGTGCCCACCGAGATCAGCGAGGTTCCCACCGCGGTGACCATGGGCATCCCCGTGGGCAACGCCAGGCCGGGGACGATCAGGAATCCGCCTCCGATGCCGAAGAACCCCGAGAACCCGCCGGCCAACGCCGCCGAACCGGCCAGGCGGGCGGCGCACAGGCCCTCGTCGCACTGCGCCTTCGCTTTCTCCAGCATCGCGGCGACGGCACGCTGGCGCACCATCAGAACCGCGATCCCGAGCATCAGCAGGGCGAACAGGAACAGCAGACGCCGGCCGTCAACAGCCTTGCCGATGCTGGAGCCGACGAACGCCATCGCCGCGCCGACCACCGCGAACAGGATGCCCTGTTTCCACCGCACGTTGCCGGCGCGCGCATGCAGCGCCAGGTTGGCGTAGGCGTTCATCGAAACGGCAAACGCGGTGGTGCCGATCACCACATGTGGATCCGGGTAGCCGACGAGGTACAGCAAGAGCGGCACGGCGAGGATGGATCCGCCTCCGCCGATGATGCCGAGCGTAAAGCCGACCGCGCTCCCGGAGAGCACGGTCAGCACATGCTGCGCGGCGGTGAGGGTGACGCCGGCGGCGTGGGGGAGATGGGCGACGGGATCCATGGCGGCAGGAGGATAGCCGGTTGGCCCGCATCGTGCCGCAAACCAAGGGGCAATTGACCGATTCCGCGCATTCGCATACGCTTTGCCCGTGATCTCTCGCGCACCCTCCCCCCGCAACCTGCGTTGCACCCTGCTGCTGGCCCGACTAGCGCTGGGCCGGGGTCTGCCTGCGCGCCACGACGTCCCCGCGACGTTCTGATTTCCCCCTGACCCCGGCCACGCAACGACGCTCCGCCCACCGAAGCGTCGCAGGGGTAGGCGCATCCGGTCCATCCTGGTTCGCACGCGGCCCGTGCCGCGCGCGACGCGTCGTCCCTTGGGGGAAACACAATGATTCCGAATCCTGAAACGAAGTACCGGCCGTTCCCGCCGGTTTTCCTGCCCGACCGGCAATGGCCGGCACGCACCCACCGCCAGGCACCGATCTGGCTTTCCACCGACCTGCGCGACGGCAACCAGGCGCTGTTCGAGCCGATGAGTCCAGCGCGAAAGCTGCGCTTCTTCGATGCCCTCGTCGGAATCGGCTTCCGCGAAATCGAGGTCGGGTTCCCATCCGCGTCGCAGACCGACTTCGATGTCGTCCGCGCCTTGATCGAAGCGGATCGAATTCCGGACGGCGTCACGCCGATGGTTCTGACCCCGATGCGGGAGGACCTGATCGACCGCACGGTCGCCTCCCTGCGGGGCGCGCGGCGCGCCATCGTGCACGTCTACAACGCCACCGCGCCGGCGTGGCGGCGTATCGTCTTCGGCATGACGGTGCCGGAGATGCTGCGTTTCATCGAATCGCAGATCACCCACGTCCGGCGCGCGACCGAGCGCTTCCCGGAAACCGAATGGATCCTCCAGTACTCGCCGGAAACGTTCAGCGCCACCGAACCCGAGGTTGCGCTGGCCGCCTGCCACGCCGCGATGCGCGCCTGGGGGGTCGGCGCGGGGCGGCGGATGATCGTCAATCTGCCGACCACCGTCGAAGTCGCCGCTCCCAACGTCTTCGCGGATCAGATCGAATGGATGGACCGCAATCTGGATGCGCGCGAGCACGTCGTCCTGTCGGTGCATACCCACAACGATCGCGGCACCGGCGTCGCCTGCGCGGAACTGGCGATGCTGGCCGGCGCGCAGCGGGTGGAAGGATGCCTGTTCGGCAACGGCGAGCGCAGCGGCAACGCCGACCTCCTCACCCTCGCGTTGAACCTCTACACCCAAGGCATCGCGCCGGGGCTGGACTTCTCGGATCTGCCGGCGATCGCGCGCTGCTACGAGGAATGCACCGGCATGACGATCCCTCCGCGCCACCCGTATGCCGGCGATCTGGTCTACACGGCGTTCTCGGGGTCGCACCAGGATGCGATCAAGAAGGGCTTCGCCGCACAGGACCCGCATGGGCTCTGGGAGGTGCCGTATCTGCCCATCGACCCGGCGGACCTGGGACGCAGCTACGATGGCGTCGTTCGGATCAACAGCCAGTCCGGCAAGGGCGGCGTGTCCTATGTCCTCGAGCGCGACCATGGCGTGGTGCTGTCGCGCGCGATGCAGGCGGAATTTCACGCCATCGTCCAGCGGCATGCCGACGCCACCGCGGCCGAAATCGGCTCGGAGACGCTGCGGCAACTGTTCGAAGGTTACCAATCGGGAATCACGCGGGGAAAGGAGCAATCCCATGTCGACGCATGAGCAGACGGTATTGGCCCAATTCGACGCGCAGGCGCGCGCCTATCTGACCAGCGCGGTCCATGCGCAGGGCCCGGACCTCGTCCGTGCGCAGGAACTGGCGCGGCACGCAACCGGGCGAACCACGACGGCCGCAGCCCTCGACGTGGGCTGCGGCGCCGGGCACCTGAGCTTCGCGATCGCGCCCGACTTTGCCCGGGTCGTGGCGCTCGATCCGGCGCCCGGCATGCTGGCGGTCGTGCGCGACGCGGCGGCGGCGCGGCATCTGCCGCAGATCGAAACCGTGGAAGGCACGGGCGACCGCCTGCCGTTCGCCGACGAATCCTTCGACCTCGTCTGCTCCCGCAAGAGCGCGCATCACTGGCGGCGGATCGAGGCCGCGTTGCGGGAAATGCGGCGCGTCCTGAAGCCGGGCGGCCATCTGTTGATGATCGACACCGAAGGCGAGGACGACCCGCTCGCGGATACCCATCTGCAGACGATCGAGCTGCTGCGCGACCGCTCACACGTACGCAGCCACGCGCCGCGCCAATGGCAGGCCATGCTGGCGGCGGCGGGATTCACCGTGACCGCGCACGAGCGCTGGCCCCTGCGCCTGGAGTTCGCCTCCTGGATCGAACGCATGCGCACGCCGCCCGACGCCGCCGCGATGATCCGCCGCCTGCAGGCCGAGGCCCCGGCGGAGGTGCGGCAAGCCTTGGGATACGAGGAGGACGGCTCGTTTACGATCTGGACCGGGCTGTATTGGGCATCTCCGGCCCAGGAGTTTCCGTGCCTATGACGTTCGGAACCGGCGAATTGGCCGTAGGGTTGGTCGCGGGGCTCGCCGGATTTGCGGCGGGCGGGTTTGCGGCATGGCGTGCGGCGGCATCGCAAATTCGCACCGCCCGGGACGAGGCTGCGCAGTGGCGGGAACAGCTCGACCGCGCCGGCCGCGAGCGCGCGACGCTCGAAGGCGAGCGCAAGGCGCTGCAGGTCCTGCTCGACGCCGAACGGCGCAGCGCCGCGGAGAAGCTGCAACTGCTCGCGGACGCGAAAGAAACGCTGAGCCATCAGTTCAAGGCGCTGGCCAACGACATCCTCGAAGAGAAATCGACCCGGTTCACCGAACAGAACCGGGTCCATCTCGCACAGCTGCTCGACCCCCTGCGGGCGCGAATCGGCGAGTTCCAGTCCAAGGTCGAGGAGGTCTACGTCCAGGAAGGCAAGGACCGCAGCGCACTGGCCGAACAGCTGCGGCAGCTCGTGACGCTCAACCAGACGCTGAGCGCCGACGCGAAGAATCTGACGTCCGCCCTCAAAGGGTCGTCGAAGACGCAGGGGGCTTGGGGCGAATACATCCTGGAGCGCGTGCTGGAAGCCTCGGGCCTGCGCAAAGGCTTCGAATATGCGGCGCAGGTTTCCGAGGTGGCGGAGGACGGCAGGCGCCTGCAGCCCGACGTGGTGATCGAGTTGCCCGGCAGCCGCAAGCTGGTGGTCGACGCAAAGGTTTCCCTGGTCGCCTACGACCGCTACGCCGCGGCGGAGACCGATGCGGAGCGCAAGGCCGCGCTCACCGAACACCTCGATTCCGTGCGCGGCCACCTGCGCAGCCTCGCCGCGAAGGACTATCAATTGCTCTATGGCGCCGACGGGGTCGATTTCGTGCTGATGTTCGTTCCGATCGAACCGGCCTTCCTGCTCGCGGTGGGCGCCGACGCGGAACTGTTTCTGGATGCCTGGCAGCGCAACGTGCTGCTGGTGAGTCCGTCCACGCTGCTCTTCGTCGTGCGCACCGTCGCCCATCTGTGGCGGCAGGAGCAGCAGAGCCGCAACGCGCAGGAGATCGCCCGCCGCGGCGCGGAACTGTATGACAAGCTCGCCGGGTTCGTCGACGACCTGCGCCTCGTCGGCGACCGCATCACCGCCGCGCAGAACGCGTACGCGAGCGCGGAGCGGAAACTCGTATCCGGCCGCGGCAATGCGATCCGGCAGGCGGAAATGCTGCGGGACCTCGGCGTCAAGCCCACCAAACGAATCGCGCCGCAGGCCGTCGACACGGCGCTGGCCAATGCCGAGTCACCCGGCGATGAGGCGTGACGATGGTTTCCCGTTGACCGAATCGGGCGGGAATGCCGCAGGGCTGTCGGCGCTCAGGACGCCAGGCCCGCGACCCGCTGCGCCAAGGCCATCGCGGTGGTCCACTTGCCGCCGAAGACGGTGATCAGGCGGCCGCTGCGGTGGATGACGTATTCCCGGCTCGCGTCGCTCGGGTTTGCGGCGCCGGCGAGGAGCGGCCGCACGCCTGCGAAGCGCTCCACAACCACGGGCGTTTCGGCCGGAAAATAGTGGCCGTACGCGCGCAGCAAGGAATGCTCCTCCTCTGCGCTGGGCGCGATTGCTTCGTCCAGGCCCTGGCGTACTTCGGTGGTGCCAACCAGCGTATGGCCCTTCCACGGCAGCACGAAGAAGATCCGTTTCTCGCCGGGGACCTCGAGGAGGAGCGCCTGCTCGCACACGCGGTCGAGGATCAAGTGGCTGCCCCGGACCAGGTCGAGACGAACCGGGGCGGTGAGCCCACTGCGTTGCAGCAGCGCTCCCGCCCACGGGCCGGCGACGTTGAGAACGCGGTCGAACCGGTGCTCGCCGGCCACGGTGGATACGCCGCCCTGCTCGTCGCAGCGGATCACCTCCTCCCCCTCGCCGATCCGGACCCCCGCCTGGCGGGCCTGCTCGGCAACCCACATCCCGAGCCGGTAATCGTCCATCTGGGCGTCGGAAAACTCGTACCCACCCCGCAACCCGTCCCGGCGCAATCCCGGAAGGCGCCGCAACAGCTCCGTGGCAGGCAGATGCCGGTGGCCGGCGAGCGCGCTGTCGCCGGCGAGCCGGTCGTAGATCCAGAGGCCCAGCCCGATCGTCAGTCGCCCGCGCCGGGCGCCGGCGTATTGCGGCACCACCAGGTGCAAGGGGTGCGCCAGATGGGGCGCACGCCGCAACCAGGCATCGCGCTCGTGCAGCGCCTCGCGGACGAGGCGAAATTCGCCATGCTCGATATAGCGCAGCCCACCATGCAAAAGCTTGGAGGTGGCCCGGCTGGTGGCCTGCATCAGGTGATCGCGCTCGAACAGGCGCACGGCGTGGCCGCGTCGTGCCAATTCCCAGGCGCAACACAGGCCATTGATGCCACCGCCGACGACGCCGATCTTCATCGATTGTCCCCGATCCCGCCAAGCCCGATCCTGCCATTCGCCGAATCGGGCGCCACGGCGGCCGCAACCGCCGGCACCGTCGAACGGAACAACCGGCCACGTTCCGTGGCGATCACGATCGCCAACGCCGAGCACGCCACGACGAGATAGCCGACGCAGATCGGCAGGGTCGTGCCATCGAATTGCTGTCCGATCGCGAACCCCACCAAGGCCCCGCCGACCGAGGTGACGAAACCCTGCAGCGACGATGCGGTGCCCGCGACATGTCCCATCGACTCCATGGCAAGCGCGCCGAAATTGGGTCCGATCAAGCCGATGCAAAACAGGATCAAGGCCTGCGCCCCCGCAAACACCCACAGGCTGTCGCCACCCAGCCGGGCGATCGCGACGTGCGATGCCGCGACGGCGACATATCCGAACAGCGCGGCGTGCGATACCCGGTGCATGCCGAGCCGCCCGACGATGCGCGCGTTGAGCAGCGACGCCGCGGCCAGGAACGCCGCGGTGCCGCCGAACAGGATCGGAAATCGCGACGGCACGTGATAGACGTCGGTGAAGATCTGCTGCGCCGCATTGATGTATCCGAGCAGGCCGCCGAAGAGGATCGCCTGGGCGAAGGTGTATCCGACGGCCTTGCGGTCCGACACGCACTCGCGGAACGCCGCGGCGATCCGCGCGATTTCGATGCGCAGCCGGTCCGATTCGTGCAGGGTTTCGGGCAGGCGCACGGCACCCCACACGGCGACTGCGGCGCCGAACAGCGCGAGCAGATGAAAGACCGCGCGCCACGGTTCGACCAGCATGACGAGCTGGCCGATCGATGGCGCCGCCACCGGCACCGCGAAAAAGACCAGGAACGCGAGCGACATCACGCGCGCCATCTGGCGACCCGCATAGCGGTCGCGCACGATCGACACCGCGAGCACCCGCGTTCCGGCCGCCCCGATCCCCTGCAGCACCCGCGCGACCAGCATCGTGTGCAGCGAATCGGCCATTCCGGCAAAGACGCTGAACAATGCGTAGAGCGCGAGCGCGGAAAACAGGACCGGCCGCCGGCCATAGCGATCGGCGAGCGTGCCGTAGCCGAGTTGCGCCACGCCGAATCCCAGCAGGTATGCGGTGACGATCCACTGACGGTCGTTTTCGTGCGCGATGTGGAGCGCCCGGCCGATGCGCGGCAGCGCCGGCAGCATGGTGTCGATCGCCAGCGCATTGGTCGCCATGACGGCGGCGATGAAGACGACGAATTCTTGGAAGCCCATGCGGGTGCGCGCGGCCCCGGCGGCGAGTTCGGAATGCGACATGGTGAGCGAAATGGTGGAGGGGTCGCGCACGACCCGGGTCCTTGCATAATGCGGGCATTCGCACCGCATTGCAAAACGACCTCGGAGCGTCCGCCGGGTTTCGCCTGCCACGATCGATCCGCGCACATCCCGGCGCATCGGGAAACCGACCCCCGACCATCGACCACCATGCTTCACGTCGTCCTCGTCAATCCGCAGATTCCGCCCAACACCGGCAACGTCATCCGGCTGTGCGCGAACACCGGCGCGACGCTGCATCTCATCGAGCCACTGGGATTCCCGATCGACCACGCGAAGATGCGCCGCGCGGGCTTGGACTATCACGAATTCGCATCCCTGCGCGTGCATGCGGACGTCGCGGCGTGGCGCGCCGACTGCGCGCCCGACCCGGAGCGGGTTTTCGCGTTCACCGCACGGGGGGCGGTCCGCTACGACAACGCCACGTTCCGGCCCGGCGACTGGCTGTTGTTCGGCTCGGAAACCGCCGGACTGCCGGATGATGTGTTGGCATCCGTCGCGCCCGAACGCCGCCTCACGCTGCCGATGCGACCCGGCAACCGCAGCGTGAACCTGTCCAATGCCGTCGCGGTGGCGGTCTTCGAGGCATGGCGACAGAACGGGTTTCCGGGCGGTGGTCTCCGCGATTCCTGACGGCTCCGCGCGCGACTTCGGGTGTAGAGTGAATCCGGTCGTCCCCAGCGCCCCGCGCCGCCGATCCATGGAATCCACAGCAACGCCGGCCGACCTGACCATCGGCATCGAGGGAATGACCTGCGCATCCTGCAGCGCCCGCGTGGAACGGACGCTCAACCGGCTACCCGGGGTTGCGTCGGCCAGCGTGAACCTGGCGACGGAGCGCGCCGACGTGCGCTTCGATCCGGCGCAGGTCGATCCGCCGCGGATCGCTGCGGCGATTCACGAGATCGGCTATGAGCCGGTGCTCGCCGACGCCGATCTGGCGATCGAGGGCATGACCTGCGCAACCTGCGTCGGGCGCGTCGAGCGCGCGCTGCGTCGCCAGGCCGGCGTGCTCGAGGCGACGGTCAATCTCGCCACCGAACGTGCGCATGTCCGCTACGTGCCCGCGACGGCGGACCTGTCGACCCTGATCGAGGCCGTCGCGGACGCAGGATATGCGGCCCGACCGCTCGATCCGGAAGACACCGGCGACACCGGGGCGCACCGACGGGCCGCGCTGCGCGCGATGGGCCGGGACGTCCTGCTTGCGGCCGGCCTGGCCCTGCCGATCCTGGTCCTGGCGATGGGGTCGGCGTTCGTGCCCGCTTGGCACCGGATGCTCGATCGGACGAGCCCGGTTGCACACTTCTGGGAGTGGATCCAACTGCTGCTCGCCACGGTCGTGCTGTCGGGCCCAGGCCGGCGCTTCTTCCGGCCCGGCCTGATCGCCTACCGCCACGGGTCGCCGGACATGAATTCCCTGGTGGCGACGGGAACCGGTGCCGCGTGGGGCTACAGCGCGCTGGTGCTGCTCGCGCCCGGATGGTTTCCGCCCGATGCGCGCCACGTCTATTTCGATTCCGCCGCGGTGGTGGTGGCGGCGGTGCTGGCCGGCAAATACCTCGAGGAAGTGGCGAAGGGGCGCACCTCGGCGGCGATCCGCAAGCTCGCCGGTCTGCAGGCGAAGACCGCCCGCCGCCTGGATGCCGACGGCACCGAGCAGGAGGTGCCGATCGCCCAGTTGCACGTCGGCGACCGCGTCGTGGTGCGGCCCGGCGAGCGCATGCCGGTCGACGGTCGCGTGGCGGCGGGACGCGCGCACGTCGACGAGGCCATGCTGACCGGCGAGCCGCTGCCGGTGGCGAAGGAGGCCGGCGATGCCGTGGTCGGCGGCACCGTGAACCAGGACGGACGGCTGGTCGTCGAGGCGACGTCGGTGGGCCGCGAAACGGTGCTGGCACAGATCATCAAGCTGGTGGAAAGCGCCCAGACCGGCAAGCTGCCGATCCAGGGCGTGGCCGACCGGGTGGTGCGGATCTTCACGCCCGCAGTCCTCGTGATCGCGCTGACGGCGTTCGGCGTCTGGCTTTCGGTCGCGGGCAACGTGAGCCTCGCACTGGTGGCAGCGGTGTCCGTGCTGGTGGTCGCCTGTCCTTGCGCCATGGGACTCGCCACACCCGCGGCGATCATGGTCGGAACCGGCCGCGCGGCGGAACTGGGCGTGCTGTTTCGCAAAGGCGAGGCGCTCGAGACGCTGTCCAAGGTCGATACCGTGCTGTTCGACAAGACCGGCACGCTCACGGAAGGCCGGCCCGCGCTGGTGGCTTCGGCCGGCCCCGCGCCGGAAGAAGCCCTGCGCCTTGCCGCGGCGCTGGAATCGGCGTCCGAGCATCCGCTGGGACGGGCGATTCTTGCCGCCGCCCGGGAACGGAGCCTGACGATCGAGCCGGTCACCGATTTCCGCGCGGTCGCCGGGCACGGCATCGCCGGGCGGGTGGCGGGGAGACCGGTGCTCGTGGGGACGAAACGCTTTCTCGAACAGGAGGACATCCGCGCCGCAGCGCTCACCGACGAGGCCGCAGCGCTCGAGGGCGCCGGCCGCACCGTCGTGTACGTGGCGGCCAACGGCGCGGCCATCGGACTGCTCGCCATCGCCGATCCGGTGAAACCCGAGGCGCACGCGGTGGTGCGCGCGCTGCAGCGCGACGGCGTGGTCGTGGCGATGGTCACCGGCGACGCCCGCGGCACCGCCGAAGCGGTCGCGACGCGCCTCGGCATCGATGCGGTGCATGCCGAAGTGCTGCCGCAAGACAAGGCGGGCGTCGTCGGCGAACTGCAGCGGGCCGGGCGGCGCGTCGCATTCGTGGGCGACGGCATCAACGACGCGCCGGCGCTCGCCCGGGCCGACGTCGGCGTCGCCCTGGCAACCGGAACCGACATCGCGATCGAAGCCGCCGACGTGACGCTGACCCGCGGCCAGTTGACCGAGGTGGTCACGGCGATGACCGCGGCCCGGCGCACCTTGGCCAACATCCGCGGCAACCTGTTCTGGGCGTTTTTCTACAACATCCTGTTGATTCCCGTCGCCGCCGGGGTGGCAGCGCCGCTGGGGGTTCGAATCAACCCGATGCTGGCCGGGGTGGCGATGGGACTGTCGTCGATCTTCGTCCTCAGCAACAGCCTGCGGCTGAAACGGCTGCAGGCGTTCCGGGTCGAATCCGCGTAGGGAGATCATTTTTGGAGCCGTCGATGAACGACATCAAACTGGCAATCACGGGAATGACCTGCGAGCACTGCGTTCGTGCGGTGACCAAGGCACTGGAGCGCGTTCCGGGCGTGGAGCGCGCCGAAGTGACGCTGCGCCCGGGCGGCGCGGTGGTGCATGGGAATGTCGCCCCCCAGGCACTCATTGCCGCGGTGAAGGAAGAGGGCTACGAGGCGGCGCCGGCGTAGCGGGCCGCGGCGATCCTGGCACCGCACTGGATTGCTTCGACCCTGCGGGCCTCGCAATGACGGCTCAGGTCAATCCCACTGCACTTTCATCATCGCCGCGGTGTCGTGGGTCACCTGCGGCGTATCGGCAAGCGGCGGAAAGGTTGCGAGCCAGCGGTCGTCCGGCGTGACGAGGAACACCAGGGCGGAATGGTCCACCGAATAGTGGAGCTTGTCCCGGCTGTCGTTGCGCTGGTACTTCACGCCGAAAAACGGCGTCAGCTCGTGCAGCGCATCATCGTCCCCCGTCGCCGCGAGCGTGTCGCTGCCGAAATTCGCGACGTACCGAGCGAGCAGTTGCGGCGTGTCGCGGCGCGGATCCACCGAGATGAAGACGATTCGCGGCGGAGTGAGCCCTTGCTTGTGAAGGGCAGTCTGCACCTGGCGAAGCATCGAGAGCGTCGTCGGGCAAGCTTCCGGACAGTTGGTGTACCCGAAGTAGACAAAGGACCAGCGGCCGCGCAGGTATGCCGGGGTGAGCTTTCCCCCCGCTTGCTGGAGCTGGAACGGGGGCAACAGGGACAGCCGTTCGAGCTGCGCCGATTCCAGCTTCTGGCCGGCCGGCATGACCAGCGGCTGCTGGTGCATGGTGCTGCGCCAATGCGAGGTGATGAAGGAAGACAGCAGCGCGCCGGCGCCGATACCGACGGCGGCTGCAACGATGGCGAAGCGGCGGGGGATGTTCATGGAGAGAAATGGCAGCAAAGGAGGCCGTGGGCGCGTCGGGAGATCCGCTCGACGCCGGCAGGCGGGGTGAGTTCAGGGAAACGCGAAGCCGACACGGTAGACGGCGGACGTTTGCGGCGGACGGCGGAACGATGGGTGCGCGGCGGCATGGATCACTGCCGCTCCATGCGCGGATCCCGGGCGAGCAACCGCTCCACGGCCGCGCGGGGGGACACCCGGCCATCGAGCACGGCACAGACGGCCTCGCAGATCGGCATTTCCACGGACGCGGCGCGGGCACGGGCAACGATCGCCGGCGCCGACCACACGCCCTCGGCGACGTGGCCGAGTTCCCGCAGCGTGGTCGCGAGATCCGCCCCGCGGCCCAGTGCCAGGCCGACACGGCGATTGCGCGACAGATCCCCCGTGCAGGTCAGCACGAGGTCGCCGAGGCCCGCCAGACCCATGAACGTTTCGGCCTGGGCCCCGAGCGCTTCGCCGAAGCGGCGGGTTTCGGCGAGTCCGCGGGTCACCAGCGCAGCGCGCGCGTTGGTTCCGAGTTTCAGCGCGTCCGCAATCCCGGCAGCGATCGCCAGCACGTTCTTGACCGCACCGCCGACCTCGACGCCGACGACATCGTCGCTGGAATAGATGCGCAGATTGCCGCCATGGAGCGCCGCGGTCGCGGCAGCGCACAGGCCGGCGTCTCCCGCCACCACCAGCGCGGTGGGCAAGCCCCGCGCCACCTCTTCGGCAAAGCTCGGCCCCGAAAGCGGACCGGCGGGTACGCCGGGCAATTCCGCCGCCATGACCTGATGGGCCAGCAGATGCGTGTCGCGCTCCAGGCCCTTGCTAAGCCAGACGACCGGGCCGGCATGTCCGTGGGTTCGCAGCGCGCCCGCCAACGGGCGCAGCGCCGCCACCGGCACGGCCAGCAGCACAAGTTGGGTGTGGGTCAGCGCCGCGCCGAGATCCGACGAGACGACGACGCGGTCCGACAGCGCGATGCCGGGAAGGTAGCGCTCGTTGCGGCGGGTTGCCGCAATCGTCGCTGCCTGGCCGGGGTCGCGCGCCCAGAGCAGGACCTCATCGCGGGCTGCGAGCACGCCGGCCAGCGCGGTTCCCCACGCTCCGGCACCCAATATCGTGATCCGCACGGAACCCCCGAGATCTGTCGCGTGACCCGATGTCGTTTCGCCCCAACTTCACGTCGGCAACGCCCGCCGGTGCGGCGGAGGCTACTGCCGCGTCTGCGATTGCGGGGGAACGATCAGTCCAGAAGCGTTGTCGGCGTTTTTCGCCGCTTCCTTCTGGTGATACATCACCTCGAAATTGATTTCCGCCAGATGGACGGGCGGCATGCCCGTGCGGGTGATCAGGTCGGCAACGTTGGCGCGCAGGTACGGGTAGACGATCCCCGGACAGACGATGCCGAGCACGGCGGACCGCTGCGGCTCGGGAATCCCGCGCAGCTCGAAAATCCCCGCCTGCTTGGCTTCGACGAGAAACAGCGTCTTGCCGCCGAGTTGCGCCGTGACGGTCACGCGCACGATCACCTCCACCATGCCACCGCCGACGTCCTCGTCGGACATGTCCATCTGGACGTCGAGTTCGGGCGCGCCGGACTCCAGGAAGATCCGCGGCGCGTTGGGCATCTCCAGCGACACGTCCTTGAGGTACACGCGCTGAAGCTGGAAGGCGGGCGTCTGGTCCAGCCCGTCGGGTGCGGACTGGGAATTGGATTCGGTCATGGTGGGCGGTTCCTACGGGTTGGGATTCAATAGCGGCATCAGCTTGCCGGCGCGATCGAGCGCCGCCAGATCGTCGTAGCCGCCGACATGGTGCTCGCCGATGAAGATCTGCGGCACGCTGCGCCGCCCGGTGCGCGCGATCATCTCGTCGCGCAATTGCGGATCAAGGTCCACCCGCAGCTTCTCGATCGATTCGACGCCACGCTGACCGAGCAGGGCCTCGGCCCGCACGCAATACGGGCACACAGCCGTGCAGTACATGCGGACCGAAGCGGTGGTCGCCATGGCGGGCGCCCTCCTATTTGGAAACCGGCAGGCCGGCGGCACGCCACGCCTGCATGCCGCCGCCGAGGATGTAGACCTCCTTCACCCCGGCGGAACGAAGCTTGACGGAAGCGATGGAAGACCGTCGCCCGTGCTCGCAGATGAGCAGGACCGGCACGTCCTTGCGCAGTTCGTCCGCGTGCCGGCCGATCTCCGTCACCGGCAGGTTGCGGGCGTGCGCCAGCGATCCGCCGGAGAACTCCGCGGCGGTCCGGCAATCGACCACCTGCACCTCGCGCGAGTTCAGGAGCTTGGTCGCCGCGAGCGTGTCGATGGTGGGGCCGCCGGCGCGCGCGCGCATCAGCGGCCACAGCAGCATCCCTCCGCTCACGAGGACGGCCAGGACCAGCGAAAGATTGTCGAGGATGAATTTCATAGAATAAGCGGGGATTATAGAATGACGGAAATTTTCCTCGTTTTTGGATCCTTACTGGACCCATCTCCGCGGCGCTCCGCCGCGTGTCCTGCACCAATGAACTGCACCGATGAGCATTTATAAGCTGGTATTGCTACGCCACGGCGAAAGCACGTGGAACCGGGAAAACCGTTTCACCGGATGGACCGATGTCGACCTGACCGACACCGGCGTTGCCGAAGCGCGCGCGGCGGGGGAACTGCTGCGGCGCGAAGGATACTCTTTCGATCTCGCGTACACCTCGGTCCTCCGGCGCGCGATCCGCACCCTTTGGCTCGCGCAGGACGCGCTCGACGAGATGTGGATTCCCGTGGTCCACAGCTGGCGCCTGAACGAACGCCATTACGGCGCGCTGCAAGGGCTGGACAAGGCCCAGACGGCGGCGAAGTTCGGCGAAGCGCAGGTGCTGCAGTGGCGGCGGGCGTACGCCGTGGCCCCCGACCCCCTGGATCCGTCCGACCCGCGCTGGTCCGGCAACGATCCGCGCTACCACAACCTGGCCCCGGACCAGGTCCCGCGTACCGAATGCCTGCGGGACACCGTCGCCCGCGTCGTCCCCTTCTGGAACGACTCGATCGCGCCGGCAGTGCAACGCGGGCGCAAGGTCCTGGTCGTCGCACACGGCAACTCGCTGCGCGCGCTCATCAAGCACATCGACGGCATTTCGGACGAGGCCATCATCGACCTCAACATTCCGACCGGCCAACCGCTGGTGTACGAGTTCGACGAAGCCATGCGGCCGCTGCGCCACTATTACCTTGGCGACCCGGAGCAGGTCGCGCGCGCGGCGGCGGCCGTCGCGGCGCAAGGGAAGGCGGCCGCCAAGCCCTGATCTCCGGCGCCCGGCGGAGGAATCGCATCGGTTCCCGGATCGTGAAACCCGGCCTTCGGCGCATTGCCTCGATTTTCCTCGTGCTGAGCCTGGCCGGCGCGATCGCGCCGACGCCGGCGTTCGCGCACGCCAGTTCCGCGCACCAGCAGCGGGTACTGCGGGCGCAGGAACGCGGCATCAAGGCTCGGCTGCGGCGGCTCAAGCGCTCGTTGGCGAAATCCGAGGCCGCGCATGCCGAGGCCTCGGGCGCACTGGCCAATGCCGAACGGGCAATCTCCAAAACCAATCGACATCTTCACCGCTTGGCGGCACAACGGAAGGCAACGGAGCGCAAGATCGCCGAACTGCAGAAACGGGAGGCGACGCTTGCGGCGGCGCAAAGCACCCATGAGGCCGGCCTGGCGATCAGCGCGCGGGAGGCGTTTGCCCTATCGCAACTGCCGGCCCTGGAACTCGCGATCGACCCGGCCCAAAGCTGGATCGACATGAGCGACCGCGCCTATCTGGATGCCTTGATCCGCCGGCAGGCCCAGCGGATCCGCGATCTGCGCAGCCGCCGCTCGGATCTCGCCGATCTGGAAGCGGAGTCGCGCGCCCGCAGCGCGGAATTGCAGCAGATCGCCGATGACGAACGCGCCAGCCGGGCCCGCCTGCTCAAGGAGGAGAGAACCCGCCGTGTGGTGCTGGCGAAGCTCGCGAAGCAGATCTCGATGCAGCGCCGCTCGGTGGCCAGCCTCGAACACGACGACGCCCGCCTTGCCCATCTGATCGACCGACTCGGCCGCCTCCTGGCCGGTCGCCACCGCCGGTCCGCGCGGATCGGCTCCCATGGCGGCCGGTCGGTGGAAAATCTTGCCGCACTGGAGCATTTCGAGCCGCCGCGCGGCGCCGCGTTTTCCCGCCTGCGCGGGCGGCTCCTGCTGCCCGTGGCCGGCGCGATCGCATCGCGCTTCGGCGCGCCGCGCCTCGACGATGCCGGACATCCGCAGGCCGGCGCCCCGGTCTGGAAGGGCATCTTCATCCGCGCGCCGGCAGGGGCGGAGGTCCATGCCATCGCCGCCGGCCGCGTGGTCTACGCCGACTGGCTGCGCGGCTTCGGCAACCTGCTGATCCTGGACCACGGCAACGGCTTCCTTTCCGTCTATGCCGACAACAAATCGTTGTTGCGGAACCTGGGCGACAAAGTGCGGTCTGATGAAGTCGTCGCGCTCGTCGGCGACACCGGAGAGAACCGGCAATCCGGCCTATACTTCGAGATGCGCTACCGGGGCCGTCCGTTCGATCCGTTGAAGTGGGCGCACGCCCGTTGATGGAGCCTGTGCGGAGCCGGCACCGCGGCCTTCCGTGGAGATCGAATGAGCAATCGCTTGCGTAGTTGGGGGTTGGTCGGGGTCGGCATGATCGCCGGACTCTCTATCAGCTATGGGGTCACGGCCTATGCGTTCCGCGAGGCGGAGCACCCGATCCCGGTCAACCAGATCCGCGAATTCACCGATGTGTTCGGTGCGATCAAGGCGGACTACGTCGACCCGGTCTCGGACCGGAAACTCATCGACAACGCGATTTCCGGCATGGTGTCGGGCCTCGACCCGCACTCGGAATTTCTCGATGCCGACGCATACCGCGAACTCGAAGTCGGGACGCAGGGTCAGTTCGGCGGTCTCGGCATCGAGGTCGGCGCCGAAGCCGGCGCGCTCAAGGTCATCGCGCCGATCGACGGCACGCCGGCGGCGCGCGCAGGCGTGCGCGCAGGCGACTACATCATCCGGATCGACGGCCGATTCACGCGCGGCATGTCGCTCAACGACGCCGTCAAGCTGATGCGCGGCAAGCCGCACACGCCGATCACCCTGACGATCGTCCGCAAGGGGGTGAAGGATCCCCTGGTGATCCGGATCGTCCGCGACATCATTCACGTGCAGTCGGTTACCGGCCACATGATCGAGCCGGGATACGGATACGTACGCGTCAGCGAGTTCCAGGACAACACGACCGGGGACCTGGCCCGGAAAATCGAATCGTTCTACAAGAAGGGGCCGCTCAAGGGCCTGATTCTCGACCTGCGCAACGACCCCGGCGGCGTACTGAACGGGGCGATCGGCGTCTCGGCGATTTTCCTGCCGCCGGGCTCGACGGTGGTCACGACCAAGGGCCGGACGGCGGATTCCGATCGCCGCTTCGTGGCCTCGCCCTCCGACTACCTCCGCGAGGAAAGCACGGATCCGCTGGTCGGACTGCCGAAGGCGGTGAAGGACGTCCCGCTCGTCGTGCTCGTCAACGGCGCCAGTGCATCGGCCTCGGAGATCGTTTCGGGTGCGCTGCAGGACCACAAGCGGGCGAAAGTCCTGGGCAACCAGACCTTCGGCAAGGGCTCGGTGCAAAGCGTGATCCAGCTCCGCGGCGGCAGCAGCCCGGTGGCGCTCAAGCTCACGACCGCGCGCTACTTCACGCCGAGCGGCCGCTCGATCCAGGTGCGCGGCATCACGCCGGACTATGTCGTGGACGACACGCCCAATGGCAACTTCGCGGGCTTGACCATCCACGAATCCGACCTGACCAATCACCTGGCGAATCCGATCAGCGGGCGAAAGGTGCCGCAACCGCTGCCGAAGGCGGAGACGGAACTTGCCCCGGCGAACGCGCATCGCTATGTGTTCGGCTCGAAGAACGACTTCCAGCTGCAGCAGGCGCTCAATCTCCTGCAGAACCGGCCGGTCGACGTCGCGAAGGCGCCGCCGGTGATCGCGAACGCGACCCACTAGAAGGGAGCCGGCCGGCGAACGGCCGGCTCCGACTCCGCTCCGGTTGACCAAAACCGCGACAACCGCCCTCTCCCGCGTCCGCGGGAGAGGGCGGGTCCGGATCAATCCCCGAACAGCTTCTGCTTCAGTTCGCGGCGCTGCTGCGCTTCCAGGCTGAGCGTGGCCGTCGGACGCGCCAGCAGGCGCGGGATGCCGATGGGCTCGCCCGTTTCCTCGCAGTATCCGTACTCCCCGGCATCGATCTGCGCAAGAGACGCCTGCACCTTCTTCAGCAGCTTGCGCTCCCGGTCACGGGTGCGCAGCTCGAGGGCGTGCTCCTCCTCGATCGTCGCGCGGTCTGCCGGATCGGGCACGATCACGGTTTCACGCAGGTGTTCCGTGGTCTCGCCGGCGTTGGCGAGGAGTTCTTTTTCCATCTGCTGCAGGCGGTAGCGGAAGAACGCGAGTTGCGCGTCGTTCATGTATTCCGATTCCGGCATCGCCAGCAATTCTTCCTCAGTCAGCAACTTCTTTCCTCCTACCGTGATGGGTGCCTCGCTACGGCTTGCCGACCGGGCGAGCAGATACTCATGGGCCGAAGCGAGATCTTCGGGGCGGATTCCGAGCGCAACGCGCGTCGCGGATTTTGGCGCAGGCAGCGGCGGTCCGCCGGCCGGCGTCGGAATCGGGTGCATCGGTACCGCAAGGCCGTGCGCCACGGCGACCGCCGGCACGGAAACCGCAGCCCGCGGCTTCGCTGCGGGAGCCTTCCGCGCCACGGCTTCCGGCGCCGAACGCGCGGGTTTCGACGGCTTGGCGGCAGGAACCGCAACCTTCTTCGCCGCCGGCTTGCGGGGCGTCGGAGGCAACGCGGACGCCTTCTTCGCCGCGCCGGGTACAACCTTACCGGACGTGGACTTCTTCGCGACGACCCGCACCGACGACTTCGCGGCAGACTTCCGAGCGGTCTTCGCCGCAACGGCGCCCGACGTCCTGGATCCCGATACGGCCTTCGCTCTCCCCCCCGGACGGGCCGGAGTTTTGGGCTTCGCTGCCATCGACCACTCCCGTGATGGGTTGTGCACCGCGCCGAAATCTCTACAAACCAGAGAAATTCGGGCGCGAAGTGTAGTCCATAATCGGCAGTATCCCAAGTAAATGTGTCGTCGGCTTTGGCCTCGGCGCGGCGTGCGGCGGAAACCCGGGATGATCGGCTTCGAGGGAGATCCCCGTCCCATCGAAAACCCTCCCGTGGCCTTCGCAACCGTGCCTTGGACATCGAAGATGTCGCGCTGCCTGGATTTACCTCCAATTCATGCTCAAATTTCTGCTGCTGCTCCTTACCGGCGCCAAGTTCGGCAAGATCGCCCTGATGGCCGGCACGATGCTGCTATCGGTGGCGGTGTACGGCTGGCTCTATGGCTGGCCGTACGGGGTGGGGTTCGTGTTCATGCTCCTGATCCATGAACTGGGGCATTACATCGCCGCCCGGCGGCGCGGGCTCAACGTCGGCCTGCCGACCTTCGTGCCCTTCATCGGCGCCTGGGTACAGCTCAAGGATCTCCCCCACGATGCGGAAACCGAGGCGTATGTGGGCCTCGGCGGCCCGCTGCTCGGCACCCTGGCTGCGGTCGTGACGTTCTATCTGGGAGTCCACCAGCAATCGGCGCTGCTCATCGCAATTTCCTACGCCGGATTCATGCTGAATCTGTTCAATCTGATTCCCGTGCCGCCATTTGACGGCGGGCGGATCACCGCCGTGCTGGGATCGAAGGTCTGGCTGCTCGGTATTCCCGTCCTCGTGGGACTCTTTCTCCTGCGTCCCAGCCCCCTGCTGCTCATCATTGCGCTGCTGGCCGCGCCGCAGCTCTATGCGGCCTGGCGGGAAGACCCGAACTCGCCGGAAGTGCGCGCTTACTACGAAGTGCGCGGCGGCGCGCGCTGGCGTTACGGTCTGGGCTATCTCGGCCTGGCCGCCTTTCTCGCCGTGATGTCGTACGAGACGCACGCGCTGCTGCTGTACATCCGCAACGAAGACATGATGCTGTTGCACTGAGTCGGCGAAGGCCGTTCAATCACCGCGTTCCAGCCACAACCCCTTGAGGTATTCGCTCTCCGGGTGCGTCATCCGGATCGGATGGTCGGAGCCCGCGGCGAGCCGCGCACGCAGATCGCATTCGACATCGGCGTCGATCACCGCGCCGGCAACGATCTTCTGGAACAGATCGGCATCGATCGCGCCGGAGCATGAGAACGTCAGCAGGTGGCCACCCGGTTCCAGCAGCCGCAGTCCATTGAGATTGATGTCCTTGTAGGCGCGGGCTGCGCGATCGACCTGGTGGTGGTTGGCCGCGAACTTCGGCGGATCGAGCACGATCAGGTCGAACCGCTCGTCGCGGGCGCGCATGGCCCGCAACTCCTCGAACACGTCGGCGCAACGCCACTGCATGCCGGCAGCCGTCGGCGGATGCGCGGCGGAATGGGGCGTCGAGGCGATGCCGTTGCGCTCGGCATTGGCATGCGCGAGCGCCAAGGCATCGGCCGACGAATCGACGGACACCACGGTTTCCGCTCCGGCCAGGGCCGCCGCAAGGCTGAATCCGCCTGTGTAGCAAAAGCAGTTGAGCACACGCGGCGCCCGCCCGTGCCGCGCACGAAAGGCGCGCACCAGATCCGCGAGGCGTCGGCGATTGTCGCGCTGATCGATGTAGAAGCCGGTCTTGTGGCCGCGGCGGACGTCGACGCCGAACCGCACGCCCTGTTCCCGCACTTCGATGACGTCCGGCGGCGCATCGCCGCGCAGCACGCCGCTCGTCCCGGGCAGGCCCTCGCGCGCGCGCAGGGCGCCATCGGAACGATCGAACACGTTGTCGCAGCCGCTGGCGCGGCAGAGCGCGTCGAGCAGCGCCTCGCGGTGGCGCTCGACGCCGGCCGCCTGCATCTGCACGACGAGTTGATCGCCATAACGGTCCACGACCAGCCCCGGAAGGAAATCCGCTTCGGCGTAGACCAGCCGCACCGCGTCGGTGACTTCCTCCAGGCCGCCGCGGCGCGCCACTGCGGCGCCGACCCGATCGCCGAGCCAGGTCTCGTCGATCCGGTCCGCTTCGTGAAAACTCCAGCAACGCAGGCGGATCACCGACTCCGGCGACCACGCGGCCCAGGCAAGAAACCGCTTGTCGGCGGCATGCACGGCGACGAGGTCGCCGCTGGCCGGCGCGCCGCGGACCTGCGCGATCGCTCCCGCATAGACCCATGGGTGCCGGCGCAACAAGGATCGCTCCTTGCCCGGTTTGAGAAAAACCGATCCCGCTGCGGTCATGCGTCCGGCCGCAGCGCGGCGCTGGTCAGTTCGCCGATGAGTGCAAGCACCGCCGTTCCCATCGCGGCATCGAACCGCGCCGGTTCCGGCGAGCCGAGCACGATCAACCCGAAGGCGTCAGCCCCATCGGCGACGCGCAACGGAACGAGCGCGGCGCTCTTGGCCGTGGCCCACCGCTCGTCCAGCCAGCCGAACCGCCGCAGGTCGATCTCGGCGCCGCACAGCGGCGCATGCAGGCCGCGCGCGGCCTCCGCCGCCGTTGCCATCGCGGCATCGGCGGCGGCGACCGGCCAGGTCCGGATCGCCGCCATCGGGATGGAAAAAATCCGCTCCAGTTCGTGCGCGGCGTCGACCGCCATCGTCTCCCGGTTCCGGAGCGCGACGAGGTTGCGGGTCCAGTCGATCAGGTTGCGCAACAGCCGGTCGTTGTCATGCCCGATGCGAATCAGGTTCGCAAGCTTGGCTTCGAGCGCCTTGTTGCGTTCGCGCAGCAACTGCGCCTGCCGCTCGATCAGCGATACCGCGGCCCCCCGCTGCGGGTCGGAGATCTTCAACTCCGCCAGCAGTTCGGCATGGCGATCGAAGAACCCCGGGGTCTCCCGCAGATAGCGGGCGACGTCGATTTCATTCCACTGCGGTTCGCTCATGGTAGATCCATTTCTCCTTCGAATACCGATTCCGCCGGACCCGTCATCCACACCGATGCGCCGTCCCCGTCCCACGCGATGCGCAGCGTGCCGCCCCGCGCCTGGACCTCGACCGGAGCGTCGAGCAACCCCGTCCGGATGCCGGCCACCGCCGCCGCGCAAGCGCCGGTGCCGCAGGCCAGCGTTTCTCCCGCGCCGCGCTCCCAGACGCGCAGGCGCAGATGCGAGCGATCGACCACCTGGGCAAAGCCGGCGTTGACCCCCCGGGCGAACCGCGGGTGCCGCTCGATCCGCGGACCGTCCGCCGCCACCGGCGCCGCGTCGACATCGTCGACGAACTGCACGGCATGGGGGTTGCCCATCGACACGATGCAAACCGGCACGGAACGCCGATCCAGTTCGAGCGGCCAGGTCTGCGCGCCGCCGCGCGGCAGCGGCGCAAGACCCGAGACGTCGAAGCCGCTGGCCTCGGGACGAAAATCGGGGGGGCCCATGTCGACGGTGACCTGCCCGTCCTCCTCCAGCCGCGGCTCGATCACGCCGCTCGCAGTCACGACGCGAATCCGGCGCTTGTCGGTGAGGCCCAACCGGCGCACGAACTTGACGAAGCAGCGGGCGCCGTTGCCGCACTGCTCCACCTCGCCGCCGTCCGCGTTGAAGATGCGATAGCGGAAGTCCGCCTCGGCGCCCGGGCCCGACACCGGCGGGCGCTCGACGACCAGCACCTGGTCCGCGCCGACACCGTAGCGGCGGTCCGCGAGGGCGCGGATCCGGCGCGCGTCGAGTTCGAGCTGCTGCCCGATCCCGTCGAGCATCACGAAATCGTTGCCGGCCCCCTGCATTTTCACGAAACGGAACTTCATGGCGCGATTATCGCCGACGCGGACGCGGGAACCGGAATCCGCCGCGGCCGGGCCATCCGCACGGATCGGGAACGCATCGATCGACCAGCCATCGATCCGCCATGCGCGAATCGACCATTGCGACATCGCAAATTTCCGGGGCATCCTTTCCGGGGATCGGCGACTAGAATCCGGCCACCCGCCATGAACAACCGCAACACGGCACCGCAGCTGCGGGGCGAGGTGGCCCCCCTCCTCCCCGAAGAACAACAAGAGATCCTTGACTTCCAGCAAGCGATCCTCCGCAGCGTATTGGGCGGCGGCGACTCCGTCAGCATGGTTGCCGACGTCTGCCGCCTGGCGGAGATGCTGCTGCCCGATTCGATCGGGTCGGTGATGCTCCTCCACCGCGACGATGGCCTGCTGCACCTGTTGGCAGCGCCCAGCGTTCCGCCCAGCGCGGCGCAGCGGCTGAATTTCCTGCGTCCGGGCCCGGGCAGCGGATCCTGCGGCAACGTCATCCACTGCGGCACGCCGCAGCATGTCGGCGACACGTTCCACGACCCGCGCTGGAACGACTTGCGCCCGGTCGCGCACGATCTCAACATCCGCTCCTGCTGGTCGGTGCCGGTTCTCGACGCCCAAGGAACCATCGTCGGGACGTTCGCGCTGTCGAGCTTCGAGCACCGGATGCCAGGGGCGTTCCATCGCAAGCTCCTGGATACCGGTGCCGCATTGGTCGGGATCATCCTTTCGCATGCCCGCTGGCAGGACCGGTTGCGGCTCTATGGCAAGGCCTTCGATGCGGCCGAGGAGGGCATGCTCATCACCGATGCCCACAAACGCATCGTCGCCGTCAACGCGAGCATGACCGCGATCCTCGGCTACCAGAGCGATGAGTTGCTCGGCAAGACGCCGATGGAACTCTCCGCCGGCCCACACGACCAGGACTTTGACGACGCGGTGTGGCAGGCGGTGGGCACCACGGGCGCCTGGAGCGGCGAGACCCGGAATCGCCGCAAGAACGGCGAGGTCTACCCCGAGTGGCGGTCGATCAAGGCGATCCGGGGATCCGACGGCAGCGTGATCAACTACCTCGGCGTATTCACCGACCTCACCCGGACCAAGGCGGCGGAACACGCCATCCAGCACCTGTCGACGCACGATGCCCAGACCGGGCTGCCCAACCGGGTGCTGTTCCGCGCCGCCTGCGAAGGCCTGGTGCACAGCGGCGCGCACGGTGCGCTGCTGTGTTTGAACATCGACGATTTCCGCAGCATCAACGAAACCCTGGGGTTGGGATCCGGGGACCACATCCTGCGCGAGGTCGCCACCCGGTTGTCGGGCCTCGTCGGCAACGCCGAAAGCGTGTGCCGCTGGAGCGCGGATGAATTCCTCGTGGTGACCTCCTCGGCTGCCGACCTCGATTCGGTGGCGAACCTTTGCCTGCGCATCTCCGAGGCGCTGTGCCGGCCCTGCGAGATCGACGGCCAGCATGTCCGATTGACGATCTCGCAAGGCGTCGCCCAGTTCCCGGCCGACGGAACCCGATTCGACGACCTGCTGAGCCGCGCCACGGCCGCCCTGCACGACGCGAAGCGCGCCGGCAAGAACATCGTGCGCTATGCGACCGCCCGCGCCAACGATACCGTCCGCGCACATTTCCAGATCGCCCAGGATCTACGGCGCGCACTGGCGCAAAGCGAGTTCGAGCTGCACTACCAGCCGCAGATCTGCCTGCGGAGCGGTGGGGTGGTCGGCGCCGAAGCGCTGATCCGCTGGCGCGACCCGGATCGCGGCCTGGTGCCGCCCGGAGTCTTCATCGGCGCAGCAGAGCGGACCGGCCTCATCGTCGACATCGGCTCCTGGGTCATCGAGCAGGCTTGCGCCGACGCGGCGCGATGGCAGGCGCTCGGAGCCCGCGGCATCCGGCTCAGCGTCAACGTGTCCGCGATTCAGACCCGGCGCGAAGATTTTTGCACGATCCTCACCGGGGCATTGGCCCGGCACGGCATCGCCGCAAACCAACTCGACCTGGAGCTGACGGAATCCGTATTCATGGAAGACAGTCCCCAGATGCGCGCCATGCTGGAAAGCCTCAAGCGAACCGGCGTGCAACTGTCGATCGACGACTTCGGCACGGGGTACTCCAGCCTGGCGTACCTGCGCTGGCTCGCGGTGAACCGCCTCAAGATCGATCGCACCTTCGTGGGCGGCCTGCGCGAAGGTGCGGAGACCTCCGCGATCATCCAGGCCGTGATCGGCCTTGCGCACGCCATGCGCCTCGCGGTGGTCGCGGAGGGCGTCGAAGATGAGCAAACCTTGCGGCAGCTGCAGGAGATGGGTTGCGACGAAGCGCAGGGCTTTTTCTTCGATCCGGCGCTTCCCGCGCCCCAATTCGAACAGCGACTGCTTGCCGCCGTCCCCTATGCGCGATGCGCGAGGCCGGATTGATCGACTGACCGCGTGATTGCCGCGCCGGAGCGGGACACCGTGCCGGTATGATCGAAGCCAATCGGGCACCTCCATCTCATTGGCAACCTCGGCGCGAAGACTCGCTCCCGCATGGAAACACCCCACACTCCGGGCAAGCCGGCCGGCCGCATCGGGTCCGCCCTGCGCAAGCACCTGCGATCCATCCGGTTGTTCAAGGGCCTGCCGTCGCGGAATCGGTCCGCAGCGCTGCGTGACGCGATGGCGGGCATCGTGCTCGCATCGATGGACATTCCGCAGCTCCTCGGCTACGCGCGCATCGCCGCCATGCCGCCGGTGACCGGCCTCTACACGGGCCTGTTCCCCGCGGTGGCGTTCGCGATCTTCGGCGCTTCGCCGAATCTCGTCGTCGCAGCCGACTCCGCAACCGCAACGATCTTCGCGGGCAGGCTCACGACGCTCGCCGACCCGTCGAGTGCCGAGTACGTCGCGCTGGCGGGCATGACCGCGTTGCTCACCGCCATGATGCTGCTGATCGCACGCATCTTCCGCCTCGGCTTCCTTGCCGATTTTCTGTCGCGTACGGTGCTGGTCGGGTTCCTTGCGGGCGTCGGCGTACAGGTCGGGATCGCGATGCTGGGCGACATGCTGGCCATCCCCTTTTCATCGCGCCTCACGACCGAACAGGCGGCCGACATCGCCACCCACCTGTCGACCATCCACTGGCCGGTGTTCGGCCTGTCGGCGATCGTCGTGGCGACCATCCTGCTGTTCAAGCGGTTCCGGCCGCGCTGGCCGGTCGCACTGGCGGCGGTGATCGCCAGCATCGGCGCCAGCGTGATGTGGCACTTCGCCCGCCACGGCATCGCCGTGATCGGTCCCCTGCGGGTCGGTCTGCCGCATCTGCGCCTGCCTCCGGTCGGATGGACTCAGGCGCTGGACCTCCTGGAGGTGGCCGCATCGTGCTTCGTCGTGGTGATCGCGCAGAGCGCCGCGACCAGCCGCGCGTTCGCCGACCGCCACGGCGACCCCATTGACGAAGATGCGGATCTGCTCGGACTTGCCGCGGCCAACGTCGCCGCCGCGATGACCGGCGCCTTCGTGGTCAACGGCAGTCCGACGCAAACCGCGATGGCCGACCAGGCGGGCGCGCGCAGCCAGATCGCGCAGATGACGCTGGCGGTCGTCGTCGTCGCAGTGCTGCTGTTTCTGAGCCGGTGGCTGCAGTATCTGCCGCAGTGCGTGCTGGCATCGATCGTTTTCACGATCGCCGTGAGCCTCGTCAACGTCCGCGAGTTGAACGAAATCCGCCGCGAAAGCCCGGGCGAATTCGCCCTGGCGATGACGACCGCGGCGGTGATCGTGGTCGGCGGCGTGGAGAGCGGGATCCTGGCGGCGATCGCGCTATCGCTGCTGCGCCACGTGCGCCACAGCTATCGGCCGCATACGATGGTCCTGATCCCGAACGGAAACGGGCGCTGGGAGCCCGTCCCGACGCAGGAGGGCATGGAAACCGCACCGGGTCTGATCATCTATCGCTTCGGCGCCGATCTGTTCTATGCCAACGAACGCCAGTTCGCCGACGAAGTACGCCGACTGATCGACGCCGCCCCGCATCCGGTCCGTCGCTTCCTGATCGATGCCTCGGCGATCACCGATCTCGATTACTCGGCAGGCCGTTCCATCAATTCCCTGTGCCAGGCGCTTGCCGGCCGCGGCATCGAAGTGGCGCTGGCGCGCGTGAATCCGTATCTGCATTCGGATCTGGTCCGCCATGGCGTCACGTCGGTGGTCGGCGAAACCAACGTCTACAGCACCCTGCACGAAGCGCTCGCCGGTACCCACAGCGCCGTGGCATCCGGCCCATAGGACGTGGGCGGCGGGTTCGCGCCGCCGAGGCGGCTCGTGGGCCTTACCAGCCCATCGTCGGGCCGAACGCGAATCCATAGCCGGGCCCCCACGGCCCCCATGCCGACCAGTTCCAGGCCGCGTTGCTGTACATCTGCGCGGCCATCGCCTGTTCGTCGACCATGTGCTGTTGCAGGCGGTCGCGCTTGTACTGGTTGTATGCCTGCTGGGTACCGATATACAGGCAACCGCAGACCATCGGGTCGGCATAGACGTAGTGAACCATATCGCCATGCACACGCATCACGAACCGGTTCGGCGGCAACTCGCTCAGCATTGCAATGCGTTGGGGCGTATTGGCCGGGCGCACGAGGAATCCGGCCGCCGCCAGATTGTCCTCGTGATGCGCGATCCGCTCCTGTTGCGTCTCGCAGGAACACAGCGCCAGAACGGCGAGCAGCGCGACCGCGCCGGCGCGCAGCGGCCGAATGCCGGGACGGGCACGGACGGATCCGGTTGAGCCAAACGATGCAGGCATGCCAAGCTCCATGATGCGGGGAATGCGGGAAGGATACCGTGCCGAGCCGCGTCGGTCATGGCCGCCGCGGGTGCGCCCGCGCCCCGCTCTCGGAAAACGTCGCGCCCCCGAAAATGACGTACGCAACCTCCGTAAACGCTCCTCGCAACGCATTTGCGCGATGCCGAACGTTCCCGGGGATCCTTGCGGAGAGAATGGGCGACGGCGCCGCGGAACCGGTCGTGATCGTTCCCGTCCGCCGCTTGGAAAACCCATTGGACCGGAGTTCACGATGAAAACAAAAACCCGAAACGCCATGTCCCTGCTGGCTTCCACCGCGCTGATGGCCGCGATCGGCAGCGCCGCCGCCGCCGACGCCCGCGTTTCGCCGCCCGCGACGCCGGCCGCGGCGGCGAAGGAGCCGCACGTGAAGGACGTCGCCTCGCAGGCGCTGCGCCGTCAGCGCCGCCGGTTGATCCGCAATGCGATGGTGGCCCAGGACGAAGTCCTGCATGCCCTGTTCTATCTCGAGGATCACGACACGAAGCCGGCATTCCACCTGCTGTCCGATGCGGACGGACGCCTCAACGTGCTGCTCGCGCGCGACCCGCATCTCAATCTGGTGCCGATCGCCGTTCGCGCCAACATCATCGACACCAAGCCCTCCCTGGACAAGATCCACGCGTCGGTGAAGAGCGCCGAATCGGCGCTCGACACCGGCAACATCCAGCACGCCCGCGCACTGCTGGTTCCGCTGCGCAGCGAGATGCACATCGACACCGATCTGCTGCCGCTGGGGATCTACCCGAAGGCGATCAAGAAGGCCAGCGCGGAGATCCAGGCGTCGCGGATACCGGATGCGGAATCCACCCTCGCCGATGCGCTCGGTTCGATCGTGACGTCGGAACAGGTCGTTCCGCTGCCGCCGATCGAAGCGGAAGGCGACGTACTGGACGCGGAAGGCCTGATGAAACAGGGCGCCGCCAGGAACAAGAGCGCGATCCTGTCGCTGCTGTCGCGGGCGGACCACCATCTCGCCGATGCCCAGGCCCTCGGCTACGGCGAGTACAAGCCGATCCGCGAGGAAATCGCCGCAATCCAGGAAAAGGTGCGCGGCGGCAATGCCAAGCCGGGCATTTTCGGGCATATCAAGCAGATGTTCCACGACCTGGCAGCGAAAGTCTGATCGTGCGGCGACCCGAGCCGCTCCCGGCGTTTTGATCGACGAAGGAAACCAACATGAAGAAAATCAGCCACCACGTCCTGGCACTCGCGGTCGTCTGCCTGCTGCCGGTTTCCGCTGCGCACGCGCAACTCGGCGGCATCCTCAACCAGTTCGGCAGCGGTGCGGCGCAATCATCCGGCACCCCGGCCGCGGGACTCGGTGCGATCGGCGGTACCACGCCGGCTGCCGGCAGCCTCGGCAACGTCGTGGGGCTGTTGAAATTCTGCATCGAGAACAACTACCTGGGTGGCAACGCGCGGTCGGTGCAACACACGCTGATGGGCAAGCTGGGGGACAATCCCGCCTCGAACCCCGGCTACGCGAGCGGGCTCGTCGGCATCCTCGAAGCCGGCAACGGTCAGACGCTGAACCTGGGCGGCGGAGCGACGCAGCCGCTCAGCCAGCAGATTTGCACGCGCGTGTTGGCCCAGGCGAAATCCTTCCTGTAACGACCGCGGCCTTCCCCTCCGGTGCGTGGCGCCGGCCGTAACCGTGCCGTCACGGGGCGGTAACGGCGACGCGCGACAATCGCGCGGACACCGGAACAGAACTGGGGGAGTGGAGATGGGTTGGAAGCTGGCGCGGACGGCAATGGCCGCGCTCATCGCGGCGGGATGCGTCGTACCGCGGCCTTCCATGGCAGGGGCAGACCTGCCATGGAAGGTCGTCGCGGACGTCCCGCTGCCCGGGAACACCACGCGCTTCGACTATGCAAGCGATGATGCGGGGCGGCATCGGCTGTTCCTGGCGCACCTCGGGCAGAACGAGGTGTTGGCGTTCGATACGCGGACCCGGAAGACCATCGGCGTGGTCGGCAACATCCGCCGCGTTCACGGCGTGCTGGCGATTCCGCAGCTCGGCCGGGTCTACGCCAGCGCGACCGGCACCAACGAAGTCGTGGCGATCGACGAGGCACGCCTGACCGAAGTGGCGCGGATGCCAGTCGGCATCCATCCGGACGGCATGGCCTATGCGCCCGGAGTCGAGCGGCTCTACGTGTCAGACGAAATCGGCAAGACCGAGACCGTGATCGACGTGCGCACCAACCGGCGCATCGCAACCATTGCGCTCGGCGGCGAAGTCGGCAACAGCCAATACGACCGGGCATCCGGCCACATTTTCGTCAACGTGCAAACGCGGGGCCAACTGGTCGAGATCGATCCCGCGACCGATCGCATCGTCCGTCGCATCCGCCTGCCGGGCGCGAACGACAACCACGGCCTGCTCATCGAGCCGCGGTCGCGCCGAGCGTTCATCGCCTGTGCCGGCAACGACCGGCTGCTGGTGCTCGACCTGCGGACGCGACGAATCACGCAGACGCTGCCGATCGGCCACGACCCCGACGTGCTCGCGTTCGACCCGCGCGACAGTCTGCTCTACGTCGCCTCGGAATCGGGGACGGTATCGCTGATGGCGCTGCGAGCCGGTCGCCTGCGGATGCTGGGCGCGGGCCGCCTTGCACCCGATGCCCATGTCGTCGCCGTGGATCCGGACACGCATCTCGCCTACTTTCCGATCCGGGATCTCGGCGGCCGCCCGATGCTGCGCATCATCGAAGCCGTCGGCACGGGGGTGCGATAATCCGGGCTCCGCATCGAGCCATCCGAGAGATTCCGCGTGACCTACGCCCTGCTCGCCGTGGCGACCATTCTCTGGGGCGCGAACTTCAATCTTTCGAAGCACGTCCTGGCCGACGAGCATGCCTTGGTCGCCGCCGCCGCGCGATTCGACATTGCCGCGGCGGTGATGCTCGCGCTGTGCGCCATTCGACGAACGCCCGTGCCGCTTCTGCGCCACGGCCGCGCCTACGCCATCCTGGGCGCAGTCGGCGTAGCCGGATTCAATGCCTTGTTTTTCTACGGCATGAAGTGGACCTCGCCCGTCAACGGCGCGCTGATCATGGCGACGAGTCCGCTGTTGACCGCAACCCTCGCCTACTTCGTGTCGGGAGACCGGCTGGGCATCCGGCAGCTCCTCGCGCTGCCGATCGCCCTGGGCGGCGTGGTCTTCGTAGTGTTGGGCGGCGGTGCGCGGGTGCACATCGCGTTCGGCGACGTCCTGATGCTTGCCGGTAGCCTTTGCTGGGCGATCTACAACGTGCTGACCGGCAAGATGATGCCGCGCGGCGTGGATGGGTTCGCCAACACCGCCGCCATCATGCTCGCGGGCGGACTGGCATTGACCGTGGCCGCTGCGCTGGCGCACACGCGGGTCGCGGTGCCGCACGCGGGGGCGTTCGCTTCCCTCATGGCGATGAGCCTGGGCGGCACCGTCCTGTCCTACCTCTTCTGGAATGCCGGGATCGCGCGCCTGGGCGCCGCGCGCACGGCCTTGTTCATGAACGTCGTGCCGGTGAGCGCAATGGCGTTTTCCGTCCTCGAAGGACGCGCGCCGACGCTGACGCAGATCGCTGGCGGCGCCGCGGTGATCGGCGCCGTCACCCTCGCCGCCTGGCCTTCGGGCGCGGGACTGGTACGTCGAACGACCGCGTAACAGCGGCCGGCTGGTGCGTCCCGGCAGGGGTGGCGCACGATGATCCACGGGGCGCGTCACCACTTGCGACTATCATCGAACGCAAATGCCCCCACCCAGCCGATCAGATCGCCGCACGTCCCCGATCGCCTCGGCCGCACCGAGCGCCCCGGGGCCGCAGCCGGATGACGACATTGCGCCGGTCGGACTCGTCCACCTGTCCCTGATCGCGGTTGCGATCGGGATCGTCACCGGATTCGGCGCGGTGTTCTTCCGCGATTTGATCGGGCTCGTCCATAACGCGGGATTTCTCGGCGAGTTCGGCTATCACTTCGATGCCCGCATATTCACTCCGCCGAGCCCCTGGGGCGCACTCGTCATCCTGCTCCCGGTGCTCGGGGGGCTCGTGCTTACCTTCCTCGTCAATCGCTATGCGCCCGAAGCGCGCGGCCACGGCGTACCCGAGGTCATGGACGCGATCTATTACAGGGGGGGCGTGATCCGACCGATCGTGGCGGTGGTGAAGTCGCTGGCATCCGCCATTGCGATCGGCACCGGAGCGTCCGTCGGCCGGGAAGGCCCGATCATCCAGATCGGCTCGGCGCTGGGCTCGACCCTGGGACAGCTCATCCGCATGCCGCCCGGGCAGCGAATCATCCTGGTCGCCGCCGGCTCGGGAGCCGGCATCGCCGCCACCTTCAACACGCCGATCGGCGGAGTCATGTTCGCCGTCGAGCTCATGATGCCCGAAGTGAGTGCGCGTACCTTTCTCCCGGTGGCGATCGCCACCGGCCTTGCGACGTTCATCGGCCGCTTCTTCTTCGGACCGCAACCGGCGTTTACCGTGCCGCCGCTCACGCCGCTCGGAACCGACGAGAGCTCGGCGCTCACGCTCTGCCTGTATTCGGTCCTCGGCATGATCATCGGCCTCGCCGCGACCGCGTTCGTCCGCGGCCTGGTCCTTCTGGAGGACTTGTTCGAACGCATACCCAATCGATACCTGCGTCACGGCGTCGGCATGGCGCTCGTGGGCGTAATGATGTACGGACTCTTGCGAACGTTCGGCCACTATTTCATCGAAGGCGTCGGCTACGCAACGATCCAGGCGCTCCTGCTGGGACACCTCTCCGGGGCGATGCTGTTGCTGCTGCTCTTCGCCTGCAAGCTTCTCGCGACCACCTTGAGCCTCGGCTCCGGCTCCTCCGGGGGGATTTTCTCTCCGTCGCTTTTCATGGGCGCGGCCATCGGCGCCGTGTTTGCCGAAGTCCTGGGCGCGCTGCATTTGCCGCTGATCCTCGACGTACCGTCATTCGCGATGGTGGGCATGGGGGCGATGGTCGGCGGCGCCACGGGTGCGGCGATGACGGCGGTCACCATGATCTTCGAGATGACGCGTGACTACAACATCGTCCTGCCGATGATCCTCGCGGTCGCGTTCAGTGTCGGGGTTCGCCGCGTGCTGTCGCAGGAGAGCATCTATACGCTGAAGATCTACCGGCGCGGACACGTGCTGCCGAAGGCGCTGCACGCCGACATGTTCCTGGTTCGCCGCGCGCGCGAAGTCATGAACACGGATGTGGCCCTGGCGCCTGCGGACCTGCCATTCGGGACGTTTCTCGCCCTCCCGGAGCATTCCGGGCGAAAGCGTGACGTGGTGACGTTCGACGAGCATGGGATTGTCGGCACACTCGAGGTCGACACGTCGCTCTGGCAACCATTCCAACCGCCGGGATCCGTTCCGACATTGCGCGACCTCGCCAACCAAACGTACACGCTCGTGCACGAGAACGACATCGTCTACGACGTCATCCGACGCATGTGGCACATGCACGCCGCCATGGCATTGGTCGTGCGCGCCTCCGCCGGCCCCACCACGCCGCGGGACGTGATCGGCGTGATTACCAAGGAGCAAGTGGCCGATTCCGTCGCCGGAAATGTCGACGTATACGCGAGCGGGGACTGAGCGGCCGCCAGGACTCAAGGCCGCTCATAAAGACCGATGAGCATTCCTTTGGCGATGGCGTGACCGTTGAGCCACTCCTCCACCTGCCCGCGTCCCGGGGCCAATTGCGGATCGTGCCGGGGACTCCAATCGAGCGCGAACACTTCGAACGCATATCGGTGTATTCCGTGCCCCGATGGCGGATGCGGAGGAAGATAGCCCACGGTGAGCAGGGAAGTGCGGCCCATCCACGCATCCGCCGGCACCAGATCGCC
>JAKBZN010000049.1 GCA_021842465.1 Pseudomonadota bacterium
TCATGGAGCGCGTGTTCGACAACCTGCTCGAGAACGCCGGGAAGTTCACGCCGCCCGGTAGCGTCATCGACATCGGCGCGCGCGCGGAGCCGGAGCGCGTCGTGCTGTGGGTCGAAGACAACGGTCCCGGGGTGCCCCGCGGGAAGGAGGAGGCGATCTTCAGCAAGTTCGAGCGGGGTCACGCCGAGAGCGCGACGCCCGGGGTCGGCCTCGGGCTGGCGATCTGCCGGGCGATCGTCGAAGCCCACGGCGGGAGCATCCGCGCGGAAAACCGGCCCGGCGGCGGCGCGCGGTTCTGGATCGAACTGCCGCGCGGCAATCCGCCGGATGTTCCGGCAGAATCCGTGGACCTGCCATGAACCCATCCGTCGACAATGCCGCCGCGCCCGCACCGTCGGTGATCGTCATCGAGGACGAGGCGCAGATCCGGCATTTCGTCCGCCTTGCCCTGGAGTCGGACGGGTGTAACGCCTTCGAGGCCGAGACCGGCAAGCGCGGCCTCATCGAGGCGGGCACGCGCCGGCCCGATCTCGTGGTGCTCGATCTCGGCCTTCCGGATCTCGACGGTACCGAGGTCATCCGCGACCTGCGCAGCTGGTCCGACGTGCCGATCATCGTGCTCTCGGCGCGCACGGCGGAAGCCGAGAAGATCGCGGCGCTGGACGCCGGGGCCGACGACTACCTCACCAAGCCGTTCGGCGCCGGCGAATTGCTGGCTCGCGTGCGCGCCCAGTTGCGCCGCCGGTTTCGCGGCGTTTCGCGGCCGGACTCGGTTGTCGAATTCGGCGACATTCGAATCGATCCGGCCAAACGGCTCGTCTGGCGCAAGGGGGAACTCCTGCGCCTCACGCCGATCGAGTTCCGTCTGCTGTCGGTACTCGTCGCGCATCCCGATTGCGTGCTGACCCACCGGCAGCTGCTCAAGAGCGTCTGGGGTCCGTCCCATGTCGACGACGCCCACTACGTCCGCATCTACATGGGCCATCTGCGCCGGAAGCTCGAGGCCGACCCCGCCCGGCCGACACATCTCTTGACGGAAGCGGGAATCGGATACCGGTTCGCGCTGTAGGGCACGCCGCCCGGTGCGGTTTTTACGCCGATTTTATGCGCCACCCGGTGCGTTTATAGAAAATCGATATTTGTTGCGCCATAGCATTCCGTTGGTCGAGACCTTTACGGAATGATGCGATGGCCGACTTTTCCTACGTCTTCGGAATCCTGATCTTTTTCGTGCTGGTGAGCCTTCTGACCATCGGCTGCGCGCAGCTGCAACAGCGGAAATAGGGGGACGGCATGAACGCAATGCAGTGGGTGGGCGCCGCCATGGCGCTTGGCTTGTTCGTCTATCTCGTCATCGCCTTGATCGACGCGGAAAAGCTCTGATGACCACGCACGCCTGGATGTTGCTCGCCGTTTACGGTGCGGTGCTGATCGTGGCGAGCTACCCGCTCGGGATCTACCTTGCCGATTGCCTGGAGGCCGGGCCGTCGCGTGCCGCGGCAGCGGCCCGCAGGTTGGTCGGCCCCGTCGAGCAGATTCTCTATCGCGTATGCGGCATCCGAGCGGACGAAGAGATGGACTGGAAGCGCTATGCGCTCGCCATCCTGCTCTTCAGCTTTGTCGGGACGCTGGCCGTATATGCACTGCAGCGCCTGCAATCCGTGCTTCCGCTCAATCCCCAGGCGTTGACCGCCGTCAGCCCGGATTCCTCGTTCAATACCGCGGTGTCGTTCGTGACCAACACCAACTGGCAGGGATACGCCGGCGAAACCACAATGAGCTACCTAACCCAGATGCTGGGCCTCGCCGTGCAGAACTTTCTCTCGGCCGCCACCGGCATCGCGGTCGCGATCGCGCTCATCCGCGGCATCGCGCGCCACAGCGCCGCGACCATCGGCAATGCGTGGGTCGACCTCACGCGCGTCACGCTCTATGTGCTGCTGCCGATCTCGTTCGTCTATGCGGTGTTTCTGGTCGGGCAGGGCGTGATTCAGAATTTTTCCGCATACAAGGATGTCCATACGGTCGAAGTAACCGCCTATCCGGTGCCCAAGCTCGACGCGTCCGGACAGCCGGTCAAGGATCCGCACGGCAACCCGGTGAACGTGACCGCGCAGACGTCGACGCAGACCCTGCCGATGGGTCCCGTCGCGTCGCAGGAGGCGATCAAGATGCTCGGAACCAACGGCGGCGGCTTCTTCAATGCCAATTCCGCCCATCCCTACGAGAATCCGACCCCGCTGTCCAACTTCGTTGAGATGGTGTCGATCTTTCTGATTCCGGCCGCGCTGTGCTTTTCGTTCGGTCGCATGGTCGGTGACCGGCGGCAGGGGTGGGCGATCTTCGCCGCCATGGGCGTGCTCTTCGTGATTTCCACCGTGGCCGTACTTGTCGCCGAGCAGCATGGCAATCCGGCGTTTTCCGCGCTCGGCGTCGACCAGACCGCCGGCGCGATCCAGCCCGGCGGCAACATGGAAGGCAAGGAAGCGCGCTTCGGCATTGCCGACTCGGGACTCTTCGCCTCGGTTACCACGGCGGCGTCGTGCGGCGCGGTCAACACCATGCACGACTCCCTCATGCCGATGGGCGGGTTCGTCACGCTCTGGAACATGATGCTGGGCGAAGTGGTGTTCGGCGGCGTGGGATCTGGCCTGTACGGGATGCTGGTGTTCGCGCTCACCGCCGTTTTCATCGCCGGCCTGATGATCGGTCGCACACCCGAGTATCTGGGCAAGAAGATCGAGTCCTTCGACATGAAGATGATCTCGCTCGCCATCCTGGCGACCCCCATGCTCGTCCTCGTCTGCACCGCGGTCGCCGTTGCGAGCGCAGATGGTCGCGCCGGCATCGCCAATCCCGGCCCGCATGGCTTCAGTGAAATCCTCTACGCCTTCACGTCCGCCGCGAACAACAACGGCAGCGCATTCGCCGGCCTGTCGGCCGACACTCCCTTCTACAACCTGCTCACGGGAGTGGCAATGTGGTTCGGCCGCTTCGCGGTCATCGTGCCGGTGCTGGGGATTGCCGGGTCGCTCGCGGCCAAAAAGCGTCTTGCGACCACCGGCGGCAGCATGCCGACGCACGGCCCACTGTTCGTCGCGCTGCTCATCGGCACGGTCGTCCTGGTCGGCGCGCTGAATTACGTGCCGGCGCTGGCGCTGGGGCCGGTGGTGGAGCAGTTGATGTCGCCGGCAACGCCTTGAATCCGTTCCCATCGACGAGATCGGGGGCGTGTCGCCACATGTCGCGGAGAAAGATCGGTTATATGTTTCATCGCATGCTGCTTGCGGCGAGCGTAGCGGCCGTGTTTGCGGTTCCCACCATCGCATCGGCGGATACGGCCACGGCATCGTCGTCGTCGTCGTCGCCGGCAGTGCCGACGATGGCGCAGATCCTGAACGCATCGGGGATCACGACCAGCGGTTACTTCGACGTCGTCTACAACCACGCCAATCGCGACCTGCAAAACGGCTTTTGCG
>JAKBZN010000016.1 GCA_021842465.1 Pseudomonadota bacterium
CCGCGAACGAGGAATGGTTCCTGTCGGCGGCCGCAATCCTGGGCTTTACGTGGTTTGCCTTGGTTCCGGGGAGCGGCAAATTGGAGGCGGGGGTCGGAATCGAACCGGCGTACACGGATTTGCAGTCCGCTGCATGACCACTCTGCCACCCCGCCATGCACGGGCATCGTCGATCCCGAACGCAAAGGACATCCGGGAAACTCCGCCTGCAATCCGCACGCCTGGGAGGCGATGCGAACCGCGAAACAAAAGCCGCGATGCGGCTTTTGGAAAGAATCTGGAGCGGGAAACGAGTCTCGAACTCGCGACCTCAACCTTGGCAAGGTTGCGCTCTACCAACTGAGCTATTCCCGCGAAAGGAGCGCAATTATATCGATAAGGAACCGGATGTCAAAATGACCACGACCGCGCGACCACGACGGCGACCGACGGACAGCGGGCCAAGAGGCGATGGGCGGGGTGGGCCACTGGACAATCCCTACTCCGCCGCAACGTGGTGCGTGAGTTGCGCGGCGTGGCCGCTCAGTTTGCCGTGGGCGCGGAGGATTTCCTCGTGGGTCATCGCCTGGTGCGGGATGCGTTGCGGTCCGAGCGAGCCGACGACCATGCCGATGGCGCTGGCGAGCAGGCCGGCAAGCTGCCCCGGAATCAGCGGATCGTCGGGGCCGAAGAGTTCCATCGCCAGCCACACCGAGAGGCCGAGGAAGATCGACAGCAGCGAACCCTGGTTGGTGGCGTGCTTCCAGTACACCCCGCAGAAGAGCGGAACGAAGGCGCAGACCAGCGTCACCTGGTAGGCGTCTTCGACCATCTTGAAGATGGTCAGGTGCGAGAACACGGCGTACAGCGTTACGAGGACGGTGAAACTCAAGGTCACGGCGCGCATCGCGAAGAGCAGCTTGCGGTCGGACCAATGCGGGAACCAGGGCTTGAGCACGTTCTCGGTGAACGTGACCGACGGTGCAAGCAGCGTCGCCGAGGCGCAGCTCTTGATCGCGGAGAGCAGGGCGCCGAAGAACATCACCTGCGCGATCAGCGGCGCCTTGTCGAGGACGAGGCGTGGCAGGATCATCTGCGGGTCGGTGTCGATCAGGCCCGAGACCATCCTCGGCTCGATCAGCGTCGCGGAATAGGCGAGGAACATCGGGACGAACGCGAACACGAAGTACAGCGCGCCGCCGGTTACCGAGCCCCAGATGGCGATCGGCTCGGTCTTCGACGACTGGACGCGCTGGAACACGTCTTGCTGCGGGATCGAACCCAGCATCATGGTGATCCACGCTGCGAAAAAGCCGATGACGTCCTTGAGGTCCAGTGCCGGCCAGAACGAGAATTTCCCCGCGGCGGCGGCGTGTGCCATGACCGTCCCGACCCCGCCCACCAGGCGACTCACCGATCCGCCGATGTACAGCATGCCGAGCACGATGATGATCATCTGCAGGAAGTCGGTGATCGCCACCGCCCACATGCCGCCGAACAGGGTGTAGACGAGGATCGTCGCCGACCCGATCCACATGCCCGCGAGCTTGCTGAT
The DNA here is from genome assembly GCA_021842465.1 of Pseudomonadota bacterium. GTDB lineage: Bacteria > Pseudomonadota > Gammaproteobacteria > Burkholderiales > Burkholderiaceae_F > GJ-E10. The sequence continues at coordinate 1,535 of JAKBZN010000016.1, forward strand.
GGTGCCGTGGGACACCACGTTGAATACCAGTCCCAGGGCGTTGATCTGGGCGCCGACCCAGCCGAGGTAGGAGAGCACGATCGCCAGGGTGGTCATCACCTCGACGGTGCGGCCGAAGCGCTTCTTGTAGAAGTCGCCGATCGTCAGCAGGTTCATGCGATAGAGCGGCGCGGCGAAGAACAGGCCGACGAGAATGAGGCACAGCGATGAACCGAAGGGATCGGCGATCACGCCGTGCAGGTTCTCCTTCAGGAAGGTCGCGGGGATTCCCAACACGGTTTCGGAACCGAACCAGGTCGCGAACACGGTGGCGGTCACGATGTGAAACGGCAGATGGCGGCCGGCGACGACGAAGTCCTTCGTGTTGCGGACGCGGGTGGCTGCGTACAGGCCGATTCCGACCGATACGATCCAGTAGGCGATGACGAACCAGAGCAGCATTGCGCGGCGTTCCCGTGGCGAGGCGGAAGGATTCTAGCCGGGCCGAGGCCGGGTGCGACACTTTGTCGCAGTGCCGGACGTCGTCTGCGGTGGCATAGTGTTCGCTCGGAGTGGTTCGAGCCTTGCGGAGGGAGTCGCCATGAAACGCCTGTCGGGGGTCGGTGCCGGGTTCGCCCTGGTCTGCCTGGCGCTGTTCGGCGCCATCCCGGCAGGGGCGTCGCCATACGACCCGCACGCCGATGCGCAGGCCGACATCCGGCAGGCGCTGGTGGAAGCCCATGCCCAGCGCAAGGATGTGCTCGTGGTCTTCGGGGCGGACTGGTGCGCGGATTGCCGGGTGCTGGATCGGGCCTTGCGGGATCCGGCCGCGGCGAGCCTGCAGAAGCGCTTCGTCGTCGTCAAGGTCGATGTCGGCGATTTCGACCGGAATGTCGGGTTCGCGCAGCGGTATGGCATCGACCTGCGGCGCGGGATTCCCGCCGCGGCGCTGTTGAGCGGCAACGACCGGCTGGTCTATGCGACGCAGGCCGGGGAACTGGCCGATGCGCGCCGGATGGGGGTGGCCGCGATCGTTGGATTCTTTACGCGCGCGGCCGACCGCGGCGCAGCACCCTGACCGCGGCAGTCGCGGGAGCCTCCGGAAGCCGGGGGCGCTATGCCTTCCCGGTGCTGCCGAACCCGCCTTCGCCGCGGGAGCTCTCGTCGAACCCGTCGACCACATCGAGCCGAACCTGCCGCACGGGGATGACGACGAGTTGCGCGATGCGCTCCATCGGTTCGATGCGGTACGGTTCCGCGCTGCGGTTCCAAAGCGACACCATGATCTGCCCCTGGTAGTCCGAGTCGATCAGGCCGACCAGATTCCCCAGCACGATGCCATGGCGGTGACCGAGGCCCGACCGCGGCAGGATCACGGCCGCGAGCCCGGGGTCGGCGAGGTGGATCGCGATTCCCGCCGGTACCAGCCGGCTTTCCCCGGGGGCGAGGGAGAGGGCGTCGGCGATGCACGCGCGCAAGTCGATGCCGGCGGAGCCGGGCGTGGCGTAGGCCGGCGGGGTGGCGTGCAAGCGTTGGTCGAGGATGCGGATCGCGAGGGTGCTCATGGCGGTTCTGGTCTTATCGGTCAGGCTGCGGGCGGGGCCAGTCGTTCGGCGATCGCGGCGATGATGCGCCGCGCCTGCTCCAGCTTGGGCGCGCGAGGCAGGGCGCGAATCCGGGTTTCGTCGACGATTGCGAGTTCGCTTTCGTCGGCGCCGATGGCGTCCTGGGCGGCATTGGCGATCACCATCGCCAGGCGCTTGGCCTGCAGCTTGGCGCGGGCATGGTCGATGACATCTTCGGTTTCGGCCGCGAATCCGACGCAGAGCGGTGGTTCGGCAAGCCGGGCGACTTCGGCGAGGATGTCGGGATTGGCGACGAGCGCCAGCGGGGGTGGTGCTCCCGCGGCCTTTTTGATCTTGCGCGGCGCGGCGACTTCGGGACGCCAATCGGCGACCGCGGCGACGGCCACGAAGACGTCGGTATCGCCCGCGGCGCCGAGTACCGCGGTGCGCATTTCTTCCGCGCTGCGCACGTCGATGCGATGCACGCCATGGGGGGCGGCGCGTCCCGTGGGGCCGCTCACCAGCGTGACCGTGGCACCGGCCTCGCGCGCTGCGCGGGCCACCGCATAGCCCATCTTGCCGGAGGACCGGTTGGTGATGCCGCGCACCGGGTCGATCGCCTCGTAGGTGGGGCCGGCGGTGACGAGGACGCGACGGCCTTGCAGCACCTTGGGCTGGAACGCCGCGATGATTTCCTCGAGGATGGCGGCGGGTTCGAGCATCCGACCGACGCCCGTTTCGCCGCAGGCTTGTTCGCCGCTGGCCGGGCCGAGCAACTGCGCGCCGTCGGCGCGCAGTTGCGCGACGTTGCGCTGCACCGCGGGTTGCGTCCACATCTCGACGTTCATCGCCGGGGCGAGCAGCAGCGCGCATCGTGCGTTCCGCCGTGCCAGCACGAGCGTGGAAAGCAGATCGTCGCACAGACCGTTGGCGATCTTGCCGAGGAAGTCGGCGGTTGCCGGCGCGACGACGATCGCGTCGGCGTCCCGCGACAGCGCGATGTGGGCCATGCCATCCGCCACCCGGGCGTCCCAGAGATCGTCGTACACGGGGGAACCGGTGAGCGCCTGCAGGCTCGCGGGGCCGAGGAATTCGCGCGCAGCGCGGGTCATCACCGCCTGCACGCGCGCACCTTCCGCGCGCAGCAGGCGGACGAGTTCGCAGGCCTTGTATGCGGCGATGCCCCCCGTCACGCCAAGCAGGATGCGGCGTCCGGCAAGCAGTCCCGTCGCGTCCTCGCGCGCAAGCGGGGAGGGGAGGGATGGAGTGTGCGATTCCGCCATGGCTTTGTCTCGCAATCAGCCTCGATGCCGCATCCGCAGCAATTCATCCACGACCAGCAGCACGGCACCGACCGAAATCGCGCTGTCCGCGACGTTGAACGCCGGATAGTAGCCGCCGGGAAAGACGGGGCGGAGCCAGTTCCAGTGGAATTCGAGGAAGTCGATGACGTGTCCGTAGTGAACCCGGTCGACGATGTTTCCCAACGCGCCGCCGAGAATCAGTGAAAGCGCCGCCGAGAACCGGGTCCGGCCGGGGTGGGTCATCAGCATCCAGACGATGGCCGTGCACGCCGCCACGCCGATCGCGAGAAACAGCCAGCCCTGCCAGCCGCCGGCGTCGGAGAGCAGCGAGAAGGCGGCCCCTCGGTTGTAGGCGAGCACGAGGTCAAAGTACGACGTGACCGGGACGACCTGCCCCAGCGTGAGGGACGCCAGGATGCGCGCCTTGGTGACCTGATCGACGGCAACGATGATGGCAGCGACCGCCAGCCAGGGCAGGATGCGGCCCCCGCGCGAACCGCGGATGCGGGGCGCGGGATGCAGGTCCTCGGTCATGCGAACCGCCTCGTCTCGCCGGCACCGAACAGGTTGTCGACGCAGCGTCCGCAGAGGCCGGAGTGTTCGGCGACCGTGCCGACGTCGTCGCGGTAATGCCAGCAGCGCTCGCACTTGACGGCGCCGCTGGCGTGGACGTCGATGCGTTCGTCGGCGGGCGATGGCGCCTCGAACAGGGCGGCGCGGCTGGTGATCGTGACGAAGCGCAATTCGTCGCCCAGCGAAGCGAGCAGTGCGTGGCGTTCGCCGTGCGCGTGGATCGCGAGTTCCGCTTGGAGCGACGACCCGATGTGTCCCTGCGCGCGCATTTCCTCGATCCGCTTCAGGGCTTCGGCGCGGGTCGCGCGGATCGCCTCCCAGCGGGCCAGCAGGGCTTCGTGCCCGGCCACCGGCGGCGGTTCGTGGAAGAGTTGCGTGAACACCGGCACGGCCGGGTCGCGGGCGAAGATCCGGAAGGCCTCGTCGGCCGTGAACGACAGGATGGGCGCCATCAGCCGCAGCAGGGTTGCCGTGATGTGCCACAGCGCGGTCTGCGCCGAGCGCCGCGGCTGCCCCGCGGTGTTGGTGGTGTAGAGGCGGTCCTTGAGGATGTCCAGATAGAACGCCCCGAGGTCTTCCGAACAATAGGTCTGCAGCTTCGCCACGACCGGATGGAATTCGTAGCGGTCGTAATGGCCGCGCAGTTCATTCTGGAACTGCGCGGCGCGGGCGAGCGCGTAGCGATCGATTTCGCAGAGATCGTCCACCGCCACGGCCTGGGTCGCGATGTCGAAATCACTCGTGTTGGCGAGCAGGAAGCGCAGGGTGTTGCGGATCCGTCGGTACGCTTCGACGACGCGTTTGAGAATCTCGTCGCCGATCGACAGTTCTCCCGAATAGTCGGTGGACGCAACCCAGAGGCGGATGATCTCGGCGCCCATCTTGGCCGACAACTCGATGGGGTCGATGCCGTTGCCCAGGCTTTTGCTCATCTTGCGGCCCTGCGCGTCGACGGTGAAACCGTGCGTGAGCAGCGCCTTGTAGGGCGCGCGGCCGTCGATCGCCGAGCCGATGAGCAGCGAGGAGTGGAACCAGCCGCGGTGCTGGTCCGATCCTTCGAGGTACATGTCGGCCGGATATCCGAGTTGTTCGGCGTGCGAGCCGCGCATCACGGTGCGGTGGGTCGACCCGGAGTCGAACCACACGTCGAGGATGTCGTCGACCTTGACGTATTCCTGCGCTTCCTGGGCGGGGAGGACCTCCTCGATGCGGGTGCGCGACCAAGCTTCGATGCCGCCCTGTTCGACGCGCCGCGCGGCTTCGTCGAGCAGTTCGAGCGTCCGCGGATGCAGTTCCCCCGTCGCTCGGTGGAGGAAGAACGGCAGCGGCACGCCCCAGTGGCGCTGGCGCGAGATGCACCAGTCCGGGCGGTTGGCGATCATCGCGTGCAGCCGCGCCTTGCCCCATGCCGGATAGAACGCCGTCGCCTCGACCGCGCGCAGGGCGGTCTGGCGCAGGGTTTCCCCCACCGTTTCGGTCTGGAACACGCCGCGGGTGTCGGCCGTCGCGCCGTCCATGCGCACAAACCATTGCGGCGCTGCGCGGTAGATGAGCGGGGTCTTGTGGCGCCAGCAGTGCATGTAGCTGTGGTGTACCCGCGCGGCGTGCAGCAGCGCTCCCGCCTGCCGCAGCGCGTCGATGATCTGGTCGTTGGCGTCCCAGATGCCCATGCCGCCGAAGAGCGGCAGGTCGGGGGCGTAGATGCCGTCGCCCTGGACCGGATTGCGGATCTCGTCGTTGGCCATGCCGTGGCGGCGGCAGGAGAGGTAGTCCTCGACGCCGTAGGCGGGTGCGGCATGGACGATCCCGGTGCCGTCTTCCGCTCCGACGTATTCCGCGGCGTAGACGGGGGCCGTGCGCGCGTATCCGGGATGCATCGTCGCCAAGGGGTGACGGAACCGGATCCCTTCGAGTTGGGTGCCGCGCACGCTTCCCACGGCGCTGCCGTGCAGCCCGAATCGCTCCAGACCGCGTTCGACCAGCGTTTCGGCCAGGATCAGGTAGCGGTCGCCGCAGTCGACCAGGGCGTAGGCGAGGTCGGGGTGCACGTTGAGCGCCTGGTTGGCCGGCAGCGTCCACGGGGTGGTGGTCCAGATCACCGTCGAACACGGCTTGTCGAACCCGGTGCGGCCGAACAGGGCCGCGGCGCGCGCCGCGTCCTCCTCGGCCACCGGGAACGCCACGTCCACGGTCGGAGACGCCTTGTCCGCATATTCCACTTCCGCCTCGGCAAGCGCCGAGTTGCAGTCGAAGCACCAGTTGACCGGCTTCAGGCCGCGATAGACGAAGCCGCGTTCGATCAGCCGCTTGAGCGTGCGGATCTCGTCGGCTTCGGCCTGGAAATTCATCGTGCGGTACGGGTCGGCCCAGTCCCCGAGGACGCCAAGCCGCTGGAAGCCCCGCATTTGCAAGGCGATCTGCTCGGCCGCATGGGCGCGCGCCTTTTCCTGGACCTCGGTGCGCGGCAGGTGCTTGCCGAATTTGCGCTCGATGTGGATCTCGATCGGCATGCCGTGGCAATCCCAGCCGGGGATGTATACGGCGTCGAAGCCCGCGAGCGATTTGGACTTGACGATGATGTCCTTGAGCACCTTGTTGACGACGTGGCCGAGGTGGATCGCCGCATTGGCGTACGGTGGGCCGTCGTGCAGGATGAAACGGGGGGCGCCGCGCCGCGCCGCCCGGATCTGGCCGTAGACGTCTTCCCGTGCCCACGCGTCCACCCAGCCGGGTTCGCGTTTCGGCAGGTCGCCCCGCATGGGAAACGGGGTGTCGGGCAGGTTCAGGGGGTACTTGGAGGCGCTCTTCGGCGCCGCTTTCGTTGGTTCGGACATGCGTTGTCAGTTCATTGCTTGGGGGAAGGGAGCCTGCGCGCCGCGCCGTGCGGGGGGATCACGCCGAAGCCATCATCCATTCGCCGATGATCGCACGCGCGCGCGTCGCGTCGTGCTCGATGGCGGCGGTGAGTTCGGCGATCGTGTCGAACTTCGCCTCGTCGCGCAGTTTCTGCAGGAATTCGACCCGGACGAGCTGGCCGTAGATTTCCTGGGCGAAATCGAAAAGGTGCACTTCGAGCAGCCAGCGGCCGCCGGCGTCGACCGTGGGCCGCTGGCCGATGCTGGCCACGCCCGGCCGCGGTGCGCCCAGTCCGTGGACGAGTACCGCGTAGATCCCGCTCGCCGCCGGCCGTTTGTGCGGGATGCGCAGGTTGAGGGTCGGGAAGCCGATCTGGCGGCCGAGTTTGGCCCCGTGCAGCACGCGGCCACTGATGTGGTAGGGGTGGCCCAGCAGCGCCTGGGCGCGCTGCAGGTCGCCGGCGATCAGCGCCGCGCGCACGGCGGAGCTGGAGATCCGCTCGCCGTCATGGACGACCGTGTCCAGGGTGTGGATTTCGTATCCCCGCGCTTGCGCCCGCGCGCGCAGGAGCGCGACGTCGCCGGCGCGCCGTGCGCCGAAGCGGAAGTCGTCGCCGACGATCAGCCAGCGCATCGCGCAGCCATCGATCAGAATTTCGTCCAGGAATCGCTCCGCCGGCAATTGCGCCAGGCGGGCGTTGAAATGCAGCACGAACACGCGCTCGATCCCGGCGCTGCGCAGCCCGACGACCTTGTCGCGCAGGTTGGCGACCCGCGCTGGCGCGGCGTCGGGCTGGAAGAATTCGCGCGGGTGCGGCTCGAAGGTCATGGCCGCCGGAACGAGTCCGCGCTCCCGGGCGGCTTGCGCCACGCGCGCGAGCAGCGCGCGGTGGCCGCGATGCACCCCGTCGAAATTGCCGATCGCCAAGGCGCAGGGCGCGCGCGCCGCCGCCGGCGGCGGGCCGCGGAAAATCCGGATCGAGGGACTGCAGGGCGAAGTCACGGCAAGGGCGTCCGTTCCCCCTCTCCCGCTTGCGGGAGAGGGCGGGGGTGAGGGTGGGAAGTATACGGTTTCTTCCCCGAATGCCTTGATTTTCCATGGTTTCCGAGTCGACCCGGTACAATCTCGCGGACAATGAGTGAACCTTCCCCCCCCAAAAACATCGTCTGCCTGATCTCCGGCCGCGGCAGCAACCTGGAGGCCATCCTGCGCACGGCGCGCGAGGAAAAATGGGCCGACAGCCAGGCGGACAGCCCGAACGCCCGTGTCGCCGCAGTCCTTTCCAATCGTCCCGGCGTGCGCGGTCTGGCGATCGCCCAGGAGTACGGGGTGCCGACCCGCGTTCTGGATCACACCGGGTATCCGTCGCGCGAGGCCTTCGATGCGGATTTGCAGGCGGCGATCGACGCGTTCGATCCGGCCCTGGTGATCCTCGCCGGATTCATGCGGGTGCTCACGCCCGCGTTCGTCGCGCGGTACGCCGGCCGCCTGATCAACATCCATCCTTCGCTGCTGCCGGCGTTTCCGGGGCTGGCGACCCACCGCCGGGCGATCGAGGCCGGCGTGCGCGTGCATGGCACGACGGTCCATTTCGTCACCGGCGATCTCGACGCGGGACCGATCATCGGTCAGGCGGCCCTGGCGGTCGATCCGGCCGACACCGAGGAGTCGCTGGCGGCGCGGGTGCTGGCGATGGAGCATCGGTTGTTCCCGCGTTGCATCCGCTGGCTGCTCGCGGGTGCGGCGCGGCTCGAAGAAGGGCGGGTCGCGGTGCGCGGCCTGAGCCGGCAGGAGTTGCTGCAATGCGAACCATGAAGACCGCGAGGGCGGCGAAGCCGGTGAAGAGCGAAAGAACCGCAAAGCCCAAATCGCCACGAAATCCGGCACGGAACACGACGCGCAGAGAGCCGCCGGTGGTGGCCGAGCATGACGTCGAGTTTGACGAGGTGACGATCCCGGCCGCGGCAGGCGCGCGTCCGGTACGCATCACGTCGCAGGTCGTCGACAGTCTGGCGAAGTTGCTGGCGGTGCTCTTGCGGTTCGACGGTCCGGCCGACGCCCTCATGTCGCGGCATTTCAAGATGGACCGTCAGTTGGGGCCGCGCGACCGCAGTCTCGTTGCCGAGGCGGCGTTCGACGCGTTGCGCCGTCTGGCGAGTCTGCGCTGGATTCTGCAAACCGCCGATCCGCTGCGTGCGCCGCGCCTGGCCGCGATGACGGTGCTGGCGCGTCAGCACGGCATCGCGGCGCTGAGCCCTCGCAGTCTGCGCGGCGACGAGCGCGCTGTCCGCAGTGCGCTGGGGATCGACCTGCGGCATGCGCCTCCGGCAGTGCAGGCCGAAGTGCCGTCGTGGTTGTTGACGCGGGTGCAGGCGCAATATCCGGACGATTGGCGCGCCCTGTTCGAAGCCCTGGCGCAGCCGGCACCGCTCGACCTGCGGGTCAATACGCTGAAAGCCGAGCGCGAGGCGGTGCTGGCCGAATTGCGCAGCGCGACCCGCATCCACGCGCCGCTGGGAGCCGAGCCGACCCCATACAGTCCTGACGGGATCCGGCTGATGGACAAGCCCGCGCTCACGCGCTGGCCGTTGTACAAGGACGGGCTGATCGAGGTGCAGGATGAGGGAAGCCAGCTGATCGCGCGGCTGGTTGCGCCGCGCCGCGGCGAGATGGTGGTGGATTTCTGTGCCGGCGCGGGGGGCAAGACCCTGGCGCTGGGCGCGCTCATGCGCTCCACCGGGCGGCTCTATGCGTTCGATGTCCATGCAAAACGGCTTGCCGGTCTGGGGCCGCGCCTTGCCCGCAGCGGCCTGTCGAACGTCCATCCGGCCGCGATCGCGAGCGAGGCCGATGTGCGGGTCAAACGCCTCGCCGGAAAGATCGACCGGGTGCTCGTCGATGCGCCCTGTTCGGGAACCGGGACCTTGCGGCGCAACCCCGATCTCAAGTGGCGGTTTGACGAACGCGAAGTGGCGCGGCTCAAGGGTGTGCAGGCGGCCGTGCTCGCAGGCGCGGCGCGCCTGGTCAAACCCGGCGGCCGGTTGGTGTATTCGACCTGCTCGGTGCTGGCCGAGGAAAACCAGGAGATGATCGAGCAGTTCGTCGCCAAGCACCCGCAGTTTGCGGTGGTCGATGCGCCGGCGATCCTCGCGGCGCAGGGGATCGCGGTCGACCATGCGGCGCGTTTTGCACCGTGGTTCGTCATGCTGCCGCATCTGCATGGCTGCGACGGATTTTTTGCCGCGGTTCTGGAGCGCACGCGCGGATGATGCAGAACGGCGATCCGTCCCCGATCCAGGAACTGATCCACGCGATCGCCAATGGCCTCTCGCGGCCCCAGCACGCGTGGCAGGCGGTCGTGATCGTGGCGGCCCTGGTTGGGGCCTGGTTTGCCGAGCGCGCCCTGGCGCAGTGGGGCAGCGGCCGCGCGTCGGCGATCGCGAACGGCGATGCGCGCCGCAAGACCCTGCCGGCGACGATCGACGGATTGCTCTATATCGCGTATCCGCTTTTCGCGTTCCTCCTGCTATGGGTGGGCGAAGGCATCCTGCGGGTCACCCACGTGATCGCGGGGCGCGCCGATGCGCGCTTGATCCGGTTTGCCGCCGTCCTGGTCGGCACGCTGGCGGTGGTCCGGCTGTTGTTCTACCTGCTGCGGCACGGGCTCCACTCGATGACGCTCATCGTGCGGTTCGAGCGCGCCATCGTGACCGTCGCGCTGGCCGGCACCGGCCTGTATGCGACCGGCGCGTTGGGCGACGTGGTGGCGTGGCTCGCCGCGACGCGCATTCCCCTGGGCAATACCGCCGTGTCGGTCTGGGCGTTGTTGGTCGGCTCCGTCACCACGCTGAGCGCGCTGCTCGCCGCGATGTGGGCCGGCTCGCTGGTCGAGGAACGGTTGAGCGTCGAACCGGGGTTGGATCCGAACCTGCGGCTGGTCCTCGGGCGGGTTGCCCGTGCCGCATTCCTGGTGGCGGGAATGCTGTTCGCGCTCGCCGTTTCCGGGATCGACCTGACGATCCTGTCGGTCTTCGGCGGCGCCTTGGGCGTCGGCCTGGGCCTTGGTCTGCAGCGGATCGTCAGCAACTATGTGAGCGGATTCATCCTGCTGCTCGACCGCAGCTTGCGGATCGGCGACATCGTCGCGGCGGACAAGTACCAGGGAGAGGTCACGCGGATCACCGCCCGCTATACCCTGCTGCGCGCCAGCGACGGCACGGAGGCCACCGTACCCAACGAAATGCTGGTCTCGCAGCCCGTCGTCAACACGACCCTGACCGACCGTCGCGTCAACCTGCACATCCGGATCGCGGTGCGGCAGGGACGGGACGCGGGCTATCTGCAGGCCGAACTGGAGGCCGCGGCGGCATCGGTCGCGCGAGTTCTTGCGGACCCGGCGCCGGAAGCGCGCCTCATCGAGTTTCCAGGGGGAAACCTGCTGTGGGAACTGCGCTTCTGGATCGCCGATCCGGAAAGCGGGGTCGGAAGGATCCAGTCGGATGTGGCCAAGGCGGCATACGAGCGCTTCCGGGCCCAAGGGATCGAACTGGCGCCGCAGACGCCGTAGCGTTTGCATCCCGCCGCCGGGAGGCGACGATGGTCGGTTTCCATGCGCCAAGCGGCGGACCCCGGCCCGGCGCGCCGATATGGCATCCCCGTACGGGCTTCCGGATTTTCCGTCGCTCCGGTAACATTGGAGCAATTTTCTTTTTCCACAGCTTTGCGGAGACGCGATGGAATCGGTGCTGAATTTCCTGCACAACGGATTGCTGGGCCTTACGGCTTGGCAGACGGTGTTCGCCACCTTGGCGATGACCCACGTGACGATCGCCGCGGTGACCATCTACCTGCACCGCTCGCAGGCGCATCGGGCCCTGGATCTGCACCCCGCCGTGAGCCACTTCTTCCGGCTGTGGCTCTGGTTGACGACGGGCATGCAGACCCGCGACTGGGTTTCCGTGCACCGCAAGCACCACGCCAAGTGCGAAACGGCGGAAGACCCGCACAGCCCGCAGACGCGCGGGTTGCGCACCGTGCTGCTGGGCGGCGCGGAGCTGTACATGGCGGAGCGGAAGAATTCGGAAACGATCGCCCGCTTCAGCCGCGGCACGCCCGACGATTGGGTCGAGCGCAACGTCTATTCCCGCTGGATCTGGCAAGGCTGCGGGACCATGCTGGTGGCCGATTTCCTGCTCTTCGGCGTTGCCGGGATCACGGTCTGGGCCGTGCAGATGATGTGGATTCCGTTCTTTGCCGCCGGCGTGATCAACGGGGTTGCGCACTTCTGGGGATATCGCAATTTCGATTGCCCCGACGCCAGCACCAATATTTCCCCGCTGGGATGGCTGATCGGCGGCGAGGAACTGCATAACAACCACCATACGTTCCCGACCTCGGCGAAGCTTTCCTACAAGTGGTACGAGTTCGACATCGGCTGGGGCTACATCCGCATCCTGCAGGCGCTGGGTCTGGCGAAGGTCCTGCGGGTCGCGCCGAAGCCGCAGATGCTGGAAGGAGCGACGGCGCACACGCCGATCGATCTGGGCACCTTGCAGACCCTGATCAACAATCGCTATGAACTGCTCGCGCGATTTGCGCGCGAGGTCCGCCGCGAATTCCGGCAGGAAGTCGCCAAGCTTGCTTCCGCCGATCGCGCCCGGTTTTCCGGGCTGTACCGCTGGATCCACAAGGACATGTCGGATGTTCCCGAACCCCAGCGGGAGTCGTTGAGCGATTTGTTGCGGCACAGCGGCGCGCTGTATACGGTGGTGGAAATGCGGGCCGAGCTGGCGCAGATCTGGATGCAGGCGGCGGCGTCGCGCGAGCAGATGCTGCACAATCTCCAGGATTGGGTTGCGCGGGCCGAGGCCAGCGGCAGCCGGGCGCTGCAAGAGATCGCCGCGCGCATTCGGGCCTACGCACCGGCGCCGGTTTGATTGCTCCCGTTCTTCCCGACGTCGGTTTCCGCTCCTGCCGGGAGCCGACGAAAAAAAATCCCGGCATCGCCGGGATTTTTTTCGACCGCTTTTCGCGAGCGGTTGGCGCGCGCTGCGCCGCTTACTTGAGCTTGGTTTCCTTGTAGCTCACGTGCTTGCGCGCGACCGGATCGAACTTCATGAGTTCCATCTTTTCCGGTTTGGTACGCTTGTTCTTGGTCGTGGTGTAGAAGTGGCCGGTACCCGCAGAGGATTCCAGCTTGATCTTTTCCCGCGCTCCTTTTGCCATGGTGATCTCCGGTTATGTGGTTACGGACGCCTTCCGGCTGCCGAGCCTCTTAGAGCTCGCCCTTGGCTTGCAGATCGGCAACGACCGCATCGATGCCGAGCTTGTCGATGGTGCGCAGCGCGGCGTTGGTGATGCGCAGGCGGATCCAGCGTTTCTGGTCTTCGAGCCAGAAACGACGGTATTGCAGGTTCGGCAGGAAACGGCGTTTGGTCTTGTTGTTCGCGTGCGAAACGCGGTTCCCGACCATCGGCCGCTTTTTCGTGACGATGCAGACGCGAGCCATGTGGATGTTCCTTCCGTGCCCCGATTGGGCGCATAAAGCCGAAAATTATATCCGAAAATCCGTCCGGAGGCGGATGCCGCGCCATGCCGCCGCCCGGCTGGCGGGGCGCGGGAATCCGTATCCGGGCTACCGCGCCGCCGTGCGGCGTGGCGACCGCCCCCGTCAGGCGGCGGCGGGCTGCGGCTTGCGGCGCATCGGCGGCTTCACCGTGAAGGCGACCGCCAGCCAGACCGCGGCGATCGCCGCGGCGACCAGAAACACCGTTCGCGGGCCGGCGTACTGGGCGAGCAGGCCGCCGACCGCGCCGCCGGCAAAGAGCCCGAGCGACTGCCCGGTGTTGTAGATGCCCAGCGCCAGCCCTTTGCGGGATGGCGGTGCCGTGCGGGACACCAGCGATGGCAGCAGCGCCTCCATCAGGTTGAAGGCGACGAAGAACAGGAACAGGGCGGCGATCAGCGCGAACGTGCTGCGATAGCCCAGGGCGAACAGAATCATGGTCACCAGGAGCAGGGCCACCGCGCCCACGAACACGGTTTTCATGTGACCGTGCTTTTCCGCCTGGATGATCCCCGGGATGGCCAGGGCGAAGGAGATGATCGTCACCGGCAGATAGATCATCCAGTGATGCAGCAGGGGAATGCCGGCGTACTTGACCAGCGCGACCGGCAGGACGACGAACATGCTCAGTTGCAGGAAGTTGACCACGAAGATCGAAAAGTCGAGTTTCAGCAGAGCGGGGGTGAAGACGGCGTGTGCCCAGTGTCCCTGGGTTTCCTCGGCATGGGTGGTCATGGGAACGTCCGGCACCACCCAGCGCACGACGGCGATCGCTCCCAGCGCGAGCACGCCGGTCAGGATGAACATGCCGGGAATGCTGATGGCGTCGTAGAGCGCGGGGCCGGCGATGAGCGAAAGCACGAAACTCATGCCGATGGTCATGCCGACCATGGCCATCGCCTTGGTGCGATTGTGTTCCTGCGTCGCGTCGGCAACCATCGCCGAGATCGCGGCCGAGATCGCGCCGGACCCCTGCAGCGCACGGCCGGCGATGATGATGTAGAGGTCGTGGCTGGCCCCCGCGACGAAGGAGCCGGCCGCGAACACGGCAAGACCGAGCATCATCACCGGCTTGCGCCCGAACCGGTCACTCGCCGCCCCCAGGGGGATTTGCAGGAGTGCCTGCGTGAGGCCGTAGATCCCCAGTGCCAGGCCGACGAGGGTCTTGTTGTGGCCCAGCGGCAGGTGTTGGGCGTAGACCGAGAACACCGGCAGGATCAGGAAAAGCCCCAGCATCCGCAGTCCATAGATCGATGCCAGGCTTCGCGCGGCCTTGCGCTCGAGGGGCGTCATGGTGTCCGGCTTGGATCGGCGGCCGCGCGCAGATTTGCTCGGTTCTGTGGGTGGGGTGGAATTGGAGTTGGACAACGTGAGACCTCGCAAGAAACGGGCGCCGCGTCGCGCGGCGGAATACGAAGAAGAACCCGTGGCATCGCCTGCCTGCGGCGATCGGGCGCGTTGATCGCGCATATTTTGCCGAATTCCCGAGAGCCACGCTGTGGTTTTGCGGAAAGACCGGATGCGGGGTGTGTGTATTCCCGTGCCGGGGTTGTGGATTCCGTACGGCGTCGGGGGGCGCAAGGCGGTTCGAGCGCAACCTTCCCGGCGTCGCTCAGAGCATTCCGCGCTCGGCGAACGACACGCTGCATGTGCCCGCCACGACGATGTGGTCAAGCACCCGGACGTCGATCAACGCCAGCGCATTTTGCAGTGCCCGCGTCAACGATTCGTCGGCGCGACTGGGTTCGGCGACGCCCGATGGGTGGTTGTGGGCCAGGATCACGGCCGCGCAGTTGTGGTGGAGGGCATGCTTGACGATTTCGCGGGGGTAGACGCTGGTCTGGGTGAGCGTGCCCCGGAACATCTCCTCGCCGGCGATCAGGCGATGCTGGGCATCGAGAAACAGGACGACGAACAGCTCGTGGCCCTTGTTGGCGAGCGACAGGCACAAGTATTCCCGCACCTTCCGGGGCGAGTCGAGGGGTTCGGGGCGGGCCGCCTCTTCCCGCAGCATGCGCTTGGCGAGTTCGGTCACCGCCTGCAGACGGGCGTAGCTTGCCAGGCCCCAGCCGGGAACGGCCTGCACGGCATCGAGCGGCGCGGTCAGCAGGCGTCCGAGGCCGCCGAAATGCTGCAGGGCATCGCGGGCGCGGTCGAGTACGGAGCCGGTTGCGCTGCCGCTGCCCAGCAGCAGGGCGAGCAGTTCGGCATCGGTCAGCGCCGCGGGACCGTGTTCGAGCAGCCGCTCCCGGGGACGTTCCGATGCCGGCCAGTCCTTGATCGCCAACGGGGCTCCTTCAAATTAGAATGGGGGTCTTCGACGAAATCGACGGATTGAACGACGATTGCGCGGGTTTGACACCCACGGGAATGGGAGTTCGGGCGGCGCGTTGTTTGCCGAAGGAGTGCTTGTCATGACCCGGGGTGGAATTCGGGAAGGGTCGCAGACCGTCCCGGATGCCGATCCTTCGGGTTCCCATCGCAAGCACCCCTGGTTTCGGAACTGTGGTGTCATGCGTTGATGAAAGGCCAACAAATGGAAGTGTTGCTCGCCCAGCCCCGCGGGTTCTGCGCCGGGGTCGATCGCGCCATCGAAATCGTCCGCCGGGCGCTGCAGTTGTATGGCGCGCCGATCTACGTTCGGCACGAGATCGTCCACAACACGTACGTGGTGGACGACCTTCGCGCCCAAGGGGCCGTGTTCGTCGAGGAGATCGAAGAAATCCCGGAGGGGGCGACCGTGGTGTTCTCGGCCCATGGCGTATCGCGCGCGGTGTATGCGCGCGCCCTGGAACGCGGCCTGCGGGTTTTCGATGCGACCTGTCCGCTGGTGACGAAGGTGCATACCGAGGTGGCGCGCATGCGCGCCCAGGGCCGGGAAGTCGTGATGATCGGTCACCGCGGGCATCCGGAAGTCGACGGCACCATGGGGCAGACCGACGGCGGCATCTATCTGGTCGAGACCGAGGAGGACGTCGCGCGCCTTCAGGTTGGCGATCCCCGCGCGCTGGCGTACGTGACTCAGACCACCTTGTCGATCGACGACGCGGCGCGGATCGTCGTTGCGCTCAAACAGCGCTTCCCGGACATCGTCGAGCCCAAGCGCGGCGACATCTGCTATGCAACCCAGAACCGACAGGACGCCGTCAAGGTGCTGGCGCCGCGGGTCGACATGATGATCGTCGTCGGCAGCCGTACCAGTTCCAATTCCAATCGCTTGCGCGAGGTCGCCGAGCGCATGGGGATTCAGGCCTATCTCGTGGACAGCGCGGCCGACATCGACCCGGCGTGGCTGGAGGGCGTGGCGCGGGTCGGGATCACCGCCGGCGCCTCCGCTCCCGAAGTGCTGGTGCAGCAGGTGACGGAGCGCTTGCGCGAGCTTGGCGCGGCATCCGTCCACGCGGTTGCCGGGGTGGTGGAAAACATGGTGTTTCCCTTGCCCAAGGGGTTGGGCGGCGCGGTGTCGGCGGGAGGGGGCGCGGCGGTGGCCGGCGCATGAGCGTCGCGGCATCCGGCGCTGCCGGATTGGCGATCGTCGTTTCCTACCTATTGGGGTCGGTGCCGTTTGCGGTCGTTGTCAGCCGGGCGATGGGGCTGCCGGATCCGCGCAGCTACGGATCCCGCAACCCGGGTGCGACCAACGTGTTGCGCGGCGGCGGCAAGCTCGCGGCCTTGCTCACGTTGCTGGGCGATTCCGGCAAGGGGGCTTTGGCGGTCGGACTGGTCTGGCTGGCGGCGCGGGAGGCCGACAGCGTGAATCTGCCGGTGGGAATGGCACTGCACTCCGTCATGCCCTGGTGCGGCGCCGCGGCATTTCTCGGCCACCTCTATCCGGTGTTCCTGGGGTTCCAGGGCGGAAAGGGGGTGGCGACATTCCTCGGGGTGCTGCTGGCGGTCGATTTTCCGGCCGGATTGGGCGCCTGCGGCGTCTGGCTTCTGGTGGCCGCGTTGTTCCGCTACTCCTCGCTGGCCTCGATGTCGAGCGCCGTCGTGGCCGCGCTCGGGCTGCTGGCGCTGCGCGGTCCCGATCCGGTCTCGCTCGCCGTCGCATTCATGTCGGCGTGCCTCGTGTGGCGCCATCGCGGCAACATTGCGAAGCTGCGTGCAGGGACCGAAAACCGGATCGGGAAGAAGTCGGGCTAGTGCTGGTCTGAAACGGCAACGATCGTGATTGCGAGGGCGAAGCCCGAAGCAATCCAGCCCGCAGTCTGGATCGCCACGGCCCTGCGGGCCTCGCGATGACGCTACCGTTCCATCGATTGGTTGCAAAGATCCCACCGCGGGCGGACGCGCAGCGGCGGGATGCCGCCGGAGCCGGCCAGCGAAAATCGCACCCACCCGGCGTAGGCGATCATCGCGCCGTTGTCGGTGCAGAGGTCGGTCGGCGGATAGAACACCCGGGCGCCCCGCGGCTCCAGGGTTTCCGTGAGCGCCGCGCGCAGTTGCGTGTTGGCGCCGACTCCGCCCGCCACGACCAGTTGCGTGAGGCCCGTCCGGCCGAGCGCGCGCAGCGCCTTGCCGACCAACACGTCGACGACCGCATCGACGAATCCGCGTGCGATGTCGGCGCGGGCCTGGTCGCAAGTGCCGCCCGCGCCGAGGCTGCGCACCTGGGTCAGCACGGCGGTTTTCAGGCCGCTGAAGCTGAAATCGAGATTGGGGTGATCGAGCATCGGACGGGGCAGGCGGACGGCACCCGGCGTGCCGAATTCCGCCAAGCGAGAGACTTCCGGTCCTCCGGGGTATCCCAGTCCGAGCAGTTGGGCGGTTTTGTCGAAGGCCTCGCCCGCGGCATCGTCCAGAGTCTCGCCGAGAAGGGTGTAGCGACCGGCGCCGTGCACGTGGAGCAGCATGGTGTGTCCGCCCGAAACCAGCAGGCAGAGGAAGGGGAATTGTGGCGATGGCCGGGCGAGCAGGGGGGAGAGCAGGTGGCCTTCCAGGTGGTGGACGGGGATCACCGGCTTGCGCAGCGCATGGCCGATTCCCGCGGCAACCCCGCATCCGACCAGCAGTGCGCCCGCCAGGCCGGGGCCGGCGGTAACGGCAATCGCGTCGATCTGGGTGCGGGCGATCGCGGCCCGCGCCACGACGTCGTCCACCAGCGGCAACAGGTGCCGCACGTGGTCGCGCGAGGCGAGTTCCGGGACCACGCCGCCGTATTCCCGGTGCAGCGCCACCTGGGAGTGCAGGGCGTGGACGACCGCACCGGTGTCGCTGTCGTACAGGGCGACGCCGGTTTCGTCGCAGGAGGATTCGATGCCGAGGATGTGCACGGCGGCGGTTTCCGCGTGGGGGTTGCGGGGAAAATTCCCGGCGCGGAGTGTACCGGCAGGCGCTTGGCAAACATTCCGAAAACCCGCTAGAATCCCAGGCTTTCCAACGGGCGCCACGCCCGCCTAGCGAGAACCCGGATGCCGACGATACGAGTCAAGGAAAACGAACCTTTCGAAGTGGCGCTGCGCCGCTTCAAGCGCACGATCGAGAAATGCGGGCTGCTGACCGAACTGCGCGCCCGGGAGTTCTACGAGAAGCCCACGGCGGAGCGCAAGCGCAAGAAGTCTGCAGCGATCAAGCGCCATTTCAAGCGCCTGCGCAGCCAGATGTTGCCGAAAAAGCTGTATTGATCCGGCGCGCGGAGCGGACGTTTCCGCGCCATGGCAAGATCGGAAAAAACGCGCCGGACGGCGCGTTTTTTGTTCCGGAGGAGGGAAGCGAGATGAGCATGAGCCTGAAAGACCGGATCACCGAGGACATGAAGGCCGCGATGCGCGCGCGCGAAGCCGAGCGCCTGGCGACGATTCGCCTGCTGCTGGCGGCGATCAAGCAAAAAGAGGTCGACGAGCGCGTCGCCGTCGACGATGCCGCGGCGGTGGCGGTCGTCGAGCGGCTCATCAAGCAGCGCAAGGATGCGATCGAGCAGTTCGCCAAGGCGGGCCGTGCCGACCTCGTCGACAAGGAAACGGCGGAAATGGCGGTGCTGCAGGGGTACCTGCCGGCGCAGCTTTCGGAGGCCGAAGTCCTGGCGGCGGTGGACGCCGCAATTGCGGAGACCGCGGCGGCGGGCGCCAGCGGCCCCGCGGCGATGGGCAAGGTCATGGCGCTGCTCAAGCCGCGCCTCGCAGGGCGCGCCGACATGTCGAAAGTCTCCGGATTGGTCAAGGGCCGGATTGCAGGGTAACGCCGGGTCCTCGCGGCGGGGCGGACGGATTTTCCCGTGATTCCCCAGGGATTCATCGTCGACCTGCTTGCCCGCGTCGACATCGTCGACGTGGTGGGCCGCTCGGTCGCGCTCAAAAAGAGCGGCCAGAACTATCTCGGTCTGTGCCCGTTCCACGGAGAAAAGACCCCGTCCTTCACCGTCAGCCCGAGCAAACAGTTTTTCCATTGTTTCGGTTGCGGGGCCCACGGCTCGGCCATCGGATTCCTGATGGACCACCGCGGGTTGAGCTACGTCGAGGCGATCCAGGAACTGGCGCAGGGCGCCGGCATGACGGTTCCCCAGGAAGGGCAGGAATCCGGCACCGAGCGGGCGCGCAGCCGCGGGCTCACCGAAGTCCTGCAGGCCGCCGCCGACCATTACCGGCGCCAACTCAAGGAATCGCCGACGGCGATCGAATATTGCAAATCGCGTGGCCTGACCGGTGCCATCGCGGCGCGCTACGCCCTGGGATACGCGCCGGAGGGATGGCAGTCGCTCAAGGCGGTATTTGAAAATTACGCCGATCCGCGGCTGGCCGAGGCCGGCCTGGTCATCACGGGCGAAGAAAACAAGCGCTACGACCGCTTCCGCGGCCGCCTCATGTTCCCGATCCGCAACCGGCGCGGAGCGGTGATCGGGTTCGGCGCGCGCGTCCTCGACGGGTCCGAGCCGAAGTACCTGAACTCGCCCGAAACCCCGGTGTATCACAAGGGCCAGGAGCTCTACGGCCTCTACGAGGCGTCCGAGGCGATCCGCAGGACGGCGCGGGCCATCGTCTGCGAAGGCTACATGGACGTCATCCAGTTGGCGCAGGCGGGATTTTCGGAAACGGTGGCGGCGCTGGGCACGGCGATCACGCCCCATCAGGTCGGAACGCTGTTTCGTCTTGCGCCGCACGTCATTTTCTCCTTCGACGGAGATGCCGCCGGGCGCAAGGCTGCGCGACGGGCGCTGGAGGCGACGCTGCCGGCGATCGGCGACGATCGTCGCGCAAGCTTCCTGTTCCTGCCCGAAGGAGAGGATCCCGACAGCCTGATCCGCGCGCACGGCGCCGGCGCATTCGAAACGGAACTGGCGCGCGCGATGAGTTTGTCGCAATGGTTCCTGCGCTCGGTGAGCGAGGATTGCGATCTCGCGCAGCCCGAAGGACGGGCTGCGGCGGTGGCGGCGGCTCGTCCCCTGCTGGAGGCGATGCCGCCGGGCGCCTTGCGGATGCAACTCGTCCGGGTCCTCGGCGAGGCGGCACGCACCCCGGCGCAGGACCTCGAAAACCTGTTCGGACTGGTGCCGTGGCGTCGGCTGCCGCCGCCGCGGGAACGCGCCGATGGCGGCCCCGGCGGATCCGGCCGGCGGGGTGCCGGGGAACGCCGGCAGGTCGAGCACCTGAAGCGGCGGCTCTTGCAGCGCCTGCTGGCCTTTCCGGGGTTGGCGCGGGAGTTCAACGCACAGATCGCCGTGCTGGCGGTCGACGGCATCGAACCGCTGGACCGGCAGCTTGCCCAGGTCTGGCGCGCCGCGACCAGCGGCGGCGTGGCCCATACCGGCGCGGTGCTCGAGGCGCTGGCGCAAAGCGAGTACATCGACGAGTTTCGCAGTCTGGCGACCCGCGATCTGCGCGAGGACGACGCCGAATCGGTGGCACGGGAGGAACTGCACTCCGGGTTTCTCGCACTCGAGGCAGAACGCGTCCAGGCGGAAATGCGGCGGATCGCCGAGGAGGCGTCGCGATCCGGGCAGGCGATCGCGGGCGCCGACCTCGATCGCTATCTGGAACTGACCCAACGTTTGCGGGATATCCGGCAGGAGCGGGGAGCGCAAAAAAGCGCTGCGGATCCCTTGGAAAGAACGGATTGACCCCCATTTTTTGGTAAAATGGCGAGTTGAATTGCGCACCCGCACAGGTCGGGTTTTCGGAGGCAAGCGGCCTCCCGCGCCTCGGAGACATTGCTCCAGCATTGTTCCGGTTGGCGCATCGGGGTTGGATCGTCGTCGGCAGGTTGCCGTGCGGGGAACTTTGTTCCGTCGCAGGGGTCTGCTCGCGGTGGTCCATCCAGTCTTGTTCGAGCGAGTAGAGATCGCTTTTTGATCGCGACGGCCCTTCGGCGATTCGCCGGTGTGTCGACGCTTGCCCATCCGCTTTTCGAGAGTAATCGGGTTCTATGACCAAAGCCGCTGCACCGAAGAAAAAGACCACCTCCGCGTCCAAGACCGCCGCGACCAAGGCGGGTTCCGCCGCCAAGAAGGCGACCGCTGCGGAGGCGACCAAACTGAAGAAGGCCGCCACGGCGGCGACGGTTCCGGCCGCCAAGGCCGCGAAGCCGGCGGCCAAGAGTTCTCCGGCCGCCGCCAAGCCGGCGGCGAAGGGCGCAGCCAAATCCGCCGGCAAGACCGGCAAGGCGGCAGCGGGGCGGGAAGAGGATTTCGTCGACGACAACAGCGGCGATGCGTTGCCGGAAGCGCGCGATGACGGCGTCGATCCGGCGGTCCAGATCGCCGAGAAGATGGCGCCCAAGGCGCGCAGCAAGGACCGACGCGCCAAGGAGCGGGCGCTCAAGGAGGCGCTGGAGCGCAGCTATCAGGGCTCCGAAGAGGACCTCGAGGCGCGGCGCAACAAGCTCAAGGCGCTGATCAAGCTCGGCAAGGAGCGCGGCTTCCTGACCTACGCGGAGATCAACGACCATCTCCCGGACAACCTCGTCGACGCCGAGGCGATCGACTCCATCATCAGCACGTTCAGCGACATGGGGATCCAGGTCTACGACCAGGCGCCCGATGCCGAAACGCTGCTGATGAACGAAAACGTTCCGTCGGCGAGCACCGACGACGATGCCGAGGAAGAGGCCGAGGCGGCGCTGTCCACCGTCGATGCCGAGTTCGGCCGCACGACCGACCCGGTGCGCATGTACATGCGCGAAATGGGTTCGGTGGAACTGCTCACCCGCGAGGGGGAAATCGAGATCGCCAAGCGCATCGAAGATGGTCTCAAGCACATGGTGATCGCGATCTCCGCCTGCCCGACGACGGTTGCGGAGATCCTGTCCCACGCCGAGCGCATCCGTGCCGGCCAGTTGCCGATCGACGAGGTGGTCGATGGCCTGGTCGACCCCAATGCCGACGACCTGCCCGGCGGCAGCAGCTCGAGCGACGACGATGACGAGAGCGACGAGGGCGAGAGCACCGACATCGGCGCCAGCGGCATGACCGCGGCGCAGCTCGACGAGCTCAAGGAGCGGGCGCTCGAGCGTTTCGACAATGTCGCCAAGCTGTTCGAGAAGATGCGCGTCGCCTTCGAGAAGGAAGGGTACAAGTCGAAGGGGTACACGCGCGCCCAGGAGCAGATCCTGGAAGAGCTGATGTCGCTGCGCTTCACCGCCAAGATGGTCGAGAAGCTGTGCGACTCGCTGCGCGCCCAGGTCGAAGAGGTGCGCAGCCTCGAAAAGAAGATCTACGACATCATGGTCAACAAGTGTGGCATGCCCCGGCCGCACTTCATCAAGCACTTCCCGGGTTCCGAGATCAACACGCGCTGGGTGTCGCGCGAGGCGGAAAGCGGCGAACCCTATGCCGAGGTGCTGCGCCGCAATCTGCCGGCGGTGCACGAACTGCAGAGCAAGCTCTCGGCGCTGCAGAAGCGCGCGGTGCTGCCGCTCAAGGACCTGCGCGAGGTCTACAAGCAGATGGCCACCGGAGAGGCGAAGGCGCGCAAGGCCAAGCGCGAGATGACCGAGGCGAACCTGCGCCTGGTGATCTCGATCGCCAAGAAGTACACCAACCGCGGCCTGCAGTTCCTGGACCTGATCCAGGAGGGCAACGTCGGCCTGATGAAGGCGGTGGACAAGTTCGAATACCGTCGCGGCTACAAGTTCTCGACCTATGCCACGTGGTGGATCCGGCAGGCGATCACGCGCTCGATCGCCGATCAGGCGCGCACCATCCGAATTCCGGTGCACATGATCGAAACGATCAACAAGATGAACCGGATCAGCCGCCAGATCCTGCAGGAAACCGGTCTGGAGCCCGATCCGGCGACGCTTGCCGAGAAGATGGAGATGCCGGAGGACAAGATCCGCAAGATCCTCAAGATCGCGAAAGAGCCGATCTCGATGGAAACGCCGATCGGCGACGACGACGACTCGCACCTCGGCGATTTCATCGAGGACACGACCACCGTGGCCCCGGCGGACGCGGCGCAGTACTCCAGCCTCGCGGACGTGACCAAGGACGTGCTGGATTCGCTCACCCCGCGCGAAGCCAAGGTGCTGCGCATGCGCTTCGGCATCGAGATGAGCACGGACCACACGCTCGAGGAGGTCGGCAAGCAGTTCGACGTCACCCGCGAACGCATTCGCCAGATCGAAGCCAAGGCGCTGCGCAAGCTGCGCCACCCCAGCCGCTCCGACAAACTCAAGAGCTTCCTCGAGTAAGCTTTCGCCTTCCCTTCCCTCCCTGTGCGGGGGAAGGGAACGGCGCCACCTGTTCCCCGTCGCCGCTTGCCCACGCCGGGCCCATAGCTCAGTTGGTTAGAGCAGTCGACTCATAATCGATTGGTCACAGGTTCAAGTCCTGTTGGGCCCACCACCGCACACCGACGCGCCGACCGCAGGGCGTCCCGCGGTTTTTCCGTGCGGCAGGATGGTCACCGTTGCGCTCATCCCGGCGCTGAGCGGCAGATCCGCGGGCGGGCTGTCGATGCGGATGCGGACCGGAATGCGTTGCGCGAGCCGGACCCAGTCGAACACCGGATTGGCGTCGAGCAGCAGATCGGGCCCGGTCGGATTGTCACGATCGCCGATGCCGCGGGCGATCGCCTCCACGGTTCCCGCGAGGCACCGCGGATCGGAGAGCAGGCGGATCTTCGCGCGATCGCCGGGCCGGATATTGGCGAGCTTGCTTTCCTCAAAAAACCCATAAAGATAGTAGCTATGGCGGTCGATCAGCGCCATCACGGGCTGGCCGACGTGCACGTAGTCGCCGGGGCGCAGCAAGAGGTTGGTGACGAAGCCGTCGACCGGCGCGCGGATCTCGGTGCGCCGCAGATCGAGTTGCGCCAGTTGCAGCGCGGCGCCCGCCAGCGCGCGCTGGGCGATCGCGCGGGCGGTGTCGGCGCGGGCCTGGGCGAGGCGGGATTGCGCGAGATGCCAAGCATTGCGCGCCATCGCGGCGGCGGCATCGGCATCGTCGACCTCTTCCTGCGAGGTGGCGCCGTAGCCGCCGGCGAAGCGGCGGCGCCGGGCGCGGTCTTGCTCCATCTGCATCGCCGTGCGGGCGCGGGAGAGATCCGCCTGGCGCTCGCGGACCTGCGCCTGCGCGGATTGCAGGGCGGCCTGCGCCATGGCGAGACGCGCCGCGGCCGTGTCGGTCGCGTTGCGGAAGCGCGCGGCGTCGACCGTGAACAGCAGGTCGCCACGGCGTACCCGTTGGTTGTCGCGCACCGGTACGGTGTCCACCAGCCCTCCGACGTCCGGCGCGACGTGGATCACGTCGGCGCGTACGCGCGCGTCGCGCGTCCAGGGCGTGCCCGCCTCGTGGGTCCAGAGGATGCGCGCCAACAATGCGGCGACGGTCAGTGCGCCGACGGTCAGGGCAATGCGCCCCAGGGGGAGGGCGCGCAGGGTATGGGGAAGTTTCATCATGGCAGGACGCGGCGCGATGCGAGCGCCAGAACACAAAAGAGGATGAGGAACAGGCTCAGCCGGAACAGCGGCGGATGCCAGACGCGGCGGTATACGGCGTACCGGACCAGCACCTGATCGAGGATCGCCCAGAAGGCGGCGCTGGCGACGAGCAGCGCGAGGGCGCCGGGAACCAGCACGCCGGTGAAGTCAAATTCGCGATGCATGGGACACCGGGGCGAGGGGTGCGCGCAGGAAAATTGGCGCGCGAGGGTCCTGCAGTGCGATGCGCAATTGCATGAGGTGGGCCCGCAACGGCGCCGGAGGGGTGGCGTCGAGGGCGCGGCCGATGGCCTCGAGCGCCGCCTCCCGGTCCGGAGCGGCGCTGCGGAACAGCGCGGCGACGGCGTCGACGACCGCATCGCAGCGGATCCGGACGGGTGCCGGAGGGGCATGGTCGCGAAGGTCCTGCCGCAGTTCGATCAGGGCACGCGCGACTTCCTGGGTCACGAGAGACCACGAAACGATGCGATCGACCTGATGGCCGCCGGTCGCGGTCTGCCGTAGCAACTGGCTCAGCAGGTCACGGTGCATGCTCTCGAATCGCGATGCCAGACCCTCGAGCGGGGCGCTTGCGGCAAGGTCGACCGTGGCGCGCAGGCGTGCCAGCGCCCGGCGCATCGAGCCGCGGACCGGCAACAGGGCGAAGCCCATCACGGCGGCGAGCAGGCCGACGATTTCGGCGACGGCGCCGTTGAAGAGACCGATGGTCGACAGGCGCATCGGATTGGTGATCTGCAGGTTGAGGAACATCCCGAGCAGCGCGCCCATGCCCACGCCCGCCCATCGCGGTCGGGTGCCGAGATAGAACAGCACGGCAAGCACCGGCAGGGTGACCGCCACCAGACCGGGGAAGCCGCCGCCAGGGAGCAGGGCGGCGATGACGATCGCGAGCGCTGCGGCGATGGCGAATCCCGACAGGGTCTGGGTGAGCGCGTCGACGGGGTTGGGGGCGATCGCCATCAACGCGCTGAACACCGTGGCCACCAGCATTGCCGTGCCGCCGCTGGGCCAGGCGGTAGCGATCCAGATTCCGCTCAAGGCGATCATCGTGCCGAAGGTCCGCAGTCCGGTCTTCCACGCGTTCGCGGGATCGTGGCTGCGCTGGAAATGCACACGTTCAACCCCTGCGCCAAGCGCGCGCCGCGCGCGCAGCAGCCGCGCGGAGACCATCAGCGCGCGCAACTCGTCCGCCAAGCGCAGGAGCAGGCCGGCGGCCGCGTCGAAGGGACCGAGATCCGCCGGATCGGATAACGCCTGCCGCAACTCCGCGGCCCGTGTTTCGAGCCGTGCTCGCGGCCCGGCCAGCCGGGAGGGCGTGGCGAGGGTGGCGGCAAGCTCGCGTCCCAGTGCATCGATGCGCGCGGCAGCTTCGACGGGCAGACGTTCGCGCAGGGGAAGCAGCGATTGCAACGTGGTCGAAACGGCCATCATCTGGTGGTTGAAGCGGCGCAGTCCATTGCTGTTGGCGCGGACCTCCGGATCTTCGAAGATCACCGACGAACGCAGATCCTCCAGGCTTACCGCGGCCCGGACCGCCTGCAGGTGTTCGTGTTCCACACGCTCCGGCGGCAATCGCGTCTGCAGCCCATCGCGGATCAGGCGCAGCAGTTCGGCGAGGCGCTCTTCCGCCGCGCGGTAGAGCTGCGGACCCAGGCGCTGGGGCCAGAGCAGGGCGCTCACCAGCGTCGCGACGAGGATGCCGAGCAGGACTTCCGAGACGCGCATCTGGGCGGTCTGGAACCCCTGCAGCGGATCGCGCAGGCTCGGCAGGGCGACGATCGCGGCGGTATATCCCGCGAGCACGTAGCCGTAGGCCCGGAAGTTGCGGTATAGCAGGGCGCCGACCGCGCATAGGGAAACCCAGGCGGAGAGGCCGAACAGGAAGAATTCGCGCTCCTGGGCAAAGGCCGCGATCAGGGCCAAGCCGACGATCGATCCGGCGATGGTGCCGAGAATGCGATAAAAGCTCTTGGCCAGGACCAGCCCGTTCTGCGGTTGCATCACGATCGCGACGGTGAGCATCGCCGTCGACGGCTGCTGCAGTTCGAGGCGCATCGCCAGCCACGCGGTGAGATAGAGCGCGACCAGGCTCTTGGCGACGAAGGTCCAGGATCGCGCTTCCTCCCGGACCGGCGCCGGCAGCGCGGGGATGCGCCAAGCGGTTTCAGCCACGTTCGACGCTTTCGAGGAAACGCTTGAGTAGCGTTTCGAGTTGCGACAAGTTACCGGCCGGGACGGTGCGGGTCTGGCGCGCGAGCATTTCGCCGATCGCCGGCAGGAATGCGTCGATCATCGCCAGGCCGTCCGGGGTCAGCGTCAGGCGCACGCGGCGCCGATCGCCTTCGTCGACGTGGCGCGCGATCAGGTCGCGGGCGCACAGGCCATCGGTCAAGCGGGTGATGTTGGTCGACTTTTCCATCGCGGCATCGGCCAGTTCCGACGGACTGAGGCTGTAATTCTCGCTGCCGAACAGCATCATCAGCACGGTGTACTCGGTGTGATTGACGCCCCAGGGCCGCAGGACCTGGTTGGCCTGGTCCTGGGTCCGCTTGTAGAGGTGCTTGATCAACCGGATGACGACGGCCGGCTCGCGCGGGAATGCCGGGTGGCGGGCGCAGGTGAGGGCGACCCGTGCTTCGGCGGCTTCGAACCCGTTCATTTATTTACAAGTGAATAATTCATTTGTGAACTATATAGCGATTCTCCCGAAACGTCCAGCGAAACCGGTTTGTTAGCATCGGTCCCCCGGCACGTGCCGGGGACCGTGCGGGCGCGCTCCGACGCCGCAATCCGGCGGCGGATCGCCCGACTCCCAATCAACCTTTCCTGGAACAACGAGCATGACCAAAGCCTATGCCGCCCAAAGCCCATCCAGTCCGCTTGCGCCCATGGAAATCGAGCGCCGCGCACCGGGGCCGGACGACGTCCACATCGCCATCCTGTACTGCGGCGTCTGTCACTCCGATCTGCATACCGCCCGCAACGAGTGGCACAACACGATCTATCCGTCGGTCCCCGGCCACGAAATCGTCGGGCGGGTGGTTGCGGTGGGCGCGAATGTCCGGAACTTTCAGCCCGGCGACCTCGCGGGCGTCGGATGCATGGTCGACAGCTGCGGGCACTGTCATCCCTGTCGGGAAGGGGAGGAGCAGTACTGCGAGACCGGGTTCGTCGGCACGTACAACGGTCCGCTGTTCGGCGGGGAAAACACCTACGGCGGCTATTCCCAGGCGATCGTGGTCAAGGAGCATTTCGTCCTGAAGATCCGGCACCCGGAATCCGATCTCGCCGCGGTTGCGCCGCTGCTGTGCGCGGGAATCACCACCTATTCGCCGCTGCGCCACTGGAAGGCGGGGCCGGGGAAGAAGGTGGGAATCGTCGGCTTGGGTGGGCTCGGGCACATGGGGGTGAAGATCGCCCATGCGATGGGTGCGCACGTCACCCTGTTCACGACGTCACCGGGGAAAATCGAAGATGGGAAGCGCCTGGGGGCCGATGTGGTGTGCATTTCGACCGACGCCGCGCAGATGGCCGCCCAGGCCAATCAATTCGACTTCGTGCTCAACACGGTCGCTGCGCCGCACAACCTCGATCCCTATCTGCAACTGCTGAAGCACGACGGCACCATGACGCTGGTCGGCGCCCCCGCCGAACCCCATCCGTCGCCGGGCGTGTTCAACCTCATCCTGAAACGGCGGCAGATCGCCGGCTCGCTGATCGGGGGAATCCGGGAAACCCAGGAGATGCTGGACTTCTGTGCCCGCCACGGCATCACGTCGGATATCGAGCCGATCCGGATGGATTACATCAATACCGCGTACGAACGCATGCTGAAAAGCGACGTCAAGTACCGGTTCGTGATCGACATGGCGACCCTCTGACCCGGCCCCGCCTTTCCCGCGTGCGGGAAAGGCGGGTTTCCGCGCTCAGTCTCCCTGCGTCTCGATCTGCACCAGCGGCTCTTCGGCCGACGCGGCGCGCACGGGGCGGGGGCGGCCACGCCGTACCGGCTTGTCCTGTTCCGCGATCCGCGCCTGGGCCTGCGCGAGTTTCGTCGGGTCGGTTTGCGCCAGTTCGATCCCGGCCGATTGCAGCGCGGGTGCGATTTCCTCCACCGTCATCGGCGTCGGGAGGGCAACGGCTGCGCTTGCTTCCGGTGCCGCGGGGACGATTTCCGGCTGCTTGGGCTCGGGTGCGATCTCCGCAGCCACGGCCGGCGCGGCTGCGACAGCGGGCGCCTCCGCAGCGGCGGGAGCCGCCGCCGTGGGCTGCGGCAGCGGTTCCGCTGCCGGTTCCGTCGGCTGGGCTTCCTCGGCCGCGAGGGGGATGGCGACGGGCTCGACCGGCACCTCCGCCATGGGCGCGGCGACGTGCTCCCGCGACTCGGGTTCAACACCGGGTTCGACGGCCGACTCGGCATCGAGCGGAGTTTCCCCGCTCTCGCCTTCCGCGGCGCGCTCGCCGGCGCGTCCTCCGCGACCGCGGCGACCCCGGCGGCGCCGGCGCTTCTCCGGGCTGCCTGATTCGTCCGGGGTTCCGGCGGCTGCGCCCCCTTCCGCCCCGGCTTCGGTTCCGGCTTCTTCCGGCGCTTCGACGGCTGGGCCGGCGATGATTTCCGGAGCGGGTTCTCCCGGTGCCAGGACGTGATCCGCGGATTCCGCGGATTCCGCCGTTGCGGTGCCCGAGGCCTGTTCTCCGTCGCGTCCCCGACCGCCGCGTCCGCGGCGTCCGCGGCGACGACCGTTCCGCTCTTCCGTGGCGGCCTGCGCCGCTGCCGCGGTCTCGCGGTTTTCTTCAACCGGCGGTGTGGCCTCCGCGGCGATGACGGCCGCGGCTTCGACTTCGCTGTCGCGGCGCGATCCATCGCGCTTGCGGGGCTCTCCGCGCGCCGTGCGCTCGGCATCGCCCCGGGCGCCGCGTGCGGGGCGCTCGCCCCGGCGGCCTCCGCGCTCGCCGCCGCGTTCACTGCGTTCCCCGCGCTCGCGGCGCGGTTCCTTGCGGGCCGGCGCCGCTTCGGCGGCGGGTTCGGTCGCGGCGACCGCTTTCGGCGACGCGGGTCGTGCTGCCGGCGCCGCCACTTCGTCCTTCACACCGAACCAACTGCGGATCCGACCCCACAGGGACCGGTCGGAACGGTCGGCCGGGTGGCGGACCGGCGCTGCGGCCATTGCCGGAGCGGGTTGCGCCGCGGCCGGCGCGGGCTCGGCGGCCGCGATGACCGGTGCCGGCGTTTCCGGAATGATGCCCTTCACCACGGCGACCTGCCGCCGGTTGCGCGGTTCGCGCGACGCGGTCGTATAGGGTTCCTCCGTCGGCGGCTCGACGACGCGGCTGTAACTGGCCTTGGGGTGATCCAGGCGCTCGTCGTCGTGCCGCAGCCGTTCGATGTGATAGTGGGGGGTTTCGAGGTATTTGTTCGGGATCAGGAGGATCGACACGCGCAGGCGCGCTTCCAGCTTGGCGATGTCGGTGCGCTTCTCGTTCAGGAGATAGGTTGCGACGTCCACCGGAACCTGCGCGTGCACGGCCGCCGTCGATTCCTTCATCGCCTCTTCCTGCAGGATGCGCAGGATGTGCAGTGCGGAGCTTTCGGTGTCGCGCACCTGGCCGACGCCGTTGCAGCGCGGACAGGTGATGTGGCTGCCTTCGCTCAGCGCCGGGCGCAGCCGCTGGCGCGACAGTTCCATGAGGCCGAACCGCGAGATCTTGCCCATCTGCACGCGGGCGCGGTCGTGGTGCAGCGCATCTTTGAGACGCTGTTCGACGGCGCGCTGATTTCGGCCTTCCTCCATGTCGATGAAGTCGATGACGATCAGTCCGCCCAGGTCGCGCAGACGCAGTTGTCGCGCGGCTTCGTCGGCCGCTTCCAGGTTGGTGCGGGTGGCGGTTTCCTCGATGTCCGAGCCGCGCGTCGCCTGCGCCGAATTGACGTCGATGGCCACCAGCGCCTCGGTGTGGTCGATGACGATGGCGCCGCCCGAGGGCAGGGAAACGGTGCGGGAATGCGCGCTTTCGATCTGGTGTTCGATCTGGAATCGCGAGAACAGCGGCACGTCGTCGCGGTAGCGCTTGACGCGCGCCGAGACGTCCGGCATCACGAGGTCGACGAAGGTCTTCGCCTGCTCGTACACGTCTTCGGTGTCGATCAGGATCTCGCCGATGTCCGGGTTGAAATAGTCGCGGATCGCCCGGATCACCAGGCTCGATTCGAGGTAGATGAGTTCCGGCGCCTTGACCAGCGCGACCGCATCGGTGATGGCCTTCCACAACTGCAGGAGGTATTTCAGGTCCCACTGCAGTTCTTCGACGGCGCGACCGATCCCGGCCGTGCGCGCGATCACGCTCATGCCGGACGGCAGCTCGAGCTTGTCGAGCGCGTCGCGCAGTTCCTGGCGGTCTTCGCCCTCGACGCGCCGCGAAACGCCGCCGCCGCGGGGGTTGTTGGGCATCAGGACCAGATAGCGGCCCGCCAGGGAGATGAACGTGGTGAGGGCGGCGCCCTTGTTGCCGCGTTCTTCCTTCTCAACCTGGACGATGAGTTCCTGGCCTTCCGTCACCGCATCCTGGATGCGGGCGCGGCCGACGTCGAGCCCGGCCTTGAAGTATTGGCGCGAAATTTCCTTGAACGGCAGGAATCCGTGCCGTTCTTCACCGTAGTCGACGAAACACGCTTCGAGGCTGGGCTCGACGCGCGTGATGATGCCCTTGTAGATATTGGACTTGCGTTGCTCGCGTCCGCTGGTTTCGATATCCAGGTCGAGCAGTTTTTGACCATCGACGATCGCTACGCGCAACTGCTCCGCGTGCGTCGCATTGAACAACATGCGTTTCATCAGCACTCCTTGCGCCGCTTTTTCGGCGCAGAACGTGCCAAATCAGGTCCGATGTGCGGGCAACCGTAGAGAACGATCCCGATCCCCGGGGCGTTTTGTCCGCCGACCGCCGTGGGCGCGCGACAGGCGCGCACCCACGAACCGTTCGGTTGCGAACGGTGGGGAGAACGGCGGTAGGAAACGTCCGGTCATGGAATCTGTTGGGTTGTCGTACGAGGCTGCGTACCGCGCCGCCATCCGGTTAGCGGGGAGGCGCGGACCCGGCCGTGGATCTGAATTCGGCATGCGCCTGCGGCGAATTGCCGGGCAGGCGCTGGGTTGTACAAAGCCGCCTTGCGAGGGACTGCCGGCTGAAAGCCCGCGCCCATCCGCTCCGCGACCCACATTCAATCAACGACACTTTCCGCGCAGGCTCCGTTGCCGGTTCCCGCGCGCATCCATCGCAGATTGGCGCTCGCGCGGCGACCTGCCGCGCGACAGGGGGTGCACTGGGCACCGCTACAATCGCGACCAGGCTCCAGTATATGCAACATGCTTGCACAACGCAAAATTTCCCCGGTTTCCGCCGCGCGATCCGTGTCCACCGTACGGGTCGACGAGGGCAGCGCCGGCCAGCGCCTGGATAATTTTCTCCTGCAGTGGGCCAAAGGGGTTCCGAAAAGCCACGTTTACCGGATCGTCCGCACCGGCGAGGTCCGGGTCAACGGGGGCCGGACCCGGGCGGAATATCGCCTGGCCCTCGGCGACGAGTTGCGGATTCCGCCCATGCGCCGGGCGGAGCCGACGGCCAAGCCGGTGGCTCCCGCGCAGATGCCGCCGATCCTGTTCGAGGACGAGCATCTCCTGGTGATCGACAAGCCCTCGGGCGTGGCGGCGCACGGCGGCAGCGGCGTCGCCCACGGCGTCATCGAGCGGGTCCGCGCGGCCCGGCCACAGCAGCCGTTTCTGGAACTCGGCCATCGGCTTGACCGGGAAACCTCCGGGGTGCTCCTGTTGGCGAAGACCCGCCGTTGCCTCGTTGCCTTGCACGAGCAATTGCGCACGGGGGCGGTGGAAAAGCGCTACCTGGCCCTGGTGATCGGCGACTGGGTGAACGACCGCCAGCACGTGCGGTTTCCGCTGGCCAAGCGCACGCTCGCCAACGGCGAGCGACGCGTCTTCGTCGACGAGGAGGAGGGCGTGCGGGCGCACACGATTTTTTCGCTGCGCAAGCGCCTGCCGGGATTCTCCCTGTTGGAGGCCGAACTGAAGACCGGCCGCACGCATCAGATCCGGGTGCATCTGGCACATTCCGGGTTCCCGATCCTGGGCGACGACAAATACGGCGATTTCGAGGTCAACCGCCGCGCCGCGCGTGGCGCGTTCGGCGCGCGGCTCGACCGGATGTTCCTGCACGCGTTCCGGATCGCACTGGCGCACCCGGTCACCGGCGAGCGGCTGGTAATCGAGGCGCCGCTGCCGGAGGAGTGCGAGCGGTTCCTCGCCGCGTTGTAGTCACGGGCCGTCATCGCGAGGCCCGCAACCTCCCAACTCCGTCATCGCGAGGCCCGCGGGGCCGCGGCGATCCAGGCAGGGCACTGGATTGCTTCGGGCTGCGCCCTCGCAATGACGGCGGGTCATCGCGAGGCCCGCAACCTTCCAACTCCGTCATCGCGGGGCCCGCAACCTCCCAACTCCGTCATCGCGAGGCCCGCAGGGCCGCGGCGATCCAGCGGGCGGTCGGGATCGCTTTCGGGCTTCGCCGGCAATTACCGTGGTTCGCTTCCCAGCAGGAAAACGGTCGGCCGTTTCTCCAGCGCCGGCGGGTCGGTCGCCGCGATTTTCCGCCACCGCGCGATGCGATGGGAGGCGATCCGCTGCGTCGCTCCGGTCAGGTCGACCGCGAGACAGAGGGTGACGTCTGGATCGCAGGTCTGCAGGATCGTCTCGAACAGGCGCTGGTTGCGATATGGCGTCTCAATGAAGATCTGCGTCTCGCCGCGAAGGGCATCGCGCTGCACGGCCGGCAGCCGCTTGGCCAGTTCGTCGCGGTTTTGCGGTAAATAGCCCAGAAACCGGAAGTTCTGGCCGCTCATTCCCGATCCCATCAGGGCCAGCAGGATGGCCGACGGGCCGACCCAGGGCATGACCGCGATGCCGGCTTCGTGCGCGCGCGCCACCAACGTCGCCCCGGGGTCGGCCACGCCCGGGCAGCCGGCCTCGGACAGCACCGCGGCGTCGGCGCCGGCCCGTACCGGCGCCAGCCAGGCGTCGACCAGTTCCGGGGCCGGCGCATGCCCGATCTCGGCGATCTCCAGGCTGGCGATCGGATCCGGGTGTCCGGCCGCCTTGAGGAATGCGCGCGCGCTCCGCGCGTTTTCCACCAGGAACACCCGGAGCGTGCGAACCCGCTCGAGCACGGCGGGCGGCAGCGCCGTCGGAATCGTGTCGGCGGCGATCGGCACCGGGATCAGGTGCAAGGTTCCCGCAGGCATCAGTCCCGCCAGGGCAGCGCGATGCCGATGTTGGCAAGCATTGCGGTGAGCCGGATCAGCGGCAGGCCGATCAGCGCCGTCGGGTCGTCGCCGCGTACGGATTCGACCAGGCAGATCCCCAGCGATTCGATCTTGGCGGAGCCGGCGCAGTCGTAAGGCTGCTCGATCGCGACATAGGCTTCGATCGTGCCGTGGTCCAGTTCGCGGAACGTCACCTGGGTGTCGACGCAGGCCGCCTGGACATGGCCGTTGCGTCCGTCGAGCACGGCGATCCCGGAATGAAACTGCACCGTGCGGCCGCGCAGCATCACCAGTTGCGCGACCGCCGCGGCGTGGCTTCCGGCCTTGCCGATCGGCGTTCCGTCGAGGTCGGCGACCTGGTCCGAACCGATCACGATCGCGTCGGGGTGGCGCTGCGCGACGGCGTGGGCCTTGCGCAACGACAGGCGTTCGGCGGTGTGGGCGGGCGGTTCGCCGGGCAGGGGGCTTTCGTCGATGTCCGGGGTGTCCGTGGAATACGGAACCCGCAGCCGGTCGAGCAGGTCCTTCCGGTAGCGCGAGGACGAGGCGAGTACGATGCGGGGATGCATGGGATGCAAGTGTATCTGCAACCCTGCGGGCGCCAGTCGCGCAGCGAACGTCCGGTCCGCGCGCTTGGCAGGGGCATGACCCGCGCGTTCGATATCGCTCCGATCGTGCGCCGGGGGACCATTCGCGATGGGGCGGTTGGCTGCGATCGGCATGGATTCATTGGATGTGTTTGTGTTTTCCCGCGCCGCGGGGCGGCGGGACGGGGAGGTGCCGGTGGCTGCGCTCCCCCGCCTTGCCGCGAGCGTGATGCGCCCCGACGGCGCGGTTCGGTACGAGTGCGAGGGCGGCGTCGACGGTCAGGGCCGCCCGACGCTGCGTCTGCGTCTGCGGGGGACGCTGCGGCTGCGCTGCGATCGCTGCGGGGAAGAGGTGGCATGGCAACTCGACTGCGAACGGACGTTTTTTTTCGTGCATTCCGAGGCGGACCTGGCCGACATCCCGGTCGACGACGCGCCGGAGGAACCGCTGGTTGGCAGCGCGCATTTCGATCTCGCGGCTCTGATTGAAGACGAGGCGATCCTGCAGCTTCCGATCTCGCCCCGGCACCCGGACTGCGCAGCGCCGTTCCCGGTGGAGCGGGAGGTCGCCGACGAGGAGGAACGGCCCCATCCGTTCGCGGAACTGGCCCGATTGCGCAAAGACGGCGGAGTTCGTTAAAATCCCCGGTTTCCCAGATATTTCAGGATTCGCACCATGGCCGTGCAACAGAACAAGAAGTCGGCGTCCAAGCGCAACATGCACCGCGCGCACGATTTCCTCATCAACCCGCCGCTCGCGGTCGAGCCGGTGACCGGCGAAGTGGTCCGCCGCCATCACATCAGCCCCAATGGCTTCTATCGCGGCAAGAAGGTCGTCGCGACCAAGACCGACGAGTAATTGGCAAACGGCGCGGCAACCGGCAAGTCGAAGGCGCCCCGCCCCCGCATGCACGTGTGGGTTCGTGAGCGGAACGTGTGGAGAACCCATCGTTCGATCCCGCGGATCTTCCGCGGAGGGCGATGCGCTTCGCATTGCTGATGCCTGCCCGCCCATGGCACAGTTGTAAAGGCCGCGGGGGATGCGCGAAGGGGGTCGCAGACCCTCTTCGTAGCCGATCCTCCTGCGTTTCCGCCGCAAGCATCATGGTTGTCGAAGCCGCAGGGCTCCGCATTGAGAAAACGCCGATTAATGCGTATCGCAATCGATTGTATGGGGGGCGACCATGGCGTGTCGGTGACGGTGCCGGCGGCCGTCTCGTTCTCCCGGCATGAGCCGCAGGCGCGCCTGCTCCTGGTCGGGCGCGCACCGCTCGTCGAGGCCGAACTGCGCAAGGCTTCGGCCTCCTTCGGCAGCGGAGAGCGGATCGAGGTCGTGCATGCGGAGGAGGTGGTCGAGATGACCGATCCTCTCGCGACGGCCTTGCGGGTGAAGAAGTCGTCTTCGATGCGCATCGCGCTCGAACTGGTCAAGGACGGTCGTGCCGATGCCGTCGTCAGCGCGGGCAACACCGGCGCCTTGATGGCCATCGCCCGCTACGTGCTCAAGACGCAGGAGGGCATCGACCGCCCTGCCATCGCGTATGCCATTCCCAATCGCAAGGGCGGTGGCACCACCATGCTCGACCTGGGCGCCAATGTCGATTGCGCGCCGGAACATCTGCTGCAATTCGCCATCCTGGGTTGCGCGCTCGTATCGTCCATGGGCGGGGCTGAACAGCCCAGCGTCGGACTGCTCAATGTCGGCGAGGAGGCGATCAAGGGCAACGAGGTCGTCAAGCGCGCCGGTGACCTGCTGCGTGCGAGCGGACTGAATTTTCATGGCAACGTCGAGGGCGACGACATCTTCCGGGGGACGGTGGACGTCATCGTTTGCGACGGCTTCGTCGGCAACGTGGCGCTCAAGACATCGGAAGGGCTGGCGCAGATGCTTGCCGGCTTCATCCGCGAAGAGTTCACCCGCGACTGGATTTCCAAACTGATCGCACTGGTCGCGTCGCCGGTTCTGGGGCGCTTCAAGCGTCGCGTCGACCATCGCCGCTACAACGGCGCGGCCCTGCTGGGACTGCGCGGGGTGGTCGTCAAGAGCCACGGCTCCGCGGACGCCTATGCGTTCGAATTCGCCGTCCGCCGCGCCTTCGAGGCGGCTTCGCACCGCCTGCTCGAACGCACGGCCCAGGCCATGGTGCCGATGCTCGCCCAGTTGCAGACGGCCGGCGCGGGTGCGGAAGCGGTGCAAGCCTGAGGGAGCACGAACACGAACGCCATGAACCGGACAATGTATACCCGCATCTGCGGAACGGGGTCTGCGCTTCCCGCCCGTGCCGTTTCCAATGAAGAGCTGGTCCGCGAACTCGCCGGCCGCGGCATCGAGACGTCGGACGAATGGATCGCCACCCGGACCGGGATCCGCCAGCGCCACCTCGCCGAGGCGGGGGTCGGCACGACCGACCTCGCAGCCCGGGCGGCGGTCGCCGCGCTGGAGCGGGCGGGGTTCGCCGCCGACACGCTGGACCTCATCGTCGTGGCGACATCCACGTCGGATCAGGTGTTCCCGAGCACCGCCTGTTCCGTGCAGGCGCGGATCGGGGCGGCGGGGGCGGCGGCGTTCGACGTCCAGGCGGCTTGCAGCGGCTTCGTGTACGGACTTTCCCTGGCGGACGCGATGATCCGCAGCGGGGTGTACCGGCGGGCGCTGGTGATCGGCGCCGAGGTGTTTTCGCGGATCCTCGATTGGAACGATCGCACGACCTGCGTGTTGTTCGGTGACGGCGCCGGGGCAGTCGTGCTCGAAGCGGCCGATGCGCCGGGGATCCTGGCCAGCCGGATGCGCGCCGACGGCGCGCGCGGCGGCGCGATCCTGACGCTTTCCGCCCACCTGGCCGGCGGTGGCGCCTCGGGCGACCCGTTCCTGCGCATGGAGGGCAAGGCGGTGTTCAAGCTCGCGGTCGACGTTCTCGAAGCATCGGCGCGCGAAGTACTCGCCATGGCGGGCATGCAACCGGCCCAAGTGGACTGGCTGGTGCCGCACCAGGCCAACGTGCGGATCCTCGAAGCCAGCGCGAAGCGGCTCGATCTGGACCTCGATAAAGTCGTTGTGACGGTGGACCGGCACGGCAACACATCGGCGGCTTCCGTTCCGCTGGCGCTCGATCAGGCGATTCGCGACGGCCGCGTGCAGCCGGGCCACCACGTTCTTCTGCAGGGCGTGGGCGGCGGCTTCACCTGGGGGTCGGTGCTGGTTCGCATCTAGCGTCCGGTCAACGAACATCGGGCTCCGCACACAAGCAACAACCGACAAGACAAACGATGAAACTGGCTTTCGTATTTCCGGGGCAGGGTTCCCAAGCGGTGGGAATGCTGAATTCGTTCGCGGACGACGCCGCGGCGCAGGAC
Source organism: Pseudomonadota bacterium (assembly GCA_021842465.1). Taxonomy (GTDB): domain Bacteria; phylum Pseudomonadota; class Gammaproteobacteria; order Burkholderiales; family Burkholderiaceae_F; genus GJ-E10. The sequence continues at coordinate 39,520 of JAKBZN010000016.1, forward strand.
GTGGTTCGTCGGGCTTCCGATGCGCTGGGACAGGATCTCGGCCGCCTGATCGCCGAGGGGCCCGCCGCGGATCTGGATCGCACCGTCAACACCCAGCCCAGCCTGCTTGCCGCATCGGTTGCGATGTTTGCCGCGTGGCGGGCGGCGGGCGGTCCGATGCCGGAGGTATTCGCGGGACACAGCCTGGGCGAGTATTCGGCCCTGGTCGCCGCCGGCGCCCTGCGCCTGGAAGACGCCGTTCCACTGGTGCGGTTCCGCGCCCAGGCGATGCAGGACGCGGTGCCGCTCGGGACGAGCGGCATGGCGGCGATCCTGGGCCTGGACGATTCCGCCGTCGGGGCGGTGTGCGCGCGCGCCGCGCAAGAGTCCCCGGGGGCGGTGGTGGAAGCCGTGAACTTCAACGCGCCGGGCCAGGTCGTGATCGCCGGTCACACCGCGGCGCTGGTCCGCGCCTGCGAACTGGCGCGCGAGGCGGGCGCCAAGCGCGCGCTGCCGCTGCCGGTATCGGCGGCATTCCACGCTTCGCTGCTCAAGCCGGCCGCCGAACGGCTGCGCGCACGCCTCGCCGAGACGCCGGTGCAGGCGCCGTCGGTCGCGGTGATGAACAACATCGACGTGGCATGCGAATCCGATCCGGATCGGATCCGTGATGCGCTGGCGCGGCAGGTGGCCGGTCCGGTCCGGTGGAGCGAGCTCGTGCGCCGCCTCGCCGAACAGGGCGTGACGCACGTCGTCGAGTGCGGCCCTGGAAAGGTGTTGACCGGACTCAATCGGCGCATTGTTGCGGGAATCACCGCCCTGTCGGTTTCGGATCATTCGAGTCTCGACGAGGTGGTGCGGACCGTTTTGGGAGCCCAGGCATGACCGAGTCTTTGGTGTTTTCACCCGACGCGCTGCGCGGGGAGGTTGCGCTGGTCACCGGCGCTTCGCGCGGGATCGGCCGCGCAATTCTCGAGGCGCTGTCGCAGGCGGGGGCGACCGTCGTCGGCACGGCGACGACCTCCCAGGGCGCGGACGGGATTTCCCGGCGCATCGCGGAGCAGGGCGGAGCCGGGACGGGCCTGGTACTCGACGTCCGCGACCGTGCAGGCTGCGATGCGGCCGTGCAGGAGGTTTCGGAGCGTTTCGGCAGGCTGTCCGTCCTTGTCAATAACGCCGGCATCACCGCCGACACCCTCGCCATGCGCCTGCGCGACGAGGAGTGGGATGCCGTGCTCGACACCAATCTCAGCGCCGCGTTCCGGCTGGCGCGCGCCGCGATGCGGGGCATGATCAAGGCCCGGCATGGGCGGATCATCAACATTTCCTCGGTGGTGGGCTCCGCTGGCAATGCCGGCCAGGCGAACTACGCGGCGGCCAAGGCCGGCCTCGAGGGAATGACCCGGTCCCTCGCGCGGGAACTGGGAGGGCGGGGCGTCACCGTGAACTGCGTCGCCCCGGGGTTCATCGAAACCGACATGACGCGGGCGCTCAATCCGCAGCAGACGCAGGCGCTGCTCGGGCAGATTCCGCTGGCCCGGTTGGGGCAGTCGCAGGAGATCGCCGGAGCGGTGACGTTCCTGGCGTCCAAGGCCGGCGCGTACGTGACGGGGGCCGTCCTGCACGTCAACGGCGGCATGTATATGGCGTGACCGGCGGCGGAATCCGCCAAACTGTTAGAATCGCCCGCCCTTTGCGCAAAAAGGGACGGCACGTTCTCTTTTAGAGGAGGCGCGGACGGTGCACCGCGTTTCCGTGATGAAAGGCACGAGGAGGGGTATTTATGGACAGCATTGAACAGCGCGTAAAAAAAATCGTGGCCGAGCAGCTCGGCGTGAACGAGGCCGACATCAAGAACGAATCGGCGTTCGTGGATGACCTGGGGGCGGATTCGCTCGACACCGTGGAACTGGTGATGGCGCTCGAGGACGAGTTCGAGTGCGAGATTCCGGACGAAGAGGCGGAGAAGATCCGCACGGTGCAGCAGGCGATCGACTACGTCAACGCCCATCTGAAGAAAGCGTGAGGCGGGGTCGGTTTCCATGAGTAGTCAGCATCGCAGGGTAGTCGTTACCGGCCTGGGGATCATTTCTCCCGTCGGCAACGACGTGCCTGCCGCGTGGTCCAACGTGCTTGCCGGCAAGTCCGGGATCCGACGGATCACGCGCTATGACGCGTCCGCATATCGCTCGCAGATCGCGGGCGAGGTGCGCGATTTCGAGGTGACGGACTACGTTCCGGCGAAGGAAGTCCGGCGGATGGATGCCTTCATCCATTACGGCGTCGCAGCCTCGGTTCAGGCCCTGCGCGATTGCGGCCTCGAGATCACCGATGCCAATCGCGAGCGGATCGGTTGCATGGTCGGTTCGGGAATCGGCGGTCTTCCGCTGATCGAGAACAACTACGAAGAGGTGATGACCCGGGGGCCGCGGCGCATTTCGCCCTTCCTCATCCCGGGCGCAATCATCAACATGATCGCCGGCAACGTTTCGATCATGTTCGGGCTCAAGGGACCGAACTTCGCGATCGTATCGGCCTGCACCACGGGATTGCATTCGATCGGCATGGCCGGCCGGCTCATCGAGTCGGGCGATGCCGACGTCATGCTGGCCGGAGGCGCGGAAAGCACCGTCTGCCCGCTGGGCGTCGGCGGATTCGCCGCGATGCAGGCGCTGTCGACGCGCAACGACGATCCGGAAGGCGCGAGCCGGCCGTTCGACAAGGATCGCGACGGCTTCGTGCTGGGCGAGGGTGGCGGCGTCCTGGTGCTCGAAGAATACGAACATGCGCGCGCCCGGGGCGCCCGGATCTACTGCGAGCTGGTGGGCTTCGGCATGACCGCGGATGCCTATCACATGACCGCGCCGGATGTCGACGGACCGCGGCGCTGCATGACGGCAGCCTTGCGCAGCGCGGGGATCGACGGCACCGCGGTGCAGTATCTCAATGCCCACGGCACCTCGACGCCGCTGGGAGACATCAACGAAACCAATGCGATCAAGCTCGCCTTCGGCGATGCGGCGCGCAATCTCGTCGTCAATTCGACCAAGTCGATGACCGGACACCTGCTTGGTGGCGCAGGGGGAATCGAGGCGGTGTTCACGGCGCTTGCCGTACATCACCAGGTGTCCCCGCCGACCGTCAATCTGCAGAACCCCGATCCCGAATGCGATCTGGATTACTGTGCGAACGAAGCGCGGCCGATGAAGATCGAGTACGCGATGAAAAACTCCTTCGGGTTCGGCGGAACGAACGGAACCCTGATCTTCAAGCGCGTCTGAGCTGCGATCGGTCGCAACGCCATTCGGATTCTTTCGCTTCCGCCCGGCGGAAAGAACGGGGAGAGCATGATCGGAACGGTTTTGATCCTCCATTCCTCGCCGGCGCGAACGCGGTGGTTGCGATTCGCCGCGGCGGCCACCGGCGGCTTGGCGGTGCCGGTCCTGGCGATCGGCACCGCGATTGCCGGGGTTGCGGCGCTGGCCTGTGCGGGGGTCGGTGTTGCGTTGGCAGTTCTTGCGCGCAACGGCGGGCCGCGCGGGCCGGTTTCGCTGGCCGGCGCCCGGGCACGGGTGATCGGGCCGGCGCGGATCGTCCTGCGCTGCGACGCCGGGACGGTTGCCGTCTGGCGCGATGCGGTTGGTGGTACTGCGTTCCGGAGATTGGCCGCCGAGCTGCGGTGGAATCCCGTACGCGGAAACTAATTTTTCGGATCGTGGTCACAACCCCCAGGCATTTCGAATGAGCGAGCGCGACGCCGACTGGCAATTGGTTCGTCGCGTTCAGCACGGCGACAAGCGTGCGTTCGAGATATTGGTGGCGAAGTACCAGCGCAAGATTTCAAGGCTGTTGGCGCGCATGATCCGCGATCCATCCGACATCGAAGATGTGACCCAGGAAGCCTTCATCAAGGCGTATCGCGCCCTGCCGAGCTTCCGCGGCGAAAGCGCCTTCTACACCTGGCTCTACCGGATTGCGATCAATACGGCAAAGAATCATTTTGCCGCGCAGGGGCGCAAGGCTCCCACGGTGGCCGCCGGCGACTTCGAGGATGGCGACGGCGGTGACGAGCCGTTCGCGCAGCCCGACGTCGATACCCCCGAGTCCGTCTATCAGTCCCGCCAGATCGGCCTTGCGGTCAATCGGGCGATCGACCAGCTCCCGGAAGAGTTGCGCACGGCGATCGTGCTGCGCGAACTCGAAGGGTTGAGCTACGACGAAATTGCCGCGGCGATGAACTGCCCGGTCGGAACGGTGCGTTCGCGCATCTTTCGCGCCCGGGAGGCGATCGCGCAGGAACTGCGCCCGCTATTGGACACACCGCAGGACAAACGCTGGTAAAAAAAGCAGATCGCAGGGAGACATCAGATGAAAGCGCAACCAACTTCCCCCGGGGCAGCGGCGGTGCCCGACGGGGAGTTTCTGTCGGCATGGCTCGACGGCGAAGTCGAGCCGGAGTCCGGACACGGCATCGCCCAGGGTCTGTCCAGTAATGCGGCATGGCGGCGGCGGATCGAGGATTGGACATGGGTGGGTGATGCGTTGCGATCCGAAGAGGTCGCCGCCTTGCATTCCCCGCAGCTTTGCACGCGCATCGTGCGCGCCTTGGAATCGGAGCCTGCGCTGCTGGCACCGCAGGCGCTGGCCGCGCCGGTTGCGGAGGGAAAGCCGACTCCGTCGCGCTGGGGCCATCGTGCGGCGAGCGCCGGCGCGATCGCCGCAGCGGCAGCCGTATTGGTGTTCGTGGCGGTTCCCATGTTGCGGGACGGCGGCAGCGGCGTGCCGGGAAGCGGAGTGCGGTCGGCGGCACCGACGGTGGCGCTGGCGCCCGCTCCGGTCGTCGCCGCCGCGGCTCCGATCCGGAAGCCCGACACGGCGCAAGCCGTGGCGATGGGCGGCTCGGGCGTCGGCCTCGCGGTCGCCGGCACCGCCGTGCAGGCGATGCGACCGGCGTCGTTCGACGCGGGATGGGGGCCCTACATCGATGCGCATAGCGACTATGCCGGGTATGGCGTGATGCCGGCTGCGGATGTGATCCTGCGTCCCGACGAGGCTGTCGCGCGTTGACGTCCGCCGTGTCCCGATTCCGCTCCTGGGCGCCGGTCGTCCTGATCGCGCTTGCCGCATGGGTTCCGTCCGCGCGCGCGGGCGGGGTGGCTACGGCGCCGACGGGGCGGTCCGCACGGTCGGATGCCGGGCTGCTCGAGGCGATCGAAGCCGCAGCCCAACACGAGGATTTCGTCGGCACCGTCGTGGTGCAGCGTGGCGACGAGGTCGACGCGTCGCGGGTCGTGCATGTCTTCGACGGCAAGCGTTCCCACGAACGCGTGCTGACGCTGGACGGCCAGCCGCGCGAATTCATCCGCACCGGCGACACGGTGCGCTGTCTCTATCCGCAGTGGCGGCGGGTCGTCATCCGGCATGAGAATTTGCGCGATTTCCCCGCATTCGCGCATCCCGGTGCGGAGAGCATTCTCCGCCACTACACGCTTCGCCGCGTCGGTGCCGACCGGGTTGCGGGGATTGCCTGCAACGTGGTCGAACTGGTGCCGAGGGATCGCCTGCGCTATGGCTATCGTCTGTGCGTCGACCCGACGACCGGCTTGCTGTTCAAGGCGCAGACCCTGAATGCGAGCGGCGCCGTGCTCGAACAGATCGCGTTTACCGACGTACATGTCGGCGGGCCGATCGACCCGGCGCTGCTCGACCCCTCCTGGCCGACGGCCGGATGGACGGTCGAACAGGCACATGCGCGGGCGACGGCGCTGCGTCAGGAGGGGTGGCACGTCACCGCGCCGAGCGGCTTCCATCGGCTCGCCGAGGTCGTGCGGCGCTTGATCGGCGTCGGCCCCGCGGGTTCGCGGTCGGCGCTGCAGGCGGTATATTCCGACGGTCTGGCGACGATCTCGGTGTTCATCGAGCCCGGTGCCCCGGTATCGGGTTCGCTGCCGGCTGAACAGCGCGGTCCCGTTGCAGCGGTGTCGCGTCAGGTCGACGACGCCCGGGTCACGGTGGTGGGCGATGTCCCTCCTGCCACGGCGGAATCGGTCGCCGAATCCGTGGTACACCAGTCCGTCTCCCACTGATCCTTACGGTTTCTTTCCGGAAAAATCGGATTTATGAAAAACCTCCTTGTCCGTGGTCTGCTGGCGTTCTTCCTGGTCGGCGCGATGCCGCTCTCGCATGCGCAGGAACCCCCGATGTCGGGCCCGCCCGACTTTGCCGATCTGGTCGCCAAGACTGCGCCGGCAGTGGTCAACATCCGGACCGCCTCCCGGGTTGCCGTGCCGTCCGGCCCGCAGTTGCCGTTTTCCGCGCCCAACATGGATCCGAACGATCCGTTCTACAACTTTTTCCACCGACTCCTGCCGCAGCAGCCCGGCGATTCCGGGTCGGGTTCGAGTGCCGCGCCGGCGCCGCGCACCGAGCGCGAAGTGCCGCGAGGCGTCGGATCGGGATTCCTGATCTCGCCGGACGGATATCTGATCACCAATGCGCACGTGGTCGAGGGGGCCGACGAGATCACAGTGACGTTCCCGGACAAGCGGGAATTCAAGGGACGGCTCATCGGATCGGACCCGCGTTCGGATGTGGCCTTGGTCAAGATCGACGGCGGCAAGGATCTGCCGACGCTCAAACTGGGTGATCCGTCCAAATTGCGGGTCGGGGAATGGGTGATCGCGATCGGATCGCCGTTCGACCTGCAGAACACGGTCACGCACGGGATCGTCAGCGCCATGAACCGCGAGACCGGGGAATTGCTGCCGTTCATCCAGACCGATGCGCCGGTGAACCCCGGAAATTCGGGTGGGCCGCTCATCAACATGCGCGGGGAGGTGGTCGGGATCAACTCCCAGATCTTCACCACGTCCGGGTCCTATGCGGGGATTTCCTTCGCCATCCCGATCGATGAGGCGCAGCGGATCGCCAACATCCTGCGCACCAAGGGCAAGGTCGTTCGCGGCCGGATCGGCGTGCTGATCGGCGAGGTCGATCCCGATGTCGCCACCGCCATCGGTCTGCCGCGGGCCGAGGGGGCGTCGGTCGCCCAGGTGGAGCCGGATGGACCGGCCCAGAAGGCCGGCGTGCAGGCGGGCGACGTGATCGTCCGGTTCGCCGGCAAGCCGGTCGAGGATTCGGCGAGCCTGCGGCGCATGGTCGCCGATACCGCGCCGGGGACGCACACGACCTTGACCGTGTGGCGCAGCGGCGCGGCGAAGGTGTTGGCGGTGGTCGTTGGTGTGATGCCGCAGGAGTCGGGCCAGCCCGGGACGCCCCCGGCGGGTCCCGCGCCGGTGCCGAAGAAGCCCGATGCGCTCGGGCTGGTGGTGGCGGACCTGTCTTCCGATCAGCGGCAGAGCCTGGGGGTCGCCGGCGGGGTCGTCGTCGAAGCGGCATCCGGAGCGGCGGGGTCGGCGGGAATCCAGAACGGCGACGTGCTGCTCAATATCGCGAACACGCCGATCCGCGACATGCAGCAGTTCCGCGCCCTGGTCGCCAAGCTCCGTTTCACCAAGCCGATTCCCGTCCTGGTGCGCCGGGGCGGACAATCGAACTGGGTTGTCCTGAGTCCGTCGGGGAATTAACGGATAGAATCGTCGGGCCGCGCGCCTTCCGCGCGGTCGCGAACTCCTTGAACCGGCCGGCCCTCAAGGGCCGGCCGCGTCCTTTTCGAAATGCAGCATATCCGCAATTTCTCGATCATTGCCCATATCGACCATGGCAAGTCCACCCTGGCCGATCGCCTGATCCTGCGCTGTGGCGGCCTGGCCGACCGGGAAATCCGGGAGCAGGTCCTCGACTCGATGGATCTCGAGCGGGAGCGCGGCATCACCATCAAGGCGCAGACGGCGGCGCTCACCTATGTCGCCCGCGACGGCCAGCGCTACAACCTCAACCTGATCGACACCCCCGGTCACGTCGATTTTTCCTATGAGGTCAGCCGCTCGCTTTCGGCCTGCGAGGGGGCGTTGCTGGTCGTGGACGCGTCGCAGGGGGTCGAGGCGCAGACGGTGGCCAACTGCTATACCGCGATCGAGCTCGGCGTCGAGGTTCTGCCGGTGCTCAACAAGATGGATCTGCCCCAGGCCAATCCGGAGCAGGCGCGGGCGGAGATCGAGGACGTGATCGGGATCGACGCGTCCGATGCGGTGCTGGCCAGCGCCAAGACCGGCATGGGCATCGACGAAATCCTGGAGCGGGTCGTCGCGCGCGTTCCGCCCCCGCGCGGCGACGTGCAGGCGCCGCTGCAGGCACTGGTCATCGACTCCTGGTTCGACAACTACGTCGGCGTCGTGATGCTGGTCCGCGTGGTCAACGGCGTCCTGCGCCCCAAGGACAAGATCCTGCTGATGGCCACCGGCGCCGTGCATCTCTGCGAACAGGTCGGTGTGTTCACGCCCAAGTCGCAGGGGCGTCCCCAGTTGTCGGCCGGGGAGGTGGGGTTCGTCATCGCCGGCATCAAGGAGTTGCGCGACGCCCGGGTGGGCGACACGGTGACGGCCGCGCAGCGGCCCGCCGCCGCGCCGCTGCCGGGGTTCAAGGAAGTCAAGCCGCAGGTCTTCGCCGGGCTGTTTCCGGTCGAGGCCAACCAGTACGAAGCGTTGCGCGACGCGCTCACCAAATTGCAGCTCAACGATTCCGCGTTGCAGTTCGAGCCGGAAGTTTCGCAGGCGCTGGGCTTCGGCTTCCGATGTGGATTTCTCGGGCTGCTGCACATGGACATCGTGCAGGAGCGGCTCGAGCGCGAATACGACATGGACCTCATCACCACTGCGCCCTCGGTGGTCTACGAGGTCGTGTTGCGTGACGGCACGGTCCTGATGGTCGAGAACCCGTCGAAGATGCCGGATCCCGCCCGGACCGAGGAAATCCGCGAGCCGATCGTCTCGGTCACGATCTTTGTTCCGCAGGAGTTCGTCGGCGTGGTGATCACGCTGTGCGTCGGCAAGCGCGGCGTGCAGAAGAACATGAGCTATCACGGCCGCCAGGTGCATCTGAGCTACGAACTGCCGCTGGCGGAGATCGTGCTCGATTTCTTCGATCGGCTGAAGTCGGTATCGCGCGGGTACGCGTCGATGGACTACGAGTTCCTCGAGTATCGCGCCGCCGACGTCGTCAAGGTCGACATGCTCATCAACAGCGATCGGGTCGACGCGCTGTCGGTGATCGTGCACCGGTCCAACGCGATGCATCGCGGGCGCGAACTGGCGGCGAAGATGCGCGAACTCATTCCCCGGCAGATGTTCGACGTTGCGATCCAGGCGGCGATCGGCGCCAACATCATCGCGCGGGAAAACGTCAAGGCGTTGCGCAAGAACGTGCTCGCCAAATGCTACGGCGGCGACATCACGCGCAAGAAGAAGTTGCTGGAAAAGCAGAAGGCCGGCAAGAAGCGCATGAAGCAGGTCGGAGCGGTCGAAATTCCCCAGGAGGCGTTCCTCGCCATCCTGCAGGTGGAGGACAAATGATGAGCGTGATCACGGCGGTGATCCTCGCCGGGCTCGGCTTGTATGCGGCCGCGATGGCGTCCGGTCGCCTGCCGACCGACTTTGCGCTGTTCCTGCTGCTTTGCACGGCGGTGAGCGGGATCTACTACCTTGCCGAATTGACGCTGTTCCGATCCCGGCGGGGCGAGCATGCGAAGCGGGAACTGGCGGAATTCGATCGTCGCAACGGCGAGGCCGGCGCGATTGCTCCAGACTCGGTGGCGCGCGAGCGGCGGATGCTGGAGGAACGCCTTGCGGTCCGGCCGTGGTGGGTGGAGTACACCGCGGGCTTTTTTCCGGTCATCGCTGCGGTGTTCGTGCTGCGCTCGTTCCTCTTCGAGCCGTTCCGCATCCCGTCGGGATCGATGATCCCGACCTTGCGCATCGGCGATCTGATTCTGGTTAACAAGTATCAATACGGGATTCGCATGCCGGTATGGAACGGGACGCTGATTCCCCTGGGGCATCCGCAGCGGGGCGACGTGATCGTGTTCCGGTTCCCGCTCGACCCGAGAGAAGATTTCATCAAACGGGTGGTCGGCCTCCCCGGCGATGTGGTCGACTACCGCAGCCACGTGCTCCGGATCAACGGCAAGGTCGTTCCCGAGGCGCCGATGGCCCCGTTTTTCGACGCATCGCGGCTGCAGACCTACCGGCAGTATGAGGAGACGCTGGGGACGGTCCGCCACCGCATCATCTGGGGCGGCGGCGACGGCATTGCGGCGTATCCTGTACCGCAGCACGACGACCCTGGCGCCTGCGTCTACAGTACCGACACGGACGGCGGGGTTCGCTGCACGGTTCCCCCCAACCACTATTTCGTGATGGGGGACAATCGGGATAATAGCGAGGACAGCCGATTCTGGGGGTTCGTCCCGGATCGCAATCTGGTCGGGCATGCGGTTTTCATATGGATGAATTTCGGCGATGTCAAACGGATCGGTAGGTTCCATTGATCATGGGGGTGTCCGCGCGGTGATGGAGCGGGGCGGTCTGGCGGCGTCGCAGCGCGGGTTGAGCCTGGTCGGGCTGATTTTCATCGGCCTGATCGTCGTCGTCCTGACCGTCATCGGGGCCAAGACCGTCCCTGCCGTCGTCGAGTACCTGGCGATCGAAAAGAACGTGCAACGCGCGGCCGACTCGGGGCAGACCGTCGAGAGCATCCGGGCGGCGTTCGACCGCTACGCAACCATCGACGACATCACCTCGATTCACGGCCGGGATCTCGACGTCACGAAGGACGGCGACCAGGTCGTCGTTTCCTATGCGTACACCTATACGATCCCGCTGTTGAGCAACGTGCGGCTGGTGATCGACTTCTCGGGATCGAGTCGCGATCACGCGGCCCACGGGTAAAGGATCGAATCCGGAACGCGTCATGGATCTCGCCGTATTGGAAGATCGCCTGCAATACCGGTTCCAGAACGGAGCCTTGCTGCAGCAGGCGGTCACGCATCGCTCGCACGGTCTGGTGCACAACGAACGACTGGAATTTCTCGGCGACTCGGTACTGAACTGCGTCGTCGCGCAGATCCTGTTCCAGAAATACGCGCGGCTCGACGAAGGGGATCTTTCGCGCCTGCGCGCCAACCTCGTCAAGCAGCAGTCGCTGTCGGAGATCGCCGAGCGCCTCGGCCTGGGCGAATTTTTGCGCTTGGGCGAGGGGGAGATGAAAAGCGGCGGTTTTCGACGTCCGTCGATCCTTGCCGATACGGCGGAGGCGATTTTCGGCGCGGTGTTCGTCGACGGTGGATTCGAGGGCGCTCGGGCGGTGATCAGCCGCCTGTTCGACCCCGTTCTGCGGACGGTCGATCCGAAGACGCTGGGCAAGGACAGCAAGACCCTGTTGCAGGAATATCTGCAGGGCAAGCGCCTGCCGTTGCCCTTGTATACCGTGGTCGAGACGCGCGGCGCCGCCCACAATCAGGAGTTCGAGGTCGAATGCGCAATTCCCAAACTCGATGTCAGCGTGCGCGGCAGCGGCCGCAGCCGGCGTGGCGCCGAGCAGGCCGCGGCAAAGCAGGCCTTGGATGCCGCGGTGGCGGCGGCGCAGGCGATGCGACGTGGCAAGCGGCGTTCGGCGGACGCCGGCGATCCGCCGCCGGTGACGGTCTGACGTGCCGATGAACACCGAATCGCCTGGATTCCGCACGGGCATGATCGCCATCGTCGGTCGGCCCAACGTCGGCAAGTCGACGCTGCTCAACGCTATCGTCGGGTCCCACGTCTCGATCACCTCGCGCAAGCCGCAGACGACGCGCAACCGCGTGCTCGGCGTATTGACGCGCCCCGATGCCCAGTATGTATTCGTCGACACCCCTGGCCTGCAGCATCGGCACCGCAACCTGATGACCCGGCGGATGAACTCCGGCGTGGCATCGGCGTTGCACGGCGTCGACGCCGTCGTCATGGTCGTCGACGCCCACGGGTGGCAGGAAGGCGACGATGCGGTGTTGCGCCTGCTGCCGAAGCCGCGCCCGGTGCCGGTCGTGACCGACGAGGCGGCCGCGGCCCCGGGTGCCGGCAGCGAAGCCCGGCCCGACATTCCGCCGCCGTCGCCACCGAGCCGGGTGATTCTGGCGCTCAGCAAGACCGATGCCTTGCGCGACAAGGCCCAGCTGCTGCCGCGCATCGCCGACGCCGCGGCCCGCTATCCCTTCGCCGCCATCGTCCCGGTCAGCGCCGCGCGCGGCTGGCAGATCGACGATCTGCTCGCGGGCCTGCGCGGGCTGCTGCCCGAGGGCATGCCGCTGTTCGAGGCCGATCAGATCACCGATCGCAGCGTGCGCTTTTTGGCGGCGGAACTGGTGCGCGAACAGGTGTTCCGGCTGATGGGAGACGAACTGCCCTATGGCATGGCGGTGACGATCGAGCGTTGGGCGGAATCGCCGGGGCGGGCGGTGATCGACGCGCTGATCCTGGTTGAGCGCGAGTCGCAGCGTGCGATGGTCATCGGCGCCGGCGGCCGCAAGTTGCGCGAGATCGGCGCCAAGGCGCGTGCGGGGATCGAGCGCCTGTTGGAAAAGCCGGTCTTCCTGCAAACGCACGTCCGTGTTCAACCCGGCTGGAACCGGGATGCGCGGGCCCTGGATCAGCTGGGAATCGAGTCGTGAGCGCGGCGGGCGGTACTGCGGCGGCACCGCCGCGGCGCCGTGCGCGGGGTTCCGACCACCGAACGGACCAGCAACCCGCATTCGTGCTGCATTCCTATCCGTGGCGCGAAACCAGCCTCATCCTCGACGTGCTGACGCGGGATTATGGCCGCACCGCGCTGGTGGCGCGGGGGGCCAAGCGCCCGACCTCGCAGTTCCGCGGCTTGCTGGCGCCGTTCTCGCCGTTGACGGTATCGTGGAGCGGGCGGGCGGAGATCAAGACGCTGGTCCGGGTGGAATGGATCGGCGGTCTCGCGCCCCTGCGCGGAGACGGGCTGCTCAATGCCTTCTACTGCAACGAATTGCTGGTGCGTCTGATCGCGCGCGGCGACCCGCACGAAGGCCTGTTCTTCTCCTACGCCCAGACGCTGGCCGAACTCTCCTACGACGCGCCGCGCCGCGAGCGCGCGCTGCGGGGCTTCGAGATCGATCTGCTGCGCGAGATCGGCGTCGCGCCGTCGTTCGACCATGCGTCGGACGGAATGCCGATCGATCCGGGATCCTGGTACCGGGTCGATCCCGAGCACGGCACCATCGTCGCGGAGCCCGCCGCGCGGTTTTCGGAAGCGGGCCATGGCGTCGCCGGCCATAGCGTGCGCGCCCTGGCCGAACGCGACCTTGCGGCGATCGCCGAATCGCACGACGCGCGCTCCCTGCTGCAGCGGCTGATCCGCTACCATTTGCGCGGAAAGCCGTTGAATACGCACCGGATCCTTTCCGATTTGCACCGGATGGAATGAACCGATGACGCATCTCAGTGTCAACCTCAATCGCGTAGCCCTGCTGCGCAACTCCCGCCCGCTCGATATCCCCAACGTCGTCCATGCCGCAACGCTGGCGCTGGAAGCGGGAGCCGACGGCATCACGCTGCATCCGCGTCCCGACCAGCGCCATGTCCGCCCGGGTGACGTGCAGGACATCGCGGCGCTCCTGCGCCGGTGGCCCGCGGCGGAGTACAACCTCGAAGGCAATCCGCTGCATCAGCTCATGGAGCATGTCGTCGCAGTGCGCCCGAACCAGTGCACCTTCGTTCCGGACGCCGCCGACGCGGCGACGTCGGATCATGGATGGGATCTCGAGCGCGACGGCGAACGCCTCCGCCCGTTGATTGCCCAGGCGCACGACTGCGGTGCCCGGGTGAGCCTGTTCATGGACCCGATCCCGGACGCGATGGCCCACGCCCGCGCGCTGGGCGCCGATCGCGTCGAACTCTATACCGAGCCCTACGCGCGCGCGCACGGCGGGCCGCAACAGGCGGAGTGCCTCGATCGCTATCGGGTCGCTGCCGAGGCGGCATTGCGCGCCGGGCTGGAAGTCAATGCGGGCCACGACCTGAACCTGCGCAACCTCGCCGATTTCCTGCGCGCGGTGCCGGGCGTGCGCGAAGTGTCGATCGGACATGCGCTGATCGGTGACGCGCTTGAATTCGGCATCGGGCAGACCGTGCGCATGTACCAGGCGGAGATCCGGCGCGCCTACGCCAAGGAAGCCGCATGATCTTCGGCATCGGCACCGACGCCATCGAGATCGCCCGCATCGAGGCGGCGGTAACCCGCCATGGCGAGCGGTTCGTCGAGCGCATTCTCGGCCCGCGCGAGCGTGCCGCGCACGCCCGGCGCGCCGCCCAGTCGCCCACGCGGGGCACGATGTACCTGGCGACGCGGTTTGCCGGCAAAGAGGCGATCGCCAAGGCGATCGGGCTGGGCATGAACGCGCCCATGCATTGGCACGCCGCGGAGATCGTCAACGCCGATTCCGGCCGGCCGGAGGTGGTGGCCGATGCGGGCCTGGGGGCGTTTCTCGCCGAGCGGGGCTTGCGGCTGCACGTTTCCGTATCGGATTCGGAGACGCTGGCCCTCGCGTACGCGGTGGCGGAGGAAGTGTCGCCGCTCCCGCGCGCAGGAGGATGCGGGCGGGAGGGGGATTGCCATGGCGCTGCGCGGAGATAGGAAATGACGCAGCCCGGCCCGGTCGTCCTCGACCTCTGCGGCACGCAGCTCTCGGCGACCGACCGCGAGCGCCTGCGCCATCCTTTGGTCGGGATGGTGATCCTGTTTACGCGCAATTTCGAATCGCTGTCGCAACTCGACGAACTCTGCGCGGAGATCCATGCCTTGCGCGATCCGCCGTTGCGGATCGCCGTCGACCACGAAGGCGGGCGGGTGCAGCGCTTCCGGCAGGGATTCACGGCGATTCCGCCGATGGCGGCGCTGGGCCGCGTTTGGGATCGCGATGTGCTCGGCGCCTGCCGCGCCGCCCGCGCCAGCGGCTACGTGCTCGGAGCCGAACTGCGCGCGCACGGCGTCGATCTCAGCTTCACGCCGGTGCTGGACCTGGACTGGGGGCGCAGCGGCGTGATCGGCGACCGCGCGTTCCACGCCGACGCACGCGTCGTGGCGATGCTGGCCGCGCACGTCAATCACGGCCTCGCGATGGCCGGCATGGCCAACTGCGGCAAGCATTTCCCCGGCCACGGCTGGGCGATCGCCGACTCCCACGTCGATCTGCCCGTCGACGACCGTGGACTCGAGGAAATCCTCCAGGCCGATGCCGCGCCCTACGGCTGGCTGGGTATCGGCCTGGACGCCGTGATGCCGGCGCACGTCGTCTATCCCGCGGTCGATGCGCTGCCGGCGGGCTTTTCCCGGCGCTGGTTGCGCGACATCCTGCGGGAACGCCTCGGGTTCACCGGCGCGGTGTTCAGCGACGACCTGTCGATGGCGGGGGCGCGCATCGCCGGGGACGTGCCGCAGTCCGCGCAGGCGGCGTTGGCGGCGGGCTGCGATTTCGTCCTGGTGTGCAATGACGAAGGGGCGGCCGACCGCGTGCTGGACCACCTTTGCTGGACGCGCGATGCGCAGTTCGACGCCCGCGCCGAACGGATCGTGCCGCGCGACGGCGCGTTCGCGGCGCCGGAACTCCTCCATGGCGAACGCTATCGCGCCGCCCTGCAGGAATTGCACCGTGTCCTTTGACGCGAAAGCCGCGATCGAGCGCCTGCCCCATCTGCCCGGCGTCTATCGCATGCTCGATGGCGATGGAACCGTGCTCTACGTCGGCAAGGCGGTGGACCTGCGCAAGCGCGTCGGATCGTATTTCGGACGCGCGCTGCCGCCGCGCACCGCGCTCATGGTGTCGAAGATCGCGGCGATCGAGACCACCGTCACGCACTCCGAGGCCGACGCGCTGCTGCTCGAGAACAATCTCATCAAGACGCTGGCGCCGCGCTACAACGTCCTGTTCCGCGACGACAAGTCCTATCCCTACCTGAAATTCAGCGACCATCGGTTTCCCCGCATCAGCGTCTACCGCGGCGGGACCGACCGCCGTGCGCGCTATTTCGGCCCCTTCCCGAGCGCGTGGGCGGTGCGTGAGAGCATGCAGATCCTGCAGCGGGTGTTCCGCCTGCGCACCTGCGAGGACAGTGTCTACGCCCATCGCAGCCGCGCATGCCTGCTGCATCAGATCGGGCTGTGCAGCGCGCCGTGCGTGGGCGCGATCGACGAAGCGACCTACGGCGCGTCGGTCGACGCCGCGCTGCGGCTGCTGCGCGGCGGCACGGCCGAGATCGTCGGGGAACTCGAGTCGCGGATGCTGGCGGCGTCGGAGGCGCTCGACTTCGAGACCGCCGCGCAATTGCGCGACCAGATCGCCGCGCTGCAGCGGGTGACCCATCAGCAATCGGTGGAAATGGCGGGGTCCGACGCCGATGCGGACGTCATCGCGGTGGCCGTCGAGCCCGGACATGCCTGCGTCAACCTCGCGATGGTTCGGGGCGGCCGCCACCTTGGCGACAAGGCGTATTTCCCGGTGCAGGCCGGCCTCGTCGGCGACATCGAGGAAGACCGGGCGGCGGTTCTCGAAGCGTTCCTGTCGCAACACTACCTCGAGCATGCCTGTCCGCGGACGCTGATCATCGATGTCGCGCTCGATCCGGAGGTCCTGCGCCCGGTGTTCTCCGGGCGCCCGGTCGCGCCCGAACTGATCGGCCCCACCGACACGCGGCTGCGGACGCAGCGCCGGCGCTGGCTGGAGATGGCGCAGACCAATGCGCGGCTGGCCCTGGCGCGCCGCCTCGCCGAACAGGGTTCGCAGCAGGCGCGCACGCGGGCGCTGATCGACGCGCTGGGACTCGACGTCGAGGACGCCGCGGCGTTGCGCGTCGAATGTTTCGACGTCAGCCATACGGCGGGCGAGGCGACCCAGGCGTCTTGCGTCGTCTATGCCGCGCACGCCATGCAGAACCGCGAATATCGGCGGTTCAACATCGAGGGCGTGACCGGCGGCGACGACTACGCGGCGATGCGCCAGGCGCTGACGCGCCGGTACACGCCGCTCGCACAGCGCGAAGGACTTGGCGCGGAGAGCGAGGGCGCGGCGCAAGGACGCATGCCCGGTCTGGTGCTCATCGATGGCGGCGCGGGGCAGGTGGAGGTGGCGCGGCAGGTGTTCGCCGAACTGGGGCTCGATCCGTCGCTGCTCGTGGGCGTTGCCAAGGGCGAGGCGCGCAAGACCGGGCTGGAAGAACTCGTCTTCGCCGACGGCCGCGCCCCGGTGCGCCTGGGACCCGAATCCCAGGCGCTCCTGCTCATCGCCCAGATCCGCGACGAAGCGCATCGCTTCGCGATCACCGGCATGCGGGCACGACGCGCGCGCGCTCGCAACGTGTCGCAGTTGGACGAGTTGGAGGCGATCGGCCCCAAGCGCCGCCAACGTCTGCTGGCGCGTTTCGGCGGCATGCGCGGGCTGCAGGGCGCCTCGGTCGAAGATCTGGCGCAGGTCCCGGGGATCTCGCGGGCGCTTGCCCAGCGCGTCCATGCGCAACTCCACGGCATCGAATCTCCGCCGGCGCAAGCCGTGGGGGGCGCCAAGTGAGGCCGCGCATGCGCACGGCGGCCGATGGTTCCCCTCTCCCGCGTGCGGGAGAGGGTGAGGGTGCGCGCAGGGCCGCGACGCCGGCTCCCGTCCGCCCCCCTTTGGCATCGCTCAACGAACTCGACGAGTTCGACACGGTGATCGACGTCCGCTCGCCCGCCGAATTCGCCGATGACCATATCCCCGGGGCGATCAGCTGTCCGGTCCTCGACGACGCGCAGCGCGCCGAGGTCGGGACGATGTACTGCCAGGTTTCGCCGTTCGCCGCCCGTCGCATCGGCGCGGCGATGGTGGCGCGCAACATCGCGCGGCACATCGAGGAATCCTTCGCCGACAAGCCGAAGTCGTGGAAGCCGCTGGTCTACTGCTGGCGGGGCGGCCAGCGCAGCGGTTCGATGACCACGGTGCTCCAGGCGGTGGGATGGGCGGCGCGCCAGTTGCAGGGTGGCTACAAGACCTATCGCAAACGTGTGCTCGCGGATCTCGTGGACCTTCCGCGGGGCTTGCGGTTCATCGTCCTGCACGGCCCTACCGGCAGCGGCAAGACCGCCCTGCTCGAGGCCATCGCCGCCGGCGGCGGGCAGACGCTCGATCTCGAAGGGATCGCCCGCCACCGCGGCTCGGTGCTTGGCGCGATGGATGCGGCGCAGCCCGGCCAGCGGTCGTTCGAGTCGGCGATCTGGCAGGTACTGCGCCGCTGCGATCCCGCGCGCCCGGTGTTCGTCGAGTCGGAAAGCCGGCGCGTCGGCCGCCTGACGATCCCGGAGGACCTGTTTGATGCCTTGACGGGCGCGCGTTGTCTGCGGATCGTCGCACCGGTGGCGGCGCGGGTTGCCCATCTGGTCGAGGAATATGCCGATCTCACCCGTCGTACCGATGCGCTGCGGGCCCGCCTGGAGTTCTTCGTTCCCCTGCACGGCCGCAAGACGGTGGAACAGTGGCAGCGGTGGACGGATGAGGCGAACTGGCCGGTTTTGGCCGAAGCCTTGATCCGGACCCACTATGATCCGGCTTACGGCCGTGCGGGGACGCCGTTGTACCGGCGCGCGTTCGACGACGATGCCTGGGAGGTGACCTCCCTCGATCGGGCCGAGCGGGAGCGGATCGCACGGGCGATCCTCCAACGATTCGAGGAAACGCATGCGTAACGGCGCATCCAGTCTGCCGATGCTGCTCACCTGGGCGCGGATCGCGATGATTCCGTTCGTGGTCGGCGTGTTCTACTTTCCGGACAGCTGGCTGGGGCCGCATGCGAAGAACGTCGCCGCCTGCGCGATCTTCACGGTCGCGGCGATCACCGACGCGTTCGACGGCTATTTCGCGCGTCGTTACGGCCTTACCAGCCGGCTCGGCGCCTTCCTCGATCCGGTTGCCGACAAGCTGATGGTGAGCGCGGCGCTGGTGATCCTGGTCGGGCTGGGGCGCGTCAATGGCCTGATCGCGCTCATCATCGTCGGGCGCGAGATCACCGTTTCCGCGCTGCGGGAATGGATGGCGCAGATCGGGGCCTCGCAGAGCGTGGCGGTGAATTGGATGGGCAAGGTCAAGACGATCGTGCAGATGGTGGCGATCCCGGTGCTGCTCTATCGCGACCCGTTGTTCGGGGTTTCCGTGTTCGGTCTGGGTACCCTGCTGCTGTATGTCGCGGCCCTGCTGACGATCCAGTCCATGCTGATCTATCTCCGGATGGCATGGCCCGTACTGGTGTCGCGCAGCAGTTCGTAGCGTTGTGGCGCCGGGCCCGGGATGGATGTACCCCCTCCCGCTTGCGGGAAAAACCGGGGCCGATGTGATGCGCGCGTCGCTCGGGATGGATGTACCCCCTCTCCCGCAAGCGGGAGAGGGCGGGGGTGAGGGCGCCGGCCCGGCAACTTCGCCGTCATGACGCTGTGGTGAAATCGACCTTTTTTGGATGTTTTCCTGACCGGCCACCGGTCGGATCGGCTTTTCCTATGAAGAAAATCCTCTTGGCAACGGCATTGTCTTTCTGCGCGGCCTGCGCGGCGCTTGCGCAGGAAGCGTCGGCGCAAGCCAGTGCGCTGGTGCGGGCCGTGCCGGCGCAGCAGCGGGTCCTGACCCGGACGGCCACCGGGTTCGGCGCGGTCGCGTTCGCGCCGGGCGGGGTCGTCGACGGCAATTTCGCCAAGGCGGGGCGGGTGGTGCGGGTTGCCGTCGCCGCCGGCCAGCGGGTCCGGCGGGGCGATGTCCTGATCGAGATCGCCGCCGACCCGTCGGCGTCGCTGGCCTATGCACAGGCCCGCGATGCCGCACGCTACGCGCGGCAGGAGATGGCGCGCATGCGTTCGCTGTTCGCCCGGCAACTCGCGACGCGCGCGCAGCTCGACGCGGCACAGCGGGTGCTCGCGGACGCCGAGCACGCGCTGGCGGCGCAGCGCGCGATGGGCGCGCAGATCGGGCGGGACCGGCTGGTGGCGCCGTTCGACGGCACCGTGGTGTCGGTAGCGGCGGTTCCGGGGGACCGGTTCGCGGCGGGCGCGAATCTCGTGCAGGTGGCGCGCGCCGATCGCCTGCGGGCGATGCTGGGCATCGAGCCGGCGGATCGCGCCGGACTGCGCCGCGGTTTGCCGGTGGCGCTCGTCTCGGTGTCCGACCCGCAGTCGACCGGCACCGGGACGGTGGCGTGGGTCGGCGGCGGCATCGATCCGCAGACCGGCTTGATCCCGGTGGCGGTGCGCGTCGAGGCGGGAACCCTGCTCGCCGGCGCCCGCGTGCGCGGCGATATCGCAGTGGCGCGCCGGCGCACGCTCGCCGTGCCCCGGCAGGCGGTGCTGCGCGACGGCGGCCAGGCATACCTGTTCCAGGTCGCGGGCAGTCGGGCCCACCGCGTTGCGGTGCAGACGGGGATCGAGGATGCCGGCTGGACCGAGGTTCAGGGGCATCTGGCATCGGGTGAGCCGGTGGTCGTGCTCGGAAATTACGAGTTGCAGGACGGGATGGCCGTGCGCGAGGAGTCCCGATGACGGCGATGGCCTGGATTCAATCGCATCGCCGTTCCATTCTCTTTCTGCTGTCGCTGATTGCCATCGGAGGGCTGACGGCGGCATTCCACTTGCCGGTGTCGATGTTTCCGGCGGTGGACTTCCCGCGCGTGGTCGTGAACCTCGACGCCGGCGATCGACCCGCGGAGCAGATGGCGCTGCAGGTCACCACCCCGGTGGAGGCGGCGATCCGCGGCGTTCCCGGCGTGCAGGACGTGCGTTCGACGACGAGCCGGGGCAGCGCCGACGTCGAGGCGCGCTTCGCCTGGGGCACGGACATGCCGGCGGCGGCGCTGCAGGTCAATGCGGCGGTGGCCCAGATCCTGCCCGGGCTGCCTGCGGGCACGACGCTCGCAACCCGCCGGATGACGCCGACCGTCTACCCGATCATCGCCTACAGTCTGGTTTCGGATACGGTCTCGCTCGCCCGGCTGCACGACATCGCGCAGTACCAGATCCGTCCGTTGCTGCTCGGCATCGACGGCGTCGCGCGGGTCGGGGTGCAGGGGGGCGCGATCGCGGAATATCAGGTGATCGCGGATCCGGCGCGCCTGCGGGCCGTCGGCCTGTCAATGGGCGACGTGGCGCGAGCACTTTCCACCGCCAACGTCCTCTCGGCGGTCGGGCGCCTGGAGGATCACTACAAGCTCTATCTGGTGGTCAGCGACAACCGGTTCCGACGGCTCGCGCAGATCGGCGACACGGTGCTCCGGTCGGATGCGCGCGGCGTGGTGCGCGTGAAGGACATCGCGCGGGTGCGCCTTGGGGTGGCGCCGATGTGGCAGCGGGTGACTGCCGACGGTCACGACGCGGTGCTGTTTTCGATCTACCAGCAGCCCGACGGCAACAGCGTGCAGATCGCCGCGGATGTGCGGGCGCGCCTCGCGGCGTTCCGGTCGACGCTGCCTCCCGGCGTGCGGATCGCCAACTGGTATGACCAGAGCCGGCTGGTCGTCGCATCCGCCGCGAGCGTGCGCGATGCCATCCTCATCGGCATCGTCCTGGCCGCGGCCGTCTTGTGGCTGTTCCTGCGCAACGCCAAGGTGATGGTCATCGCCTTGCTCGTCGTGCCGGCCGCGCTGGCGGCCACGGTCGTGCTGCTGCAGATCCTGGGCATGAGCTTCAACATCATGACCCTGGGCGGCATGGCGGCGGCGGTGGGCCTGATCGTCGACGACGCGATCGTCATGGTCGAACACATCATGCGCCGCCAGCGCGAGAGTGATCTGCCGCACCATGAACGGGTCCTTGGCGCCGCGCAGGAGTTCCTCCGTCCCTTGGCGGGTTCCAGCGCGGCGACCCTGGTGATCTTCGTGCCATTGGCGTTCCTCAGCGGCGTCACGGGCGCGTTCTTCAAGGCCCTGTCTGCGACCATGGCGTCGGGCCTGCTGCTGTCGTTCTGCATCACCTGGCTTGCGGTGCCGATCCTGGCCGATCGCTGGTTGACGCAGGCCGACGCCGAGGCGGCCGAGCGGGAAGGACGCGTGATGGCGTGGCTCCATCGGCGATACGAGGCGTTGCTGATCGCATTGTTCGCCCGCCCGCTGTGGCTGCTGGCGGGGATCGCGCCGTTGCTGCTGGGCGGCTGGCTGGCGTACCACGCGATCGGCAGCGGGTTCATGCCGGCGATGGACGAGGGCGGTTTCACGCTCGACTATCGCAGCAAGCCCGGAACGTCCCTCACGGAAACCGACCGGCTGCTGCGGCAGCTCGAGGCGATCGTCTCCTCCGATCCCAACGTCGCGTCGTATTCGCGCCGTACCGGCGCCCAGCTCGGCGACCAGGTGACGGAAGCCAACGAGGGCGACCTGTTCGTGCGCCTCAAGTCCGGGCCGCGCGCACCGATCGACGTGGTGATGGAGGAGATCCGCCGTCGCATCGAACGACAGGTTCCGGGCCTGGAGATCGAGACCGCGCAGCTCATGGAGGACATGATCGGCGACCTTACCGCGGTACCCCAGCCGATCGAAGTGAAGATCTTCTCCGACGAACCCGCAAAGCTCTTCGCGGCGGCGCATGCCGCGGCCGCGTTGCTCGGCCGGATTCCCGGTGTCGTCGAGATCAAGGACGGGATCAACCCCGCGGGCGACGCGATCGAGATCCACGTCGATCGCCTGCGGGCGGCGCGGGAAGGGATGGATCCGGACAGCGTGACACGCGCCATCGGCGCCGAGGTCCAGGGCACCGTGGTGACGCAGATCGAGCGCCCTCCGAAGATGGTCGGCCTGCGGCTCTGGACGTCGGCGAATCTGCGTGACACCGATGCCAAGCTGGGCAACCTGCTGCTGCGCGCCCCCGATGGACACCTGTTTCCGCTGCGGCGCGTCGCGCGGTTCGTCACGGTCCAGGGGCAGCCCCAGATCGACCGCGAAAACCTGCGGCGCATGGTGGCGGTGACCGCGCGCCTGGAGGGCCGCGACATGGGGTCGGCGGCGGCGGCGGTGCAGCGCGCGCTCGACGCGCCCGGGGCGCTGCCTCCCGGCGTGGTGTACGAGATGGGGGGGATGTATCAACAGCAGCGGATCGCCTTCCGCGGACTGATGATCGTGCTGGGCGCCGCCGTGGCGCTGGTGTTTTTGCTGCTGCTCTTTCTCTATGAACGCTTCCGCGTCGCGCTCGCCATCCTGGCCACGCCGCTGCTCTGCATCTCGGCGGTATTCGTCGGTCTGTGGACGGCCGGCCTGGAGCTCAACATCTCGGCGCTCATGGGCATGACCATGATCGTCGGCATCGCCACCGAAGTGGCGATCTTCTATTTTTCGGAGTTCCAGTCGCTGACCGACACCGAAGGCGCCGGCACGGCGGTTCGACGGCAGGCGCTGGTTCAGGCCGGCAAGAACCGCATGCGTCCGATCGCGATGACCACCGCGGCCGCGATCCTGACCCTGCTGCCCCTGGCGTTTGCCATCGGACAAGGATCGGCGATGCAGCAGCCGCTCGCGGTCGCCATCGTCTCCGGGCTCCTCGTGCAACTGCCGGTGACCCTGCTCGTCATGCCGGTGCTGTTCGACCGGATGCAGGGGCGGTCATCGCCCGACGGGCCTAGAACCGGTAGCCGACCTTGACGCCGTAGCTGTAGATCCCGCCGGTCGAATCGCCTTCGACGACGACGTCGGCGATGCCCAGGTTCATGTCGACCCCGGCATACACCTTGGGCTGGGCGAAGTTCACTTGCGTCAGGTTGGTGACCCCGGAAGGTGCGACTCGGCTCCAGACTTCGCCGACGCCGCAATAGGGGGTGGCGAAGAGAAACCCCTTGGAGATCTCGATGTCCGCGCTCACGGTCTCCAGGCCGAGCTGGCTCATGCCGTCGATCCGGGTCACCGCCCCGCGCAGCGCCACCGCCGGCATGTCGACGCCGCCGGGGATGAACGCCCATTTCAGCGCGCCGCCGTAGAGGCGCACCTGCGAGGAGGGCACCTGCGAGTACATCACGCCCAGATCGACGTTGTCGGGCAACCCCTTGGAGAGGCGTATCGAAGGGGCCGGCATCGTGCCGTACACCGAACTGCCGGTGATTGCTGGCTGGATCGCACCGGTGTTGGCCATGTGCGTCCCGGTCACGGCGACGCCGATGTCAAAACCTGTGATGCCCAGCGGATCGGCGGGCTCGTACGGCTTGTAGGAGAATGCCGCGCCCATGTCGCGCGCAAGGTCGACGAACTGACCCTGGTTGAGGTTCTGCAGGGTGTTGACGTCGAAGCTCGCCGCGGAGGATGCGGTCGCGAGACCGGCAAGCAGCGATCCGAAGGCGGCGGACCGCGCAGCAGCGGAAAACCGGGCGGATGGGCATAGGATGGGCATGGAGAATTCCGTGTCGATGAATGAAAATGCGTCTGGCGCGGATCGTAGCCGAAGCGGGTGCGCACGGGGTACCCGCAATCGCCCCCGGGGACACCTTGCAGGGACTTTCCCGATCGCGTAGAATTCCGCCTCTTTCGGGGACGTAGCTCAGCTGGGAGAGCGTCGCGTTCGCAATGCGAAGGTCGGGAGTTCGATCCTCCTCGTCTCCACCAAAAATTCCCATAAAAACAACGCATTACATGTTGCAATGTA
>JAKBZN010000036.1 GCA_021842465.1 Pseudomonadota bacterium
CGATCGCCTCCCCGGGCGCGGCGCTGCCGCCGCCGGCGGTCGCGGCCCCGAATGGCGCGGGAGCGACGCCCGGCGCGGCACCGGGCGGGCCGGGAATTTTCTTGCAGATCGGCGCCTATCGCACGCCGGACGACGCCGACGCGATGCGCGCACGGCTGGCGCTGATGGGGTTCGACGCCAAGGTGGCGAAGACGGCCGAGGAGGGCGGCCTCGCCGTTTACCGCGTTCGCCTCGGACCGTACGGCCCCGCGGACGACGTGAACGGAATCCTGCGCACCTTGTCCGAAAACGGGGTGGACGCGCAACAGGTGCCGGTCCGATGAAACGGCGGCCTGATCGCGAGGCCCGCACCCATACCCTCGTCATCGCGAGGCCCGCAACCTGCAACCTCGTCGCCACGAATGGCCCCGCAACCCGCAACCTTGTCATCGCGAGGCCCGCAACCCGCAACCTCGTCATCGCGAGGCCCGCAACCGGCAACCTCGTCATCGCGAGGCCCGCAACCGGCAACCTCGTCATCGCGAGGCCCGCAGGGCCGTGGCGATCCAGCGGGTGGCATCGAGTGCTTCGGGCTTCGCCCTCGCAATGACGATCGTGGCGGCTTCACATTAACGTAACGGGAGGAGTCGATATGTCATCGGGTGTGTCGCATCGCAGGCGCGCAGCGTTGCTTGCCGGGTTGGGTGCATTGGGAGCCGGGGCTGCCGGCTTCGCGCTGTCCGGGATCCAGCCGGCCTGGGCTGACGGAAGTGAGCCGGTGGCGGGAGTCGACTACGTCGTCCTGGCCAATCCGCAGCCCACCGATGCGCCGCCGGGAAAGATCCAGGTCCTGGATTTCTTCTGGTACGGCTGCCCGCACTGCTACGCGTTCCTGCCCTACCTCGAAGCCTGGCAGAAGAAATTGCCGCCCGACGTCGATTTCGAGCATGTCCCGGTCGCATTCAATCCTCAGGTCGAACCGCATTCGCGGATTTTCTACTCCCTCAAGGCGCTGGGGCTGGTCGACGAGATGCACGCCAAGGTGTTCGACGCGTATCACAACAAGCACATGCGCCTGCTCGATCCCAACGAGATCGCCGATTTCATGGCGGCCAACGGCATTCCCCGTGCCAAATGGCTGGCGGTGTACAACTCGTTCTCGGTGTCGTCCGACGTCAACCGCGCCAACATGATGGTGCAGGCCTATCAGATCGACGGCACGCCGACCCTGGCTTGCGATGGCCGCTTCCTCACGTCGCCGGCGATCGCATCCAGCCATACGCCGGAGGGTGCGCTGGCGGTCATGGACTATCTGATCGCGCGCGTCCGCAGCGAGCGCGCACGCTGAGCCTTCCTCTTTCCCCTCCGGGGGGAGAGGGCCGGGGTGAAGGTCCGCACGGATGAACGTCTTCCTTACCGGGGCATCGAGCGGCATCGGCGCCGCGATGGCGCGCGAGTTCGGCCGTCGCGGCGCGCGCCTCGGCCTCGTGGCGCGCCGCGCGGACGCGCTGCGGCAGCTTGCCGCCGAAATGCCCGGCCAGTGCGATTGCTATCCGCTCGACGTTACGGACCACGACGCGCTGATCGCCGCGGCGCAGGATTTCGAGGCGCGCTGCGGGGGAACCGACATCGTCGTCGCCAATGCCGGAATTTCCACCGGCATCCTGACCGAACACCAGGAAGACCTCGCCGGGTTCGAGCGGGTGATCGCGACCAACCTCATCGCCGCCGCAGCGACCTTTCATCCGTTCATCGCGCCGATGCGCGCACGCCGCCGCGGCACCCTGGTCGGTATTGCCAGCGTTGCGGGAATCCGGGGGCTGCCCGGTTCGGAGGCCTATTCGCCGTCCAAGGCCGCCTTGATCAATTACTGCGAAAGCCTGCGGGTCGGCTTGCACGGAACGGGCGTGCGGGTGGTGACGATCGCGCCCGGATTCATCCGCACCCCGATGACCGCGGAAAATCCATATCGGATGCCGTTCCTCCTGGAACCGGAAGATTTCGCCCGGAAGGCGGTCGACGCGATGCTGCGCCAGAGGAGCTACGTCGTGATCCCCTGGCAGATGGCGATCGTCGCCAAGCTGCTGCGGGTGCTGCCCAACTGGGCATTCGATCGCCTGCTGGCGGGGCGCGCCCGGAAGCCTCGGCGGACGCTCGAGTGACCGGAGCGGCGCGGCGGCGCTTTACGGCCCCGCGTGTTCGGTTCCCAGTTGTGCGGTGTGCGGCACCGCGAAGATCCCTTGCAGCCGCAGCAACTCCTCGCGATGCTGTCGCGCCAGCCGCGTAACCAGTTTTTCCCCGTTTGCCGTGAGGTGGATCTCGACCTCGCGCCGGTCTTCGCGGCCGGGATGGCGCTCGACGAATCCCAGCCGTTCGCAGCGGGTGACCAGCGCCACGACGCCGTGGTGATGGGCCTGCAGCCGCTCCGCCAGTTCCGTGATCGTCGCCCAGTCTCGTCCGCTCTGGCCTTTGACGTGCAGCATCAGCAGGTACTGCAGATTGGTCACGCCCGCACGACGGGTGATCTGCTCACTCCAGCGGATGAAGCGACGTAGCTGGTAACGGAAGTCCGATAGCGTCTGGAATTCCTTCTTGGATAGCGCAGCATGGCTCATGAGGAGTTCGCCGGTCGGGGGATTGACAAAACGATAGCATCCCGGAAACTACATCACAATATGAGGTAGTTTCCGGGATGAATCCGGATCGGAAAGGACGGTGCAGCGAATGGATGCCAAGCTTGCGATGCCGCGGCGCGACGCCGAGGGGTATCTGATCGAACCGGAGCAGTGGGACGAGGCGGTTGCCGAGGAGATCGCTCGCGAACTGGGGATCGATCTCGGCCCGGACCACTGGGAGGTGATCCGTTTCATGCGTTCCTATTATGCCGACCGCCGGATCGCTGCGGACGCGCGGTTCGTCATGCGGCACATCGAGGAACGCGACGCTGGAGCGGACGGCCGCAAGCGGCTTTTCGAACTCTTCCCCTACGGCTATGTCGGGCAGGCGTGCAAGATCGCCGGGATGAAGAAGCCCCGGGCGTGGAGCACGGGCTGATCGCCGCCCCCCGACCTTTGCATGCGTTTGATGTCGCGCACGCGTTCCGGGTGCCCTGCACCGGTTCCATCCCCGGTAGTCGGGCACTCAGTCGTCCGCTACACGCTGGCAGCGGATGGCGGAATGGCCGCTCCGGTGCGTCCTGGGCCGGCAGGACCCACGGCCATCAGCGGTCATGCGTTGTCCCGAATGGAAAGCCGCAAGCTGACCTTCGCCGCGCGCTCTGGCGAATCGAGCCCCGAAGTCGCATGCCTGATCCGCTTGGTAGAGCTTGGGATCTACTACCCCACAAAACTTGACTGTTAACCGGTTAACAGATAATCTGCGCGGATGGCGATTCAATCTTTCCTTTGTGCGGACACCCAGGCACTGTTCGTAACGGGGAAGAGCGCAAGGTTCGCAAACATCAAGAAGGTGGCCGAGCGAAAGCTGGCCCAGTTGGATGCCGCGCCAACATTGAATTTCATGAAAGCGCCGCCCGGTAACGATCTGAAGGAGTACGACGGAGCTTGGCGTGTGCGGATCAATGATCAATGGCGATTGACGTTCAAGTGGGGAACCAGTGGCCCCTATGACGTACTGATCGAAGATCCGCATTGATCGCCCCAGGAATTTCGACGGAGCACGAAATGTTCAAGAATGGCATGCGCCCCATCCACCCCGGTGAAGTCTTGCTCGAGGACTACATCAAACCCATGGGCATCAGCGTCCGCGCGCTCTCGCTGGCCTTGCATGTCCCGTATTCGCGGCTTCGCGAGATTGTCGATGGCAAGCGTGGCGTGTCTGCCGATACGGCGTTGCGCTTGGAGCGCTACTTCGGAAGCGATGCGCAAGGCTGGCTGAACTTGCAATCTGCGCATGACCTGCGCGTCGCCGAGAAGGAAAGCGCAAAAGTCATCTCGAAGGAAATCGCGCCTTTGGCAATGGCCGATTGAAGATGGTCGTAGGCAACGCGCGGCCTCCTCGAAGCTGACGCGCCCGGATGGCGGCATCGGTCGTGACCTGCCGCAGGCCGGCTGCAGCCGCCAATCGCTTGCGCAAGCCCGTGCGGTGCAAGACTAGCGGGCAAGCTGATTGATCTCGATGATCGGCATCATCACCGCCAGCACGATCACCATCACCACCATCCCCATCACCAGGATCAGCGCCGGCTCCAGCAGCGACGTGAGCAGCAGCGCCCGCCGCTCCGCCTCGCGGGCGTGCATGTCGGCCGCGCGCGTCAGCATCTCCGGCAGTTTCCCGGTGGTCTCGCCCGAGCCGATGAGGTGGATCAGTACCGGCGGGAAGAGGCGGGTGCGCGGCAGCCCGCTGCCGTCTCGCTGCCGGTCGTCCTGGGCCCGCAAGGCGCGCGCGAGCGATGCGCCCTCGCGCACCCGTTGGGTCGCTTCGACGACTCGCGCCCGCATCGCGAGATTGGATACCGTCTCCCCCGCCGCCTGCAGCGCGCGCAGCATCGGCACGCCCGAACCGACCAGGATGGCAAGCGTGCTGGCGAAGCGCGCCGTGTTGAGCGCGCGGGACAGGACGCCGAGCACGGGCAGCGCGAGGATGCGTTGGTGCCAGCGCAACCGGATCGCTTCGACGCGCAGCGCGCGGTGGATGCCGAACGCGCCGCCGGCCAGCGCGACTGCGACCATCCACCCATAATGTCGCAGAAAGTCGGAGAGCGCGATCATCATCCGGGTGAGCAGGGGGAGCGTCTGCTTCGTCTGCACGAACACCTGCACCACTTGCGGAATCACGTAGGTGAGCAGGCCCGTGACGACGAGCAGCGCAACCACCGTGACGATTGCCGGATAGACGAAGGCGAGGACGATCTTCTGTTGCAGCTTGCCCCGTTCTTCGATGAAATCGGCGAGACTGGCCAGCACTCCAGGCAGGCGGCCGGATTCCTCCCCCGCCGCGATCAACGCGCGGTAGATTTCCGGAAATTGCCTGGGGTGCCGCGCGAGCGCCGCCGAGAGCGACATTCCGCCCCGCACTTCGGCGCGCACCGCCCCCATCAATTCCCGCACCGCCTGCTGTTCGCTTTGCTCGACGAGCACCGTTAGCGCGTCGGTGATCGGTAGCGCGGCGCCGACCAGGCTGGCGAACTGCCGGGTGAGCACCGCAAGTTCGGTCTGCGACAGGCGTCGGCGACGCATTGCCACGCCGCCCGCCGCTTCGGCCTGCACCGCCTCGACCGTCAACGGAACCAGGCCTTGCTCGCGCAGCATCTGGCGCGCGATGCGCGCACTGTCCGCCTCGA
Source organism: Pseudomonadota bacterium (assembly GCA_021842465.1). Lineage (GTDB taxonomy): Bacteria > Pseudomonadota > Gammaproteobacteria > Burkholderiales > Burkholderiaceae_F > GJ-E10. The sequence goes on from JAKBZN010000036.1 coordinate 5,282, forward strand.
GCACGCCGATCCGATCCTTGCCCTGATCGTCGGCAGCGGTATAGCGGAATGCCGTCATGGCCGGAACGCCGTCAATCCCGGGTCACGCGCAGCACCTCTTCTTCGGAGGTGACGCCGTTGGCCACCCAGCGCATCGCATCGGTGCGCAGCGAAACCATGCCGCCGGCTTCGCCGGCCCGTCGGACTTCCTGCTCGTTTCCCCCCGCGTGGACGAGCCCGCGTATGGTTTCGTCCACGCGCAGCAATTCGTAGATTCCGGTGCGCCCGATGTATCCGGTATGCCCGCAGGCGTCGCAGCCGTCGGCGTGCATACCGGCGCCGTTCGGGGCCGGCCGCTTGCAGTGCGGACAGAGCTTTCGCACCAGCCGCTGCGCCAGTACGCCGAGCAGGGACGAGGCCAGCAGGAACGGTTCGATCCCCATGTCGATCAGGCGCGTCACGGCGCTGGCCGCGTCGTTGGTGTGCAAGGTCGCGAGCACGAGGTGGCCGGTGAGCGACGCCTGGACGGCGATCTGCGCGGTTTCGAGATCGCGGATCTCCCCGATCATGATGACGTCGGGGTCCTGCCGCAGGATGGCCCGGAGGGCGCGTCCAAACCCCATGTCGATCTTGGCGTTGACCTGGGTCTGCCCGATGCCCTGGAGATCGTATTCGATCGGGTCTTCGACCGTCATGATGTTGGTGGTGGTGTGGTCGAGCCGCCGGATCGCCGCGTAGAGCGTCGTCGTCTTGCCGGAACCGGTGGGGCCGGTCACCAGCACGATGCCATGCGGCTGGTGGACCAGATCGTCGAACACCGCGAGCGTCTGCGTACCCATGCCGAGATGCGTCAGATCGAGGCGCGACAGGTCCTTTTCCAGCAGGCGCAGCACCACGCGCTCACCATGACCGGTGGGTAGCGTCGACACCCGCACGTCCAGCGCCCGCCCACCCACCCGCAGCGAAATCCGGCCATCCTGCGGGACGCGCTTCTCCGCGATGTCGAGCGCCGCCATGATCTTGATCCGGGATACGAGCGCGGCGTGCAGGCCGCGCTTTGGCCGAACGATGTCGCGCAGGGTCCCGTCGATCCGAAAGCGCACCAGCGAGAACTGTTCGAAGGCTTCGATGTGGATGTCCGATGCGCCGTCGCGCGCGGCGTGTGTGAGCAGCGCGTTGATCATCCGGATGATCGGCGCGTCGTCTTCCGTTTCGAGCAGATCCTCCACATCCGGCGCGTCCTGCATCATCCGCGCGATGTCGATCTCGCCTTCGATGTCGCCGACGATCTGTTGCGCCGAATCCTCCGATCGCGAGTAGGTCTGCGCGATCGCCTGGTTCAGCGCGTCGGCTTCCACCCAGGAAACGCGAATTCGTCCGGGGAATGCCCGCTGCACCTCGTGCAGCGCTTCCGGATCGGTGGCATCGCCGACCCACACTTCCGCATCCCGCTCGCCGTTCGGCTTGAGCAGGATGGCATGGTCGCGGGCGTAGGCGTAGGGAACGTATTGCTGTGCGCTGGCCATGGGACGCTATTTCGCGGGTCGGGAGGCCCCTCCCGGAATCTTCGATGCCCATCCCGCGGGAATCGGCAGAACCGGCCCGCCGGGCGCGCCCGGCGCGCCCGGCGGCGGCAAGGGATCGACTGCCAGGGTGGGAATCACGGAGCTGTGGGGCGGCGCGCTGTGCGCGATCTCGCCGCGGATGTAGTCATAGCGGTCCAGCGCAACGGCGGAACTTTCCGCGTCGGTGCGCAGCACGGTCGGACGCAGGAACACCAGGGTCTGGGTCTTGATGCGCTCGCGCGAGTCGTAGCGGAACAGGGCGCCGAGGTATGGGATGTCCCCCAGAACCGGAACCTTGTAGAGGTTCTCCGTCGCCTGGTCCTGGATCATCCCGCTGATGACGACGAAACTGCCGCTGTCGACGATCACGCTGGTTTCAAAGCTGCTCTTGTTCAGCGTCGGATTGCCGCTCGCGGCGGTTGCCGCAACAACGGAGGAATCCTCGATGTAGATCGACAGGCGAACCCGCCCGCCGGCCGACACCTGCGGCTTCACCCGCAGTTGCAGGCCGACGTCCTGGCGCTCGTAGGTGTTGAAGGGCAGAACGCCCGCACCCGTTGTCGTTGTCCCGATGCCGGTGCTGGCGTAGGAGCCGGTGAGCAGGCCGATGTTCTGGCCGACGAGGAACTTTCCTTCTTCATTGTCGAGCGTCAGGATGTTCGGGCGCGAGAGGATGTTGGCGTTGGCAATCGATTCCAGAGCGCTTGCGAGCATCCCCATGTTGGTGACCTGGCCGACGCCGGGAATGTTCACCGTGCCGCGAACGATGCCGAGGTTGAGGCCTTGTCCCAGCGAGGTCAGATTCTGCGCACCCGCGATGATGTTCTGTCCGACGCCTCCAAAGTTGGTGCCGCCGATGACGGCGGTCGACGAGGAGCTCAGGCCATGCAGGGACTGCCACTGGATTCCGAATTGCGCCGCGGTATCGCCGCTCAGTTGCACCACCAGCGACTCGATCAGGACTTGGGCGGGCCGTTCGTCGAGGCGGTCGATGATCACGCGGATGTTGCGATAGAGCGCGTCCGGCGCGGACACGATCAGCGAGTTGGTCGCAGGATCGGCCTGGATCAGGCCCGCGAGGGCGCTGTGCGGTCCTCCGGCGCCACTGCCGCCGCTGCTTCCGCCGCCACCGCTGCTGCTGCTTCCCATCGAGCCGCTACCCGAAGGGGCGCCGCCGGACGACGAGCCGGTCAGGGAGTTCGATCCGAGGGACGAACCGCCGAATGCGCTGCTGCCACTCGCGCCATTGCCGGAAAAGGATCCGCCCGGAGACAGCCCGGTGCCGGCGCTGGCCTTCTGCAGGAAGGTCGGATCCGACGAAAGGATGGCGCGCAGGAGGGGGGCGAGCTTCACCGCCTGGGCGTTGCGCAGGTATACGACATGGATGTTTCCCGGCGTCGTATCGGCCATGTCGAACCGGGCGACCAGCGTCTTGACTTGCTGCAGCCGCGCCGGGCTGGCGGTTTGCACGATCAGGCTGTTGGTGCGCGGGTCGGCCTTCACGAGTACATGCTGTCCGGGGTCCGCGGCAGGTCCGTTGCGGGAGGCGGGATTGAGGATCTTGTCGAGCAGCGCCGCGAGATCGCTGGCGATGGCGTGTTGCAGGGGCAGGACGGCGATCCGGGCGCTGGCCGGCGTATCGATTGCTTCGATGATCTGCGCCAGTCGGCGCAGGTTGGCGGCGTAGTCGGTGATGACCAGAGAGTTGTCGGCAGGGTACGCGGTGATCGTGTTGTTGGGCGCGATGATTGGCCGCAGTACGGGAACGAGATTGCTGGCCGATGCGTATTGCAGCCGGAATACCTGGGTCACCACTTGGTCGCCGGCCGGCGCGACGGCGGCCGGCGACACCACCCGGCTGCCCTGCAGCTTCGCATCGGCTTCCAGCACGACGCGCGCGATTCCGCCCGGCTCGGGCGACTCCACCAACGTGAAACCCTGCATCCGCAGGGCGGAGAGCAACTCGTCGTAGGCTTGCTTGCGGGTCACGGGGCGCTCGGTGACGAGCGTCAGCGTCCCCTTGACACGCGGGTCGATGATGAACGTGCGCCCGGTGAACTGGCCGATCGCACGGATTACCGCGCCGATGTCCGCGTTCACGAAATCGAGCGTGACTCGGTCAGCCTCATCATCCTTGGCAGCTGGGGTCGGCGTCGCCTCGCTGCGCACGCTGGCGGGGGCGGATCCCGTTGGTGGCGCGGCAAGCGCAAGCGGGGGCAATGCGCCTGCAATCAGGCAGATCGCGGCGCACAGCGTTCGTGGCGCCTTCGTAGTCGTCATTTTCATATTGCAAGATCCAGGATGGCGCCGTCGCGGTCGCGGCGGCCCAGCAGAGAAACCAGGCCCGAGAGCTGCGCCGCTACGGTCGCGTTGGTGCCCGGTCGTATGCGGGCGGTCCCTCGAAAATGCAGATGTCCGCCGGTGGTGATTGTGCCACCGCCGCTCAGCAGCAGGGGGCCGGCGAGGGTTGCAAGGCGAACCTGGGCGCCGGGGTACAGCCCGTCGATCTGCAGGCGGTAGCGGCCGAACGGACGTACCGGCGTCAGGGAGCTCGATGCGTCATCCCAGGTGAGCCGGATCTGTCCGCGCAGTTCCGCGGCCGTGCCGCCGGATCGCCAGCGGAGGGTATCCCAGTCGAGATCCAAGGTGCCCCCGGGGCGGATCGTGTTCCACGGCGCCCCGATCCCGGTCAGCACCGAAGCGGGCAGCCGGATGTGGTCGGCATCGACCTCCCCGCCGAGTGCGCCCACCCGCACCGCAAGGGGCATGGCGAACAGGGAGGGGTCGCGGAAGGTGATGCGCAGCGTTCCGGTCAGCAGCGCCCAAGGATTGATCCGCCAGAGCACGGCTCCGGGAAGGCTGGTCCGAACCGAGGCGTCGCCATCGCCCGTTCCCAGGATGACCGATGCGCTGCCGTTCCAGGCCGTGCCACGCGGCTCTCCGAGCGCGACCGTCCCGTGGCTGGCGGCTTGCACGCCGGCTGCGATCCAGCTGGCGGGCGCCATGACCAGGACCACCGCGGCGGCGCCCACGACGGCGGCTGCCGCGATCGCGGCAGCGCGTCCGGCCATGCCGGTTCGTCGCGGAGGCGATGGCCGCACGGTCACGGCGACGGCAGCCGGAGCGTGCAGTCGATGTCGGCGTTTCCGGGCGTGGCCAAGGCCGTTGCCGTCACGGAGACGGCCCGCACCTTCAGCGCGCTCTGCGCGTGGGCGAGCCAGATCGTCCAGTTTGCATAGGGCACGTCGTGGAACCGGAACTGCAACATGCCGGCCCCCGTTTGCGCCCGGTGGACCGGCCGCAGCCCCGCCGCGGCCAGCGACTGATCGAGCGCTGCGCGGACATCCGCGGCGGCGGGCATGGCGGCCGCCGGCAGTTCACGCAAATGGCGGGCCTGCGCGACCAAGGCATCGACTTGCGCGGCGCGGGCCTGTAATTGCGGCAACTCGCGCCGCATGCGGTCGAGGCCGTCCATCGCAGGTGCGACAAGCACGAGGTAGCCGGCAATCAGCGCGAGGGCGACCCCCCCCGCCGCCAGGGTGCGGCGTTCGCCGGCGTTGCGTTCTGCCCAGAATCGCGCGGCGGCTTGGCCGCCAGCGGCCAAGGCGTCCCGGGCGCTCATGCGCCACCCCCCGAGAGGGTTCCGCGCGGGGTGATTTGGAGGGTCTCACCGGATCCGAAGCGCAGGCCCAGCCCCTGGGCGCCGGCGCGCGCCTCGAGCGCGTTGCGCAGCGTGGCATTCAAGGTGCCGGCGCGGAAGTGGATGGTGTAGGCATGATGGGAGTATTCGATCGACGATACGATGCCCACCGGTGCTTCGGCCAGCAACCGCGTCGCCTGGGCGTCCAGGGCCGGGAAATCATCCGGAGACGGAATGCCGGCGCGGGCGCTCAGGCCCGCGACGTCGCGGCGAGCCTGCAGGACTTCATCGATCACGGTCGTTTCCTGCGGGAATCCATCCCGGAACGCATGGCGGATCGATTGGCGCAGATCCCGCGCCTGGGCATCGAGTTTGAGCCAGGTCGCGTTGAGACCGACCACGGCAATGACCGCGCACGCGGCCGCCCAGGCGGCCGGCGCCTTCCACGAGCCCGCACGCAGCAATCCGTCCGCCCAGCGCCCGGTGATGCCGCTCCCGACCGCATACGCGCCTTGCAGCAGGTTCACGGCTTCCGCCGGATTCGGCGCGTCGACCCCGATGCCGCATGCCTCGATCGCAATGCCGATCTCCGCAGCGCTTGCACGCAGAGGATCCGGAACCGCGCCGTAGGCGCGAAGGCGCGTGAACGGCCGACGCCGCTGCAGCAGCGCGAGCGTCGACCCGCCGGTTTCGTCGAGGGACAGCGAGATACCCTGATCCCGGTCCGTACGCACCATGCCGTGCGGGTCGCGCTGCTCGTTCCCGGGTGGGACGCGCAGCGCCACGGCATCGTCCGTTGGCGGGGGAACCGTATAGATCGTGCTGTAGGCCGCGCGCACGGCGATCCGCGCCTGCGCGAACGCTTCCAGGACCCGGGAAAGCGTCGCGCGATCGATGGCGCACACGGAAAGGGCGGCGTCGGAGAGCTGGAATGCGAAATGCAGGTCGGCGGGATCGGCAAGCAGGCGATCCTCCAGCAGGTTCGGCAGCGCCTGACGCAACTTGGCTTCCGCGAGTTTGGGCGCAGGGATCGTTGCCGCGAACACGTCGCGACTGTCGAACACCAGGTCGACGCGGCGGGACTTCGGCAGGCTTGCGATCGCGCCGCGTTCCACGCGTGCCGAGCCATCGTCGCCGACGGCGATCCAGGAAACGGCGGTCGCCGGACCAAGGGTGCCGCGGCCGCCTCCGGGCCAGTCGCGGCGGGCGGGAACAAAGACGTAGAGGCGTTGGGTCAGTTTCGTTGCCATAGGACGTTTATCGGTCCTTGCAGGGGGGGGCGGGCCACCAGCGCATCCAGGCTGGCTACGGCGCGCCCCAGCCGCACCGTGCCGTGCACGATAAAGTATTGCGTGTTCGTCGAGACTCCCGCGCCCGAAAACGGTCCGCCCCGACCGTGCAGGCGGTTCAGCAGATCCGCCACGCTGATGAAATAGGCTTGGTCGCGTTCCGCGGCGATCGCGTTGGCATCGCCGATGTTGAGGCCGGGAATCACGGCCGCCATGACCTCTGGCGGGGCGGTGTTGAAGTTTACCGGGGTTCCCCCCTGGTCGAGCATGATGACGAAGGGCGCGAGCGCCCGCGCCGCGGCCGGCGAGATGCCGGGAATGTCTTGCAGATCGGCCGGAAACACCGGCGGCAAGGGGCGGTTCGCCGCCAGCGATGCGTTGCCGCCGGCGGCGCCCGGGACGGCAACCGGGGCGGTGCCGGCGTACGCGGCGGCAACGTAGCGCGCGATCAGGGCCGCCGTGTCGCCGGGTGCGCCGAGCAGCGCCGCGAGTTTCGCCAGGACGGCGAGTTGCGTGGGATCGATCGCGCCGCTCGCCTGGACGAGATTGCGCAGATTGAATCGCGCTTGTGCGTCTTCGATGCGGCCGGCGATGGTGGCTTGCGCCGCCAGCGTCGAGGTTTCCCCCAACTGGTCGAGGCGGGTGGGCGCGAGCGGTTGCGCCCACGGATCGCTCAGCGCATCGTAGGTGGGGTGCGTCTGCTGGCGCAGGATCGCCGCCGCCCAGTCGAGCGCGCCATGCAGGAGAAAGCGGCTTTGTGCGGCCAATTGCTGGTTTTCGATCGTCCGGATCAGCACGAACTGGCGCCAGAACAGGCCGGTGACGATCATGGTCGCCAGCGCCATCACGAAGAGGGCGAGGAGCAGGGCGGCGCCGCGCTGCCGGATCATTGCGCACCTACCAGGAAGACGCGGCGCAGCACGCCGCCATCGCGGCGGCGAAGCCGGACTTCGATGCCCGGCGCAACGGCGGTGGCGGCATCGACCGGCGCCACCCAGCCCGCATTGGCTTTCCAGGCGCGCACTGCCATCGCATCGATCCCGGGGAGAAGATCCACGGACGTCCAGTTGCTTGCATCCACGGCGACCGTCACCGCCATGTTGCGCTGCACGGGGCCGGAATCCCGCTCCAGGCGGCCGTCATGGACGCGATAGAGCAGTGGTTGCAGGGCCGATGCCCCGGAGCCGTCGGGCGAGGGCGCGAGGCGGACGATCTCCAGCGCCGGTTGCCCGTCGAGCGAGAACACGCGTACGGGCTGGGCCGGCAGTTCAAAGAGCGCGGCATTCACCGGTACCTGTGCGAGATCCTCTTCCATCTGCCCGAACGCCGCGATCACCGCGCGGGCGTCGTCGACTTCCGGGTCCAGGCGGGCGCGGGTGGCGAGCAGCGTGGAGAGGCCCTGCCAGGCGATGACCGCGACCACCGCGAGAATGGCGATCGCCACCAGAAGTTCCAGCAGCGTGAAACCGCGGACACCCGGTGGGGTCGGGCTGCGGCGGCATGCCCGGGCTGAGGGACGGGAAGCGTTCATTGCGGCAATGCCTTACCGGGCGGGGAGCAAGGCCATGAGGTCGGCGAATTCCCGCCCGCCATCGCCGCTGCGTACGGTCACTTCCACCCGATCGAAAAATGGATTCGGCGTCGGCCGGATGATCTGTTCGCAGGAAAAAACGGCCCCGCCTTGTCCACAAGGGAATCCGGAAATGCCGATCTGGATCGCCCCGGCGCCGAGTTGCAATTCGAGCAGGCGGTTCTCCGCCGTCATCAGCGCATATTGCTTCGAGCGGATGTCGCGAATATTGTTGGTCAGCGCCATCGCGCTGCGCAGCGCGGCCGTCAGCGCCACGGCGAGGATGGTCAGGGCGACCAGCACCTCGAGCAGCGTGAACCCGCCGGCGGGTTTATGGAACGACGGTTGCATGGCCCTTCGCATCGAAGTCCACCGTGACGGAGGCGCGGTCGGTGGTGAGTTCCAGTCGCCAGGGCGGCTGAACCCATTCGCGCGCTACCGGCATGGAAAGAGGCGGCGCATCCGATCCGATGAGGGTGCGCGCCGCGCCGCTGCCCAGATCGATGATTTCAAGGCGTTTCAGCGGCGGACTCCACGTCCGTTCGCGCAACAGGTCGTCGCCGGAAAACGTTTCGCGCCGGTCTCCCGATCGCGCCACGAACCGGTATCCGCGCAGATCGGCTTCCCAAGTGATCCGGACGTTCTGGAGACGCGCCTCGTCGGCGGCGATATCCATCAGCAGACCGACGCGTTTCGCCTGCTCCGCCAGCGCCTGTCCGGGGTCCGGTTGCATGCTGACGGATATGGCGGCCGCGATGATGGCGATCAAGGTGATCACCACCACCATTTCCAGCAACGTGAAGCCGCGCTGGCGCATAAATCGGGAATCAGTGCGGAGCGCCGATCTGCTTTATCAAAGATTCCAGGAACCGATGTCGGCGTCCGGTCCCGTACCACCCGGCACGCCGTCGCGCCCATAGCTGAACACGTCGACGTCGCCGTGTACGCCCGGATTGAGGTACTGGTACTCGTTGCCCCAGGGATCCTTGCGCAGAACCGGCGGATCCAGGTACCCACCCTGCTTCCAGTTCTGTGGGATGGGATCGGTCACCGGCTTTTCGACCAGCGCGCGCAGGCCCTGTTCCTGGGTGGGGTAGCGACCATTGTCGAGGCGATACAACTTGAGGGCCTGCATGAGCTGCGCGACGTCCTGCTTGGCTGCGGCGATGCGCGCATCGTCCGTGCGCCCCACGACGCGCGGAACGATCAGCGCCGCCAGGATGCCAAGAATGATCACGACGACCATGATTTCGATCAGCGTGAAGCCGCGCGCGCGCCGCGGGGCGCACGCCATGTCTCCCCCGGGAAGAAGGGAGTCCCGCAAGCCAAGGGTTCGGGCAGTCGCTACCATATCGGGGATGATATCGCAGCACATCGTGCCGTTTCTGAATTCTTCCTTACGGATGCCGCCCCGATGACGACGACGCGCTCCACCCCCCTGCTCGTGCATGTGGCCGGCGCGGCCTTGGCCAGCGCCATCGCCGCGTATTGGGCGATGCGCGTCTTCGCGCCGGTGCCCGTGCTGCCGGCGGCCCCGCAGCCGTCCCAGGCGCCGCCCCCGGATGCGGCGTTGGCGGGGCGGATGTTCGGGGCGCTCGGCGGCGGCCCGGCGTTGCTGCCCGACATCCGGGTTTCGGGGGTGTTCGCCGCGGGCCCGGACTCCTCGGCGGTGATCGCGGTGGGGGGGCGGCAGCCCCGCGCCGTGCTATTGGGCCAGGAGGTCGCGCCCGGCGTGCGTCTGATCGCCGTCCATGCCGATCGCGTGGTTCTGGAGCGTGCGGGCGTGCGCGCGGAATTCGGCGTCCCTCCGTTGGCGACGGCGCAGCCCGGCGGCGCCCTGGCGCCGTTCCAGCGGCGGAACGGCGTCCTGACCGCGCCGGAGGAGGCCGCTGCCCCGACCCCGGCCTCCCAGGCGCCACCGCAGGGATTCCGGCAATTCCGGCCCCGCGGGATGTGATTTGACAGAACGCCAAACCACCACGATAATTTGCGGTTCCCTAGGAGGGGTGCCCGAGTGGCTAAAGGGGGCAGACTGTAAATCTGCTGGCTTACGCCTACGTTGGTTCGAATCCAACCTCCTCCACCAGGTTCTCCGTGCCCGCGCGATATCGCGACAGGCGCGTGCCGGCGGAGACGGCCGGGAGGGAGCGGGCTTTCGAAAGGCCGGAGCTTTTCGAAAGCCTGTCGGCGGGGCGCGATCGGTCGGCGGGTGTAGCTCAATGGTAGAGCAGAAGCCTTCCAAGCTTACGACGAGGGTTCGATTCCCTTCACCCGCTCCAAGGTGTTTTGGCGTCTGCAGTTGGCGTGTTTCGCCCATGTGGCTCAGTGGTAGAGCACTCCCTTGGTAAGGGAGAGGTCACGCGTTCGATCCGCGTCATGGGCACCAGAATTTTTCGGATTTGACCGGCGGCGTTCGGGGTCTTACAAAAAATCAGGACGGGAGCTTTACCATGGCGAAGGGCAAATTTGAGCGGACCAAGCCGCACGTGAACGTTGGGACGATTGGGCACGTTGACCACGGGAAGACGACGCTGACGGCGGCGATCACGACGGTGCTGTCGACGAAGTTTGGCGGCG
>JAKBZN010000037.1 GCA_021842465.1 Pseudomonadota bacterium
CTCAGACAAGGGCCGTGAGTCAGAGGAAGGAGGCGCGCGATCGCGCGCCGCCCCGGCTCCTCCGCTGCTCACCGCGCCCCAAAGGGGCCGGAACCGGCACAGCGCCCCCCGACCTCGTGGCAAACGCCGTGATATTCCAAGATGAGGGGCAGTCCCTTGCCGGGTCAAAGTCGTTGCCGCCGCTCGCTCGCGTGGTGCAAGCAAGCATCGGGAATCGCCACCGCATCGAGCGGCGCGCTGCTCGATCGCCCGAAGGCCCCCCTTCTTTTCGTTCCAAAATTTACAAAGCACTACACTAGAAATCGGTCGCGCAGACTAGCGTTCGTTTTTCGCGTCGTCCTGCGGTGGAAATTCCTCGCTCTCGCCGCGCGCGTAGCCGCGCAGGAATCGGCGCAGGGATTGCATCTGCATGCCGAAGTTGCGGCAGCCGTCGCAGACGAGCAGGTGGATCCGAAGGGACAGTCGCTCGGAGAGCGTCAACCGGCGGTCCTGCTGTTCCGACATCAACTGGGTCGCATCGTGGCAGTTCAGCACGGCGATTCTCCCGTGGCGAACCAGTTGCCGCTCAGGCATTCGCGCAGACGCAGCCGGGCGCGGTGGAGCATCACATTGCAGTTGCTTACGCTGATTCCCACGGCGTCGCAGATTTCCGCGGTTTCCATTTCCACGAATTCGCGCATCATGAAGATGCGCGCCTGCTTCCCGGGAAGGTGTTCGAGGCAGGCTTCGAACACCTTCCAGAACTGCCGGTTGTGGGTTGCGCCTTCCGGATCCATCCAGGGCGACGGCTGTGCATCGGCGGTCCAGTGACCGCGTTCATCGAATAGCGCTGCGAAATCCTCTTCTTCCTCGTCCTCGCGCAGCAGGCGGCTCGCCTCGACGAGGCGATGCCGCTGCCGCAGGATGTCGGCGATCTTGTTTTTGAGGATCCCGAACACCCAGGTCTTGAGCGCGGCGTGCCCGCCGAACGACGCGGCGTTCTTCAATGCGCCGACCAGCGCGTCCTGCACGGCGTCTTCCGCCAAGGCCGCGTCGCGCAACTGCAGGGTCGCGAACTTGGTCATCTGCCGGCGCAGATCCTGTACGAAGGCCGGATCGTGCAGGGCGGTGCCGGGTGCCGGCGTCGGGGCAGCGTCGGTCATGCGCGGGGGTCCTGGGCAAACACCCGCCTGATTGTACGGGGGCGCCGCGGTGTGCGTACGTCACGCGAATCGGAACCCGCAAAATCGTCCAGCCGCCAGATGGGTGGCCAGCGTCGTCGTCGCCGCGAATCCCGGGTCGCGGGCGGTGCTTTCGGCAAGGGCGTCGCGCAGCGGGATGCCGCCGCAGAGCGCCTGGGCAAAGCGCCACTCCGCGTCGCCCATCCGCTCCAGATGCAGCCGTGCGCCGTCGCCGTCCTCGTCGGCACGGCGGTCGTGATCCACCCCGATGCGCCACTCGACCAACAGGTGTACCGGCCCTTCGCCGAGGTCGATCGCGTGCATCCCGTCGTCGTCCCCCGTGAGCACCGCACTCCAGATCGAATCGGCCGGCGTGAGGGTCCGGACGAATCCGATGGAGGGTTGCGGATCGAACTGCAATCGTTCGAGGTCTGCCGGCGACAGCGATGCCAGGTCGCACAGGTCGAGCGGCGGCGCTTCGGGGGCGTGCAATGCATGGTTGACCGCGCGCTCCAGGGATGCGACGTCCGGCAGGTAGGCGGCGAGCGGCGGGTGCGCACGCAGCGGCTCGAACGTGCGGAGAAAGTCCGGGAACGCCGCACCGTACTCGTCCAGCCAGGTCGTACCGGCCCAGTGTTCCGCCAAAAAGGCGTGCGCCGCGCCTTCGAAAAATTCTCCGCCGACGAGTTTGCGTACCGCCGGGTACGCCAGTAGCAAGGCGTTGACGAGCGTAGCCCTGGCGGTGTTGCGGTACACGGCGAGGCACTCTTGCGCGGGTATCGGATCCGCAGTGAGGTGCGGCACCGCGGCAGCGAAGTCGCCGGCGGCAATGGCGCGCTGCCACGCACGTTGCACCTCAAGCAGCGACGGTGCGGTGCGCACGGCGTTCGTCCCCCAGCAGAGCATCCGCGCGCCGCGCTTCGTCGATCAGCGTCGCCAGCGGCGGGATGTCGGTGTCCCATTCGATGAGCGTGGGCACCGGGCCGAAGCGGCGCAATGCCTCGGCGTAGAGGTCCCAGACCTTGGCACAGACGCGGGATCCGTGGTTGTCGATGCGCAGCACGCGACCGTTGCCGAAGTCGCGCAGCGCATGCCCGGCGAGGTGGATCTCGCCAATCGTCTCCGGTGGCAGCGCAGCGAGATAGTCGCGCGCCGACCAGCCGTGGTTGGACGCGCTGACGAAGATGTTGTTGACGTCGCAGAGGATGCCGCAGCCGGTACGGCGTGCAACCTCGGAAAGAAACTCCCATTCGGGAATCGATGAATGACGGTAGCGCAGGTAGCTCGACGGGTTTTCGATCAGGATGCGGCGCCCCAGCGCCGTCTGTGCATGGTCGACGTTGCGGACGACGACGGCCAGCGCCTCTTCCGTCATCGGCAGCGGCAGCAGGTCGGCCAGATAGGCGTGATCGACGACGTTCCAGGAAAGATGTTCGGATACGAGATCAGGCTCGAACCGATCGACCGCCGCGCGCAGGCGTGCGAGGTGTGTTTGCGAAAGTCCCTCCGCCGATCCCAGCGACAGCGCTACGCCATGCAGGGAAATAGGGTAGTCGCGGCGCACCCGATCGAGTGTGGCGGGTGTCGGCCCGCCACCCAGATAATTTTCGGAATGGACCTCGAACCACGCGACGTCCGGCCGGGTCTCGAGCACCTCTCGATGGTGCTGGAAACGCAGGCCGATTCCCGCGCGCGATGCAATGACGGATTTCCCGCACGGTTGCCGCCGGTCGTCGTCATCATGCCGGCTCCCCCCGCAGGGGAGAGCCGGGGCGGATGCGCGGTGCGTTTCACCCCCTCCCCCGCGCGAGCGGGAGAGGGTGATGGTGGGCGCTTGGTCCACGACTGCTCCCGTCGTGTGGAATTACGACGTATGCAGTTTGCCGCCGGCGATCTTGCCGCAGTCTCCCGCAGGCAGGAGCACGAATGAGGCCGGATCGCGTGGAATCGTGGCCTGGCCCGCGCAGGAGTGGGCGCCTTCCGCGCAGTCATTGCGGCCCACGGCGTTGATGCCGTAGCACTTCTGCAGGTGCTCCTTCTTCGCAAGCATCATGTTCTTCTGGACGACGGGCGGCATCTTGCCCATGTCCATCATGCCGCCCCCCATCATCTGGGCGGAAGCGGGCACCAATTGCAGGCCCATGGCCAAGCCAAGGGCGGCGGACAGCGCGGACGCTGCGGTAACGGTACGGGACATCATCTTCTCCTCTGGTTTCGGAAACAGTCCGGGTTCGGACTGGGCATTCGTCGCGGCAGGCGTCCGGTTCTTACACTCGGACGATGCCATCGCACGGTCACCGGGCATGTCGGGATGCGGCGTCCGGCCGGCTTTCGAACCGGCGCACGAGAAAATGATCGACCGACAGCGCCCCGGGGCCACGGCTGATCAGGAACAGCAGCATTGCAGCCCACTGGATATGGGTCGGCCAGGCCTGCGGATAGATGAAGATCTCGATGACCGTCGTCATTCCCAGCATCACCAGTGCGGCGCCGCGGGTGAAAAGGCCGAGCACCAGCAACACCGGGGTGGATAGCTCGATGCCCAGGGCGAGGTGGGCGGCGAAATCGGGGGAGAGGATCGGAACCTTGTATTCGTCCGTGAACAGATCGATGGTCGTGTCCCAGTTGGCGAGCTTGGTCTGGGCCGAGTTCCAGAACACCGTTGCCATCGCCGCCCGCGGCAGCAGCGCGAGCGCACTATAGGGGATGCGTTCGAGCAGCGCGATGCCGCGACGAAACCAGCCGATCGGGCCGGCGTGCGCGGACGGGACGTTCGAGGGCGAAGGGGCGCAGCACGGGTTCATGGGGGTTCTCCTGGCGTCGTGGACCCCGGAACGGCGTCCATGCGGTTGTGCCCCATATGTCGCCGGAGATGCCCCGCTTCTTACGGATTGGTCGATTCGACAAGGAAGGGAGACAGGCGCAGCAATTCGTCGAGCGCGGAAAATTAGTTGCCGGACGGGGATTTCATTTGTACCATTCGTTCTGGAACTGATTGCAGCACGAATTACCGATATCACGATGGCCCGCCCGAGAAATTTCGATGAATCCGCCGTCATCGATGCGACCGCGAATGCCTTCTGGCAGGGAGGCCTCGGCTCGACCAGCGTCGATGAGGTGTTGCGCGCGACCGGACTTTCGCGGTCGTCGCTTTATGGCAGTTTCGGCAACAAGGATGCGGTGTTGCGCCTAGCGATCGAGCGGTACGTCGACTGGCAGATCCCGGCGATTGAAAAGGCATTTCGCGGAAAATCGTTGCGGCAGGCTCTGGAGCGGATTTTCGATGGGATCGCGCGCAGCAATAATGAAGGGAAGGGATGCCTGCTGGTCAACGGCGTCAACGAACTGCACGATGAGGACGCGGACGCGCTGGAGGCGCTCCATGCCGGCTTTGCGCGGGTGGCGGCGAAACTGGCGGAGCTCGTGCATGCCGTGGACCCGTCGGGACGCGGGGCAATGCCCGAGTTGGCGGCGGCGGAGATCATGACCGCCATTTCGGGATTGCGAACGCTGCAGCGTAGTGGCCTTCCCCGGACGATCGTTGCCAAGACCGCGCGGCGATACGCGGAACTCCTGGCGGGCGGTTGATTTTTTTGCCAAATATGGAATGAACGGTACATAACGTCTTTCCGTGGGCAGTCGATCATTTGCAGGTTTCATCCGGCGTCGTGGTCCGGGAGGATCCGACTCATGCCGAGACGGATCCCGTGTTCTCGGCATACGCCTGGTCGGCATGACCATGTGACGGGCGATTCGGCATCCATGACGTGGACCGCCGGATCGCTGGCCGGTGATCCCGGTCGTCTCCCCTCTGCGGCGCATGCGCGTCGATGGCAAAGCCATGAGGGAAACCGTGACGCCAACCCACCTCCTATGCAGTATCGTTTCGCCGGCGTTCCGCAGCGGGGCGGATGATGAGCCGGAACGGTTCGGTCTGGCAGGAGGGGGCATGACGCATCTCGACATGGGGCGGTTGGCGGAACTTTCCGCGCAGCCCGGGGAATTTCTGGGTCGCCATCCTTTCCCTTGGATTTCCGTCAGGGGAGCGATTCGGGACGAGAGCTATCCGCGTCTGCTGGCGGAACTTCCGTCGGTCGAACAGTTCCAGGTGCAACTCGGCAACAAGCGGGCACATGGCCAGCAGGGCCACGATCGGTATGCCCTGCAGTACCATCCGGCGCTGGACGAGGCATTGCCGTCGGTGTGGCGCGAGTTCGTCGGGGAATTGCAGGGATCGCAGTACCGGGAATTCGTACGGGCCCTGTATGGTCTCGGGTCAAGCGAGCGTTTCGTCCTTTCGATGCATTGGCATTACGCACCGCCGGGCGCGTCGGTTTCGCCGCACGTCGATGCCCGGCGCAAGATCGGATCCCACATTTTCTATTTTCATGCCGGCGAGGAGTGGGATCCGCGGTGGGGCGGACAGACACTTGTGCTCGATGACGAACAGCGGCGGTACCATCCACATTCCGCACCCGGCTTCGACGATCTGAAGGAAGTGGCCGCTTCCGAGATCGTGGGAAATCACAGCTTTCTGTTCAAGCGGACCGACCATTCCTGGCACGGCGTGCGGCCGATCGCATGTCCGGAGGGCCACCTGCGCAAGGTCTTCATCGTCGTCATCAATCGCGTCAATTTCCAGGTTCTGTGGCGGCGGATCCGCGGCAAGGATCCGGACGGCTATCGCCTGTAGACCCCGTTGCGAATGGGTGAACCAATCGGACGGGGCACACTCCAATCGGTTCCATCGCGATCGATGGAAAACCGGAATCGGAGAAATTGACGATGAGCCATCTGACATTCATGAACGCGCCGCATGCCCTGCGGCTGCCAAAGGCCGCAGGTTGGACAACCCCGTTTCTCACACCCGAAAGCCCCGCGCTCGAAGCGATGACCGACTTTCGAGGTTCTCCTGCAATCACGGTGCTGGAGCACACGCAGATCGACGAGGCATTGAACCGGATGATCCATTCGGGGGTTCGCCTGCTGTTCGTGGTGGACGCCGCGTACGGATTGCTTGGCGCCGTGTCGTCGCACGACATCCAGGGGGAGCGGCCGATGCTCTTCCTGCAGTCCCGGGATTACAGCCGGGAGCGAGGCAGTCGCGCCGAGGTCACCGTGCGCGATGTCATGGAGCCGCTGAGCGCGTGGCGTACGCTGGATCTGCGCGACGTGGAGCATGCGACCGTCGCGGATCTGCTGGCGCTGTTTCTCGAGCAGCCGCGCCGGCATATCATGGTCGTCGAATGTCCCGAACGTTCCAGGCCCTTCGTGCGCGGGATGCTTTCGGCGAATTTCCTCGAGCGTGCGCTCGGGGTTCCGGTCGAGACGAGCCATGTCGCGCAGAATTTCGCGGAGATCGGACAGGCCTTGGCCTGAGGCGGTCGGCATGGATGAGGGGTAATCATCAAAGCACTGGGAAGGATTCATGAACTCGTTACGGCAGATTCTGGAGTGCGGGCAATCGGTCTGGCTGGATTTCATCGACCGGCATCTGGTTGCGACCGGGGAACTGGCGCGGATGATCGAAACCGACGGCATCCGCGGGGTCACGTCCAATCCGGCGATCTTCGAGAAGGCGGTTGCGGAGGATCCGGACTATCGGGCGGGATTGCGCGCATTGCACGATGCCGGCATCGCTCCGCCCGCGCGCCTGGAGCGACTGGTTCTTCCCGACATCCGGGCGGCGGCGGACTGTCTGCTGGCAACCCATGAGGCCAGTGGCGGTCGCGACGGCTTCGTTTCCCTCGAGGTGTCTCCGGCGCTCGCCCGCAATGCCGAGGACACCGTGCGCGAAGCGCGGCGCCTGCGACAGGCGGTGGGCCGCAAGAACTTGATGATCAAGGTGCCGGCGACCGAAGAGGCGTTGCCGGCGATCACCCAGTTGATTTCGGATGGTATCGCCGTCAACGTGACGCTGCTGTTCTCCCGCACGATGCATCTGCGCGTGATGGATGCGTATTGCGCGGGCCTCGAACGGCGCGCCGCCCAAGGCCAGCGGCTGGACGAGGTGGCGAGCGTCGCCAGCTTTTTCGTCAGCCGCATCGATACGGAAGTCGATGCACGGCTGGATGCCCTTCTCGGGGCCGCGCGGGACGATGCGGTGCGCCAGCGGATCCGGCGGCTGCAAGGGAAGGCGGCGATCGCGAACGCGAAGCTCGCCTATCGCAACTGGCAGGAGTGGATGGCGGCGCCGCGGTGGCAGGCCCTGCAGGGTCATGGTGCGCATCCGCAGCGCCTGCTGTGGGCCAGCACCGGAGTCAAGAATCCGGCTTATCGCGACGTGCGGTATGTCGAGGAATTGATCGGGCCGCAGACAGTCAACACCGTTCCGCCTGCCACCTTGAACGCATTTCGCGAGCATGGCGTCGCCCGCCCGGTTCTCGGAGAGGGCATCGACGCGGCTGCCGCAGCCTTGGCGGAGATCGAAGCGCTGGGGATCGCAATGGATGGCGTCACGGCAAAGTTGCTCGATGCCGGCCTGGCGGCGTTCGTGCATTCCTACGATGCGTTGCTGCAGCGGCTGGCGACGGTATAGGGCCGCCATCGTCGGGTGCATCCGGAGCGTCGCGCGTCCGCGCGGCGGTTGACGACAACTGGCAGTACAGGGAGAAAGGAATACGCCGATGCAGATCGCGATGATCGGTCTTGGCCGCATGGGGGCGAACATGGTGCGGCGCCTGATGCGGGACGGTCACCATTGCGTGGTCTACGACCGCGATGCCGAGGCCGTGGCCCGACTGGCTGCGGAGGGAGCGTCCGGCGCGGAGAGCCTGGCGGCGCTCGCGGCGCAACTGACGCCGCCGCGTGCCGCCTGGATCATGGTTCCGGCGGGTGCGCCGACTGAAGACACCGTCGCCGCGCTGGCGGAGCATTTTTCCGCGGGCGACGTTCTGATCGACGGCGGCAACAGCTATTTCAAGGATGACGTGCGCCGCGCGGCGATGCTGGCGCCGTGCGGGATTCGCTATCTCGACGTCGGCACGAGCGGCGGTGTGTGGGGCCTGGAGCGCGGCTATTGCCTGATGGTGGGCGGCGACGCCGAGGCGGCGCAACGACTGGAGCCGGTGTTTCGCAGCCTGGCGCCCGGGGAATCGGGGATTGCCCCGTCTGCGGGACGCATCGTGGCGAGGACGGCGGGGCGGACTGCGGCGGCCAGTGCGACCGAGGGCTGGCTCTACTGCGGGCCGTCCGGTGCCGGTCATTTCGTCAAGATGGTGCACAACGGAATCGAGTACGGGTTGATGCAGGCGTACGCGGAGGGGTTCGACATTCTTCGCAATGCCGCCGCGGAGGCGCTGCCGCCGGATCAGCGGTATGCGCTTCCGGTGGCCGACATTGCCGAACTCTGGCGCCGGGGCAGCGTGGTCACCTCCTGGCTGCTCGATCTTTCCGCCGACGCGCTGGCGCGCGATCCCGATCTGTCGAAGTACAGCGGCTTCGTGCAGGATTCCGGCGAAGGGCGCTGGACGGTCCAGGCGGCGATCGAGGAGTCGGTGCCGGCAGAGGTCCTGACAGCGGCCTTGTATGCGCGCTTCCGCTCCCGACGGGAACACACTTTTGCGGAAAAGATGCTCTCCGCGATGCGGCAGGGTTTCGGCGGCCACGTCGAGCCGCCGAAGGCGTGACCCGTCGGCATGCCGGGGCAGATGGTTCGTTGGCGGGAATTCGCGGATCCGGCGCGTTTCGAGCGCGTCGCTGCGGAATTCATCCTCGGTGCCGCGGCGGAGGCGATTGCCGAGCGCGGCGCATTCCGGATCGTGCTGGCCGGCGGCGAGACGCCGCGACCGATCTACGAGCGCGTGGCGGCCGCGGATGCCGATTGGGATCGGTGGCACGTCTACTTCGGTGATGAACGCTGTCTTCCTCCCGACGATCCGGGGCGCAACAGCGTCATGGCGCGGTCGGCATGGCTCGACCGGGTGGCGATTCCCGCGCCCCAGGTACACGGGATCGAGGCCGAGCGGGGGCCGGAGGCCGGTGCGCAGCGATATGCCGCGGCCGTTTCCGGGTTCGGGCCGTTCGACCTGGTTCTGCTCGGCCTGGGCGAGGATGGCCATACGGCGAGCCTTTTCCCCGGTGGGCCCTGGGAAGGGGTGACGAGCGGGAATCCGCCGGACGCTGGCGCGGCGATTCCCCCCGTCGTTTCCGTGTTCGATGCGCCCAAGCCGCCGCCAGGCAGGATCTCCCTCTCGGCCGCTCGACTCGGCGACGCGCGACGGGTACTGTTCCTCGTTGCGGGGGCTGGCAAACGGGTTGCCGTGGCGCGGTGGCAGGCGGGCGATCCGATTCCGGCAAGCCGGATCCGCCCCCTTGGTGGGGTGGATGTGTTCTTCCTCGATTCCGCGCGCGGATGATGCCGCGCGCCTTCCTTGTATAACGGACCCGATCCCACGATGGAAACCAAAGCACCGATTTCGGATGAACCGGTACGGGAAATCGTCGCGGCGCCTGGCGCAGCGCTTCCCACCGCCGACCCCTGCGTCATCGTGATCTTCGGCGCGAGCGGCGATCTGACCCAGCGCAAGCTGATTCCGGCGCTGTTTCACCTGGCCTGCGAAGGGTGCCTCGCGCCCACGTTCCGGATCCTCGGGGTCGGATTGCCGGCGATGGACGACGAGGCCTTCCGCGCGCACCTCAAGGAAGGCGTTGTCGAGTCGCCGGAGACCGCCCATTGCACCGAGGACGAGTGGACCTCCTTTTCGCGCCACATCTCCTTCCTCGCCGGGGACTTTGGTTCGGCCGAAACGATGTCGCGTCTGGTACAGGCGCTGGAGGCGATGCCGGTCGAGAACCATCTCTTCTATTTGGCCACGGCTCCGAGCGTGGTTCCGACGCTGGCCCAGGGGCTTGCTGCCGCGGGTCTCAACCGCCAGGTACGGAACTGGTCGCGCATCATCGTGGAGAAGCCGTTCGGCCGCGACCTCGAAACCGCGCGCAAACTCAATGCCGTCCTGGCGCAGCATTTCGAGGAAGACCAGATTTATCGCATCGACCACTATCTCGGCAAGGAGACCGTGCAGAACATCCTGTTCTTCCGCTTCGGCAATGCCTTGTTCGAGCCGGTATGGAACCGCGATCATGTCGAGTACGTGGAGATCACTGCAGCGGAGCCGCTGGGGGTGGGACATCGCGCCGCGTACTACCAGGAGGCGGGCGCGTTGCGGGACATGGTTGCCAACCACATGCTGCAACTGCTCGCGCTGACGGCGATGGAGGCGCCGGCCTCGTTCGACGCCGATTCCGTGCGCGACCGCAAGACCGATGTCTGGCGGAGCATTCATCCGATGGCGCCCGACCAGGTCCGCGTCCGGACGGTGCGCGGACAATACGGTGCCGGAGCGATCGATGGCGACGCCGTGCCCGGGTGGCTGTCGGAGCAGGGGGTTGCACCCGATACGCAGGCGGAGACCTACGTTGCACTGCAGTTGCAGGTCGAGAACTGGCGCTGGGCCGGGGTGCCGTTCTACTTGCGCACCGGCAAGCGGCTACCGCGCCAGTTGACCGAGATCGCCGTGCATTTCCGGCATCCACCGCTCACCCTCTTCTCGGGTGCGGGGGAGAAGCCGACCAATGTGATTTCCCTCCGTATCCAGCCCGACGAAGGAATCAGCCTCGTGTTCGGCGCCAAGCAACCAGGCGCGGAGCGCAAGGCCGTACCCGTGTCGATGGACTTCCGCTACCGCTCGGCGTTCGGTGCGAATCCGCCGTCCGCATACGCGGTGCTGCTGCTCGATGCGATGCGTGGCGACGCGACGCTGTTCACGCGCCATGACGGCGTCGAGGCGCAGTGGCGCATCATCACACCGATCGAGGATGCCTGGGCATCGATGGACGGCCCACTGCCGCAGTATCCCGCCGGCACGGAAGGCCCGACCGCCGCAGACGATCTGCTGAGCCGCAATGGACATCGGTGGCGGAAGATCGACCCTTGACGGGACGCAAACCGCGGTCGGACCGTTTTTGGCACGCTAGCCACTTTGGCCTGCTTGCGGGGGGCTCATGTCATCGACGGACGTTTCGTCATGCGACGCGCCGTGCCCGTCCGGGCCGGCAGCGGACCGGGCGCATGCGGTTCGGCTGCTGCTGATCAATCCGCGCGTTCCGGAAAGTTTCTGGAGTCTGCGCTGGGCGGTGCGTGAGGTGCTGCCCGGTAAGCGGTCGGTCAATCCGCCGTTGGGTCTGGCCACGGTGGCCGCGCTGTGCCCGCCCGACTGGCAGGTGACGATCGTCGACGAGAATATCGAACCGGTTCCCGCACATCCGGATGCGGACATCGTCGGGGTCTGCGGCATGGGCGTGCAGTTCGAGCGCCAGTGCGCGCTGCTTCGGCGCTATCGGAACGACGGCTATTACACCGTCGCCGGCGGCAGTTTCGCATCGCTGTGCCCCGAGCGCTACGCGGAAATCGCCGATACCGTGGTTTCGGGGGAAGGCGAGCGGATCTGGCCGCAGTTCTGTGCCGACTATGAACGGCATGGTGCGCAGCCCGCCGCCTTGTATCGCGAAACCGGCGTGGTCGACCTCGGATGGTCGCCGACGCCACGATTCGATCTGCTTCGGCTCTCCCGATACACGACGGCAACGATGCAGTTCTCGCGGGGCTGTCCATATCGTTGTGAGTTCTGCGACATCATCGTGATGTTCGGCCGCAAGCCGCGACACAAGTCGCTCGCACAGGTCGAGTGCGAACTCGATGCGCTGCGCGCGCAAGGGGTGCGCAGCGTGTTTTTCGTCGACGACAATCTCATCGGCAACCCGGCCGTCGCACGGGAACTGCTGGCGTTTCTCGTCGGCTATCAGCGGCGCCACGGCAATCCGTTCCGATTCGGCACCGAAGTGTCGATCAATCTCGCGCGACAGCCCGAGCTGCTCGCGTTGTGCCGGGAGGCGGGATTCACCTGGGTGTTCATCGGCGTCGAGTCGCCGGATCCCGAAGCCCTGAAACTTGCGAAGAAAACCCAGAACATGGCCGAGGACGTGCTCGTTTCGATCCGGCGAATCTACGAATACGGCATCGATGTCCTCGCCGGCCTGATCATCGGGTTCGACACCGACACGCCGGCGACGTTCGGGTCGCAACTGCGGTTCCTGCTTGCATCCGGAATCCAGCTCGCGATGGTGGGGTTGCTCACCGCTTTGCCGAGGACTCCGCTTCACGAACGGCTCGCGGCCGCGGGGCGCCTGCGGTCCGGGGACGCCGGCGCCGACAACACCCGGGCGGCGACGAACATCGTTCCGTTGCGCATGACCTACGAGCAACTCGTGGAAGGATACGAGCAGCTCTATCGGACCCTGACCGCGGACGGTGCGATTGCGAAGCGGATCCGCAACAAGCTGCGCTACATGGGCGATCCGGTGCGCGACACGACCTACTCGGCATGGCAGCAGGCGCGGATCGTATTCCGGTTCCTGCTGCGCGGCATCCTTCCGGGCGGACCTGTCCGCTGGCTGCATTTCCTGCGTTCGATTCCGTGGCGGCGTCCGCGCCACCTCTATCTCGTGATCAACGACTGGATTCTGGGGCTCGCGATGCGGGATTACGTAAACCGGCACTTCCGCGGGGCTTCCGGTTCGTGACAACGAACGTCCTCCGTGCGGCTGGTGCGACCGGGAACGCGATCGCGGAGGCAACCATGATGTCTAGGGCGTTGGTGCGCGTGCCGCCGCCTTTGCCTTCGAACGGTTTCCGATTGCCGTGACGATCCGCACGAAGATCTCGAACCAGACGAACACGAAGCGCAGGATGAACACTGCGGCGAGGTTGGCCATGTAGCCGAACTTGAAGCTTTCCCAGTCGAAATCGATCCGGTGATAGATCACGAGCAGGTTCATCGTGCCCAGCGCCGCGGTCACCGCGACGAGCGCGCGGTTGGCCCAGCGCCATTCGGGCTGGGTGAGCATGAAGAAGGTGCCGGTGACGGCCTTGACCGGAAACCCGCCGCCCAGCGGCGGGGAGAGAATCCCGATCGCACACAGCGTCCAGTAGAAAATCGTCGGCTGCCAGTGCTGGAGGCCCGGCGGTTCCGTTCCCGGCGCGAAATAGCCGAACCATAGCGCCCACAGTCCCATGAGCAGGTATGCGGCAAGCAGCGCCCAGACTCCGCGTTCGACGCGCAGCGTGCGCGGGCGCCACCACCAGGCGAGGGCCAGCGCCGCCGCGGCAAAAAGCGCGATCCCGAGCGCTTGCGTCATTTGAGCCACCAGTACGAAATGGCGAGCCCCATGATCCACAGGATCTCGATGCTGATCATGTTGCGTACCGGCAGCGTCGGCGGGGCCTGGCGCAGACCCCGCACCTGTCCTTGTGCCAGGGCCGCCTGGAAGGGCGACGTCTGCGTACCGCGAATCGTTTTGCGGACGTAGCGCACCGCCCGGGTAGGCGAAGTCTGCACCCGGGTCAGGAAGCGCTTGTGGCGCTCGGCGTGTCCTTTCAGGATGCCGTCACGCAGGCAGGTCGGGCAGTTCTTGCCGGTGAAGCGCACGTGGCCCTGCTCGCACAGCGACATCGCGCCGGTGCTCTTGCTGGCGAAGCCATTGAGGATGGCCGCCCATTCGTGGGCGCTGGCGCGGTAGGTTCCCGACGCGAAGGCGCGGTCGAAGGTTTCGCGCAGCACGTCGGGGAAACACTCGTGCACGCTGGCCGGCGTGGCGCGGACGCTGCGGTTGCCGCTGCGCCCGTAGGGATACAGGCCCTTCTCGATCCGCCCCGCGAGTTCGGTCGGATAGAGTTGATGCCGGTTCGCAGCGATGCCGGCATACGGATGGATGCCGTAGTTGAGCAGACGGAAGATGATGGTCGCGAGCGCGAACCGGTCCTGATTTTCCGGGTTGCTCACCGAGCGGCCGTGGAATTCCGGCGCGAGGTACTCCGGCGTCACCTGAGGGGCCGCCGAGACGAAGTCGTCCGCGTGGATGTGGAACCCGTCGCAATCGAGAATGGATACGTAGAGTTCCTGCTTGTATACCTTGAGGTTGATCGGTTTGAGATCCACCACGGCGATCTTCTTGCTGTGGAGACAGTGCAACAGCGAGGCGAGGTTGTGGCAAATCGTCACGAGTTTGCCGAAGTCCGTGTCGAATCCTTCCTTCGCCGCCTGGCTGCGCGTGAGCAGGTAGTCGAGTTCCATCGTACGCTGGAAGTCGATCTTCTCCATCACGAAGCCGGTGAAGCGTCCCCCCTGCATCACCATCGCGACCGGCCAGGCGAGCTGGACGATGCCGCGTTGCCCGGTCGGTACCGGCGGCAGCTCCGGCGGGTTGCGGATCATCCAGCGGATCTTCTGCTCATACTCCGCGCGGTGCGCCTGCAGGATGTTCGGGTGATAGACCTTGGCAACGTATTCGAGCTTGTTGTCGATCGTGAACACTTCGCCGGCGCCGCCCGACTTGCCGATGGAGACGAGGCGGACCTGCTCCGACCGCCCATCCGACCAGACGATGCGAACGTGCTGGGTCGAAGGACTGGTGGGAGCGTTCACGGGGACGGCAGGCGCGGGCGATGGAAAGCGGCCGGGCTCAGTGCGCGAGCGCGAGGAGCAGCGTCTTGTCGTCCGCGGTGATGCGGTGCGTCTTTTCGTCTGCCAGCACGTTCTGCAGCGCCTGCGTGCCGTTCTGCTCGCTGGCCTCGCGCAGGAATTTCACCACCGGATCGATGAACGGGCGGAAGAATCCGGTCTTCGGCCCGTCGACCGCGAACGGCGAGGTGCCGTCGCTCATCAATCCGATGAGGCCGCCGCGCTCGATGCCGGTGAGTGGCGTGACGCGCAGATGCTCCTTCCAGGATTCGTCGGTGACGAAGTAGGTCTCGTCGGCATATTCGCCGTTCTCCGGTCGGGAGAGGACCGATTCGCCGGTAGGGCTCTGTTGGATCGCAAAGCCGTCGCCGATGTGAAAGAAGCATCCTCCGTCGCGCGACGTGATGCATCCGACCAGCGTCGAGGCGAAGTCCCGCAGGCTGCGTTCCTGGGCAGCGGCGGTTTCGGCTAGCTCGGAGCGGGCCTGCTCGACGATGTCGGCAATGGCTTCGTGCCATTCGGCGTCGGAACGCGCGGGGATGTCCCCGGGTCCGAACGCGGCGGACGCCAGTTGGGTGATCCGCTCGGCGAAGAAACGCGACCCGGCACGGCTTTCCGCCGCGGAGCCGGCGCCGTCGCAGACGACGCCGACCAGCACCTTGCCGTGGACCGCAAAGTGTCCCGCATCCTGGCAGGGTTGGTCATTCGTCAGATGGTATGCGCCGGTCGCGGAGGCAAGAAATACTTTCCACTGCATGGGAGGTATGAATTTCCGGTGGTTGTCGCGCGGGGCGTCATCGTCGACGGACTGCTCCCCGCATTTCAGGATGGGTCGATCACGCCTGCATTTGGGCCCAGGTATCGACGGGGTTGAGCTGGACGGCGCCGCCGGAGGCGGCGCGGGAGACGGCCTGGATGCTGCGGCTGAGCCAGATGAAGAGTTCGCGGAAGCGCAGGCCGTTGAGGTTGAGGGCGCCCTTGTTGCTGA
>JAKBZN010000050.1 GCA_021842465.1 Pseudomonadota bacterium
CTTTTTTTCACGCCCGCGCTCTTTCCTGAATGTGCCGGTCTTCCCCGGCTGCCATCGCGCCCACTGTTCTCGCGGTATTTCTCACGGCGCTGTTGCAGCCGTGCAGTTCCCCGATTACCGGGCCACCCGTTCAGGGAGGGCGCGAACCCACCCATCAATTCCTGCACCCGCCACGGATTCCGCCGTGGCTTTGTCGGCCGTGCCAGCCGCGCCTTTGTCTCCCCGAGACCACCCGCCGGAGTTGAACCGGCCTCCCGTCCTACCGAGCCTCTGCGATTGAGCAGGAGTCGAACCTGCGTTTCCCGGACAGTTGTCGTTGCCTTGGCTTGTAAGAAGCGGGGAGGGCTAATCCCGCAGAACGGCGTACTCCACCCCGCCGTCGCATTCGATGCGCCGCAGCCATCCGCGGCGGACAAGAGCCCGGACGCTCGCCCCAAGTTGAGCGCTCGATGCCGGGTCGGATGACGGCGTTCGGCGCGGCGTCGACCGGAGCGATGCGAGCACCCGCAGCTGCTGGTCGTTCGGGCGCCAGTCGGCATCGCGGGCGATTCGCGCTTCGGTTTGCTTCTCCTGCCGCTCCGCCTCGATCCAGTCCATGACGGTGCGGATCCACCTGCCGGGGTAGGCCCGGATCGCCTGGAGCGCCGCTTCGTACTTGTGCCCATGGCGGGACGCCACTTCGGCCATCTCTTCCGCGCTCAGCGCGAGCCCGTTGGTTTCCATTTGCAGATCCTTTCTGACACTTGTTCGAAGATCCGCCGGGATCCTTTGGCGATCGAGGATGTCGGCAGGAACCTTCATTCCGGCACCTGGCCCGGAACGAACCCCAGCAGGGAGTGCTTTGGCTGTTCGGCGATCAGCGCCTGCAACCGCTCCGGCGTGAATGTGGCCTCCTGCACGCGCCGGCTGAGTTCGGCCATGCTGAGCAGCATGCGATGGAAGAAGAGCGCCGCGTCGTCCGAGTACGGGATCTCCTTGGGGGCGTCGCCCAAGCCTACCGCGCACCAGCTGTTGAGCAGGTTGGCAGGGTTGTCGTGGTCCAGGTGACTGCCGCCGCGGTAGTAGTTCTGGTACTCAACGCGGGTCTTCGTACCGAACCGATACGTGCGTTTGAGCATCGCCCGGGCGCCGATCGCAAGGCTGAATCCATTCCGCGCGGGATTTGTCGCGTGATGGTCGCCGTAGTTTGGTGCCGGCGCCTCATCGGTTCGGAGCCATTTTTGGCCTTGGACCCACGACGCGCCTGGGAACCCGGCGTTTGGAACGATCATCCCGGACTCGTCCACAGCGAAGGCAACGTGCGATTCGATGTTGTACCGGATCACCGGCTCTTCGGTGACTTCCGGCGTCGCGTAAGCCTCGAGCGCGCAGCGGATCGCCTCCTCCAGCGCGACCAGGGTTTCCGATCGCGCCTTGAATGTGCCGGCGGGGGAGCGATCCGTCCCGCGCACGATAAGCCCTTCGTTGAAGGCGCCCCGCAAATGGTCCGGGATGTTCGCGTAGAAGCAGCCGCTCGCATCGACGTTGATCGTCACGTCGACAGACTCCGTGGCCCCCGCCTGGTTCCGCGCGGAGGTGAAGGTGAATTTCTTGAATCTCGGCACAGCGGACTCCTCTTCCTTGGTGCTCAGCGCAGCACGTCCGACGGTTGGGTTGCGGAGAACTGCAGCGCGTCGCATATTCCCTGGATGTCAAAGGCCAGCATCGCCGCGCGGCGGTTGCGCCAGCTTCTCGGATCGCCGGCGGAAAACAGCCAGTCAACGCCGCCCTCGACAAGCGGTTCGCCGTGGTGGATGCCGCGAATCGCCGACATCGCCTGGATTGAGAGGATTTCGGCCATGCGGGCGCTCATCGGCATGCCGGAGTAGAGCGGGGCCGTGTCTCCCGTTGCGTGGTCGATCAGCAGCCCGGGTTGGTCGACGTACACGCGCAGACGGCCTTCCACGTCGATCAGCGCGCTCACGTTGCCGCAGGCGACAGATCGGATTCCCTGTCCGTCTTTCTCCGCGCGGCGCAGCCCGGCGAGCGCCGTCAACACGCGCCAGGTGTGCTCGCCCATGGTCACCAGCGATGCCCCGCCGAATTCGTGATGGGCGTGAAGCCAGTAAGGCGTCGAGTTTTTCAGCGAGCCTCTTGCGCCGGCCGCAAAGCCGCCTGCATGCCAAACGATGTCGAAATTCAAAACGCCTCCTCAGCAAGAAAAAGGTCTTCCGGAGATTCGGCCGGCGCGGCCTTGAGCAGGTCCCGCAGCCGGGTGATGCGTCGCGCGGCCGTTACCGTGCGCGCGGCAGCTGCAATGGCGCGGCGCTGCCCGACCACAACGACGAGCCGACGGGCGCGGGTAACGCCCGTGTAGATCAGATTTCGCTGCAGCATTGCCCAGTGCTGGGTGACGGCTGGGATGATTACGATGGGGAACTGCGACCCTTGGCTCTTGTGGATGGTCAGCGCATAGGCGAGCTGTAGATTGTCGAGGTCGTCGAATGGGATCCCGACGCCGCGCCCGTCAAAGCGAACATGAAGCGTGCTCTCCTCATCGTCGACGGATTCGACGATGCCCATGTCGCCGTTGAAGATCTCGAGGTCGTAGTTGTTGCGGGTCTGGATCACCTTGTCGCCGACGCCAAAGCGCGTCCCGAACCGCGTGACGGCATGCGCCGGTCTCGGGTTGAGCGCGCGCTGCAGGCGCTGGTTCATTTCGCCGACGCCGGCTGCCCCCTTGTTCATCGGGCACAGCACCTGGATATCGCGCACGGGGTCCACGCCATAGCCCTGCGGCAGGCGCTTCGCAACAAGCCCTTCGATGATGGCGGCCGTCGCCTGGGCGATCTGCGCCGGGATCTTGTCGTCCTCCCCGTCCATGGCGAGACGGATCTCGTCGGTGTTGCGCTCGTCGAGGATGAAAAAGTCGTCGTTTCGTCCGCCGCATTCCGGCATCTCCCCGCGGTTGATGGCGTGGGCGTTGCGAATGATCAGGCTGCCTTGCGCCTGCCGGAATACCTCATCGAGCACGGTTACCGGCACCGCGCCGCTGCGGATCACGTCGCCCAGCACCTGGCCGGGGCCGACCGACGGCAGCTGGTCCACGTCGCCCACCATCAGCAGAGTCGTTCCCTGCTTCCAGGACCGGACTAGGTGGCGCATGAGCGGCACGTCCACCATCGAGAATTCGTCGACG
Organism: Pseudomonadota bacterium; assembly: GCA_021842465.1. GTDB lineage: Bacteria > Pseudomonadota > Gammaproteobacteria > Burkholderiales > Burkholderiaceae_F > GJ-E10. Next base: position 3,179 of record JAKBZN010000050.1, read on the forward strand.
ACGGTTACGTCGGCATCGATCTCGCCGGGGCGGCTGTCCGCCCCCTTGATGCCAAGCAGCCGGTGGATCGTGCTCGCGGGCATCCCGGTGGCCTCCGCCGCGCGCTGCGCGGCCTTACCCGTGGGGGCGGCCAGAGAAATCCGCAGCTTGAGCTCGCGCATGGCGGCCAGGACGACGTTGAG
>JAKBZN010000017.1 GCA_021842465.1 Pseudomonadota bacterium
CGCTGTCCTGGCTGGAGTCCGATAGCTTCGAGCTGCGCGGCGAAATTCGCGGGGACCACGCCACCAACCCGGTCTTCACGGTTGCGTCCGGAGGGTTCAGCAAGACCCTGACGACGTACGCCGTCGAGGGACTGTACAAGTTCTAGCGATTTCTGTGCTGGGGTGGACAGAGGAGAGAGATATATGACGCGCAAAACGTTTTCCCTGTTCGAGCGGGAGCTCGTCGTGCCGGCAGTCGTCGAGTCGTTCCGCAAGCTCGATCCGCGGGTGCAGTGGCGCAACCCGGTGATGTTCGTGGTGTATGTCGGATGTTTTCTGACCACCGCGATTTCCGTCCAGGCCCTGAGCGGCCGCGGCGAATCGCATGCCGGGTTTGCGCTGTCCATTGCGCTATGGCTCTGGTTTACGGTGTTGTTCGCCAACTTTGCCGAGGCGCTCGCCGAAGGGCGAAGCAAGGCCCAGGCCGCGTCGCTGCGCGGGGTGAAGCGGGACGCGCAGGCGAAGAGGCTCGGCGAACCGCGCTACGGCGCATCCTGGCAGGCGGTGTCGGCGGGCACCCTGCGCCGCGGCGACGTGGTGCTCGTCGAGGCCGGCGACGTCATGCCGGCCGACGGCGACGTGATCGAGGGCGTGGCGTCGGTCGACGAGAGCGCGATCACCGGGGAGTCGGCGCCGGTGATTCGAGAATCCGGCGGCGACTTTTCTTCCGTGACGGGCGGTACGCGCGTGCTTTCCGACTGGATCGTCGTGCGCGTCACGGTCAATCCCGGCGAGGCATTCCTGGATCGCATGATCGCCATGGTCGAGAGCGCCAAGCGCCAGAAGACGCCCAACGAGATCGCCCTGACGATCCTGCTGATCGCGCTCACCATTGTGTTTCTCGCCGTCACGGCGACGCTGTTGCCCTACTCGAAGTTTTCCGTCGCCGCATCCGGGGCGGGTTCGCCGGTCACGATCACGGTCCTGGTGGCGTTGCTCGTCTGTCTGATTCCCACGACCATCGCCGGATTGCTTTCCGCGATCGGCGTCGCGGGGATGAGCCGCATGATGCAGGCCAACGTCATCGCCACGTCGGGCCGGGCCGTGGAAGCGGCGGGTGACGTCGACGTGTTGCTGCTCGACAAGACCGGAACGATCACGCTGGGAAACCGCTCCGCCGCCGCATTCCTGCCCGTTCCGGGCGTGACGGAAGCGGATCTGGCGGATGCGGCGCAACTGGCCTCCCTGGCGGATGAAACGCCCGAGGGTCGCAGCATCGTCGTATTGGCGAAGGAGCGTTTCCGGTTGCGCGAGCGCGACATCCACGCGCTGGGCGCGCAGTTCGTTCCGTTTTCCGCGCACACGCGGATGAGCGGCGTCGACCTGGGAGGGCGCGCGATCCGCAAGGGCGCGGCGGATGCGATCCGCAAGTCGGTGGATGCGCAGGGGGGGACCTTCCCCCAGGCGCTCGACCACCTGATCGATGCGGTTGCGCGCCGTGGTTCGACGCCCCTGGTCGTCGCCGACGGGGCGCATGCGCTTGGCGTGGTGGAACTCAAGGACATCGTCAAGGGCGGGATCAAGGAGCGCTTCGCGGAACTGCGCCGCATGGGCATCAAGACCGTGATGATCACCGGGGACAACCGCGTGACCGCAGCCGCCATTGCCGCCGAGGCCGGTGTCGACGACTTCCTGGCCGAAGCCACGCCGGAGGCGAAGCTTGCGCTGATCCGCGAACACCAGGCCCAAGGAAAGCTGGTGGCGATGACGGGCGATGGCACCAACGACGCGCCGGCCTTGGCGCAGGCCGACGTTGCGGTCGCCATGAACACCGGAACGCAGGCGGCCAAGGAGGCCGGAAACATGGTCGACCTGGACTCCAACCCTACCAAGCTCATCGAGATCGTCGAGACCGGCAAGCAGATGCTGATGACCCGCGGCGCGCTCACCACGTTCAGCATCGCCAACGACGTCGCGAAATATTTCGCGATCATTCCGGCGGCGTTCGTCACCACGTATCCGCAACTGTCGGCGCTCAACGTCATGCATCTGGCGACGCCGGCCTCGGCCGTGCTGTCGGCCGTGATCTTCAATGCGCTGGTCATCGTCTTTCTCATCCCGCTTGCCCTCCAGGGCGTCCGCTATCGCCCGCTCGGTGCCGCGACCGTGCTGCGCCGCAACCTGCTGGTGTACGGCCTGGGGGGGCTCGCCGTACCGTTCGTGGGCATCAAGCTCATTGATCTGGGCCTGTTTGCGACGGGCCTCGTTTGAATCGGAGTGGCTCATGAAGACCCTCGTTCGTCCGGCCCTATCGCTGTTTCTCGCGCTCTCCGTCGTGACGGGTGTGATCTACCCCCTGGCGGTGAGCGGTGTCGCGCAGGCGATCTTTCCGCGGCAGGCCGCCGGCAGCGTGATCGAGCGCGGTGGCAGGGTGATCGGCTCCGCCTTGATCGGTCAGAGCTTCGATGGTCCGCGGTATTTCTGGAGCCGCCCCTCGGCGACGAGCCCCCAGCCGTACAACGGCCTGGCTTCCGGCGGATCGAACCTGGGACCGGAAAACCCGGCCCTGATCGATGCCGTCAAAGCGCGCGTCGCCGCCCTGCGGCGGGCGGACCCGGGCAACCCACTGCCGATCCCGGTCGACCTCGTGACCGCGTCGGCCAGCGGCCTCGATCCCGACATCAGTCCGGCGGCCGCCCGCTATCAGGTGGCGCGGGTCGCGCGCGCGCGCGGACTTGCCGCCGAGGCGGTGCAGGCGCTGGTCGATGCCCACACCGTCGGACGGCAGTGGGGCGTATTCGGCGAGCCGCGCGTCAACGTGCTGGACCTGAATCTGGCTTTGGATGCGTTGCGGTAGCGGCATCGGTTGCGCGCCGCACCCGATGCCGCGCTGCTCAGCGATGCAGCGGCGGACCCGACCCGGCTTCCCTCGTCGCCCCCCGGGTCGTGATGCCCAGGGCGGAGAGCAGCGGAGCCATCGTCAGACCCTGCAGGACGAGCGAGAAGATCACGACCGCGAAACACGCCGCCACGATCGGCTCGCGCAGGGGAAGATCCGGCGGCAGGCCGAGGGCCAGCGCCAGCGCCAGCGCGCCGCGCAACCCCCCCCAGAACAGGACGTGCTGATGGGCGCCGGCAATCCGCCAGCGCGTCGCGAAAAAGAGCGAGGACAACGGATAGATCGTCGCGGCGCGCCCGGCAAGGACCGCTGCGATGGCGATCGCGGCGGTCCCCATCGCCGAGATCCGGTCACCGCCTGCGGCGCGCTGCAGTCCACCTTCGTGCATTCCGATCAGCAGGAAGATGAGGGAGTTGGCCAGGAAGGCGACCACTTCCCAGAACGCCTCCACCGATTCGTGCGTCTTGCGCGCCCCGGGGCTGCCGGCGCCGTACCGGGCGGCGATCAGTCCGGCCGTCATCGTCGCCAGCACCCCCGAAAGCTCGAAGTGCTCGGCAGCCAGGAACGGTGCATAGGCGGCGACCAGGCTGAGCGTGATCCGCACCAGGTGGTCCGAGGAGCGCGCCGCGAGCCATGACAGGGGCAGCGCCGCCAGCGCTCCGCAGGCGATACTGGCCACCGTTGTGACCGAGATGTCGCGCAGCGCCCCGGAAACCGTCGGATGCGTGCCCTGCGCGACCGCGAGCAGCAGGCCGAACAGCACGGCGGCGGTTGCGTCGTTGAACAGGCTTTCGCCTTCGACGAGGATGCGCAGCCGGCCCTTGATTCCCGATTGCCGGAACAGCGCAATGACCGAAACCGGATCGGTTGCCGAAATCAGTGCGCCGAAGAGCGCCGCCGAAAGCGGCGGCCATCCGGCGAGCCAGTGCATGCCGAATGCGGTGACCGCTGCGGCGACGAGGACGCCGAGTGTCGCGAGCAGGACCACGACCGGCATTTCCCGCCGCAGCAGTTGCCACGGAAGAAACAGGGCCGCCTCAAAAATGAGCGGCGGCAGCAGGACCGTGAAGATCAGGTCCCGGGTCATCGAAACCTGGGGCGCGTGCGGGATGTTGGCGAGCGCGATGCCGGTGACCACCAGGCCGGTAGCGTAGGGCATGCGCAGCCGCTGCGCGAGCATCGCAACCGCTGCCGCGACGAGCAGCAGGATGGCGACGGTTTCGACGCCGTGGTTCATCACGGCGCGGCGTCGTACTCCCGCAGCCATGCCACCAGCCTTGGCAGGCCGGTCTCGATCCCGGTCGTCGGCCGCCAGCCCAGATCCCGGATGGTTGCGTCGATGTCGGCGGCGGTGGCGCGCACGTCGCCCGCCTGCATCGGACGCAGGATGCGCTGGGCGGGCTTGCCGACGGCCTGTTCGAGGATCTCGATGAACCGCAGAAGTTCCTCGGGGTGGTTGTTTCCGAGGTTGTAGACCCGGTGGGGAATGTCGCCGAAGCGGGTGGTTTCGTCGAGCGCCCGGAGCGTGCCGTCGACGATGTCGTCGATGTAGGTGAAGTCCCGGCGCATGTCGCCGTGGCCGTAGACCTCGATCGGCTTGCCGGCGAAGATCGCCCGGGCGAACTTGAACGGCGCCATGTCGGGCCGCCCCCAGGGGCCGTAGACCGTGAAATAGCGCAGGCCGGTGAGCCGCAGGCCGAACTGCACCGCATAGACGTAGGCGATCAGTTCGTTGGCGCGCTTGGTCGCGGCGTAGAGGCTGATCGGGTGGTTCACCGGGTCGTCGATCGAAAACGGCTGCTTCGTGTTGGCGCCGTAGACGCTGGAGGACGACGCGTAGACGAAATGGGCAACGTTGCCGGCGGCCCGCGCGGCCTCGAGCAGGGTCACGAAACCCGTCAGATTGCTGTCGACGTAGGCTTGCGGGTTTTCGAAGGAATAGCGCACGCCCGCTTGGGCCGCGAGGTGGACGATGCGTCCGGGCCGGCGGTCCGCCAGCAGCGCACCGACGGCGGCGCGGTCGGCGATGTCGAGTTCGGCCAGTTCGAAGGCCGATTCCCGAAAGTGCGGGGAGCGCCGGATCCGCTCGATCCGGTCGCGTTTGAGCCGGGGGTCGTAGTAGGCGTTGAAGTTGTCGATTCCCAGCACGCGCTCGCCGCGCGCCAGCAGGGCTTCGCAGACGGCGGCGCCGATGAACCCGGCGCAGCCGGTGACCAGCACGCAATCCTCGCCCCGGGGGGCGAGGGCAGGGTGCGGGAGCGCGCCGCTGCCCGAAGCCATCAGACGTCGCTCCGCCCGATGCCCACGTATTTCAGCCCCGCCGCGGCGACGGCGCGGGGATCGTAGAGATTCCGGCCGTCGGCGAGCACCCGGTCTTTCAGTTGCGTCGCGAGTTGTGCGAAGTCCGGGCTGCGGAACTCCAGCCATTCGGTGACCACGGCCAGCGCATCGGCGCCGTTGCAGGCCGCCGAGGCGCTGTCGCAGAAGACGATCTTGCGCGCATCCTCGGCCAGGGCGGAGCGCGCCGTGGACCCGGCCTGCGGGTCGTAGGCGCGGATCGTCGCGCCCGCCGCGATCGCATCGCGGATCAACACCAGGCTCGACGCTTCCCGCACGTCGTCGGTATTCGGCTTGAACGCCAGCCCCCAGACGGCGATCACCTTGCCGCGCAGGTCTCCGCCCAGCGCCGCGCGCAGCTTGGTGCCGAGCACGTGCTTCTGCTCTTCGTTGACCTCGTGCACCGCCGAGAGCAGGCGCGCCGAGACGACGTTCTCCCGCGCCATGGCGAGCAGCGCCCGCACGTCCTTGGGAAAGCACGATCCGCCGTAGCCCGCGCCGGCATAGAGAAAACTCGGCCCGATCCGCGGGTCCGCGCCGATGGCGTGGCGGACCTTCTCGATGTCGGCGCCCAGCTTTTCCGCCAGTCGGGCCAGTTCGTTCATGAACGAGATGCGGGTGGCCAGCATCGCGTTGGCGGCGTACTTGGCCATTTCCGACGAGTGCGGATCCAGCACGATCAGTCGGTCGTGGTTGCGGTGGAACGGCGCATAGAGCGCGGTGAGCGTGGCGATCGCATCCGCATCTTCGGTTCCGATGACGATGCGGTCGGGGTGCATGAAGTCGGGAACCGCCGCCCCTTCCTTGAGGAATTCCGGATTGGACGCCACCGTGAAGTCGACGTCCACCCCGCGATGGGCCAGTTCCTCGCGGATCGCGCCCGACACCAGCAGGTGGGTGCCGACCGGGACCGTCGACTTGACGACGATCAGCACCTTGCGTCCCCGAACCGGCGCAAGTCGCCGTCCGAGTTCGCGCGCCGCGGTTTCGACATGGCGCACGTCCGCCGAGCCGTCTTCATCGGTGGGAGTGCCGACGGCGATGAAAAAGAGGTCGCAATCGTGGACCGCCTCGTCGTAATCGCACGAGAACGTGAGCCGCCCGGCGGCGCGGTTGCGGGCGACGACGACGTCCAGCCCGGGTTCGTGGATGGGGATTTCCCCGGCGTTGAGCCGGTCGACCTTGCTCTGGTCGACGTCGATGCAGAGCACCGAGTTGCCGACATCGGCCAGGCACGCCCCCGTCACCAGGCCGACGTATCCCGTTCCGATCATTGTCAGTCGCATAGAATGCCCCCTTGGACGAACCAGCCATTGTACGCAACGAGATAACGTGAGTATCGCAATATCGGTGGTGATTCCGGTCTACAACGAGGCGGAAAATGTGCGCGAACTCGTGGACCGGGTCGGCGCGGCGCTTGCCCCGACCGGGCGGTCTTTCGAGTTGGTGATCGTCGACGACGGCTCGAAGGACGGAACGCGGGCGATCCTGCAGTCGCTGGCGGCGGAACGCGACTGGCTGCGTCCGCTTGCGCTCATCCGCAATTACGGCCAGTCGACGGCCCTGCAGGCGGGATTCGACCACGCCCGAGGCGAGTTCATCGTGACCCTCGACGGCGACCTGCAGAACGACCCGGTCGAGATTCCGCGTCTGGTGGAAATCCTGGAGCGGGATCCGGACATCGACGTGGTGTCGGGATGGCGCAAGGATCGGCAGGACCGGACGGTCTCGCGCAAGATCCCGTCGATGATCGCCAACCGGCTGATTTCGGCGGTGACCGGCGTGCACCTGCACGACAACGGTTGCGCGCTCAAGGCCTACCGGCGTCCGATCATCGAGAACCTGCGCCTCTACGGCGAAATGCACCGCTTCATCGCGGCGCTGGCGGTGGAGGCCGGCGCGCGCCTGGTCGAGGTGCCGGTGCTGCACCATCCGCGCACCCGCGGGCAGTCCAAGTACGGCATCGACCGGGTGTTCCGCGTGTTGCTCGACCTGTTGTGGGTCAAGTTTTCCATGCGCTTTCTGCACCGGCCGCTGCATGCGTTCGGCGCGGTGGGGTTCGTCTTCATGGGGGTGGGCGGGATCGCCCTGGCGTACCTGGCGGTGCTCAAGCTGGGATTCGACCAGAACATCGGCGGTCGGCCGCTCCTGATTCTGGGCGTGCTGCTTACGCTGATCGGCGTCCAGTTGCTGGCCGCAGGGGTGTTGGGCGAACTGCTGACGCGGGTCTATCACGAGCCGCAGGGTCGCCGGCAGTACGTGCTGCGGCGATGAGGGCGGCCGCCCGATTCGTCCTGCGCATTGTCGCCGCCTTCGCCTTGATGGCGGCGGCGGTATGGATGGTCGGCCTGGACCGGATTCGCAGCCAGATCGAACACGCCGACCTGCGTTGGTTTGCCGGGGCGGTTGTGGTGATGGCAGTGTCCCAAGCCGTCTCGGTGCTGCGCTGGGAGACGATTGCGCGGATCTTCGGCCTGCGCGTCCGGACCGGGGCGATGGCCATTGCCTATGCGCAAGGCATGACGCTCAACGTGCTGCTGCCCGGGGCGACGCTGGGCGGCGACGCGTTGCGGAGCGTGCGCCTGCAGCAGTTGGGCAACCCGCTGGGGGTGTCGGCGCTCAGCGTGCTGCTCGACCGCTTGAGCGGCCTGTGGATCCTGTGCGCGCTGTCGCTGCTGACCGGCCTCGGCCTGTTCCTGTTGGTGGGGTTCCCCGTCGCACATTCCGCCGCCGGGTCGGCGATGCATCCGCCGGGACCGCCGTGGCTGGCGCGGCACGCGGCGACGTTTTTCGGAATCTATCTGCTGGGGCTGGTCGCCGTCTGTGCGCTGCCCTGGCTACCCTTGCGACCTCGCCCCGTCCCGTCGGCCGCGGATCACCCGCTCCCTCTGGTGCGGCTTGCCGTGCGCATCTGGAACCGGGTTTCGGAACTGCACGAGCTCGCGCTATCGCAGCGCGGCGCCCTGGGCCGGTCGATCTGGAGTTCGGCGGTGGTGCAGATTCTGTGCGCGGTGACGCTGTGGCTTTGCACGCGGGCGATGGGTGGGCAGGCCGCCTACTGGCAGGTGCAGGCGGTTGCCGCACCGATTTTCGTCGCGGGCGCGCTGCCGGTGAGCTATGGCGGGTTCGGCGCGCGCGAAATGGCGGCGCTGGCGGCGTTCCCGCTGGTCGGCCTTGGCGCCGATCTGGGCTTGACGGCGAGCGTGTTGTACGGTTTCGTATCGGTGGTGCTGGGCCTGCTGGCGGCGCCGGCGTTCGCGTTGGCGCATCGCCGCGATATCGGGTAGCTTGTCCGTACGGATGTCTTCGCGAGCAGACGGGAAAGCCTTATGCAGATCGTCGTGACCGGGGCGAGCGGCCCCCTGGGCCAAGCCCTGCTGCGCGGCCTCGCCGCCAAAGGATCGCTGTCGGGCACCGACGGCCCCGCTCCCATTCGCCGCATCCTGGCCGTCGACCGCGCGCAGGGGCCGGCGCTGTTTCTCGACGACCGGATCGAATACGTGCGCGGCGCGTTCGAGCAGCCGCGGTTCCTGGCGCGGATGATGGGCACGACGACGGATGGCATCTTCCATCTGGCGGCGCTCGACCCTGGGCCGGAGGCGGAGGACGATCCGGCGGACGATCTGGAATCCGATCTCACACGGACCTGGGACGGAACCCGGGCGCTGCTCGATGCCTGCCGTTTCCAGGCCGCGCAGCCGAAAGTCGTCATCGCGAGTACGGTCGAGGCGGCGGGTGAGGCCGGGTGCGAGGCTGCGCGCTCCCGGACCGGCGCCTTGGCGGCGATGTGCGAGTTGCTGATCGCGGAAGGCGCGCGCCGCCGCATCGTGCAGTCGCGCTGCGTGCGCTTGGCGGTGCTCGGGGACGAATCGGCGTTCGGCGACGCCGTCGCCGGCCTGATCAGCGCGTACGAAACGATGCGTTGATCTCGACCAGCGCCGGGCCGCGATGCGTGCGGGCGTGGGCCAGCGCGTCGGCGAGCGCGGCGGGGAAGTCGTTGGCGTCGGTGATCCGCGCTCCCCATCCGCCGTGGGCGCCGATGAGGGCGACGGGGTCCGGGCCGTGGAGGCGCGTGCCCGGCGGCGCGGGTTCCGGTTCGGCGCCGGGGCGATCGTGGAAGACGACGAAGAGCACTCCGGCCGTGTATTCCATCGCGGTGGCGAGTTCGGGCGCACCGGCGACCAGATCGTCGCCGCGGCAGACGCAGACGACGGTTTTGTCCGGCGCGATGATCTTGGCGGCAACCGCCGCCGCCACGGCGGACCCGGGACAGTCGTCGGGTGGCGCAAGCTGGGTGGCGGGGGCTCGGTACGGAAAGAACCGTTCCAGCCACACCGCGGCGATGCCGCTGCCGCCGCAGACGATGGCGTCGTCGGGCAGCGCGTCCCGAAGATCCAGCAGTACCCGCCAAGGGGCCAGGGGGGACGCGTCCGCGACGTCGGGGATCGCCGGTCGGGACCGCCAGGATTGCAGCGCGGCATGGCCCTCCGCGGGCGAGGCCGCCCAGGGCGGGCTTTCGATCGGCGTCATCATCGCCAGGCGCGCCGCGAGCTGCGGCATGCCGGTGTGAATCGCCAGGTCGGCCCCGCCTGCGTACAGGAATTCGATCGCGGGGTGGGCATGGACGACGACCTGCCGGCTGGCCGAATCGTCGCCCGCCGACGCCGCGCCGCTCGCGGTTCCGATCGGGCGCCAGGCGATGCCCAGCGCCAGGACGAGGTCTGCGCTGCCGATCCGGGCCCGGCAGCCCGGCATCGCGGTGTCGCCGATGTAGTGGGGGTGCCGGTTGTCGAATTCGTCCAGACCACCGGGCACGCAGGCGACCGCAAGGCGGTTCGCGTCGATGAACGCGCGCAGGTTGTCCAGGGTCGACCGATTCCCGCCGGTTCCGCCGACTACGACGACGGGTCGTTGCGCCTGGCCGAGTGCCCGCCGCAGGGAGGCGATCTGCACGTCGCTGGGCGCGGGCAGGATCGCCGGCCGGCAACGGCCGTTGCCGATCGCCGAGGCCTGCGTCAGCGCGGCGTCGGTCACGGCGAGGACGATCGGGCCGGGGTGGCCGCCGGAGGCGGTCTGGAATCCCAGCGACACGAGATCGGGCAGTCGGTCCGCGTCGTCCGCGCCCGCAGCCCACTTTGTCCAGGGGCTCACCCGCCCGGCCCAATCCCGGATCCGATCGCCCGGATTCGCCTCGGTGGCGGCCGCGTCCGTTCCGGTGGACGGAACGGGGAACGGGTCGACCGCCTTTTGCACCGTGATGACAGCCAGCGGCAGTCCGCGCTGCCGGGCATGATGGATCGCTCCGGCCGCCTGCAGCATGGGTGCCCCCGCCGCCACGAGGGCGACGCCGGGCTGTCCCGTCAGTCGGGCGTAGGCGATGGCCATGTCGGCGGCGGCCGCATTGTGGCGCGTGGCGATCACACGGATGCCGCCGGTTTCGCCGAGCGCGCCGAGCAGCCCCTCCAGCTCCGGGGCGAATCGACAGAACACGTGGTTGACGCCCTGGATGCGCAGCTGATCGGCCAGGATCCGGGCGCCGGTGCGGAGTGGGTTCATCGAAAGTCGTCCCGAAAGCGGTGGTCGGATTTCACCCCTGGGGCCAGATCGCGAGCGCCTGCTCGAGCGCCCTGCGGATCGGTTCCTCCAGGTAGGGCAGGAAGACCGCCAGCAGGAGCAGGCCGCCGCTCAAGGTGATCGGGAATCCGACCGCGAACAGATTGAGTTGCGGAGACACGCGCGCCATGATGCCCAGGATGAGGTTGATGAGGAACATCGTCGCCAGGATCGGCAAGGAAACCGACAGCGCGATCGAGAATACCTGTTTTCCCAGCCCGGCGAGGACGTCGAAGGCGATCTGGTGGCTACCGCCCCCGGCAACCGGAAATACGTCGAAGCTGCGGCGCAGCGCGGCGAGGAGCATCAGGTGGCCGTTCATCGTGAGGAACAGCAGCAGGACCAGCAGGGAGACGAGGTTGGTCACCGGGGTGTCGGTTTCGGGCATTTCCGGGTTGTAGAAGCCGCCGAACGACATGCCGATTTCCAGGCCGATGACCTCCCCGGCGAACTCGACGCCGGAAAACAGCGCACGCACCGCGAAGCCGAGCGTCGCGCCCACCAGGATGTTGCGGACCAGGATCTCGAAGAACACCCCGTCGAGGGCATTGCCGAGCGGTGGCGATTGCACGGTCGGGGCGATCACGAGCGCGATCGCGACGCCGAATGCAACCTTGGCGCGAACGGGAATCGCCTGGTGGGAGAAGGCCGGCGCGGTGCCGAGAAGCGCGAGAATCCGGACCAGGGGCCAGAAGAAGGCGCCGGTCCAGGCGGCCAGCTGCGTCTCGGAAACGGTGATCGCAGGCATCCGCTTCATCCGATCGCGCTGGGAATTCCTTCGTAGAGCCGTCGCACGAAATCGACGAAGTAGGTGACCATCCAGGGTCCGGCGATCACGATCGCCGCGATGATCGCCAGCAGCTTCGGGATGAAGGTCAGCGTCATTTCGTTGATCTGGGTTGCCGCCTGCAGGATCGACACCACCAGCCCGACGACGAGCGAGGTCAGCAGCATTGGCGCCGAGAGCAACACCGTCACGTAGAGCGCCTGCTGGGCGATCGAGATCACGCCTTGTGCATCCATTTGTCGACTCCTTGCGGTTCCGTCAGTTTCCAAAGCTCGCGACGAGCGAGCCGATGAGCAGATCCCATCCGTTGGCGAGCACGAACAGCATCAGCTTGATCGGCGTCGACACGAGCACGGGTGAGAGCATCATCATCCCCATCGACATCAGGACGCTCGATACGACCATGTCGATCACGAGGAACGGAATGAAGATCATGAATCCGATCTGGAACGCGGTCTTCAGTTCGCTCGTCGCGAACGCCGGGATCACCACGCGGATCGGCAGGTCGGTGAGGCTCTTCGCGGCGGCGGCCTCCTTGTCCAGGCGCGCCATGCGCACGAAGAGCGCCAGGTCGTCGGGGCGTGTGTGTTTGATCATGAAGTCCTTCATCGGCACCGCCGCCGCCTGCGCCGCCTGCTCGAACGACATCTTCTGCTCGCGGAAGGGGACGTAGGCGGTGTCGTAGACCCGGTCGAAGGTGGGCCCCATGACGAAGAAGGTGAGGAAGAGCGCGAGGCCGATGAGAACCTGGTTCGGCGGCGCCGTCTGCGTGCCCAGGGCCATGCGCAGCAGCGAGAGCACGATCACGATCCGCGTGAACGCCGTGGTGAGCAGCAGAAGCGCGGGCAGGAAGCCCAGCGCAGTCAGGAAGATCAGGGTCTGCACCGGCACGGAGTAGGTCGTGCCGCCGCCCGCGTGGGCGGCCGTGATGGCGATCGGCGTGACCTGGGCCAGTGCCGGACGCGCTGCGACCGCCAGGATGGCGCCGAAGCCGGCCGGCAGGAGACGGGATCGGCTCATCGCGTCCCGCCGCGCAGGCGTTCCAGCAGGGCGCCGAATGCCGGTCCCGCTTGCGGCGATGCCGGGAATTCTCCCTTCGCCACCGTGCCGAGCCGGGTGATGCCGCTCGCGCCGACCCCGAGCAGCACCCAGCGCTCGCCGACTTCCACGATGACGACCCGCTCGCGAGGGCCGAGCGCGAGTTGCGAAACCAGCCGCATCGGCCCGGCTCCGGCACGGGGGGCGATTCCCATGCGGCGCAGCCCCCAGACGGCGGCGGCGAACAGGCCGAGCACGATCAGCAGGGACGTGAACATCGGGAGGAACGACGGCATGCTGGCGGCGTGATTCATTGGGCGCTTGCTCGCAAAACGTTGGAGATGCCGTCTACCGGTTGATTCGCCGCATGCGCTCGCTCGGCGTGACGATGTCCGTAAGCCGGATGCCGAACTTCTCGTTGACGACCACCACCTCGCCCTGTGCGATCAGGCAGCCGTTGACGAGGACGTCCATCGGCTCGCCCGCCAGCGCGTCGAGTTCGATCACCGATCCCTGCGCCAACTGCAGGATGTGCTTGATCGGGATGCGCGTGCGCCCCAGCTCCACCGTCAATTGGACGGGGATGTCGAGGATGAAATCCAGGCCCTGCGTGCCTTCCGCGCCGTCTCCGGGCGCGAGGTTCGGAAAGATGTTGGCGGGCTGGGCCAATCCCTCGACCTCGGCCGAAGGCATGACGTTTCCGCTTCCGGAGGACGCCGCCTGTTCGGCAAGCGCCGCGGCCCAATCGTCGTCGGCGCTGGGTTTTCCGGTCTCGTTCATGGTTCAACCTCCTGGAGTGCCAGGTTTTCATTGGGATGCGAGTACCGCAACAGGCGCTCGGCACGGACCGCGACGTGACCGTTGGTGGCGCCGAAGCGGCATTCGAGAATCGGCACGCCATCGACCTTCACGGGGATGATTTCGCGGATCGAGAGCGGAATGAAGTCCCCGGCCTTCAGGCGCATCAACTCTCCAACCGTCAATTTGGCGGTGGCCAGTTCGGCGATCAGTTCGACGTCGGCGGATTGCACCTGCTGGGTGAGCTGCTGAACCCAGCGGCGGTTCGGCTCGGCACCGTCGGCCTGGATCGACGAATAGAGCACGTCGCGGATCGGCTCGAGCGTCGAATAGGGGAAACAGACGTGGATCTCGCCGCCGCTGTCGCCGAATTCGACGTTGAACGTGATCGCGACCACGATCTCCGAGGGCGAGGCGATGTTCGCGAACTGCGTGTGCATTTCCGAACGTTGGTGGTGGAACTGGAACTGGAACAGCGTTCCCCATGCCTTGGTGTATTCCGCGAGCGTGACGTCGAGCAGCCGCTGGATGATCCGCTGCTCGGTGGGTGAGAAGTCCCGTCCCTCGATGCGGAAATGCTGTTTGCCGCTGCCGCCGAACAGCGTGTCGATCGCGCAGAACACCAGGTTCGGATCGAAGATCACCAGGCCTTGTCCGCGAAGGGGCGAAAGCGAGATCACGTTGATGTTCGTCGGCACGACGATGTCGCGCAGGAACACCGAATATTTGATCACCCGGACCGGGCCGACCGAAATCTCCGGGCTCCGCCGCATGAAGTTGAACAAGGCGACGCGCAGGTTGCGGGCGAAGCGCTCGTTGACGATTTCCATCGTCGGCATCCGCCCGCGGACGATGCGCTCCTGACTCGACAAGTCGTAGTTTCGAATGCCTTCGGGGGCGGCATCCTTCTCGACCTTTTGCGATTCTCCCGTGACGCCTTCAAGCAGGGCGTCCACTTCATCCTGGGAAAGGAACTGGTCGGACATGGCGTCGTTCCGGTCACTGAATGATCATGTGGACGATGAGCACGCCGCTGACCGGGTTGTCGATCTTGCCGCCGGCGAGCGCCTTGTTGACGGCGGTGACGATCATCTGTTCGAGCTTCGTCTTGCCCCCGTCGGTCATCAGCGTCGCTTCGGTCTGCGAACTCAGCACCGGAATCACGGCGTTGCGAACGACCGGGACGTAATCCTTCAGGTACTCGCCGGCATCGACGGACTTGGTCTGGAACGTAAGCTTGATCTGGAGAAACTTGTCCGGATCCGCCAGGTTGACGGTGAAGTTCTCGAATTCGACGAAGGTCGGTTTCTCGTCCTTCTTCTTTTGTGCCGCCTCCTTCGCCGCCTGGGCCGGCGTTTCGGGCTTTTTCACGACGAGGAAGTAGTACGCCGCGCCGCCTCCGGCCGCGAGCAGCAGCACCACGATGGCGATGAGTATCGGCAGTTTCGACTTCTTCTTCCCGCCTTCCGCTGCTTGCTTGGTTTCCGCCATGGTTTCCGAATCCTCGACAAAGAGTTTTTCCGCGGCGGCCCCCGATCGGCACGTTCGCGGAAATCTTGAGGGGAATTATTCGGAAAGGAGGCGGGAATCGGTCGCGGGAAATTCGTGGCTTTCCCGCTTCCTTTTCACGCAAAAGTGTCGACGAGGCGCAGGCTGCTTGTGCTAGCGCGGCCGCCGGTCGCCGCGAGCGCGGTCGGCGCGGCGATGGATCCCCCGGTTCCGGAATTGCCGCCGCGGCCGCGACCGCCGGGGGCGGGACGCTGCTGCGGCAGGGGGTTGTATGCCGAACCGTTGCCGATTTGGGCATCGGCAAGCTGCAAGCCGTTTTGCTGGAACATTTCCTGCAGACGGGGCAGGGCCTGTTGCATGGCGTCCCGCGTCGCCTCGTGGTGGGCGGCAAGCGCCAGGGTGGCGGCCTGGCCGTTCATCTGGATCGAGACGCTCACCGGCCCGAGGTCAACAGGATGGAGGGACAACTGCGCGCTGTGCGTGCCGTTCTGCGCGAGCAGCACGATGCGGCTCGCGAAATCCTGCGCGAAGCCCGGCGTGCCGACCGGCGTGGGGACGTGCGCCGTCACCGCGGGTCCGACCAGGCCCGCGGTCGGCGACATGCTCGCGGCCAGCGAAGCCATCGGCGCTGCGGCTCCGGCGGCACCGGACCCGGTCGGCGCCCCCACGGCGGCGCCGCTCCCCGGAGCCGTCGCGCCGCCGCCGGCGGCGGACTGCAGACCGGCGGAGCCGGCGGTCGCCAGGCTGGCGCCGAACGGGGTCTGGGAGCCGGCATTGGCCGCTCCCGTGCCGCTGTTCGGATCGTTGGTCACGCCGGTACCGGTGCTTGCCGCACGACGGGTCGTGCCGGCGGTGTTGCCCGGGGATCCCTTTCCGCCCCCGCCGCCGGTGGTGAGCAGGCCCCCGCCGCGCGTGTCGATGCTGTGGGTTGCCCGGGTACGCACCAGGGTCGCCTGGGACTCGGGCGGGACCGCCGTCGAGGCGACGACCGTCCCATCTGCCAACCCGGCGGTCCCGCTCCCCTTTGCGGCGCCGCCGGACGGTGCCGGCGGGTGGGCGGGCGCCGTGAGGTGCATGGCCGCGGCGAGCGCTTGCTGTACCGGGTCGTTCGCCGCGCGCGAGGCCGACGCCGAGGATCCGGTTGCCGAATGCGGTTTGCCATGCACGCCAGGTTTGGCCGGCGCTTTCGGTTGCGCGGTCGATGCCGTTGCCGCCGCGGTGGTCGCTGCGGCTGTCCCAGCGGCGGTCGCCGAGGCGGTGGAACCGGATCCCTGGGTTGCCGAGTTGCCCGATGCGCGGTTTCCGCCGCCGGCGCTCCCCGGTCCGCCGGCTTGCGACGAACGGTTCGACGAGGCCGGCGGATCGCCGGAGGCTTGTGCCGGCGGCGATCCGCCTCCGCCGGTCGAAGGCGAAGTGCTTGCCGCTGGCTGCGTCGCGGCCGGGGCCTGCGGCGTGGGCGGGCTCCCGGCCACCTGCGCCATGACGGATGCGAACGGGGGGGGCGATGCGCCAGGCGCCGCTCCTGCCGGTCCGGCGGAGGCGGGCAGCCCGGAATCGACCGGGGATGGCGGAGCGGATGGCGCCGGATCGCTGCCGGCGAGGAGCGCAAACGGGATCATGGTTCTCCGATCGCAGATGCCGGGTAGCCCCCGGAGGCGGCGAGACGGCGCTCGAAGGCGCGCTGTGCCAGTTCGTCCATATGATTTTGTTCGCGTCGGGCGTTGCGCAGCCGCTCCCCCTCCGCGCGCCGCGTCATCAGGGTTTCGAGGCTGGTCAGCTTTCGTTCGCATTGCGCGACGTCCTCCGACGCGTGCCGGACGGCATGCTCGCGGGCCTCGAGTTCCTGCTCCTGCGACGCGACGGCGAGCTGCAATCGTCCGAGAAACGCCCGTTGATTGCGTTCCGCGCTCGGATCTCGCGCATCGCCGGCGCGGGGGAGCGCGCGTCCGTCGTACTCGGCCGCGTAACGGCGCAGCATTTCGCCGTGCGCGCGCGCCTGCTCCAGGGTTCGCAACAGGTTGGCATGCCGTGCCTGCGCGGCCTGGAGGCGCTTCCGCGCCAATTCGAGAAGGATGGTGGCGGTGGCTGGGTTCATGACGAGTAGCTCGGAATCCCTTGTACGAGACTTGCCAGGGCGGTCTGCGCATCGGTGAGCGGAGCGCGTTCCTCCATCGCTTGGCGAAGGAAGCGTTCCATCTGCGGATGGGCTTCGATCGCCGCATCGAGCGCCGGGTCGGCGCCCGGCACGTAGGCGCCGACGGCCAGCAGGTCGCGGTTGCGCTGGTATCGGGAATAGGCGTTGCGGAAGCGTCGCGCCGCATCGATCTGTTGCGGGGTGCAGACGGAGGTCATGACGCGGGACACCGAGGCTTCGATGTCGATCGCGGGAAAGTGTCCGGACTCGGCCAGTTTGCGCGACAGTACGATGTGGCCGTCGAGAATGGCTCGCGCGGAGTCCGCGATCGGATCCTGCAAGTCGTCGCCCTCCGTGAGCACCGTATAGAACCCGGTGATCGATCCTTCGCCGGGACCGGCGTTGCCGGCCCGCTCGACGAGTTGCGGTAGTCTGGCAAACACCGACGGCGGGTAGCCCTTGGTCGCGGGCGGCTCCCCGATGGCCAGCGCGATCTCCCGGGCGGCCATTGCGTAGCGGGTCAGCGAGTCCATCAGCAGCAGGACGTTGCGTCCGCAGTCGCGGAAATATTCGGCGATCGCCGTGGCGTATGAGGCGCCCTGCATCCGCACGAGCGGGGTCGTGTCGGCCGGTGCCACCACCACCACGGCGCGCGCCAGACCCTCCGGCCCCAGGATCTCGTCGATGAACTCCTTGACTTCCCGGCCCCGCTCGCCGATCAGCCCGACGACGATCACGTCGGCGGCGGTGTAGCGGGCCATCATCCCGAGCAGGACGCTTTTCCCGACCCCCGAACCGGCGAAAAGGCCAATCCGTTGGCCGCGGCCCACCGTCAGCAGCGCATTGATCGCGCGCACTCCGACGTCGAGCGGCGTGCGCACCGGATCGCGGCGCATGGCGTTGATGGGCCGGCTCAGCAAGGTCCGCGATTCGAGGTCGGCGCCGGGGCGGGGCGCCAGGGGGCCATCGGTGTCGAGGGGTATCCCGTTGGGGTCGAGCACCCGGCCAAGCAAGGCGGTTCCCATCGGCAGCCGGCGTGTGCGGTCTTCCGCGCGGCGCCATGGGTGGTTGCGCTGGCCGTATCGCGGCCGCAGCGCTTCCGGGTCCTGGGCGATCACCATCGCCCCCGGTCGGATGCCCTGCGGTTCTACGGTCGGCATCAGGAACAGGCGTTCGCCCGCGAATCCGACGACCTCGGCATCGAGTTGCGTGCCGTCGTCCTGGACGATCACGGCCCGCGCCCCGACGGGCAGTTTGAGTCCGATCGCCTCCAGCACGAGTCCCGCGGACCGGGTCAGCCGTCCGCGCTGGGCCAGGGGTTCCGCATGATGCGCAATGCCGCGGCACTCTTCGAGGAACCGCACCAGGCTTCGCGTAGGTTCGGCGATCGCGTTCACGGCGTTCCTCTTGTCTCGTGCGGATCCCCGAGCGGCGAATCGGCGCCGGGTTCGCAGCCGAGGGTTTCCAGTGTGCGCCGCCAGCGCGTGCCGATCGTCGCATCGATCTCGACCTGCGACGTGTCGACGCGGCAGCCGCCCGGTTCGATGGCCGGATCCTCGACGAAGCGGCAGCCGCGGAGGTGACCGTCCTCCGACAGCGCATCGCGCACGAAAGGAAAGTCCGCCGGCGACAGGCGCACGGTCGGATGACCGTGTGATTCGGTCACGAGGGCGAGCGCCTCGCGAACGACGGGGAGGATTGCGTCGCGCTGGGTGCGGACCTCGCGGCGCAGCACCTGGGCCGCGATCTCGATCGCCAGATCGAGCAGGGCATCGGCCCCTTGGGTCGTGAGTTCCTCGAAACGCGATTGCAGCCGCGCCAGGACCGATTCCAGGCGTTGAAGATCGGCGGCCCGCGTCAGTTGGGCGGAGCGCCGGATTTCCGCGGTGGCGTCGGCATAGCCTTGGGCGCGTCCCTCTTCGTAGCCGCTTTGGCGCTCTTGCGCCGCGTGCAGGCCGTTGCGCGGCGTGAGCCGCTTCGCGGTGGCGAGGCTGACGCCATCGGACAGCGGGTTCAGTTCCCATGGCGTCGCAGGTTGGGCCGGCGCGGATGGACGGAGGTGGCGATTGGTGCCGGGCATCGTCGTCGACTCCGTCAGACGAACCCGTCGTCGCCGCCGCCCGATCCGATCTGGATCTGACCTTCGTCGGCGAGACGGCGCACCGTCTTGAGGATTTCGCGTTGCTCGCGCTCCACCTCGGAAAGGCGGACCGGCCCCTTCGATTCGAGGTCTTCGCGCAGCGTCTCCGCCGCGCGCGAGGACATGTTCTTGAAGATCTTTTCGCGTAGCGACTGATCGGCGCCTTTGAGCGCAACGATCAGCGAGTCGGACTGGATCTCGCGCAGCATCGTCTGGATTCCCCGGTCGTCGAGATCGATGAGGTTGTCGAAGGTGAACATCTGGTCGAGGATCTTCTGCGCCAGATCGCCGTCGTGCTCGCGGATCGACTCGACGACGCTCGATTCGATCGTGCCGCCGAGAAAATTGAGCATTTCGGCAGCCGTCTTGGCGCCGCCGAGGGTCGTTTTCTTGACTTTGTCGCCGGCGGCAAGGACGCGCGACAGGACCTGATTGAGTTCGTCCAGCGCTTGCGGCTGGATGCCGTCGAGCGTGGCGACCCGCAGGAGAACGTCGTTGCGCATGCGCTCGGGGAAATGCTTCAGCGATTCGGCGGCGTGATCCCGGTCGAGATGGACGAGGATCGAGGCGACGATCTGCGGATGCTCGTTCTTGAGCAACTCGGCCACCGCCGCGGGGTCCATCCACTTCAGCGACTCGATTCCCGAGACGTCGCGGCCCTGCAGAATGCGGTCGATGAGCAGGTTCGCCTTGTCGTCGCCCAGCGCCTTGCGCAGCACTTGGGAGATGTATTCGTCCGAATCCTTGACGAGCGAGTACTGCTCGCCGTGGGTCTGATGGAACGCCTTGACCGTATCGTCGATCTTGTCGCGCGACACCGAGCGCAGCTTGGCCATCGTTTCGCCCAGCTTCTGCACCTCTTTCGGGCTGAGATACTTGAAGACCTCGGCCGCGCCTTCTTCGCCGACCGACATCATCAGGATGGCGGCGCGTTCGAGGCCTTCTTCTGCGGTTGCGGTGCTCATGCCTGCGCTCGGTTCGCGTTACTTGTTGTTGTCCCCAACCCAACTCTTGACGACGTTGGCGACGGCCGCGGGATCGCTCCGGGCGATCTGGCGCAGGCCCTCCAGGGTGGTTGCGGTGTGGGACCCGGGCGCGGCCAGCGCGGCGGGTTCGGCGGTCATCGCGGAAGCCGCTTCGAGCGCCGCCGGCGCCGGGGTGGGCGTCTCGGCGATCATCTTGAGGGCCGGGCGCAATACGCCGAACACGACGATGCCGGTCAGCGCGAGGAAGAGCAGCGCCTTGCCGCCTTCCTTGACGATGTTGAGCACGTCGGGCCGTTGCAGCATCGACGGCGGCGCGATCGGCTCCATCTCGGGCTGCTGGAACGCGACATTGACGACATTGATCTTGTCGCCGCGCTGGGAGTTGTAGCCCATCGCCTGCTCCGCCAGCGCCTGGAACTTCTGCATGTCGCCGGCGCTCCAGGGCACGGTGATGGTGCGCAGGGACTGATTGGCGGGAGCCGTCTTGCCTTTTCCTTTGCCTTTGGCGGACGGGGAGAGGGATTCTGGCGCCATGTGGTCGTTGATGACGACAGCGGCGGTCAGGCGCAGGATGCGGCCTACTCCATCATGGACGCGGCGCACGTCGCGGTTGACTTCGTAGTTCGTCGTCTGTTGCTTGTGGACGCTGGGCTGCGGCGCACCGGGGTTGGCGGCAGGCGCGGCCGCGCCGCCGGGGCCACCGGCTCCGGGCTGCTGCGGCGGCGACGCCGGATTGTTGATCGGAGCCTGCGGTGGCGCGGGGGGCTGATTGGACAGCGCGCCGGGAATGCCCTGCGGCGTGGCGGGGCCGGGCTCGACGCTGCTCTCCGTCGTCTGGGAACGGATCGTCGCGTTGGACGGATTGCCGTTCGGCGCGTAGGTCTCATCCATCGTATCGACGTTGGAGAAATCCACGTCGGCGGTGACCTGGGCGCGCACGTTGCCGGGGCCGACGATCGGCTCGAGGATGTCGAGGATGCGCTTGGAAGTCGCCGCTTCGATCTGGGAAACATAGTCGAGCTGGGTGGGGTCGAGGCCGTTCACGCCCTGGGCCTGGGTCGACAGCAGGTTGCCGTACTGGTCGACCACCGAGACGTTCTTGGGGTTCAGATCCGGCACCGAGGATGCGACGAGGTGCACGATGCCGGCGATCTGGGCGCGGTCGAGCGCATCGCCGCCACGCAGTTGCAGCAGCACGGAGGCCGTCGGGGGGTCGCGGTCGCGCAGGAACCCGGAGGTCTTGGGAATCGCCAAGTGCACCCGGGCAGCGCTGACTGGCGACAGCGACTGGATCGAGCGCGCCAGCTCGCCTTCGAGCGCGCGCTGGTAGTCGACCTGCTCCTGGAACTGGGTGAGACCGAACTTCGGCGCGTCGAGCAGTTCGAACCCGACGACAGAACCTTTTGGCAGGCCCTGCGACGCAAGCTTGAGCCGGATCTCGTTGACCTTGTCCTCCGGAACCATGATCGTGCCGCCCTCGGTCGTGCGGTACGGGACGTTCATCTGCGCCAGCTGCGCGATGATGTCGCCGCCGTCGCGATCCGAGACGTTGGTGAACAGGACGCCGTAGTTGGGCGTGGCGCTCCACATCCACGCGGTCACGATGATCGCGATCATTGCCGCGGAGCCCAGGGCGAGCAGCGCCAGCGAGCGGGGAGAGAGTCGGCTGAAGATGCCCATTTTGTGTTCAGCGTGAGGGCCGGACGATCCCGGCCGGATTTCCTTGAATTTCGGTTTCCCGGTTCGGACGATCGCGGGATTCCGGGATCGGCCACGAATCCATTATTGGCAGACTTGAGGGCGCGAATGCGTCGATAAGCCGAGGAAACCGGGAGCTTTCGCGCGCTTGTCTGTCCAGGACGACCGCGGGGTGGCGCCGTCCGTGGGGCGCGGAGCGGGGCGGGGGTGCGGGTGCAGAGAAATGGCGCGTTTTCCCGCCCCTGCTGGATCGACCATGTCTTCGTTTGCCGCGCTACCTTGTCCCGAACGTCAATCCGGAGCACGGCATGAACATCACGGCAATCGGTACGCAACTTGCGAGCGCGGCGGCGAACGTGGCGCTGGGCGGAGCGGGTTCGGTCGCGGCATCGGCCGCAGGTGCCGGGATGGATTTCGTCTCGGCCCTGGATTCCGCGCTCAAGGCGGTCAGTCAGAGCGGGAACCAAGCGGACGCGCTGCAGCAGCAGTTTCAGCTCGGCAATCCGAGTGTGAGCCTGGAGCAGACCATGGTTGCGGTCAACAAGGCGCAGCTGAATCTTTCCGAAGCGGTCCAGGTGCGCGATCGGCTGACGCAGGCATACAGCCAGATCATGAACATGCAGGTGTAGGTTTCCCGCCAGGGCCCCCTGCAATTTCCCCGCTCTCGCGGAGGCGGAAGCGGGTGGGGGTCGGGGCGCGGATGGTTGGCGAGCGACGCCGCAGCCCAGCCGATCCGAGGCGTTCAGAACCCCAGACTGGCCAGCAGATCGTCCACGCCCGCCTGGTCGGTCACGACGTCGTCGCGACCTTCCGCGTTCACCACCGGGCCTTGCAGGCCGGGCGATTCGGGCTTTTTCCGGAGTTCCGGTGGCGTCGTCTCGACCAGCAGTCGAACGAGTTGCTCCTCGAGCGTCTGGGCGAGGTTCACCACCTTGCGGATCACCTGGCCGGTGAGATCGTGGAAATCCTGCGCCAGCATGATGTCGGTGAGGATCGCATTGGTCGCTTCGGCTTGTTTGTCCAGCGTGGCGAAGAATGCACAGGTTTCCTGGACCAGTTCGGCTCCCGCTGGGGTGGTGCGCGACCCGGGGGGCGTACCGCCTTCGGTGAATGCTTCGACGGCATCCCAGCGCATGCGCAGTCGTCGGGCGTGATCGGCGGTCTCTTCCTGCACGGATCGCGCTTGATCTACCGCGTTTAGCACTTTTTCCGCGGCATTGCCGGTCATTTTTGCGATATACGACAATCGGTCGCGCGCATCCGGCAGGTTCGCACGAACATCCGAGAGTTCCTGGTCGTAGCCGAGCTCGCGCAGCGCATCGTGCAGCATCCGCGTGAGATGGCCCAACCGGTGATACATCCCCTCGTCGGGCGCCCCGGCTTCATCGTGCACTCCGGTCGCTCCCGTGCCGTTGCACGCCGCCATGGTCGAATTCGTCGGTTCGAGACTCATGACCGCCTCCATCAGGCCTGTCCGCCGAGCTTCTGGAAGATCTTCTCGATCTTTTCTTCCAGCGTCGCCTTCGTGAACGGCTTCACGATGTATCCGCTGGCGCCGTTCTGGGCGGCGTTGATGATGTCTTCCTTCTTGGCTTCCGCCGTGACCATCAGTACGGGAAGGTGTTTCAAGCCATCATCGGCGCGGATGCTTTTCAACAGGGTGAACCCGTCCATGTTCGGCATGTTGATGTCGGAGACGACGAAATCATATTTGCCGTTATGCAGCATGTTCAAGGCGACGGCCCCGTCCTCCGCTTCATCGGTATTGTTGAAGCCGATTTCCTTGAGCAGATTGCGCAGGATCCTTCTCATGGTGGAGAAGTCATCGACGATGAGAAATCGCGCGTCGGTATTCATGGGGAAACTCCATCGTGCGCAAGACCGCGGTCACCCGTGGCCCGCGTAGGTTTGCAGCGAAGGTATTTTCGTGGTCCGGGGAAACGACCGAATCGCCGAAAAGCGCCGGTTTCCGCCGTTTCTCGCCGGTTGATGGCGACGCTTCGAAGATGGTCCATGCGCGATCACTTCGGCGGCACGGCAAGCAGCGTCGGGAGTTTGACCGGATTGCCCGCCGGATTGATCGCGACCGTCTTCCGCAAGTCGCTGGCCGTCCCTTCGTTGACCTCGGAGTTTTCCTTCGCCATCCGCGCTTCCGCCATCTTGTTCAGGATGAGGATGGAAATCCGCCGGTTCAACGGGTTCAACGGGTCGTTGGCGACCAGCGGCGCGGAGTCGGCCATGCCGACCACCCGCATGATCAGCGCGGAATTCATGCCGCCCGCGATCAGTTCGCGCCGCGACGCGTTGGCGCGGTCGGACGACAGTTCCCAATTCGAGTAGGAGCGGTCGCCGCTCAGATACTGCGAGGAATCGGTGTGTCCGGTAATGATGATCTTTCGGCCGAAATCGTTGAGCACCGGCCCGAAGTCCTGCAGGATCTCCTGCATGTAGCTCTTGATGTGCGCGCTGCCCGTGGCGAACATCGGGCGCTTGTCGTTGTCCACGATCTGGATGCGCAGGCCGTCGGGGGTGATCTCGATGCGGATCTGACTCTGGAATTTTGCAAGATCCTTGTTCGCCAGGATGGCCTGCTCCAGATGGCGCTTGAACTCGCGCATCTTCGCCCGCTCACTTGCCATCATCTGGTCGCGTTGGCGCCGGATCGCATCCGCGGCCACTTTCCGCACTTGCCCCACTTCCTTGGTCAGGTCGTCGCCGCCGCCGGTCATGACGGTGGTCGAACTGCCGGTTCCGGGTCCCCCGGAAAGCGAGATCTGCAACGGCGAGCGGAAGTAGTCCTGGATGCCCTTCAGGTCTCCCTTGGTCGTCGATCCGAGCAGCCACATCAGCAGGAAGAACGCCATCATCGCGGTCACGAAGTCGGCGTAGGCGATCTTCCACGCGGCGCCGTGGGCGCCATGCCCGCCTTTCTTGACGCGCTTGACGACGATCGTCGACTTGGCCTTCTCGCTGGGTGTGCTCATGCGCTTCCCCTCTCCGCCTGCAGGAGGGAGATCGCCGGGGCGAGAGCGGGGCGAACCGTGTCAGCGCTTCTGCTTGACATGCTTTTCCAGTTCGAGGAAGTTCGGCCGCTCCGTCGAATAGAGGATCTTCCGCCCGAATTCGACCGCCAGCGCCGGCGCGTATCCCTGCAGGTTGGCGAGCAGGGTCGTCTTGACGCAATTCAGTTCCTTGGTCGACTCGTCGACCTTCTGTTCCAGCAGCCCGGCGAGGGGGCCGATGAACCCGTAGGAAAGCAGAATGCCGAGGAAGGTTCCGACCAGCGCCGCCGCAATCATCTCCCCCAGGATCGCCGGCGGCTTGCCGACCGACGCCATGGTCCGGACCACACCCATCACCGCCGCGACGATCCCGAATGCCGGCAGCCCGTCAGCCGCCTTCTGCAGGGATACCGATGGCTGCATCGCCTCATGGTGGTGGGTGTCGATCTCCTGTTCCATGAGACTTTCGATCTCGAACGGATTCATGTTTCCCGACACCATCATGCGCAGATAATCGGTGATGAACTCCACCAGATGGTGATCGGAGGCGATGGTCGGGTGCTTTTGAAACAACGGGCTTTTCTCGGGCTCCTCGATGTCGCTCTCGACCGCCATCATTCCCTCTTTCCGGATCTTGGTGAGGATGTCGTAGAGCAGCGCCATGAGCGCCATGTAGCGCGCCTTGGTGTATTTCGATCCGCCCAGGAGTTTTGGCAGCGCCTTGACCGTCGCCCCCAGCACCTTGGTCGAATTGGCGGTGATGAATGCGCCGAGCGCCGCCCCGCCGATGGTCATCAACTCGATCGGCTGGATGAGGACGGCGAAATCCCCGTGTTCCATCGCGTAGCCGCCGAACACCGCGCCCAGGACGAGTACGTAACCAATGATGACGAACATGCTTTGCGGGGAATGGGAAGGTCGTAGGGTGCATTAGAAATCAGGATCGCTCGGACGAAATCGGCTAAGTCCGCCCATCCAGGACGACATTTCCGGCGATTGAACTCTCCCCCTCCCGCGTGCGAGAGCCTCCCGCCCCCATCCCGTCATCGCGACAGCCGCAGCAGATCCCATCCCGCAATCGCGAGACTCGCAATTCGCACGCGTCATCGCGAGACCCGCAGCGCCCGTCCCGCCATCGCGAGGCCCGCGGCGCCCGCCCCGTCATCGCGAGGCCCGCAGGGCCGTGGCGATCCGGAAAGCGCCTGGATTGCTTCGGGCTTTGCCCTCGCAATGACGAAATCGTCGCGAGACTCGCAGGGCCCACCCCGTCATCGCGAGACCCGCAGCGCCCACCCCGTCATCGCGAGGCTTGCAGCGCCCACCCCGTCATCGCGAGGCCGCAGGGCCGTGGCGATCCAGCGGGCGGTCCGGATTGCTTCGGGCTTCGCCCTTGCAAGGAGGATGATTTCCGCTATAAAAAAGGCCCGGAGGGGATCCGGGCCATTCCGAAGGACGGGGGTCAAAAACGGTCAGGCCAGCGCCACTTCTTCTTCCACCTCCGCCCGGGCGCTTCCCCGGCCCTTGCCCGCCCGGGCGGGCGGTTCGCAGAGGCCGCAGACGTAATTCTTGGTCAGTTCGTAGGTATGGGTCACGAACTTGCCGCCGCACTTGCAGCACGGGGTGAGCGTGATCATTCCGGCGTCGACGAACTTCACCAGGCGCCAGGCGCGGGTGACGGAGAGCAGCGGTTCGATGTTCTGGGCGCGGGTCTGCTCCAGATAGAGTTCGTACGCCTTGATGATGGCGTCGATCTCTTCGAGCTCGCTGGTCTTGTTCAGGTATTCGTAGATGTTCAGGAACAGCGACGAATGGATGTTCGGTTGCCAGGTCATGAACCAATCGGTGGAGAACGGCAGCATCCCCCGGGCGGGCGATTCGCCCTGCACCTCTTTATAGAGCCGCAGCAGGCGTTCGTAGGACAGGTCGGTCTCGGACTCGAGAACCTGCAGGCGTGCGCCCAGTTTGATCAGCGC
The DNA here is from genome assembly GCA_021842465.1 of Pseudomonadota bacterium. Classification (GTDB taxonomy): domain Bacteria; phylum Pseudomonadota; class Gammaproteobacteria; order Burkholderiales; family Burkholderiaceae_F; genus GJ-E10. Next base: position 26,894 of record JAKBZN010000017.1, read on the forward strand.
GATCGCGCGTTGGATCTGGCGGCTTTCGCTGACGATGCTCTTGATGCGCATGGCGTCTCTCCTCGTTCGGTTCGGCTCGGAAGGATTAGTTCGCTTCGGCGAACTGACCCGCCATCACGATGTTGGCGTGCAGGCCGGTGACCGCGGCGCCAGGCGCGAGCTTGGCGCGGGAGTGGCTGGTGAGCAGGTTCCATACGACATCGTCGTCGAACCGGAATCGCAGGATCAGCTGGTTGCTACCGGCGATTTTCATCAATTGGGCCGGGGTGAGCTGCTCGACAATGGCGGCAACTTCTTCGGAAACGCCGAGGCGGTAGCGGGCCTGGGCCTTGTCGGCGCGAATCATGTGCTGCGCCAGCATCAGGTAGGCGAGATTGACCTCGCGGATTTCTTGCAGAAGCTGTTCGTTGTTGGCGGTTTCCATGGCGTCCTCTCCTGGGTTTGCCCCCGGGGGGAAGCCCCGGAATGCGTGATGAAGTGATGCCATTTTGCGGGATCGGGATGGTATGGCTGTAGCGGAGAGCCACCCAAATTGCGCGTCGGAATCTTGCCCGCCCGGTTGTAGGAATTTTCCCTACAAGATTTCCCGCAAGGCGGGGGGCGCTAAAGTTTCCGCCACCCGGCACCGATATAGAACCTAACGCGGCGCACCCCGCACCGAAATCGAAACGGAGAGAAGGAAAGGACCGATCATGCTGAGTCTCCAAACCAATTCCCTGTCGTTGTTTGCCCAGAACGCCATGACCGTCAACCAGCAGAACGTCGCCAACGATGTTCAGCAGTTGTCGTCGGGGTATCGCATCAACACCGCGGCGAACGATCCGGCGGGGCTGCAGGATGCCACCCTGATGCAGTCGCAGGTGAACGGCCTCAACCAGGGCGTGATGAACGCCAATGACGCCGCGTCGATGGCACAGACGGCCAGCGGCGCGCTGACCTCGGTCGTCAACATGCTCCAGCAGATGCGGACGCTGGCAGTGGAAGCGAACAACAGCACGACCAGTTCTGCGGATGCGACCAATCTGCAGTCCGAGTTCACGGCCCTGAGTTCGGAGATCACCAGCATCGTTTCGCAGACCCAGTACAACGGGATCACGATGTTCGGGACCAACGGGCTTTCCAGTGCCACGTTCCAGGTCGGCGCGAACTCCGGCAATACGATCACGATCACCACCGGTTCGGCATCGCTGAACTCGTCGGATGCGCTGAGTACGGCGATTGGATCGACGCTGAGCGCGGGCAACAGCGGTTCCGTGATTACCAACGTCGACTCCGCGCTCAATGAGGTGCTCGGCATTGAAGCCAAATGGGGTGCCGGGCAGATCCAGGCGCAACAAGCCGCGGCGGTCGGGCAGGTCGACTCCCAGAACCTGGCCTCCGCGCGATCGCAGATCATCGACACCAACTATGCTCAGGCGTCGTCGGCCCTGTCCCAGGCGCAGGTCGTGCAGCAGGCCAGCGCGACCATGCTGACCCAGGCAAATACCCTGCCACAGACGGTGCTGACGCTGCTCAAGAACTTCTAGGCGCGTCGGTTTCGCAGGTGGGCCAGAGGGCGGAAACCGGGGGAATTCCCTCGGTTTCCGCCTTTTTGCTTTGCTCGCGGCGCCGCAAAATCGGACCTGCGCGAAGGTGGCGCTCAAGTTCGTTCGCGAACCGCCGATATGAGAAAGCGAGTAGGGTGATTCCGTTCCGCGAGGTGGCATATGGCATCCAGTCCTGTTTCGGCTGCATCCGGTTCCCCGGGCTACCCGGCCGGGACGGCTCCCGTGTTGCCCGGCGAGGGATCGCCCCCGGGTTCGACTGTGACGCCCGGGGCGCCGGCTGTGACCACAGGGGCGCCGGTGTCGCCGGAGGCGATCCAGAAGGCGGTTGCCGACGCGAATGCGGCGTTGGCGCAAGGCGGGACGGAGCTGAATTTTGTCTTCGACAAACAGGCGAACGACATGATCGTCAAGGTTGTCGACACGCAGACCCGTCAAGTTGTGCAGCAGTTCCCGGCACAGTGGATGACGGCGGCGGCTCGGGCCTTGTCCGATGCCACGCCGGGTGCGCTGATCAATACGAACGCATGACCACGGTAGCCGCGGCGCTTTTCCGGGAGATTGAATCATGATGGGCACCTACGTCAACCCGTTCCAGACGAGTTTCCTCACCAATTACACGACGAACACTTCGGGCACCGGTTCGTTGATGTCGACGGGCGTGATCAACGTCAGTCAGCTCGTCACGCAGTTGATGAACGCCCAGTCGCAGCCGCTGACCGCGCTGCAGAATCAGCTCTCCGGCATCCAGACGACGCTGAGTGCCTATGGTCAGCTGCAGGGCGCCGTTTCCTCGCTCCAGACGGCGGCACAGACGCTGAGCAACCCGTCGTCGTTCCAGGCGGCGCAGGCGACGGTCACCGGAACGGGTGTTGCAGCGACCGTGACCGGAAGCCCGGCGACCGCCAACTACGCGATCGGCGTTTCGTCGATCGCACAGGCCCAGTCGGTCTACTCGGCGCCGGTCGCGGATCCCACGGCCCTGAACATGGGTACCGGGACGCTGACGATCCAGATGGGCAGCCTGAGCGGCAGTACCTTCACCGGTAGCGGCAGCGCGATCAATGTCTCGATCACGTCGAGCAACGACAGTCTCAACGGGATTGCCGCGGCGATCAACGCCGCGGCATCTGGCTCCGTGAATGCGTCGGTGGTAACCGACGCCAGCGGTAGCCGGCTCGTGTTGAGCGCCGCCAATACCGGACTGTCGAACGCGTTTTCGGTCACCAGTACGGGGGCGAGCGGCAGCGGCCTGGCGGGCATCGCATTCAACCCCGCATCGCCGTCCTCGACGCCGTCGTCGACGGCGATGGGGGAAAGTCAGGCGGCGGCCAACGCCAATTTCACCGTCAACGGGCTGGCTTTGTCCTCGGCCTCGAACACCGTGACGTCGGCAATTCAGGGCGTGACGCTCAATCTCACCCAACCGACCCCGTCCGGCGCGCCCGCACAGGTCGCGATCGGCAGCAACCAGACGGCGATCACGAATTCGGTCGCGGGGTTTCTTTCGGCGTACAACAACTACGTCGCCACCAACAACAACCTGACCGCCTATAACTCGCAATCGAACACGGCGTCGGTGCTGACGGGCGATTCCACCGCGATGCAGACCAGCAACTCCCTGCAGGCGATCATGAGCTCCGCGACGACGGCGGGCGGCAGCAGCAGCTACGCCTACCTGGCGCAGATCGGGGTGACCTTCAACTCGGATGGAACCCTGTCGCTCAATCAAGCGCAGTTCCAGGCCGCGTTGTCGGCCAACCCGTCGGCGGTGAGTGCGATGTTCACGCAGGGCGGGACCGGATCGAGCGGCGGATTCGCCTTTCAGGTTGCGAGCCTGGCGACGCAATTGATTGGCCCGAATGGCGCGATCGGCAGCGCGGAAAATGCGGCGAACAACCAGATCACGAACCTCAATTCACAGATCACGACGGAGCAGGGCATGCTGGCGCAGATCAAGCAGAACCTGATTGCGCAGTACAGCCAGCTCAACGCGAACCTCGTGCAAGCGCAGCAGACCCAGGCGTCGCTTTACACCCAACTCGCAGCGCTGCCGGGTTGATGCGAAGGCGAGAAAAAAAGCAGGATCAACCCCCGCCAGCCTCCTAAAAGTGGGAATCGAAATGCCGATATCCGGTGTGGGACCATCGACAACCCGGAGGAACTCGTGAACCGATTCGGCGCCAGTCTTTACAAGAAAACGAGCGTGGACGGGGAGATCTTCGCCGCCCATCCGCACAAGCTGATCCTTCTGCTGTTCGACGGCGCCTTGGCGTCGATGAACCATGCCAAGGGCTGCATCGCGCAGCGCGACGTTCCCGGCAAGGTCCGCTACGTCACCCACGCGATGCGCATCGTCCAGATGGGGCTGCGTGCCAGCATCGATCGCAAGCACGATCCGGCGTTTGCCGACCGGCTGATCGAGTTGTACGACTATGTTTCGTATCGCCTGTTGCAAGCCAACATTCGCAACGATGCGGCCGCGATCGACGATGCCGTCGGCATCCTGGCGGGGTTGCGCGACGCGTGGGTCAAGATCGGACCGGAGGTGACCGGCAAGCCCGCCGCCGTCTCGGCGCCCTCGCCGACGGAAGCCGGCGCCTTGGGTGGGGTCCCCGGCGAGATGATGTCCCGCACCCTTTCGCCCGTGATGCGCGCGTATCACGTGGCATGAGCGGACCCGCCACCCCGGAGCGGTCGAGATTGATCGAGTATTACGAGGAAATTGCGCGGGCGAGCCGAACCATGCTGGATGCCGCCAAGGCGGACGACTGGGAACGGGTCGCACGGATCGAAGCCGAATGCCGGGACCTGATCGACCGGATCCGGGCGGCGGCCAAGGAGGAACGGCTCGGGGCGGGCGAGGCCCGGCGGCGGATGGAGATCCTGCGCGACGTATTGCAGGACGACGCGCAGATCCGCGCGCGGTCCGAGCCTTGGCTGCAGGACCTGAATCGGATTCTCGGCGTATCGTGAGACTCGCGTCCCGGCCTCTCCCACGCGGGTGCCGGGCCCGGGGGATGGGGGTTTGCGTTGGCGGACCCCGTCGCCAATAATCGGGGCTCCGTGGATTGCAGCCCAAAGAGGCCGGGTGTTGGCAATCGAAATTCCCCCCATCAGTCCGGATCGCCCCCCCTTGCCGAACTGGGGCCAGGGGACGGCATCGGCGCGCGCGATCGTCCCCGCCGAGCGCGTGTTGGCGATCCTCGACCGCCTTGCGTCGAATCTGCCTCCGGCCGCGCTGGCCGCCTTGCGCGGCGCGGCCGCGTCGGGCGGGAACGTGGAGGTGGTCCTGGCCGGAGACAAGGCGCCCGCCCAGATCCTGGTCGCGGGGCAGCGGATCGTGCTGACCGGGGCAGCCCGGGACGCCCTGCTCGCGCTCGGCGGCGAGCCCGCGGGTGCGGCGGTGCAACCGGAGGCCACCCGTTTCCCCGGTTTTGCAGCGGCGCCGGACGTCGTGGCCTTGGCCCGGGCCGCGGTCGTGGAAGCGCAGGTGGCCGGATTTCGGACGCAGCCCCCGCAACCAGGCGGTGCGACGCCCGACCTGGTTGCGGGGACGGCGCCCGGAACCGGCGCGCCGACGGCCGCGACGGTCACGCTGCGCCAGCCCTTGTTCGCCGCCGTGTCCGACGGCCCCTCCGCTGACGTGCTGGCCGGCGATCTCGCGCTGGCCGTCGAAAACAGCGGCCTCTTCCTCGAGTCGCACCTCGGGTCCTGGGTGCAAGGGCAACGCTCGTCGCAGCAGGTGCAGGCGGAATCCCGGGCGTTGCTGGCCGACGCGGTGGCCGCGTCGCCGGCGGATCCGCAGGCGTGGGGTGACCAGCGCGCCGCTTCGCAAGCCGACGCCGTGCAGCAGCAGGCCTTCGCGCTGAGCGGGCAGGCTTGGCCCGGCCAAGGCTTCCGCTTGGAGATCGCGCAGGACGGCGGCCGGGGGCGCGCGGCAGCCGACCCCGGGCCCGTCTCCGGCGTGTTCACCGCCACGCTGTCGATGGAATTGCCCAATCTCGGCACGATCCACGCGAAGATCCGGGTGGCTGCATCCACGGTTGGCGTACAGATGGAATCGTCGAACGCCGTCGTGCTTCGGGAGACGTTGGGAGCACTGGCTTCCGCCCTCGATGCGCGCGGCTTGGCGGTCGCGCAATTGACGGTACAGGGTGCGGCGGAGCCGTCGGGCAGGGCTCCTTGATGGCGACGGATCGACGGTCCGACCCCGGTATGCCTCCCCGCCCGATGGCGCAGGCGGTGGCGCTTTCCTACTCGGAGGGCGATGCGTCCCAGGGACTCGCCCCGAAAGTCATCGCCACGGGCCAGGGACGGATTGCCGAAACCATCATCGCCAAAGCGCGCGAAGCGGGGGTGCCGGTCCATGCGTCGCGGGAACTCGTCGCGGTGTTGATGCACTTCGACCTCGATCAGCGAATTCCTCCGGCGCTGTATGTTGCCGTGGCCGAAGTCCTGGCGTGGGTCTATCGGCTTGAGCGGCGCCCCGACAATGCAGATCTTCCCCCATCAGGGCGCCATGGGTGAGTGCGCCGTCGGCGCCGGAAATCCGGCGGATTTCCCACGATTCCGCTCATCTCGCCGCGGTTACGATCGTGGTACGGTAACTGCCCCGGTCTGTTCCATGGGAACCATGGTGTCGCGAAAACGCCAAGGCTGCGATGAAACGGCGATCGCCCAGGAGCGATTGCAGCACGCAGTCGCATGCCACCGAGCGGGGGATCTGGCCCAAGCACGGGAGCTGTACCAGGCGGTTCTTTGCACGCACCCCGAGCAATACGACGCGACTCGCCTGCTGGGAGTCATCGCATATCAGCAGAACGAGAATCTGCGCGCGATCGAATGGTTTCGCAAAGCAATCGGCATCGATCCGGCGAATCCCGCTGTGTACATGGACCTGGGAAATGCGCTCAAGCGCCTGGGGGAGCATGACGCGGCACTTGGCAATTACGACCGCGCGATTGCGCTGCGCCCGGAATTCCCGGAGGCATATACCAACCGGGGAAACACGCTGATCGAGTGCCGACAGTTCGCACCGGCGGTCGCCAGTTACGACAGGGCCATTGCCATCAGCCCGGACTTTGCCCAAGCACACTATGGCCGCGCTCGGGCGCTGCGGGAGTTGGGCTTCCTGGAAGATGCGGTGGCCGGATACGACCGGGCGATCGCGTGCAGGCCGGACTATGTCGAGGCGTTTTACGATCGCGGCAACGCGCTGCTGGATCTGGGGCGCGCAGACGATGCGGTCGCGAGCTACGACGCCGCGATCCGCCTGCGGCCGAACCACGCGGAGGCGTACAACAACCGCGGTAACGCACTCCTGGCCCTGCACCGGGAAGACGACGCTCTCGCGAGCTACGCCCAGGCGGTTTCGCTTGATCCCGGGAACGCGCAAGCCTACAACAACCTCGGCAAGGCGCTGCATGCGCGCCACCAACTCGACATCGCCCTCGCCTGCTACGACAAGGCGGTTGGGTTGTCCCCTGCGCTTGCCGAGGCGCACAATAATCGCGGCAACGTGCTGGCGGAATTGAAGCGCCTGGATGAGGCACTCGCCAGCTACGATCGCGGCATTGCCGTTCAGCCACATCACGCGGAACTGCACTGGAACAAAGCGCTGCTTCTACTCCTTGCCGGCAATTTCGAGCACGGATGGCCGCTGTACGAGTGGCGATGGAAGCGCGCCGAGTTTGCGGCGCGCAAGCGGGCGTTCCCGCAACCAGTCTGGCTGGGCGAGGAATCGCTTGCGGGCAAGACGATCCTGCTGCACAACGAGCAGGGGCTCGGCGACCTGATTCAGTTCTGCCGCTATGCGCCGCTAGTCGCGGAACGTGGCGCACGGGTGATTCTGGAGACTCCTCCGTGTCTGCTGGGCATCTTGCAGAGCCTTGACGGCGTACACGAATTCGTCGCAAAGGGCGGTCCCCTGCCGGACGTCGATATGCACTGCTCGGTGCTCAGCCTACCCTTGGCCTTCCGCACGACGCTTGATGCCGTCCCGGCCGCCCTGTCCTACCTCCACGGCGATCCGGACAGAAGGCGGATATGGGAAGAAAAACTGGGGCCGAAAACGCGAAGGCGGGTGGGGCTCGTGTGGAGCGGTTCCGCGGGCCACGCCAACGACCACAACCGCAGCATTCCGCTCGCCACGCTCGCGCCGGCCTTGTTGGATGGAGTGGAGTACGTCTGCCTGCAGCGGGAACTGCGCGAATCGGACAAGGAAGCCCTGCAGCGGAGAGGCGACATCCGCTTCTACGGCGAGGAGCTTGTGGATTTCGCGGACACCGCGGCGCTGTGCGAGCTGATGGATGTCGTGATCAGCGTCGACACCAGCGTTGCGCATCTGGCCGGTGCGGTTGGAATGAAAACGTACGTTTTGCTCCCGTTTCACCCCGATTGGCGGTGGCAACTCGATCGAACTGATAGCCCTTGGTATCCCAGCGTCCATCTGATCCGCCAGCAGATAAGCGGCGATTGGGGGCATGCATTGTGCGTACTGAGTGCCACGCTGACCTCGTTAATGGAGACTGGTCCGGGAAGTTGTTGATTCGGCATTCGTGCACTTGAAATTTGATGGGCTGTCCCCACATAGGCGGAACGGAAGCAACCGACATCGAGGTCTTCTACCTGCCGAGCTACAGCCCGGAACTGAACCCGGACGAGATGGCCAACGCCGATCTCAAGCAGGCCGTCACGAAGCTGGCGCCCGCGCGCACAAAGCTGCAGCTGGTCAAGGCTACCCGGGTCGGATCCTGCTTGAATTCCAGCTCCGGGGTCCGGCGGAAGGGCCATCCCCATGTGGGGTACGGAATGCCGCATGAAGCAGCTCCATTTCCGTGCATTGGCACGCGGCGGGAATCGGTACATTGAAGGCCGATAGATTCTCAGCATTGCACTCATCCCAAAATCGATCATGATCAATGCTCGCAAACCCGCCCCCTTCGTACTCATGTCGTCGAATCATGGGACCCTGATCGTCAATCGAAACGACTTCCGGCTGACGGAGAACGGCGGATATGGGGTCGGGTTCCAGCTTCTCAATACGTCGAGCTTTGACCAGGAAGAGGTCAACTTCGTGCTATCAATATTGATGAAGAGGCGTGTTCACTTCGGGCACGGGGTGGTTGCGGTGGATTGCGGGGCGAATATCGGCGTACATACGATCGAGTGGGCCAGGCTGATGCATGACTGGGGCCGCGTCCTATCGTTCGAAGCGCAGGAGAAGGTTTTCTATGCTCTGGCGGGGAATGTCGCCATAAACAATTGCTTGAATGTGGTGGCAAGGCACTCCGCCGTCGGATCGGTCTGCGGAATGATTGAGGTTCCGGAACCCAACTATCTGATCCCGTCGTCATATGGCAGCCTCGAGCTGAAGCAGGGCCCGACGAACGAGTATATCGGCCAGGAAATCGATTACGCGAAAACGCAGCAGGTTCCGATCGTCACGATCGATTCTCTAAATCTTGATCGATTGGACTTTCTCAAGATCGACGTGGAGGGAATGGAGGAGGACGTCCTGGCCGGCGCGGCAAAATCTATCGAGCGGCACAAGCCAATCATGCTGATCGAGATTATCAAGTCCGATAGGCAGGGAATTGGAACGTTTCTCGACGCCATTGGATACCGGACCTGGCCGGCCGGGATAAATATATTGGCAACACACGCAAGCGACCCGATTACGGAATGCCTCCGTTTCGATAATAACGCACTGCGCCTTTCGTGACGCATGGTGCAGTCGGCGTTGTCACGAAGATCGGACCGCTCCGTTGGCTTCGTCCTGGAGTTCGATAACCTTCAAATAATTCCTTAGGCGATTTTCCTCCAGCTTGGCGACGAGCGGATTCATGTGGTATGGGGAAAGAATCCTGTGGACGGCATCGGTCCACGCGGCAGTCCGGCTGAATAGGATCCCCAGTCCCATGACCGCCGGCACAATGCAGAAATACGGCGGATTTTCCTGGGTCGCGACAAAATCGGCGACCGCCGTCAGAACCCCATTCCTTGGCCCGCCCTCGTGGGTGGCCACGGCAAATGCCCCGCATCCCCGGAACCCGCCATTGATCACGCCGACGTTTCCGAGCGTGACGCCGTAATCGTACGTGTACGCGTGCCGGTATTGAGGAGGTATCGAATCGGGCGCGTAATACAGGTCGCGCTGCCCCCATGGCCAGCATACGTCGTGAAGGAAGGTTAGCATCGGCTTTCCGGACTTCTTGCATTGCGCGGCGATGGCGGTCAGTTCGTGAAAGACCGTGTACCAGTTATGGTCGCCATCAATGAACCAGCAGTCGATGTCGTCCAGATCCGGGATGGCGTCGAGACTCGTCCTTTCGACGAGGTGGCAGTTTTCCTGTGTCGCGAGAAGCGCCCGGCAGTCCTCGGGGGGGGCAGGGTCGATCGGATAGACGGCGCCGCCCCTTGGAGCTGCCCACTCCCCGAGAAGTTTTGCGAAGACCCCCCGTTCGGTTCCGACCTCGGCGATCTTCTCCGGCTGCGTGGTCTCGAGCACCTCGAAGATCAGCGGCTGAAACTCGGAAAGGGAATGGATGAGAAGGTCGGGCATGTTATGGTTCTTTCGATGTGGTGGATGGCCTTGCCGACAATGGTCGGAATATCAAGCGACAGACCGGTGATTCGATCGGGTATTCCCGGCTTCTCAGGAATATGATGGCGTCGTCTGTTACCTCGTAGATGTCTTCGCCATGGCGGGCCATCCCGTCATAGACGGCATATTCGCCGACTTCGACGTCGCTTCCCGGGTCGTCGGCGATTGCGCGTAGGTTCACGATCTGGACGCTGTCGATCTGGACGAAGCGGTAGTGACGCCCGAGCGCAATGGCCGAGTGGAACGTCCTGCCAACCGGGACCAGCAGGGCGAAATATCCGTCGTGCATAGCATGCGCAGTAACGGCTTGGGTCGCGACTTCTCGGTCTGTCGAAAGAAGTACCGTCACCGTCTCCTCGCGGTATGAAGTCTTGAATGGGCTTACCCCGTACCCGTAACGGATCGTTCCGAGCAAGAGATTGGCGAGGGAGACATCCAGGTGGCGGAGTTCCATCGGATAGTTCATGCGTTCGGCGACCGATGTGTTGCTCGTCATATAGGTGAATCCCCTGCGCCGCATTCCCTCCCTGCACTTGTCGAAGTCGAACAGCGACATCTTCAGGTTCGTGCCGAGGTTGAAGTCGAACAGGAAATTCCGGAGGCAGCGCAGTTCAGCCTTGGTCGGGAAGTACAGGAAGCGGCAGAGATCGATTGCTGTGCCCTGTGCGAGATGGACCGGGTCGGGCGATGGTCGGTGCTGCGGCGCAATGGACCGGACATCCCGAATGAATTGAAGGCAGTGCAGCTGAATCGCGTTGACGGTATCGAGCTGGTGTTGGGCGATCGAGTCCTTCGCGTAAACGGGTTCGCCGTCGGGCTGATAGTCGATCGTGGTAGGTACGTTTTGCGTACACAGCATCTCGAATGCGGCGATGTACATCGTCAGCGCGAGGATGGTTCTGGCGTCGACGAGCGATTCGTCGATCAGTCCCTTCCTGTCGTGCATCCCGCCCTGGGCCTTTGCGGAGATCAGGTATCTGCCCTGGAGGTCGACGTCGAGGTCCTCTTTGAGAATGCGGTGAAGGTGGTTTTGCGCGGTTCCGCTGTACCCCAGGTCGACGAAAACCAGCGTATCGCCGGGTTGCACTCCGGTACGCTGGCGGATGTGGGTGACAAGTCGCCCTCGGAAAGCGCGCGACGCCGCGATGACCGTTTGCAGCGTGCGGTTCTGCCGCACAAGCCGCGTAAATTCCTGCACCGGATCGGCTGCCCGGCCGGCAAGAGCGGCGATTTTCCGCTGTAGGTCCTCCGGAAGAAGGAGTTGGCGCATTACATGGGGAATCGTTTCCGGCGTAAGGTTGGCGTCGAGGTGGCGCAATACCTGCTCCTCGCTGTCCAGCGAGGCGGCGATCGCGGTGAAACGGGTGATGTTGATCTCCGATCCGATCGGGGAGCCATGCAACTCCGCGCAGGCTTTGCCGGGGAGGAATCCATCCCGGAGGAGAAATGCGAGTTTGACGCTCCTCCCACAGGATCGCGACAACGAACGCAGTTCGCGCAAGATGAAGTCGGCAAAGGAATACAGGATCGGTCCCAGGGTGAAGTACCCGAGGCGAAAGTCGTCGCTGTCGTTCGGGGCGGCCGCGGCGAAGTGGCCGTGGAAGTAGCTCGGCAGCGGTGCGGCCTCGCCGATCCGCTGGAAAAGCTGAGGCGCGACCCGGCGTCGATCCTCGAACATGTCGACGACTTGCGGGTCGTGGTGCACCAGGTGGGAGCCATTGATCCCGAATCGCTCTGCGCCGAGTAGGTCGGCATTCAGGTTGTCACCCAGATGCAGGATTTCCGCGGGCTGGACTCCAAGCTTCGGCAGGATGAACCGCCAGATTCCTTCCGCCTTCGATTGGCCGAAGGAGCTGGAACAGTACACGTCGTCAATGTCGCGTTCCAGATCGGGCGAGATGGAAAACAGCAGCTTCTTCAGCTGCGATTCCGAGAAGTAGGTGTCGCTGACGACAATCACCGACAGTCCGCGCGCCTTTGCGCTTCCGATCAGGTCCACGACGGGCTGGAATGTAAATCCATATTCCGATTCGACCCCAAGTTCGGCGTCTACCAGTCGCAGGATCTCGGCGGAAGACGCGGCGGGCAGCGCTTCGCGGTAGATTTCGGCGAGGGATATCTCAGTCACCTGACGGCGGATCTTGGCTCGCCGCCGCGCGCTTTGTTCTGCGCGGATTCGGATGGCGGCGGTAAGTCCGAACGCTTTGTATGCGGGGCGGTCGGCAAGTTCAAAAAAAATATCGACCGGCGCGGCCACCTTGCGCCAGAAGATCGTGTCGAAGCAATCGAGCGACAGTATCTTGATCGCCGGAAATGCGTCGAGGTATCCGGCGTTCAGTTCACTCGCTCGCACCGTCCTACGCATTGAATTCTCCGCTCCAGTTTTCCGTTTCGCAGGTTGTGCCCGATGGCGCCGCATCGTGGGCACGAGGCTTGCGGAGGCAGGCCGCCCATCGGCGCCGATCGGGGAAACTTTAATTGCTCGGGTATTCCGAGGTGCGCGGATAACCAGGAATTTTCGGGGGCAGTTTGCGGCTCGCACCGACGCGCAGTCAGGCGGAACATCGAGGCCGGATGGAATGCGACGTGCTAATTGTCAATGATGGAAGTCCGGTCGGCCGAGGCCGTCGCGCAACTCCTCTCGCAGTCGCCCCAGAACGTTGTGCCAGGTACGGGTGGCGTCCTGGCGATATAGACGGACCGACGGGTACCAGATACTGTCCGACCGGTCGAGAAGCCAGCGCCAATCGGGGCGATATGGCAGCAGGATCCACGTCGTCCTTCCGAGCGACGCGGCTAGGTGCGCCACGCTCGTATCGACGCTGACTATGAGGTCCATTTGCTCGCAGAGCGCGGCCGTGTCTGAGAAGTCGCCGATTTCGTCGCCGTAGTAGGCGATCTTCCCTGCCAAGGTGTCGAGAAAGTCTCGGTCGGTCTCCCGCAGTTCCTTCTGAAGGCAGATGTAGTCGAATTCGTCCGGCAGGGTTCCGGCAAGCAGGGAAAGCGGAATGCTGCGATTGTGGTCGTTGGTATGCCCAGCGCTGCCGCTCCAGACGAGGCCGACGCGCCTTCGCCGGGCGACGCCGATTCGCTTCGCCCAAAGGAGTTTCCGGGAGGGGTCGACGTGCAGCGGCGTTGGCATGGGTGTGTCGTCGATGGTCGTCCGGAACGCCAGCGGCAAGGTCAGCACGGAACACTGGAAGTCGAATGACGGAACCGGATCGCCGCCCGTGATGAACCGGTCGACCCCTTCGAGGTTCTGCAGGACCCCTCGCAGCGATTGCGGCACTTCCATGTATACGGTAGCGCCCAATGATTTCACGAACTTTACATACCGGCTGAATTGAATGAGGTCTCCCAGACCCTGTTCGTTGTGAAGGTAGATGGCCTTCCCGCGCAGCGACTCGTCGCCGAACCAGATCGGCTGCGGGAAGCGGATGACGCGGCCCGAATACATCTTGTTCTTCCATCGCCACTCAAATAGCGGAAGACCGTCGCGATAGTTGCCGCGCAACATCAGAACGAGAGCCTTGTTGTAATTCGCCTCCTCGAAATACTCGGATGGATGGGCGATCGCCTTGTCGTAGGCCGCAATGGCCTCATCCAGGCGGAGCAGTTCCAGCAAGGCATTGCCACGGTTGGTGTTGATCGGAACGGAGTCGGGGGCGAACGCCAGCGCACGGTCGTACGTCTCGATTGCTGCCTCGAGGTTTCCGAGCGCGGCAAGCGCCAATCCCCGGCTGTTGTACGCGTCGACGAAGTCCGGCCTGATTGCGATGGCGGCGTCGAGGCTGGCGACCGCGTCCAGAAGGCGCTTCTGTCGCACCAGGGCGTTGCCGCGGTTGGCGTGCGCGATCGCGAAGCTAGGGTCGAGTGCGATCGCCGCATCGTACTTTTCCAGTGCGGAATCCGGCTTGCCCGCATCGAGCAGGGCATTGCCGAACGCGTTGTATACAGCCGCGAAATCCGGTCGGTATCTCAATGCAATTTCGAAGTCGGCGGTCGCCTCGTCGAATCGCTTCAGTGCGAGGCGGGCGTTTCCTCGCGCGGCATACGCCTCGACGTAGTCCGGGTTGATGGCGATCGCCGTATCGAGGCTGGCGATCGCAGTCTCCCAACGGCGAAGTGCGAAAAGTGCGGTGCCGAGACCGGCATGCGCGCGTGCGGACATGGGGTCCAGTGCGACGGCCCGAGCGTATCCGCAGGCCGCCTCGTCATGGCGATTGGCCGCTAGCAGAAGATCGGCGCGCTGCATGTGCAGGTCGGCAAGATTTGGGCATAGACGAGTCGCCTGTTCGTACGCGACGATCGCTTCGTCCGTCCGCCCCGCCTGGCGCAACGCGTTGCCGCGGTTGCGGTGAGCCTCCAGGTGATCCGGCCTGCAAGCGATCGCGGCCGCATAGCTGTTGATTGCAGCCTCCGTTCTACCGAGCGCAAGCTCCGCGTTTCCGCGGTTGTTATAGGCCTCGGCATAGCCGGGTGCGATTGCGATGGCACGGCTGTAGCCGGCGATCGCTTCCGCATGGCGGCCGCACGACTGGAGCGTGTTGGCGCGGTCGTAGTGCGCTTCGGCGAATGTCGGGTTGCGCGCAATGATCCGATCGTAATCGGCAATCGCGGCGTCCGATTTTCCCAGCCGCTTCCAAGCCTGGGCGCGGCCGTGGAGGGCGGGCGGAAAGTCGGGGCGGATCGAGATGGCCCGGTCGTAACTGGCGATCGCGTCGTCGATCCGCCCCATTTCCAGCAGGGCGTTGCCCCGATTGGCATGGGCCTCGGCGAAATCCGGAAGGAGCGCGATTGCGGCGTCATAGCTCGCCACTGCCAGATCGGGCGTCCTCTGCCGTTTGAACGCATTGCCGAGGTCCAGGTATGCCGCCGGATTTTCGGGGTGGATCGCGATCGCGGCCTTCAGGGATTCGACGGCGCCAGTTATGTCTCCCTGCTGGAGCAGGAGAACGCCGACCAGACGCCGGGCTTCATAGTGGCGGGGCTGGCGACGCAGGATCTCGTCGTACATCTCCCGCGCCGGCACCAGTTTTCCTTCCCGGTGCCAGCTCAATGCACGTTGCAGGAGGCCGTGGGCGGCATCGGTCTGCGGTGCGGATCGGGTACGGGGAGCGGATGTACGGGCCATGGATCTCGGGTCGACGGTCGCGATTTCGGGTCGGCACGGGCCGGCGGCGCAGTACCACCCTACAGTTCAATGTACCGATGCCGATATGGTTTCGATAAGGCGAAATGCGAGGGCGCGGAGCCCGGTTTCGAGCGATTCCCCCGGTTGCGCGAATCGCGGGAGAACGCAGGTTTCCGTCGCCATTTCGCGCGACGGGTTTTATGCTTTACTTCCGGACTCAACCAACCGCCTGCAGGGAGACTGCCGCCCCATGCAACTGCACCCGTTCCCCGAGCCCGATACGCCGGAGCTCGAACCGTACACGCTGTATGGCCGGCCGGAGATCGTGTCGCTGCTGCGGCGGATCACCGGCGATCGCACGCTGGTCACGGTGTATCCGGGGCGGGCCGGCGATTTTTCGGTGTCGATGATTCTGGAGACCGACCCGGACCGCGGCCGGCTGGTGCTGGACATGCCGGCGGGCCAGGAGGCGAGGCAACGGGTGTTGCAGGCCCGCGAACTGGTGTTCGTCGCATTTTTCGAGAACATCAAGGTGCAGTTCACGGCGGGCGATCCACGTGAGCGGGCGTTCGACGGCAAGCCGGCATTCGAAGTCGTCCTGCCGGAGCGGATGCTGCGCCTGCAGCGGCGGGAATCCTTCCGCGTGCGCACCCCTCGGCTCGCGCCGGCAAGTTGCTTGATTCCCCAGGCCGACGGCGCATCCCGGTACGAGTCGGTTCGGGTGGTCAATCTGAGCGTGGGCGGGCTGGCGGTGCTGGTGCATCCGCACTTGTTCGACCTGCCGCCCGGGGGGGTCGTCCGCAACTGTTTCCTCGACCTTCCCGGCGTCGGTCCGATCAACGTGGCGTTCCGCGTGGTGAATGTCTACGACATCGGCGGCGGCGAGGGCGAGTGGGGGCGCCGTTGCGGCTGCCAGTTCCTGGAACTGGATCCCCAGGCGCGGATGATGTTGCAGCGGTATGTGAACCGGGTCGAAGCGGAGCAGCGGAAGGTTGCGGTTGAGACGAAGCGGGAATAACGATTATCGCGAGGCCCGCATTTCATCGGTCCCGCCGTCGTGAGGCCCGCATCGCATCGGTCCCGTCATCGCGAGGCCCGCATCGCATCGGTCCCGTCATCGCGAGGCCCGCAGGGCCGTGGCGATCCAGGCCGCACGCGCTGGATTGCTTCGGGCTGCGCGCCGTCGCAATGACGGCTAAGGTCACGCCCGCTCCCGCCGGCGGGAGCGGGGTGCAACTCAGGACGGCAGGCTTTCCTCCGTGGAGTACAGCGCATTCCAGGCCAACTCATATTGCAGGCCCGACCCGACCCATGCCACGGTTCCGACGGCGAGCGCGGCGGTATAGATTGCGGCAATTCGCTCGCTGCGGCGATCCTGGCAGCGGATGCGTACCGCGGACAGCAGGTGGGCATGGCCGGTGACGTAGTGCCGTTCGATCATGCGCATGCCGGTTCCGACGGGAACCAGGCATTCGGGCAAGCCGGCCATGCCGCACTGGCCATCCTGGAGGCGATCCGAAGTGTTTTCGAACCACACGAAAAGGTCGTGCGCGTCTTCCGGTTCTTCTTCCTGGACCGGCTTTGGCGCGAGGTCCAGCATCGGGACGTCCCCGAAGTCGTGCAGTGGGCGGGTTGCCGCTTCCGCCATCTGCCGAATGAGTTCTGTTTTTGCCATGGTCGGTCCCCGTTGTGGCTTTCCGAGCATCTGGCCGCGCAATGCGGGCCATCCGTCTGATCATTTCGGCGGCAAATCCCAAACCTGTAGGGTGGGTTGCGGCCGGAGGGGCGATTGGAAGCGGGAAATTGACGGTGGATTCCCTGGCAATTCCCGGCTTCTGCGCCCAATGCGGAGCGCGCGCAACCCTAAAGAACGCCGAACTCCGGCCGATATTCAATCGTTCGCTCTGGGTTCATCCTCGAAATAATCGAGGCAGTTTCACGATGCGCGTTGCGCGCCGGCAAGGTCGGCGGGCACGGCGACTGCCTCGATGGCCGAAGAATCCGACAGCGGACAGGACCGCACCCTAGACCCATCCGCCAAACGCTTGGCGGATGCACGCAAGGAAGGGAACGTTCCCCGATCGCGAGATCTGGGAAACCTCTTCATCATCGGCGCGTCGGTCGGCGTGATGGCCCTGGCCGGCGGTTCGGTGGCGTCGGCGAGCCGCGCCCTGGTCGCCAGCGGGTTGCGCTTCGATGCGCAGAGCGCCACCGATCCGGCAGCAATGCTGGCGCGGCTCGGAACCTGCGTTTCCGCGGCAATGACCGGGACGGCCCCGATCTTCCTGGTTCTCGCGGTCGCGGCCGTGGCGGCGCCGCTGGCGATCGGCGGTGTGGTGTTCGTGCCGGGCGCGGCTGCGCCCAAGGTCGAGCGCCTGAGTCCCGCCGAAGGGTTCGGGCGCCTGTTTTCGCTGCAATCCCTGGTTGGACTGGTCAAGACCTCGCTGCTGGCGATCCTTCTCGCGATCGTCGGCGGCAGCTATGTGGCGACGCACCTCGACCGCTTCGCGTCCCTGGCCGGAGAGGGTCTCGCGCGGGCCGTCGCCGAATCCTTCCATCTGGCGCTCGCGGCGTCGGCGCTGATGGCGGTCGCACTCGCCGTCATCGCGGCAATCGACGTTCCGTACCAGATCATTTCCTTTCGCAACCGCTTGCGCATGACGGTCACCGAGATGCGCGACGAAGCGCGCGAGATGCAGGGCGACCCGCAGATCAAGGCGCGGGTGCGCCGCGCGCAGCGCGACATGGCCCGCCGCCGCATGATGGCCGCCGTCCCGAAGGCCGACGTGGTGGTTACCAACCCGGAGCACTTTTCCGTGGCGATCAAGTACCTGGAGGACCGGCATCGTGCCCCGGTGGTGGTCGCCAAGGGCATGGACGACGTGGCGATGCGCATCCGCGAGGTTGCGCGGGGGGCGGGCGTGCCGCAACTGGAAGCGCCGCCGCTGGCCCGGGCGCTCTATAAGCACGTCGAGATCGGCGAGGAGGTCCCGGCCGCGCTGTATACCGCGGTGGCGCAGGTGCTCGCGTACATCTTCCAGCTCAAGAGTTATGCCCAGGGGATCGGGCCGCGCCCGGTGGAACCGCACGACATCGCGGTGCCGGAGGGAATGGACCCGCTTCAACCGATGGCAAGCGCGTAACGGTCATGGCGACGTATACCGACCCGAATCACGAAACCCCGGCGTCATCGCGAGGCCCGCACCGCCATGGCCAGGAAACTCCGGCGTCATCGCGAGGCCCACAGGGCCATGGCCAGGAAACCCCGGCGTCATCGCGAGGCCCGCAGGGCCGTGGCGATCCAGAAGAACGCCTGGATTGCTTCCGGCGGCACCCTCGCAATGACGATCGTTGCCGTTTTCCCGTAGGGAAATGACATGGACGCCGTCCTGAAACATCCTTTGGTGCAAGCCGTCCCCTGGCGCTCGCTGGCCGTGCCGCTGGTGGTGTTCCTCATCCTCGCGATGATGATGCTGCCGCTGCCGCCGTTTGCGCTGGACATCCTGTTCACCTTCAACATCGCGCTGGCGCTGGTCATCCTGATGGTGGCGACCTACACCAAGAAGCCGCTCGATTTCGCGGCATTTCCCACCGTCCTCCTGCTCACGACGTTGATGCGACTGTCCCTCAACGTCGCATCGACGCGGGTGGTGCTGACGCGCGGGCATACCGGGGCGGGCGCGGCAGGCAAGGTCATCGAATCGTTCGGTCACTTCGTGATCGGCGGCAACTTCACGGTCGGGCTGATCGTGTTCGCGATCCTGGTGGTGATCAACTTCATGGTCGTCACCAAGGGCGCGGGACGGATCGCGGAAGTGGCCGCGCGCTTCACTTTGGACGCGATGCCCGGCAAGCAGATGGCGATCGATGCCGACATGAATTCGGGGCTGATCGACGACAAGGAGGCGCGCCGCCGCCGTTCCGAGGTCGCCCTCGAAGCCGACTTCTACGGCGCAATGGACGGCGCCAGCAAGTTCGTGCGCGGCGACGCGGTCGCCGGGATCCTCGTGCTGTTCATCAACATCATCGGCGGCCTGGCGATCGGTGTTCTGCAGCACGGCATGCCGATCATGTCGGCGGTCAACAATTATGTCCTGCTCACCATCGGTGACGGCCTGGTCGCCCAGATCCCGGCGCTGACGATCTCGATCGCGGCGGGTCTCATCGTCTCGCGCGTCGGCAAGGACGACAACGACATCGGCACCCAGATCCTCGACAGCGTGATGGCGACGCCACGCGCCCTGGGGATCACCGCGGCGATCCTCGCCATCCTCGGCAGCATTCCGGGGATGCCGTCGATGGTGTTTCTGATGCTTGCGGCGTTGTGCGGCTATGCGTCCTGGTTCCTGGTGCGGCGCGGCAAACAGACGGAAGAAAAGAAGGCCCACGAGCAGGCGGCGGCGGCCCCGGCCCCGGCCGCGGCGCAGGAAGCAAGCTGGGACGACATCGTTCCGGTGGACGTGGTGGGCCTGGAAGTCGGCTACCGCCTGATCTCGCTCGTCGACGCCAAGGCGGATGGCGAACTGCTGAAGCGAATCAAGGCGATCCGCAAGAAGTTTGCCCAGGAAGTCGGGTTCCTGCCGCCGTCGGTGCACATCCGCGACAACCTCGATCTCAAGCCGACCCAGTACCGGGTGCTGCTCAAGGGAGTGGTGGTCGGCGAGGGAGAGGCCTTCTCCGGGCAGTTCCTGGCGATCAACCCGGGGAACATCACGCAGGCACTGCCCGGCACCCCGACCCAGGATCCGGCGTTCGGTCTGCCGGCGATCTGGATCGACGCCGGTGCGAAGGATTCCGCGCAGGTCCTGGGCTATACGGTCGTCGACTGCGCGACGGTGATCGCGACCCACATCAATCACTTGCTGTTGACCAATGCCGGCCAGTTGCTGGGCCGGGCGGAGACGCAGGCGCTGCTCGATCATTTCGGACGCAATCATCCCAAGCTCGTGGACGACCTGGTGCCGAAACTGATCCCGCTCGCCACGCTGCAGAAAGTGCTTGCCAGCCTGCTCGACGAGGGCATTCACATCCGCGATCTGCGCACGATCATCGAAACCCTGGCCGACGGCGCCACCCGCAGCACCGATGCGGCGGAGTTGACGGCGACGGTGCGGACGGCACTGCGCGCGTCGATCGCCCAGGCGTGGTTCGGCTCGACGCGCGAACTGCCGGTGATTGCGCTGGATCAGGATCTGGAAAAGCTGCTCGTGCAATCCCTGGGTGCACCCGGCGAAGTGCCGGCGTTCGAACCCGGGCTGGTCGATGCCCTGCAGCGCAACGCGGCGGCCGTCGCGAAGCGGCAGGAAGAGATCGGCGTCACGCCGACGCTGCTGGTGCCGGACCGCTTGCGGCTCCCGTTGGCGCGGCTGCTCAAGCGCGCGGCGCCTCGGTTGCGGGTGTTGGGGCATGCGGAGGTTCCGGAGACGAGTGTGATCCGGGTGAACAACGTCCTCGGCGCGCGGGCGTGATGGGTTGGTGCGACGGATTGATCGGGAACGCGGTATAAGACGGAAGCGGCAAGGAGAACGCCATGGGATTCAGACGATATGTAGCGACGACCGCCCGCGAGGCTCTGCATCGGGTTCGCCTGGAGCTGGGGGCCGAAGCGGTCATCCTGTCCAACCGCCGCCTGGATTCCGGGCGCATCGAGATCATCGCCGCGGCCGAGGGACAGATGCGCAACCTGGTCGACGAGTTCGAGCCGGTCAACGTGGCGTCGGCCGCTTCGGCCACCTCGGCGAGCGTCGCCATGCGCGGCAAGCTTCCGTCGACGGCGCGCAAACCGGCCGTCAACGCGGCCGCGGCGAAGGCGGAGACGGCGCGACCCGGCCGTACGGCCATGCCGGAGTCGTTCCAGGAATTCATCCGCCGTCAGACCACCATTGCGCAGCCGCGCCTCGGCGGCGCGGCGATGTACGACGATGTCGCGCATGCCGACGAGGAACCGGCGCCCCCGGTTTCGCGCCCCGCCGCAGCGATCCGTCCCGTTGCCGTCGCGACGGAGGCGGTTGCCGGCGCGGCGCCGGCGGTGTTCCGTCGCCGCCCTTCGCGGGCGGAGCCCTTCCTGTCGCAAGCCGCGGAGCCCGCGCCGGTGACCCCGCGCCGGGCGGCATCCGCGCCTGCCGTGGCGCCCTCCGTGGCACTTTCCGCCACAACCGCAGCGACAACTGCGGCGGCCACTGCGGCACCGCCGCCCCCCGCCGCAGAGCCGGCCGTGGCCGCCGCGGTGCCGGACCTGTTCGTCGCCGTGCCATCGACCCCCGCGGACGGAATCGCGGCGGGGGCGCAGCCCTCCTCGCCGACGGGCGACACCCGCGTGATGGAGGAGTTGCGGTCGCTGCGTTCGGTGCTGTCGGACCGGATCTCCAACCTGGAAGTCAACCTTGCGTCGAAGGTCGCGGCGACCCGGCCGCTTGCCGCGACGACTGCGCCCGGGCAACTCGTGCTGGCCCGGCAGGTGATGATCCGTCTGTTGATGTCGGGATTTTCCCCGGAACTGGCGCGCCGCGTTGCCGAAAAAACGCCGGCGGGCCTCGAGGCTGCACAGGCCGACGCCTGGCTGCAGGCGGTGGTGGCACGCAATGTCCGCTGCCCTGTCGAAGACGAGAATCCGGTCTCCGGGACGGGCGCGATCGCGCTGGTCGGACCCACGGGAGTGGGGAAGACGACGACGATCGCCAAGCTGGCGGCCCGACATGCCGTGCGTCACGGAGCGTCGAGCCTCGGCCTGATCACGCTGGACTCCTACCGGATCGGCGCCCACGAACAATTGCGCAGTTACGGGCGCATCCTGGGCGTCCCGGTGTTCGCGGCGCACGACGCGCCGAGCCTGAAGGATCTGCTGGCATCCCTCCGCGGCAAGCGCACGGTGCTGATCGACACCTGCGGGATGTCCCAGCGGGACCAGCGACTGACGGAAATGCTGGGGCTGCTCGACGAAGTGCGATTCGGTGACCAGCCGATCCAGCGAGTGCTGTTGCTCAACGCGGCGTCGCACGCCGAGACGCTGGACGAGGTGTCGCGGGCATGGCGTTTGGGGAGCATGCAGGGCACCGTGTTGACCAAGATCGACGAGGCGGCGCGGATCGGCGGCGCGCTCGACTGCATGATGCGCTATCGCGCGCCGCTGCTGGGAATCACCAACGGCCAGCGGGTTCCGGAGGACTGGCATGCCGCCAACCCCGCGCTGCTCGCGCACATTGCGTTGAAGCCCTTCGGTTCGTCGTTTTCGCTCGATGGCGAGGAGGCCCAGGCATTCGCCGCGGGTGCGGCGGCGCAGGAACTGGCGGTACGGGCATCCTGATCCGCTCATGAGGCCATTCCACGCATCGGACCAAGCAAGCGGCCTGCGCCGGATGTTCGGGCGCCGTCCGGCGCGCTGGTCGCTCGTCGTCCAGCCTGCGGGCCGTACCGCGGGGCAGGCGAGCGCGATTGCCCGGCGGGCGCAGGAAATTTCCGAACGGATGGCGCCGTCCGGCCCGACGGCGACACTGATCATTGATGGCGCCCGCAGCCAGGTCGCCCACGCGTTCGGACGCAAGGCGCGTTACGACCTCGACCATGCGCTCGCGGGGGATTGCAATCTCGGCGACGCGGTCCTCGCCGTGCCGGGTACGTCCCTTTGGGTGCTGCCGGCGGCGCGGGCCATCGATCGCGCCTGTGGGGAGGAGGGGCAGGCGGCGCGGGTCACCCAGGCGATCGAGTCGGTGGGCGCGCGCGTCCAGCACATCGTTCTGACGCTGCCGCCGACGCGGTTGGCGTTCCTGCGGCGCATCCGCGAGCTTGCGGTCTTGCGGCAGGCGCTGATCCCGATGGATTCGAGCCCCGATGCGGGAACGGCGGCGCTCGCCGCGATTCGGCAGACCATGAGCGAGACGGAGATTGCCGCTTTCCACCTTCTTTTTTCGGGAATGGGCAAGGCGGCGGCCGGTAGGCTGTTGTCGGGAACGGCGGCGATCGCGCGCCGGCATTTTGGCGCGACGGTGTCGGCGGCCGAACCGGTGGAGGAACTGTGGCGGGCGGAGATGCCGGCGCAGCCCGCCGGGGAACGCCTACCGCTCGTGGAGACCGTACTTTGAAGAGCGACGCCTTCGTGTATACCGCACGCGGAACGTTGGAACGAGACCAGGACTATGCCAAGCAGTATGCGCCTTTGGTGCGACGGATCGCGCACCAGATGATTGCGAAGCTGCCGGCAAATGTCGAGGTCGACGACCTGATCCAGGCCGGCATGATCGGCCTCATGGATGCGGTCGGCCGCTATGAAGCATCGCAGGGGACGCAGTTCGAGGTGTATGCGGCGAGCCGGATCCGCGGCGCCATGCTCGACGAACTGCGCGCCGGCGACTGGATGCCGCGCTCTGCGCGCAAAAGCCAGCGCGAAATCGAAAACGCCATCCACCGCGTCGAACAGCGCCTCCGGCGCCCGGCGCAGGAGAGCGAGATCGCGCGGGAGCTCCATGTTTCGGTTGCCGAGTACCAGGAACTGCTGAGCGAAGCCCGCGGCGCGCAACTGATCTATTTCGATGATCTCGGCGGCGGCGACAACGACGAGGATTATCTCGAGCGTCATCTGCCGCAGACCGACAGCGAGCCGATGGAGATCCTGCGCGACAAGCGCTTTCGCACCGCGCTGGTCGACGCCATCGAGAACCTGCCGGAACGAGAGAAGTTGTTGATGAGCATGTACTACGAGCAGGACCTCAACCTTCGCGAAATCGGGGCCGTGATGGGCGTGACCGAGTCGCGGGTCTGCCAGTTGCACAGCCAGGCGGTGTCCCGCCTGCGGGCGAAGCTGAAAAACTGGTGAGCCGGAAAACCGGCCTTTTTCCTCGGAACACGAGCCGCCGGCGCAACCCACAATCGCAGCATCCAATGGTTTGGTCTCGGCGCTCCGGCGCCGAATTGCAAGGAGTCGCACATGGGCGTGATGGAGCGCTTTGAGGCCAAGAACCCGGCCCGGATCCAGGAATTCCTGACGTTCCGCCTCGGCGGGGAGGAATACGGGATCGACATCCTGAAGGTGCAGGAGATCCGGGGTTACGACACGGTGACACGCATCGCGGGCGCCCCGACCTTCATCAAGGGCGTGATCAATCTGCGCGGGGTCATCGTGCCGATCGTCGATCTGCGCATGAAGTTCAACCTCGGAGAGGCCCGGTACGACGCCTTCACCGTGGTCATCATTCTGAACATCAATGGCCGGGTGGTCGGTGCCGTCGTCGACTCCGTCAGCGACGTACTGGAGCTTTCCCCCGAGCAGATCAAGCCGGCGCCGGAATTCAGTTCCCTGCTGGATCAGGACTACATCACCGGACTGGGCAGCATTCGCTCGGGTGAGGACGAGCGCATGCTGATTCTGATCGATATCGATCGTTTGATGTCGAGCGCGGATATGGCGCTGATCAGTCAGGCGCACCAGGAAGCGGCCGTGGCGGCGTAAGCGCACGGCTCGCAACGCAAACGGCACCAGACCGGAAACCATTGCAAACGATTGACGTGCAACGGCAACGATCGTCATTGCGAGGGCGAAGCCCGAAGCAATCCAGACCGCCCTCTGGATCGCCACGGCCCTGTGGGCCTCGCGATGACGCCGATATTTCATCGTTCGGGGCGGCGGATCGCCATAACCGTTAGGGGGGTTCGATCATGTTGAACCGATTCGCAATTTCCAAGCGACTGCTTACTTCATTCCTGTTCCTGGCGCTGATCGGCGCGGCGATCGGCGCCACCGGTGCATGGGGAACCTGGCGAATGGAGCAGCGCGCCCAGGCGATGTACCAGGACGATCTCAGCGGCCTGAAACTCGCAGCGCGGGCCGAGGCGTCCGCGGCCTATTCGGCGCAGGCGCTGGAACAGGCGATCCTCACCACCAATGCCGACGCGCGGTCGACGCTGGTCGATCAGGCGCGCCAGTCCTACAAGGATGCGATCGCGAACCTCCGGAAAGCCGCGCCTTCGTTCGACAGTTCGGAGCAGGGGAAGGGCCTGGCCGCGCTGGCAGCCTCGATGCTCGAGCAATACGGCAAGGACTTCGCGACGGTCGCGGACGCCATCGCGGCCCGCTCGGCGGCCCCCGCTGCGGGTGCGGCTCCTGCGGGCGCGGCGCCGGTTGCCGCGATCACGATCAGCGATGACTTCAGCAATGTGCTGAGCACCGCGGAAACGACCCTGCATGCCATGGTGGAGTGGAAGGTCAGCAATTCGGCCGCGGACGCGGCCGCGACCACGCAGGTCTTCCACACCAGCGCTTGGATCATCGGCGCGCTCACGGCCGCCGGCGCGCTCGTGGCGGTCGCCCTGGGCGTGGTGCTTACGCGGTCGATCACGCGGCCGCTGGAAATGTCGATCCGCGTTGCCGATGCCGTGTCGAAGGGGGATCTGACCTGCGAGGTGGTCGCCGAAGGCAACGATGAACTCGCCCATCTGCAGCGCTCCCTCGATAGCATGGTGAGCGGCCTGCGCAAGGTCGTGACGAGCGTGCGCGCCGGGGTCGACTCGGTCGCGACCGCATCGGATCAGATCGCCAGCGGCAATTCCGACCTGTCCGCCCGCACCGAACAGCAGGCGAGCAGCCTGGAGCAGACCGCGGCGTCGATGGAGCAGTTGTCGAGCACGGTCAAGCAGAACACCGACTCGGCCCGCCAAGCCAACCAGTTGGCCGCGGCCGCGTCCGACGTCGCCGGACGCGGCGGCAAGGCGGTGGGCCAGGTCGTCGAAACGATGGGCGAAATCGAGGCGAGCAGCCGCAAGATCGCCGAGATCATCGGCGTCATCGACGGCATCGCATTCCAGACCAACATCCTCGCCTTGAATGCCGCGGTGGAAGCCGCGCGTGCCGGCGAGCAGGGCCGCGGCTTCGCCGTCGTGGCCGGCGAGGTGCGCAACCTTGCGCAGCGCAGCGCCCAGGCGGCGCGCGAGATCAAGTCGTTGATCGCCGATTCGGTCGCCAAGGTCGAGAGCGGTTCGCGCCAGGTCACCGATGCGGGCAAGACCATGCGCGACCTCGTCGATCAGGTGCGGCGCGTGACCGATCTGCTGGCGGAAATCGCTTCGGCGACGATGGAGCAGAACTCGGGAATCAGTCAGGTCAACACCGCGGTGACGCAGCTCGATCAGATGACGCAGCAAAATGCCGCCTTGGTCGAGGAGAGTGCGGCCGCGGCGGCCAGCCTCCGCGAACAGGCGGTGCAACTGGCGCAGTCGGTGGCGACGTTCAAGCTGGGTCAGAACGAGGCGACCCGGGTGATCGCCGCGGCCCAGGCGGCGGCGCGATCGACCGGGCCGGCGACCCCGCATCGGGCCCCCGCAGCCGCCGCTCCGGTCGCGGCGCCGGCTTCCGGCGGCACCGTCAAGCCCGCCGCGAAGGCCGAAGACGACTGGGAAGAGTTCTGATCCGGATCGCACCCCGACGCGCTTCAAGACAAAAGGACCCGTCCGGCTTCGGACGGGTCCTTTTGCTTATGTCGCGTGGTGCGATTTTCCCCGCTCCCGCATGCGGGAGCGGGCTGGGGTGAGGCGATGGAGCGAAGAAGTGATGTCCGGCGTGGATGCCGGAGGCCGGCTACCGCGTCGAGAATGCGCCGCTCGCGGTATATACCGCGGCATCGCCGTTGCGCGCGCCGTGCAGCGCGTTCAGCCGGACCCGGTTGAACGCCATGCGCGGCGTCAGCGTCGCGGCGTTGCGCTGATTCAGGGCGCGCGCGCGCGTCAGCAAGTTGCCGAGGGCGGCCGTCGTGCGGCGGTCGCCGCCGGCTTGCTGGGAGGACAGGGCGGCAAGAAGGCGTTCCTTGCGGGCCACGATGGATTCCAGGGCGGCCACATCTTCCGCAAGCAGAGCCCGATGCTCCTGCTCGAGACAGTCGATCAATTCGGTGATCGTCGATTCCACTGGGAGTTCCGCGTCAGGCGCCGGCGCCTTGGGGCCGGCCGGCCAAGGCCGCCGCCGTGGCGACCAGTTTCTCGGCCACCGCTCCGGCGTTCACCCGATAGCTGCCGTTGGCGATTGCAGACGTGATTTCGTTGACTTTGGCCGCGTTGAAGTCCGATTGCGCGAACTGCGCATCGAGCTGGCTCAAATGGACGGCCGAGGAGGAGGTCCCGCCGGGGGCCGGGGATCCGCCGCTCACGGCGGCATTGCCCGCCGTTCCGGTGGTCGAGCCGGCCGCGCTCGCGCGCCCGCCGGCGCGCCCGGCGCCGCCGACTCCCGTGCTTCCCGTGCCCTTCGGGCCTGACGGACTTCCGATGATCTTCATGATGTCATTCCTCCCGAGGCATGGATTCCACGGTTCCTTGTCAACCGGAATCGGCCTCGCGGCGGGAAACTTTAGCGGAAAACCGCAACCCTCGTCATTGCGAGGGCGAAGCCCGAAGCAATCCAGATCGCCCGCCGGATCGCCACGGCCCTATGGGCCTCGCGATGACGGGGTCGGGTGGTCTTGCGGACCTCGCAATGACGCCAATGTTTCATTTCATCAGAACCGCAGTTCGACGACCCGCCCCCGTTCCGCCGTGCCGGTGACGATCCGGCCCGACTCGGTTTTCACCTGAACCGGATCGCCGGGCCCGGCTGCGCCGAGGGCGATCCCGTCGGTGGTGATCGAAAACCCGGTTCCTCTGCCGACGATCGTGACGGCATCGCCTTGCCGGACTGCCGGAACAACCTGCAGCGCGCTCAGAGGGATGGCTTGTCCCGCGGCAATCGGCAGTTGCAGCATGTGGTCGAGCACCTGGGAAAACTGGGTGGCAACCCCGCCTTGGCTGCGCGTCAAATCCACTTCCGTCCGCTGCACTTCGGCTGCGGTGATCGGCGTGAGTACCGGAATCGGCTGCGTCGCAATCAGGGCCGGGCCAAAGTAATGGACGACGACGGGCACCGATACGGACCAGGCGCGTCCCGCTTCCATGCAGCGCAGGCCGACGAAACCGCGGCCCCAGAGCTGCGCGCCCGGATACAGAAAGGGTTCGACTTGATTGCACGGAGCCAGGCGCAGGTACGGATTGAGCGTCCCGACCTCGACCTGCGCGCGATACGCGGGCTGTTCGCGCGCCGCCTCCTGTGCGGCGAACGCCCGCACGATGGCGATCCGGTCCGATCCGTCCTGCCACGCGGGGGCGGCTCCGGCCGACATGGCGAGCGCGGCCGCGGCGGTCCCCAGGACTCCGGTGGCAGGGCGCCGGATGGCATCAAGGAGTCGGAATGCTCGTTTCATGCCGGTTAGCGTATGCGCCTTCCATCCTGCCGGATCCGGCAAGAAGGCGCGCGTGAACCCGGCTTATCCGCCGATCCCGCCACCTCGACAAGTCAATAATCGGCGCCAGGAAACAAAACTTTAGGGCCGAAACCCCGTTTTTGTGGGATCGGCAGATGGGAAGGGCAAGATGGCAGGGTTCGGTGGCACGTCGGCGGTCGATTTTCAGGCCCAGGCACTCGACCTGTACGCCAAGCGCGGACAGGTGCTGGCCGCGAACATCGCCAATGCGGACACGCCGGGATATCTGGCGCGGGATTTCAATTTTCAGCAAGCGCTGGCGGCGGCTACGGGTGGCGCGGCGGGGTCTGCGGCGGGTTCCGCCGTGGGTGGCGCCGCGGGCGCGGTGGCGATGGCGCGAACGAATTCGGCCCACCTGAACGCCGCGGGCACGCCGGCGGGTGGGGAGTCATCCGCCGCCATGCCGCCGCTGCTCTACCAGGTGCCCCTGCAGGCCTCGATGGACGGCAATACGGTGAACATCGATCAGCAGCGGGCGGAGTTCGCGCAGAACTCCGTGCGCTATGAGGCGACCGTCCGGTTTCTCAGCAGCAAGTTCCAGCAGATGACGACCGTCATCACCGGGTGACGGTGAGAAGGAGCGGAAATGTCTCTCTTCAGCGTATTCGATGTTTCGGCGTCCGCGGTGTCGGCGCAAAGCGAGCGGCTCAATGTCGTCGCAAGCAATCTCGCGAATGCCAATTCGGTCGCGGGACCCGACGGCCAGCCGTACAAGGCGCGGGAGGTCGTCTTCCAGACGCACATGTTCGGCGCTGACCCGGCGTCAGCAGGGGTGCAGGTCGCGGGCGTTGTGCAGAACAGCGCTCCCGGGCGCACGGTGCACGATCCGTCCAACCCAGCGGCGGACGCCAGCGGGAATGTGACGATGCCCAATGTCGACCCGGTGCAGGAGATGGTCAACATGATCTCTGCCTCGCGCAGCTACCAGAGCAACGTCGACGTGATGACCACCGCCAAGACCTTGCTCGACAAGGTCATTCAGATGGCCGGATAAGGAGCGATTTTCCATGACCACATCCAGCACCAGCGCGACCGCCGCCAATCCCTGGAGCGCGATCCTCGCCAATTCGACGGTCGCCCCGCCATCGACATCGACGTCCTCCGCCGGTTCGGGATCGGCGGCGGGCGGAACGTCGTCCTCGTCGTCCTCGTCTTCGACCGGGTCGTCCTCAGGCTCGCAGAACCTGCAGCAGACCTTCCTGCAACTGCTGGTCGCCCAGATGAACAATCAGGATCCGCTGAATCCGATGGACAGCACCCAGCTCACCTCGCAGTTGGCCCAGATCAGTACGGTGACCGGCATCAACAACCTCAACACCAACATCTCGCAGCTGCTCACGCAACTGCAGCAGAGCGCGACGATCCAGTCGGGGATGCTCACCGGACACAACGTGATGGTCGCCGGGTCGGGCCTGAACCTGGCCGCCAATTCGAGCGGGTCCGGGGCGAGCGCGATCGGCGGCATCAATCTCGGGTCGGCAGCGCAGAACGTCACGGTGACGATCAGCGATTCCTCGGGAAATGTCGTGCAGACGCTCAACCTCGGCTCGATGGGTGCCGGCTTCCAGGATTTCGCGTGGAACGGAAGCACGAGTTCGGGATCCACGGCTCCCGCCGGCAACTATCAGTTCAGCGTGACTGCCACGGGAAGCGGCGGCGCGTCGGTGACGGCCTCGCCCTACAACCTGCAGCCGGT
Source organism: Pseudomonadota bacterium (assembly GCA_021842465.1). GTDB lineage: Bacteria > Pseudomonadota > Gammaproteobacteria > Burkholderiales > Burkholderiaceae_F > GJ-E10. Next base: position 57,147 of record JAKBZN010000017.1, read on the forward strand.
CATCGGCGCCGTGCCGCAATCCAACGGCACGACCCAGTTGATGCTGGGAAACGGCAGCCAGGTTCCCTACACCTCGGTCATGCAGATCATGTAAGGACGGCGCGGCCGTCGAGGAAAACGCAGCAAGAGCAGTCGGAACATCCAGGAGAAATCGAACATGGGATACGGACAGGCACTCTCGGGTTTGGATGCATCGTCGCAGGCGCTCGACGTCATCGGCAACAACATCGCCAACTCCGCCACCGTCGGATTCAAGACCGCACGCGCCGAATTCGCCGATGTGTATGCCAATTCCCTTTGGGGATCCAGCAGCACGGCGGTCGGGATCGGCACGAGCGTCGCGGCGGTTGCGCCGATCTTCACGCAGGGGAACATCACCACGACCGGCAATCCGCTGGATATTGCGATCAATGGGCAGGGGTTCTTCCGCGAGGTCAATAACGGGGTCACCACCTACTCGCGCGACGGCCAGTTCTCGCTCAACGCCACCGGTGACATCGTCAACTCGACCGGCGCGCAGCTTACGGGCTATCCGGCCGGCGCGAACGGCACGATTTCGTCGACGCCGCCGCAGCCGCTGACATTGTCGACCGCGCCGGTACCGCCCTCGGCGAGCACCACGGCAAACTTCACGCTCAATCTGCCGGCGAATTCGACCCCGCCAACGGGGACGTTCAGCCCGACCAACCCGACGACCTACAACTCGTCGACCTCGATGTCGCTCTACGACTCGCTGGGCAACGCGCACACACTGACGATGTACTTCGTCGACAGCGCCACGCCGGGGACGTGGAACGTGTATGGCACGGTCGACGGCACGGCCCTGAGCAGCCAGTTGGGTTCGATGACGTTCAACTCGTCGGGCGCGCTGTCCGGCGTCAACAGCGGCACGGCAACCGGCAGCACCAACCCCGCGGGAACGATGAGCCTGTCGTTCACGCCCACCAATGGCGCCAATCCGGTCAACGTCGCGGTCTCGTTTCCATCGTCCACCCAGTACGGGGTGCCATTCGCGGTCAGTTCCAACATCCAGAACGGCTACACCACCGGGCAGCTCGCCGGCTTTTCGATCGGCAGCGATGGCACGATCATCGGCAACTACACCAACGGACAGACCGTCGCGCAGGGGCAGATCGCCTTGGCCAATTTCACCAATC
>JAKBZN010000051.1 GCA_021842465.1 Pseudomonadota bacterium
CAAAAAAATGGCAGTACAGCGCAGAAAAAACGCGAACCCCAGGCCGCTGACGGCAAACGCAACAAATGCGATCAACGCAACTTCGGTCCCGCTCATGTGCTCTCCCCGCGTGCCGTGCGCCGGCTCAAGTTGCGAACTGGACGTACTGGCGATGGATCCGCGTGCCCTTCCAGATCACGGACTCCATGTGGTAGTGCAGCAACGACATTGCGACCGTAAAGACATAGGCAACCGCGGCCCCTTCCCGAGACCACAAGTCGACGAGCATGCCGATGCTGTAGGCCATCGCCAGAGACAGCACCGGGACTGGCAACCCGGTGAATCGCAGCGCGTTGTAGATCGCGTTGGAAGCCGACTGCCTTTGCCGGTTCGCGTCGTGCGACAGGTATATGAACCAGGCCGACCCTTCGTGGATGAGACGGCCGAGGATCACCACGAATGCGTAGTACCGAAGCTGCATGGACATGAGGAAGAATCCGCCCATGGCGATGGTGGCGAGTGCGTACCAGATCGTCACCGCGGGCAGCTTGCGTTCTTTCGACGCCTGCCAGAGGAGGATCAACCCGCTGACGACGGAGAGCCCATAGAGCCCGTACATGGCTTCCAGCATGTACGGGAATGGGCCGGCGACGCGCAGGGTATCGGCCAACGGGTATCGCAGCTCGATGATCGGCATCTGGTAGAGGATGTAGTACATCGCCATCCCGGAGGCCGCCATCGACCACTTCCAAACGCGATACGCCAAGCGCGGGCCGGTACGGAGCAGCATCATCGCGAGCCCGGTCTGCTGGGCAATCGTATGATGCACGATGGAGACCAGGAAAACGAAAAACAGCAGCTTGGGGTTCTCCAGGTACAGCGCGACGGTGGCAAGCGCGATGCCACCTGAAAAGGCCAGGATCTTCCGCGCCCCGTAGTGCTTGATGTACCCCTTGTCCGCGAAGGCATGCAGGCTGCCAAATACGTGCGGCATGCCGAAGATCATCGACCAAACCACCCACACTTCCGGGCGGACCGGAAGCCAGTCGCGGATTGCCCCGTGGAGGAAAACGTGATCTGCGGCGATGACCGCGGCCGAGAGCGGCAGCACAAGGTACACGGCCAGCAAGCGGCTCGCTTTGACCTGATGCCGCAGATCTTCCATCGTTTACGCCGCCACGCGCGACGCCTTGCGCAGCGCGTTATGCAACGCCGGGCTGTTGAGGTCCATCATCGCGTCGATGATGAGTTCAACCTCCGGGCGATCCCCGGAGCGCAGCCGCTGCAGCGCCGTGCGCGCGGCATCGAGCGCGATCGTCGGAAACCCGATCGACCGCACAAGATCCGTCATGCGGTCGACGTTGTGCAGGGCGGCATCGACGTCGTCGATCGGCGTGCGCCCGCCGATGCGGGCCGTCGCCAGCACCAGGGCGGGCAATTCCAGTAAGGCCTTGCTCATCAGCGGATCTTCTTGCCCATGCCCTCGATCGTCGCATCGTCGTAGGTTGCGATGCGGCCGTACTGGTAGCAGCCGTACACGCGGCCGGTGCCCATGACGGCGAGGAGTCCCGGCGTGCGGACAGCGGGCTCGGAATCGTCCGAGGATGCCACGCGCTTCTCGTCCCCGACCTGGCCGTCGACGATGATCTTGCCGCTCGCCTCGACGCCTCCCGAGACGGTGCCGGTTCGTTCGACGATGACGGATCCCTTCTCGCAATGCACGCGCCCGGTGACGGTGCCGGCGATTCGGATTCCGTTCTTGAGGCGCAAGCTGCCATCGATCACTTCGCCGTCGGCGAGGTAGCTGCGGATGCCTTCGGCATCATCGTCGATCTCGAAGGTTTGCTCCGGCGGCAGGGATTGCGGCGCCTTGGCAACGACGGGTGCCACGGGGGCCGTCGCTTTCGCGACAGGCGCGACCGGGGCAGCTGCCGGAGACGGCGCGCGGGCGAGCGCGGCCGGCGGCGCGACCAAGCTGGGGGCTGCCGGGGCGACTGCCGCCGCGGGACCCGAAGCGGGCGCGCGGGCAGGGATTTCGTCGCGACTGTCGTCGGTCTGGAAACTCATTACCATGGCGAAGATCCTTTCAGTGCGGGACGGAGAACCGTCCCTGGGAGGTGATGATCTGGCCGAGATCGGGTTGCACGGACAGCAAGGTCGCGCCGTTGGGCAACGCCTGTCCGATCTGGACAGGCCGGACATCCTGACCGCCTCGGCCGGAAACCGCGATCAGGGCGTATCCCGCGGCCGGCGTGCCGACCAGGGACCAATCGATTGGGCGCACCGGCGGCGACGCGACATTGGCGCTGCGACGCGCCGCGGGCGCTGCCTGAGCCGGCGCAACGGCGCTGTAGAGCACCGTTGATCTGGACGAATCGCGCTCACTCGGGGTGGCGACCCGCTTCATCGTCCGGCGATGATGACGGACGGCATGGTGATGCCGCTTCGGCTGCCGGTGGTGCGGCTTTTCCCGCTTCTCGGCATGCGCCGGTGCCGACGGTTGCGTGACGGCCGCCACAACCGCGGGCGGCGGCGCCGGGAGTACCGGGGGGGCACTCCATTCCGCCGGCGCAGCCGATTTCGGCGGCGCAGCCAATTTCGGCGGCGCAGCAGCGGCAAGGGCAAGCGACGGAGCGGGACTCGCGCCGGGGCGCGTGCTGACGGCGAGAACAACGGAGGCCGGCCGCGGCGCTACAGGCGCGGCCGATCCCACGACAACCCGATGCGAAACCTGGGCCGGAAAGGAAAGGGCGACCTGCTTGCGCGGCATCGCGTGTGTTGTCGGGCGCCAGGCGTGGAGTGCCACGGCAGCGACCAGAACCGCAGCCGCCCCTGCCCCGATCCCGCCAAGGAACGAGCGCGACTTGGCCTTGCGGACGTAGCCCGCGAGCACCCATGCGTCACGCTCCACGTCCGCGAGCGACGCGGGCGGCGGCGGGCTGATGAGATCGGGCGGCGCATTCAACCGTCGCGCGCGCAATACGTAGTTCGGCACCTGCATTCTGCGGAGTGTATCGCAAGATTCCGCGTATGCGCAACGGAATCGAAGG
>JAKBZN010000038.1 GCA_021842465.1 Pseudomonadota bacterium
TGGCCATGCGGCCGTTTTCGATCGACGGCACCGCGGCGCCGGCGCGCGAGTAGACCGCGGCGGCGTAGGCCGCGCCGCGCCGCCCGGCGCTCGTTCCGGTGTTGTATGCCGCCAGCGCCGCGGGTAGGGATCCGGTGCGCTGCCAGGCTTCGAGCAGGATTTTCTGGGCAGCGCGCAGGTTCTCGCACGGGTCGAGCGCGGCGGCCGGATCGAGCCCGAGCACGGGCAGGTTTCGGCTGTTGACCTGCGCCAGGCCGATGTCCACCGAATGTCCCTGGCCGATGAGCCCGCGCAGCAGCGCGGCGGCGGCCTGCGCAGATTGGGGCTGATAGGTTCTTCCGGTCGTGTTGTCGTGCAGGGCAAGCGGATTGCCACCGCTTTCCTGCTGCACGAGGGCGGCCATCGTCACCGGAGCGACGGCCGGGGCGCACAACGCGATGAGTCGAATCGGCGTCATGCCGGAACTCTGCGCGGCGGGCCCGCTGCGCGGAGTGGCGGGGAGGGCGCACGTTGCGCGCCCGCCTCCGGAGCCCGCCCATGCGCATCTTCATCGCAGAGAAGCCTTCCGTGGCCAAAGCCATCGCCGACGTGCTGGGCGGCGCCAGCAAGGCCGACGGATACATCGAATGCGGCAGCCTTGCCACCCGCGTGACCTGGTGCTTCGGGCACCTGCTGGAGCAGGCCCCGCCCGAGGAGTATGTGCCGGGCGAGGGGGTGCGGCCCGAGGACCTGCCGGTGATCCCCGAGCGCTGGAAGCTCTCGCCGCGCGACGGCGCCGCGGGCAAGCAGATCAAGGTGATCCGGGATCTGCTCAACGCCGCGAACGAAGTTGTCAACGCCGGCGACGCCGATCGGGAAGGGCAGCTGCTGGTCGACGAAGTGCTGCTGTACCTGGGCTGGACGGGCAAGACCTCGCGCCTGTGGCTCTCGAGTCTGGACGACGAGAGCGTGCGGCGGGCGCTGGTGACGTGCAAGCCCAACGCCGCGCTGGCGCCGCTCTACGAGTCGGCCCTGGCGCGGCAGCGCGCCGACTGGCTGCTGGGCATGAACGGCTCGATCGCGATCAGCCGCAATCTGCAGGCCGCGGGCGTGCAGGGCTCCTGGAGCATTGGCCGGGTGCAGACCCCGACGCTGGCGCTGCTGGTGGAGCGCAAGCGGGAGATCGGCGGATTCGCCCCGCGCGACCATTATCAGACCGAGGCGCTGCTGGCGGGGGGAATCCGGGCGCTCTGGAAAATCCCCGATGATCTGCTCACCGACGGGCTGCTGCTGGAGAAGGCGGCCGCCGAAGCGACGGCCTCGGCCGTGTGGGGCCGCCCGGCCCGGGTGGAAAAGTTCACCCGCAAGATGGCGGAGCGGACGGCTCCGCTGCCCTACACCCTGAGCGCGCTGCAGAAGGCGGCGAGCCGCCGGCTGGGGCTTTCGGCCAAGGACACCCTGGCCGCGGCGCAGGAACTCTACGAAGCCAAGATCACGACCTACCCGCGCACCGACTGTCCGTACCTGCCCCAAGAGATGCACTGCGATGCGGGACGCATTCTCCGGGTGCTCGGCGCCGAGGGAGGCGGCGTTGATCCGGCCTGCCGGCACCAGGCCTGGAACACGGCCAAGGTCGAGGCGCACCACGGGATCGTGCCTACCGGCGCCAATCCCGACGCGGCCGGACTATCGGGGAACGCCGGGCGGGTGTTTGGGCTGATTCGCGAGTCCTACATCCGCCTGTTCATGCCGCCCGAGAAGTTCGAGGCCCGGGAGGCGATCTTCGTCTTTCCGGGCGGGGAGCGATTCCGGGCGGCGGCGCGCATCGTGCTGGATCCGGGCTGGACGGATCTGGGTGGAAAAGACGAGTCCGAGGCGGATGCCGAAGAGGTTTTGTGCACGCTCCCGGAACTGGCGCAGGGACAGACGCTCGCCTGCGAAGCGGCGCAGGTTCTCGCCAGGCGCACCGCGCCGCCCAAGCCCCATACCGACGGCACGCTGATCGCCGCGATGACCGGGGTGCACAAGCTCGTGGCGGATCCGAAGCTCAAGGCGCGGCTCAAGGAGACGTCCGGCCTGGGGACGGAGGCGACTCGCGCCTCGATGATCGAGACGCTGATCGCTCGGGGGTACGCCGAGCGCAAGGGAAAGGAGATCCACCCGACCGAGCGCGGCGAGCAGCTCATCGACATGCTGCGCAAAGCCGCCCCCGAGCTGGCGGACCCGGGATACACCGCGCTGCAGGAGGACGCGCTTGCCGACATCGCGGCGCGGCGGGGCACGTTCGGCGATTTCCTGCGCGCGCAGCGCGAGACGGTGACCCGCACCACGCGGCTGCTGCTTGCCACGCAACTGTGCGCCCCTGTGCCGATGCAGGGCTGCCCGGCCTGCCGGGGAAGTCGATGTGCGCGGCGCACGAGCAAGGCGGGCAAGCCATACCACCGGTGTCTGGACTGCGAGGCGGCATTTGCCGACGAGGGCGGCAAGCCTGGCAAGCGCTTCGAGGACAAGTCAGCGGGCGAGGCAGCCGCGAAGCAGGCGGCAACCGGGCCGAAGTGCCCGGAGTGCAAGAAGCCCATGTTCCGGAATGAAACCAAGACCGGAAAGCCCTATTTCCGCTGCGGATCCTGTAGAGGCGCCTGGTGGCCGGACCGCCAGGATCCGAAAAAGCTCGGAACCCGGTGGGTGCCCCAAGAGCGCGGTACCGCCTCATGAAGCAGTTCATCGAGCCGGTTTTCCAGCCGATTGCCGATGCGCACGGCCGGACGTTTGGGCTCGAGGCGCTGCTGCGGCTGCGGGGGTATCCGGACCGGAGCCAGGAGCAGAGCCTGCGCCGGTGGGAGAAGACGGGGTTTATCCGCACCGTCGATCGCGCGATGCTGGAAAGCGTCGTGGAGGCGCTTGCGCGGATCGACTTCTTCGATCGCCCGATGCGGATCGCCGTCAACGTGTCGGTGGCGACCATCGAGGCCGACGGCGACGGGTATCGCGCAGCGCTTGGCGCCCTGGCGGGTCTCGTGCAGCGGGTCATCGTGGAGATGACCGAGACCGCACCGATCACGGATGCGGCCTCCGTGCTGCGCTTCGCGGCGGAGTGCCGAGCCGCCGGCCACCACCTGGCGCTCGACGATTGCCATCCGTCCCACCCGTACGGGCGGGAGGAATTCATGCGCAGCGTGTTCCCGACGTTGATCAAGGTCGATGGCGAGTTTCTCTGCCGGTGTCACGCGACCGGGGAGGTATCCGATCTGCGCCGGATGATCGACGCCGCCCACGCGCTCGGAGCGCGGGTGATCGCCGAGCACGTCGCAGACGAGGCAATCCGGGATTTTGCGCTGCAGCAGGGCGCGGACCTTCTGCAGGGATTCGCCATCGGCAGGCCCGCGCCATTCCGTCGCGTTGAGCGCGCTAGGGCTGCGCCGCCCAACCGTTGACCGGCTTCTGGCACGATCCATCGGCATCCACTAGATGCCGCCCCGTCGCGGCGCGAAATTCCAAGTGAATGCAGGCAACGGAGAAGCGCTCGTGACAACCCGGCCGCGTCGACGCCACGGTTCAGATTTGAAACGCAGCCAGGCCGCGGCCTCGCGTTGTGCCTCGAACGAGTAGCCGCGCCCCAGGCGGTTCATGACGCGGATCAGCGAGTTCAGCGACTCGGTGTAACCTTCGGTCCTTTGATGACTCTAGGCGGGGATCCGGCGATGAATCGGAACGTGAAGGGACTGCGTTTGCTGGGAGCGGTGTGCTGCACCGCATTACTGGCCGCGTGTCAGACGCTTTTTCCCGTCGACCATACGGTCACGGATCCGACGCTCGCGGGGCTGTCTCTGGACCAGCTGAAGGCGAAGGATGCCGCGGAGCTTTCCGGGGGGAGGATCAGCGATATCGGCGCCTTTAAGGGCGTTCTTACGGCCAACTATATGGATTCGCCGCCCGCCAGCAGGTCGTTTGTGCTTTGGTGCAACACCAATCACGGAGTTCTCGATTACCTGTCCGACGACAACCAGCGGCGCGTGGATGCGATGTATGGCAAGTTTGAACGGACGGTAGCGCAGACGTCTGGCGCCGAGAGTAGGCTTTTGGGTGGGTTTCAGTGCAAAATCGGGGGAAAAACCGTGTTGATGTTTTTCGCGCGGACAAAGGATGACGCAGACGGAATGCTCGCCCGGTTCGTTTGGTTCACTGCGGACCAGGTTCCATAATCTTGCTTTTGCCACAGCGCACGGCAAGCGAAACCACAAGTAAGGCTGCGTCGCCTGCGCGACATGTACCATTCCAACCGACGCAACGGTTCACACGCATTTTACTGCTTCAGCACCCGCCGCTCGGACACGTTGTAGGTGTCCCGCTTCCGAAGTAGCTCGTGATGTGGGATGTAACCGATGATTGCACGGTGGTGAGGTTCCCCATTGTGGCCTGTAGATGGCTGCCAGGAACCGCGGCAAATATCCGCGGTTCCTGGCAGCCATCTACACCTTTTGCGGTTACGCCGGAAGCAGCAGCGAGAAGATATTTCCGCACGACGCCCCAGCCCCGCTTGCCTTCCATCGCCGGGTACCATCGGTTGAACTCGGCGTCGTCCCAGAGCATGTGAAGGACGCCGCCGCCGGGCGGGACACTGCCTCCAGGTCGACCGGCTGCCCTTGCCCGACAACCCGAATTGTGAGATGGCCATGCGTGATCTGCGAAGGACGTATCCCCAGCCTGGTGGGGGATTCATTATGGTTTCTTTCATGATTGCGATCGCGTTGTCTGCGCTGGCATGGCCGTCGTCGAGCTCGGCGCAGGAAATGACGGTTGGCGTGGTCGACCGGCTATTGGTGCTGAGCGATGTCGTTGTCGAGATCCGGGTACCGACTATGGTGGAGGTTCAGGACCTCGATTCGACCTTTTGTGACGGCGGTACCGGAGTGGCTGCCTTGCAGGTGTTCCGACCGACGATGCGCGTCAATTTGGTCAGCTTGCACTGCGACGGAGAGCCGGAGGCCGTTCAGATCAACGGGGTCTTGGTCGGCAGCGATCATCGGTATGGCATTGCTGGCAACTGCGTGGACGCGTCGTGTTCTCGCGTGGGGATTCCGGCGCAAAGCATCATGACGCTTCGGCTTTCCACCCTTCCCCGCCAGCTGCTCCCTCAATGACGCGGCAATTGGGCTTGCGTTGAATGCGGAAAACCATGATGATTTTCCGGGTTCTTTAATCGAGGCGCCGAGTCGGCGCAATGGAGGCTCTGCATGGAAGTGAGGGCGATTGTCGCGGGGTGGATCGCGTTGATGTCGTTGACGGGTTGTGCCTCTGGCGGGTCGACGGCCGCTAACGGCGCAAACCCGACGGGCTTGGCGGCTTTGGCGGATGAATCCGCTGACTTTCACGACACGCAAACAGGAGTCGCGAGCACGGATTCCAAACTCATGGCAAACCTCATGGAGCGGATCCGCATCGGTCACCCGGACCGGCCGAAAGTCTTTATGGTCGACGGCAAGACCTGGAAATTGTTCGGCTTCGGGCTCACGAACCCACACGTTCACAAGCATTGGCGCACCGTGATGCACGGGACGATTACCAAGGTGCAGGAGTTGTACGACGGATCGAAATACACCGGTCCGGACGCCGGCCAGGCGGTTGCGGACACGGCCGTCATGATGCAAAACGCGGGGGCATTGGGTGCGGGCCTCACGCACACGCTCGGCTTTATCGGAGGGCCGCTTTCGGCCTTTACGCGTCCAGACTACCCGATCTACCAGTACACCATCAAGGGTGACGATGGGGATATGTATGTCGTGCAGCAGTATTACCGCCAGGTGTCGTGGGGCAGTCTCTTCTTGTACAAGGCGGGAGACCGCACCCGGTTGACCTGGACCATGGGGGTCGTTCAGGCGCAAGGCTAGTACGGCGGACCGTTAATTACGAAACATAATGATGTCCGAGCTTGCGATCGGCATCCTGACGAGTGAAGGTCCACTCGATGGTCCTGTGCGCGCTGTTGCGGCGCCGTTGCCAGGCGGCCACTTCGCTTTGGAGAGTTTGGCTATCGGGCAGTCTACGGTCCAGGCATTGGCGGCTCAGAACGCCGATCTCGATTTCGGCCATGTTCAACCAGCTTGCATGCGTTGGTGTGTAATGAAAGACCACGCGTCGCAACAGACGCCGGGCGGCGGATTTTCCCAGGACGTCGTTGAAGCATTTGCCAAAGTGCGTATTGAGGTTGTCGACTACGAGATGAATGCGGCGCGCCGAGCGGTAAACGCGGTTGACCAGGTGCTGGACGAACGCGACGAAGTCGGTTTTGCCACGGTGGTCGGTGATACTCACGGTTCGACGTCCGCCTTTGGGTTCGACAGCAACGAAGAGATTACAGGTTCCCGAGCGCACGTACTCGTAGTCCTGGCGCATGGGGGTACCCGCACGCATGGCTATGGGCGCGCGACTGTGCCGCAACAGCTGGGTGCTTTTCTCATCCACGCACACAACGGGTTCGTCAACACGTCGCGGTTGGGCGTACAGTTCGAGCAGCTCGTACATGCGACGACGGTACTCTTGGGTCAACAGACCCACGCACCACATCACGTGGCGCCAGGGCTTGAGGCAGTTTTTTTTAGCATCCGACGAATCGTCTGGCGGCTGATCTCTTCCATGCCTGGCTGCACCTGCGTTGCCTGGGTCAGCAAATCCAAAGTCCAGCGCTTGGCTCCGGCCGGTGGCGCCGAACAAGCCAGCGCGCTGACCTCGGCCTCCACGTTGGTGCCGTACCGCCTCGGTTTGCCCGGCCGCTGCTCGTCGTGCAGGGCATATTGCAGACCGCCCTCCAAATACGCCTTGCGCGTGCGCCATACGGCCGTGCGCCCAACCCCGAGCACCTCCATGATCTGGGCCTCCGGTATCTGCCGGTCGAGCGCTGCCAGAATGTGCGCGCGATTGACCTCCCGCGCATGCCGCAGGCCCGGTTCGAATCCTCTCGCCCCGACCAAAAATGGAACAAGCCGGAAAAAAACAGACCAAGGCGAAGCCATGGTCTGTTGGTGATGCGGCCCAGTCGCGTTAAGCGGTCTGGTTTTGCTCCGGCAACGCTTGGGGCACCGCCTCTTGCCGAACAGTATTCGTGATCGAGAACGGCTCATCGTAGAGCCACACCAGGCAATCCGGCTCTGACCTGAACCACGCGAAGGTTCCCCAGGCCAATTCAGGGAGGCACTTCTTGAAGGCGCTATCGGCGCGATCTTCAAAGGCGGTGCCGAACAGGCATTGATCCTCTGGAAACCCCGCCTGCATGATGTACTGAAGCAGTGCATCGCGCCTGGCCTGATTCATCGGGCCATCGCTGGCCACCACTTCCACGAACACCAGGTGAGTGTCTTCCCCCGTGTCGCCAACATTGGCCAGGATGATGTCCGGCAAGACCTTGCTCTGGTCAATGTCCAGGCCGAGGGCCTTGGCGGTCTTCTCGTCTTGATAGCGAACCTTGGCACCGCTCTCTGACAGCCACAGCAGCGCGGGCGCAGTCAGGAAGCTCGATGCGAACTGTTCGACCACCGCTTTCGAGATGATCGAGGACGGCCCAGGCGAGAGCTTGGCCACGGTGCCATCCGGGCAGTTCACCAGCACCTCGTCATCGGACTTCATCTTGCCTGCAGCCAGCAGCGCCATGCGTGCCCGAGCTGCGGCCGTCAGGTGTTTCTTCTGCCAGGCGGTGATGGCCGCCTCTAGTGCAGCCTCGTCCAGGTCAGGATTGAAGATGTCCGCGAAGTCGGATTTCAGGAAGTAGATCGGCAGGCTGGACGTGACGGCGACACCTGGCAGCTTTCCAACAGCGCCAACGTGCAGCAGGCCGAAGCGGATGGTTTCATCACGAATCGGCTCCCGTGTTGTGTCCGCGTACCAGCGCGAGCCCTCTGGCCGGAAGCCTGGCTTCTTCGACTGGGCCAACCACAACAGCCGGTCTTCATCGCTGGTCTTCTGAGCTTGGTCTTCGGTGAAGAAGTAGACATGGCTGGGTCGAAGGCAACGATCAGCGCCGTCCACCATGCCACCGTAAAGGAACACAAAGACGGTCTTGGCCGCCATCTCCCGGACGAGGTTCCTACGCATCTCCAGGCCAGGCGTGAATAGCCGCTCAAGGCGCGAGTGAATGTCTGCCACGCTGGGCAGTTTGGGCAACGTCATGCAGCAACATTCCGGGAAGCTGCGGACAGCCCCAATTCGGCCTCTACGGCCGCGTCAATCTCTTCGAGGGTGGGGAACTCCGAAACACGGCAGCCGATGGCTTCGATGATGTTCATCGACGGCAGCGGCAGGGAGCGCAGCTCGCCCGCGTTGATCTGAGTGCTTCCAGCGATGGCCCGAAGGTAGCGATCCACCACACTGCTGGCCAGCAGCGCAGACAGCCCGCGTACCTCAGAATGGGACATTCGCCCGCCAGGTCGATGGATGTAGTTCAGATGGTTCTCAAGGCCGATGACGGCACCGGGCAGCATGCCAAGGTAGGGCGCACAGGTCACACGACGCTCATCTTCCTTCGGTGAGAACCGCCGCATGACCACCATGGGCGTGTTCGCCACCAGCGTCCAGGCGTTGGCCGCAGTGGCCCGAACATGCTCCAGCTTCTTGAAGATGGGCCAGTTGATTGACTGCTGGCCAACGTGCTGCATCCAGAGAAGCGGCACGGTGTCATAGCTCCCGTGGGCGCTGATGAACTCTTGGCACCGGAACGCGATCACCGGGCCAGTGCTGACCTTCAGCCCATAGGTGGCCAGGGTCGCAGACCAACCATCGAGCAGGCTCGCGCCGTCCGAGGGAAGTGTCACGGTCGCGTGTTCATCGTCGGCCACGATCCGCTCTGCAGGCACGGCCTGCACCAAGGCTTGATCCAGGTCGGACATGCCTTGGCTGCGCGTGAACAGCACATTGAACCCGTTTTCTCGGATGGCTCGGCCGGTGGCCCACGCGATCACAGTTTCCTGCAATACAGCGTCTTCCTCGAAGCTGTCGCGCCGACTCTCGAACGCATGCAGGCTGTCCACCGTCAGATGGCGCAGCATTGTGTGACGAACCGCCTTGAAGTATTGGCCATTCATCCAGCTACGCGGCACGATGAAGCACCAGCGGCCATTGGCGGGCGTCAGGCGTGCCGTTGCAGCCATGAACAGGCCATAGACGTTCGGCTGGCCATAGACGGCATAGCCGTGGCGGTGTGCCCTCTCGTCGGTGGTCTTGTTGAGCTTGAAGAATGGAGGATTGGCGATGGTCAGCAGGCCATCGACGGGCTCACCGCGCAACGCCAGGTCTGAGAGCAAGAAGTCTTCGCCACGGATGACGTACTCAAACCGGACGCCGGCGACGGCGCAGACTTCGGTGATGCGCTGGCACAGGGCTTCCAAGGCCGGGATCAGCCGTTGATCCTGTTCGTACAGCAGGGCCTCGATGACGGCCGGTAGGTCGGGCTTTTCTAGCAGCGCTCCGACCGCCGCAGCAATGAGGACGCCGCCGCCAGCGCTGGGCTCCAGCAGGCGAACGTGCTGATGGTCAACGGAGCGCACCAGGCGCTGCGCCATGAACTTGGCGATCTTCGGCGGGGTCATGAACTGGCCGGCGGCCTTTTGCTCATCCCGCGTGATTCCTGCGGTGAAAGAACGCCCCGCTTCGTGAGCAAAGTACACAAGCGACCCTGCCGCTTCGATCATCGGAGACACGGGACAACTCCCATTGACGACTTCCACCTGCAGTTCTTTCACGGCCCCCTCCTGAAAACACAACAAAACCCAGTTTAATGATAGAGCGACGCCGCCCGGAAGCAACAACAAAATCCGGTTTTGCGTCGAGATGACGGATGCCGGTTCGGGTGCCTGAAACACACTCAAATCCGGATACCCTTTATTTCCAATTATCGTGAAAGCGATAATTCATCAGGGCGATAAAACGCCAATACTCGCCTTGCCGACTCGGGTCATTACGGCAAAGGCAACCGCCCGGCATCTGCGCAGCGTGCAGCGCCAGCCCGAGCGGATCATGCGCCACTTCCAACACGAGCCAGTCCGCTATGCCGCTTGAGTCCATTGTTTCAATGCCGGATCAATAGCTTGTGGTCAGGCGGTGGCATCCGCCCGCCGACTCCGGCCTGGAGAAGATCAGCGATGCCCTTGGCGATCAAGAGGCTGTTTTGGGTGTCGTTGTCGGCATCGCTGGAGACGCGTGCGCTGTTGATAGTCAGCGTCGCTTCACGGTCAGGCGGCCATCTTCGCTGAAAACCCGATTCCCCGCCCACACGACCGGCAGCGCCATGAGCCGCGCCCAGCTGCGTGTGCTGGCTCGCTGGATGGCGGGGCCGGCGTTGGACTCGCCGGCCCACCAGGCGTTGTACTGGGCGAGGATCAGTTCGGGACGCTGCACCATGGCCTCGAGCCAGGTCCAGGGTTGCAACTGCTCGATGCAAAGCGAGGACCAGACCCGCAGACCGTCGACGTAGTAGACGCGCTGCCACCAGGCTGGCCGAAGGGATACCGCCTTCCACGGCAGCCAGTCGCCGCCCAGCAGCAGGCCTGCGGCGGTGGCGACGGGCACGGGATCCGCGTCGCCGCGATCCGCGCGCACGACGGCATCGCGGGCGGCGGTCTGCGCGCCGAGCAGCCAGATCTGCCCCGGCGGCACCGCCGCGGCGAACTGGGCGCGCGTGCCGGCGTACCAGTCCGGCAGGACCGATTCCGGGAAGACGACAACCCGCGCGCCTGCACCCTGGCGCAACCCGTCGGCAACGAGCGCCTGACTGTTGCGGATCTCGACGAGAACGTTGCCGCGGTCCGGTGGAACGCGGGTCTGCACTCCTACCCACCCACGGGGGGCGTGGGGCGCGGGGCTGACGGCCGCCACGATGTTGGCGCAGGCTGACACCGCCAGAACCGAGGCGAGAATCCCCTGAGCCGGGCGGCTTGCGCGCATCGCGGCGGGAAGCGCGGCGACCGCCGCGGAGATGCCGAGAACGCCACCCCAACCCCATGACGGGAACAGCACCCCGGCCGCATTCCAGGGCGAGACCCAGCCGATCACGCCCAGCGGCGGCAGCGCGGTGAGCGCCAGCGCCAGAAGCAGACCCCCACGGCGCGGAGGAAGCGACCACGGCAGAGCGAGCAGGATCGATGCGCCGATCCAGGCACCGAACGCGACGCCGGCGTGGCTGCGCCCCCAGTATCCCGTCACCGCCCCGACAATCGGCCAGCTTCCCGTGAGGTAGTAGGCCGCCGCAATCAGGAATCGCTGCATTTCGGCCTCTCCGAAGGGGACCAAGAGCGCCAAGCCGACCGACAGCGCCGGGCCGGCCAGGGAGTTTCCGCCCCAGAGCCAGGCGCTGCCCGTCAACGCGCCCAGCGGCACGAGCGCCCAGACCCGGCCGCTCATCGCGAATCGTGGTGTTGAGCGGCCGTGAGCCGATCGATGACCTGTTGCTGGGCCGTGAAGGCGGGCGCGAGCCGGACCTCTTCCCATCTCGTTCCGCCCCAGAACGCCAAGGCGAGCAGGGCGCCCGCGGCGATGAGCCAGGCCATGCTGAACGAATCGCGCAGCGCGTCGCGGAGCACGCCGAGGTCGACCTTCACGCTGACCGGTTCTTGCCGGTTTTGCGGATCATCCAGTGTCTTGCGCAGCGCCTCCAACTCGGCGCGCAGGGGGGCGAGATCCAGGGCCGGCGTCTTGGTGGCGCTCTCTGCCACCGCGGCCCGGATCGCGGCAAGCGCATCGGCGCGCCCGGTCGAGCGGGCCCACCCCCAGGCGAAGAGCGCGACGTGCGCGGCGTTGGACGGATCATCGACGGCGAATCCGGTCTTTGCCATGACCTGCAGCAGGGAGCGGATTTCGACCCATTCGTCCTCGCCGGGCAAGCGCCCGAGGACGTCGAGAAAGATCTGCTCCGAGTGGGAGTAGGCCATCAGCAGACCTCGGCGACGGAGATCGTTTCGACCTGCGCCATCGCGGCGCCGGCACGCTGCAGCCAGGAGTTGAGCGCCAGGCGAAACCCGAAGGCGAGCGGAACACCGTCGATGCCGGACTTGAGCACGTCGTGGAACGGGCGGCGCCCGATCATGACGGCGAGCTGGTCGTTGAGTTCGGGGAGGGCGGCTTCGACCCAGGAGCCTTCCATGACCAGGGTCTGGCGCAGGATGTCGGCGTCCCAGAGGAGAAACTTGTCCTGGGAGCCGAAGAAGAGGTTCTTGACGACCATGCCGGCGGTGTACCGGGCGCCCATGCTGCGCAGGCGGTAGTGGAGCGCCCGGATGCTTTCCTGGGTGCGGCTCAGCATCCAGACGGGGATGGCGTTGGCCTCGCGCAGGACCTCGCTCACGATGTGGATGGAGCCGTCGAAGGCGCGGGTGCCGATCTGGGCGGGCATGTTGACGATGAGGCGCACGTCGGAGTTCTGGGCCAGGGCGGCGAGCATGGAGACGCGGTCGCCGAAGGCGATCCAGCCGTCTTCGGTGGAGAGGTCGAGCATGGCGGTGCTCATGATGCCGTCGCCGGTTTTGAGGCCGCCCTCGCCGCAGACGTCGGGGTTGGAGAGGTCGGCGTCGTAGACGGCGATGCGGGGGCGCTCGGCCTCGGGCATGGATAGGTAGTGGTGGACGAGAGCGCGGGCGGCGAGGCTTTTGCCGACGCCGCCCTTGTCGCCGTCGATGACGAAGGTCTTGAGCATGATTGGTCCTTTGCGGTCGGGGTAAGTCAGGAGTTTTGTTCGCCGATGAACCTGCGGCGGTGGTCTGGAGGCGTTTCGAGGTTCTTGCGCAGGACGTAGTCCTCATCGGACTCGGTCGGGAGCTTGTCGGAGCCGTCCGCCCAGGGCGGCAGGGTGAGGCCGAGCGCGGCGATCGCGGAGCCTGCGGGCGATGCGCTGTTTGTGGCGGCGGGCCGCGCCGCCCCGGATGCCGGCGGAGCGGCAGCGGGCCGCTTCGCCGCAGGGGCTTGCGGCGGGGCAGGCCGGCTGGCCGGTGCTAGTTGCGCACTTCTGGTGCCGGACCTGGTGGACGATGCCGCGGGTGATTTCACGCGCAGGTCGCGCCGGACTCGCCGTTGTCGTATCGTCTGCAGCGCACGCCGCAGGTCTGTGACAGGTACGTCTGGCATGCTCCGCTTCAGATATGCCAGGATTTCGGCGGGCGTCTCTCCGCTGTCGAAGAGGGTGAACAGCTCATCCTCAATTGCCAGCAGGCTGTTGGTCGCGAACTCGCGTTGGT
This sequence comes from Pseudomonadota bacterium, assembly GCA_021842465.1. Taxonomy (GTDB): domain Bacteria; phylum Pseudomonadota; class Gammaproteobacteria; order Burkholderiales; family Burkholderiaceae_F; genus GJ-E10. The sequence continues at coordinate 13,191 of JAKBZN010000038.1, forward strand.
TACTGGCCTGTGCAGCGCGGGCCCGTGCCTGCGCGGCTTGGCGCTTGCGCCGCACGATCTCGCGCAACGCGGCTTCCGTCTGATGCAGTTGCTGGATCGCCGCGTCGCGGTCGAACGCAGCAGCGCCCTCCCGCTCGTCTGGCGTGTCATCGTCTTGCGTCATCGTGATTCCTTGATCGCGCGCCTAGCGCCGGCGCCCTACCCAGACTCTGCAGGGCGGGCCCGCTTGGTATGCGCGGCGGAACCAGCGTGATGCCAGCTTCATCCGCCGTGATGCCGGCTTCATCCAGCCTCATCCGACATGAAAACAGCGTGCGACAAGGGAACCGCGGAGAACCGTCACCGGCGTCCGCGCTGCGGCGTAAGCGTCCGGGAGGGTGTCGGGGCGCAGCCCTGACCAAGTTGTTTCGTGACATGGCGCCGCCAGGCGTCACACGCCGCGTGCACGCGGTGTGTGAAATGTCCCACGAAACATTACCTTG
>JAKBZN010000039.1 GCA_021842465.1 Pseudomonadota bacterium
CGGGCTGGGTGGTGTTCCAGACGATTTTCTACAAGGAAGTATTGCGTTTCTGGAAAGTTTCCTTCCAGACGGTCGCAGCGCCCGTGCTGACCTCGGTGCTCTACCTGCTGGTGTTCGGCCATGCCCTGGATGTGCGCGCCGAGCCGTTTCCCGGGGTGCGCTACAAATCGTTCCTCGTCCCGGGACTGGTGATGATGTCGGTGTTGCAGAACGCCTTCGCCAATACCTCGTCGTCGCTGATCCAGTCGAAGATCATGGGCAACCTGGTGTTCCTGCTGCTGCCGCCGATCTCGGCGCTGCAGTTTTTCGCCGCCTACGTCCTGGCGGCGGTCGTGCGCGGCGCGATCGTCGGGCTCGGCGTGTTCCTCGTCACGCTCGCGCTGGCGCCGGTTTCCTTTCACGCTCCGCTCTGGATTTTCGTGTTCGGGTTCCTGGGCGCGGCGCTGCTCGGCGTCCTGGGCCTGATTGCGGGTATTCTCTCGGACAAATTCGACCAGTTGGCCGCGTTTCAAAACTTCATCATCCTGCCGGCGACGTTTCTCTCCGGCGTCTTTTATTCCGTGCACAGTCTTCCCGCGTTCTGGCAGACGTTTTCCCGGTTCAATCCGTTCCTCTACATGATCGACGGATTCCGTTTCGGCTTTTTCGCGCAGTCGGACACGTCGCCCTGGATCAGCCTCGCCGTGGTGGCGTCGGCGTTCCTGGGAGCCTCCGGACTGGTCGTGGCGATGCTGCGGCGGGGAACCAAGTTGCGCGGCTAGAACGACTGTCCATCGTCTCATCATGCAAAAGCTACGAATCCAAGGGGGGCGCCGGTTGCACGGCACCGTGCGCGTCGCCGGGGCGAAGAACGCCGCGCTGCCGATCATGGCCGCATCCCTGCTCACGGCCGATCCGCTGCGGCTCGAAAACGTGCCGCAACTCGCCGACACCGCGACCATGGCCCGCCTGCTGGGCGCCATGGGCGTCGCGGTGGAAACGACGGAAGACGGACGGACGACGCTGCGGGCGGGCGAGATCCGTTCGGTCGAGGCGCCGTACGATACCGTCAAGACCATGCGCGCCGCGATCCTGGTGCTGGGACCGCTGTTGGCCCGGGAAGGTGCGGCTCGCGTCAGCCTGCCCGGCGGCTGCGCCATCGGCGCACGCCCCGTCGACCAGCATTTGAAAGGATTGCAGGCGCTCGGTGCCGACCTGCATCTCGACCAGGGGTACATCGTCGCGAGCCGGTCGGGCCGGTTGCGCGGCGCCCGCATCGTCACCGACATGGTCACGGTCACGGGCACGGAAAACCTGATGATGGCGGCCGCCCTCGCCGAGGGCACGACGGTGATCGAAAATGCGGCGCGAGAGCCGGAGATCGCGGATCTGGCGGCCTGCCTGAACGCGATGGGGGCGAAGATCGCCGGCGCGGGGACCGACCGTATCGAGATCGAGGGAGTCGATCGCCTGCACGGCGCGTGCCATCGGGTCATGCCGGACCGCATCGAGAGCGCGACGTTCCTCGCCGCGGTGGCGGCGACCGGCGGCGAGGTCCGTCTGGAGGCGGCGGCGCCGGCCACGCTCGACGCGGTCCTGGAAAAGCTGCGCGAAGCCGGGGCGCAGGTGGAAACCGGCGCGGACTGGATCCGCCTGCGCATGGACGAGCGGCCGGCGGCGGTGAACTTGCGCACGGCACCGCATCCGGCCTTCCCGACCGATGCCCAAGCCCAGTTCATGGCGCTCAACTGCATCGCTCGCGGCGTGGCACGGATCAGCGAAAACATCTTCGAGAACCGCTTCATGCACGTGCTCGAGTTGCAGCGACTGGGCGCCCGCATCGACATCGACGGCCACACCGCGGTGGTGCACGGCGTGGAGGCGCTGTCGGGGGCGACGATCATGGCGACCGATCTGCGGGCCTCGGCCAGCCTGGTGATCGCCGGACTGGTGGCGCAGGGCGAGACGATCGTCGATCGCATATACCATCTCGATCGCGGCTACGAGGCGATGGAGACGCGCCTCGCGGCGCTGGGCGCGCAGATCGAACGGATACGATGAGGAATTTGTTTTTCCGGGAAAATTTCCCCTTCCGCCGGGCGGGAGAGGGCTAGGGTGAGGGTTCTGTTTCCATGCTGACAATCGCCGTCCCCAAGGGACGAATCTTCGAAGAAGCGCTGCCCCTGCTCGCGCGCGCCGGCATCGTGCCCGACGAGTCCCCCTCGGCCACCCGCAAGCTCATCATCGGCACCTCGATGCCGGATCTGCGGATCGTTGTCGTGCGGGCCTCCGACGTGCCGACCTACGTCCAATACGGTGCCGCGGATCTCGGCGTCACGGGTGCCGACACCCTGATGGAGCACGGCGGCGCCGGGCTCTACCAGCCGGTCGACCTCGCCATCGGCCATTGCCGACTGTGCGTTGCCGCACCGGCCGGATTCGACTACCGCGACGCCGTGCGGCGGGGCGCACGCCTGCGCGTGGCGACGAAGTACGTCGAGACCGCACGCGGCTTTTTCGCGCGCAAAGGGGTGCACGTCGATCTCATCAAGCTCTACGGCTCGATGGAACTGGCCCCGCTCGCCGGGCTGGCCGACGCGATCGTCGATCTGGTGTCGAGCGGTGCGACGCTCAAGGCAAACGGCCTGGTCGAGGTGGAGGAGATCGTCGCCATCAGTTCGCGGCTCGTCGTCAACCAGACGTCGTTCAAGACCCGCCGCGAACGCCTTGCGCCGCTGGTGGAGACGATTCGCGACGCGGTCGCGCAAGCGCAATCCATGAACGGAGTGAGGCACGCATGAAGATCCGGTACTTCGATGCCACCGCCGCCGATTTCGACGCGCGGCTGACGGAGTTGCTCGCCTTGGGCGATGAGCCCGATCGCCAGATCGCGGAGCGCGTCGAGGAAATCCTCGCGGCGGTGCGGCAGCGCGGCGATGCGGCCCTGATCGAGTACACGCGCCGATTCGACCGGGTCGACGCAGCGACGGCGGCCGACCTCGAGATCGGGGTCGATGCGATGCAGGCGGCGCTGGCGGCGCTGGCGCCGGAGGATCGTGCCGCGCTGGAAACCGCCGCCGCGCGCATCCGGCGCTTTCACGAAGAGGGGCGGGCACGGGATTGGCATATTACGGATCCCGACGGCACGACGCTGGGCATCCGGGTGACCCCCCTGGACCGGGTCGGAATCTACGTGCCGGGAGGCAAGGCGGCCTATCCGTCCTCGGTGCTGATGAATGCCATCCCCGCGCAGGTCGCCGGGGTGCGCGAGATCGTGATGGTCGCGCCGGCGCCCGACGGCGCGCGCAACGCGCTCGTGCTGGCGGCGGCCGCGCTGTCCGGCGTGACCCGCGCCTTCGCCATCGGCGGCGCGCAGGCCGTCGGCGCATTGGCCTACGGCACCGCCACGGTGCCCGCCGTCGACAAGATCGTCGGCCCCGGCAACGCCTACGTCGCCGAGGCGAAGCGGCGGGTGTTCGGCACCGTCGGCATCGACATGATCGCCGGCCCCAGCGAGATCCTGATTCTCTGCGACGGCAGCACCGATCCGGACTGGATCGCGATGGACCTCTTCTCCCAGGCCGAACACGACGAACTGGCGCAGTCCATCCTGCTCACGCCGGACGCGGCGTTCCGCGACGCGGTGGCGGCATCGATTGAACGGCTGCTGCCGTCCATGCCGCGCCGCGCGATCATCGAAACGTCGCTGGCCAACCGGGGCGCGCTGATCCTGGTGCGCGACATGGAGCAGGCCTGCGAAATCGCCAACCGCATCGCGCCCGAGCACCTCGAAATCTCGACCGGGGATCCGCGCCGCTGGGCGGAGCGCATCCGCCACGCCGGCGCGATGTTCCTGGGCCGCTATGCGAGCGAATCCCTGGGCGACTACTGCGCCGGACCCAATCACGTCCTGCCGACGTCGCGTACCGCGCGGTTTTCCTCGCCCCTGGGCGTATCGGACTTCCAGAAGCGCAGCAGCGTGATCGAAGTCTCCGCGGCGGGGGCGCAGAGCCTGGGCGCGGTCGCGGCGCGCCTGGCGCACGGCGAAGGCCTGGGCGCGCACGCGCGCAGCGCAGAACTGCGCATGTCCGGATCGGAAACGCCGTGACGCGGTCGGGCGGAGTCGGCGGCGGCCCCGGGGCAAACCGGGACGCGATCCGGGATGCAATTCGCAACAGCTTCCGGGAGGACGTGCGGGCCCTGCACGCGTATGCGGTTGCGCCGGCCGAAGGCCTGGTCAAGCTCGACCTGATGGAAAACCCATACGTGCTGCCGCCGGATCTCGCGCGGGCGCTGGGGGAACGCCTCGGACAGGTCGCGCTCAACCGCTACCCGCCCGGTGAACCGGCGTCGTTCAAACAACGTCTGGCGGAACGGATCGGGCTACCCGCGGGGCAGTCGTTGCTGCTGGGCAACGGATCGGACGAGATCATCCATCTGATGATCCACGCCTGCGCCCGCCCTGGCGCCACGGTGCTGTCCCCATGGCCGAGCTTCTCCATGTATCGCATGACGGCGGAACTGGATCGTTGCCGGTTCGTGGGCGTGGACCTGCGGGACGACTTTGGTCTGGATCTCCCCGCCATGCTGGCGGCAATGCGCGAACACCGACCCGCCCTGGTGTTCCTCTCCTATCCCAACAATCCGACCGGAAACTGTTTCGATGACGAGGCCGTGCGCGCCATCCTCGAGCACGCTCCCGGCCTGGTCGTCCTCGACGAGGCCTACCTGCCGTTCGCCGGCCGATCCTGGATCGGCGAGCTACCGCGATATCCGAACCTGCTCGTGCTGCGCACCTTCTCGAAACTGGGATTGGCCGGACTGCGGCTGGGCTATCTGTGCGGTGCGCCGGAATGGCTGGGCGAGTTCGACAAGCTGCGCCCGCCGTTCAACGTCGATTCGCTCACGCTCGCCGCGGCGGATTTCCTGCTCGACCATCTCGACGTGTTCGACGCCCAGGCGGCGACGATCCGCGCGGAGCGCGCGCGCATGATCACCGCGCTGCGCGCCATCGACGGCCTGCAGGTTTTCGACTCCGCCGCCAATTTCGTGCTGCTGCGCGTGCCGGATGGCGACCGCGGGGCCGGAGACCGGTTCGCGCATCTGCTGCGACAGGGTATCCTTGTCAAAAATATGACCGCGTTCCACCCCATGCTGCGGGGCTGCCTGCGGGTGACGGTGGGGACGGCGGAAGAGAACGCGGCGTTTCTCGACGCGATGAAGCAGTCGGTAGAGTAAGGATGGTGACGATGCAACGATCCGCGGAAATCGTCCGCGAGACCAAGGAAACCCGGATTCGTGTCCGGGTCGATCTCGACGGCACCGGCATCTGCTCGGCTTCGACCGGGATCGGTTTCTTCGACCACATGCTCGATCAGATCGCCCGCCATGGCGCGATCGACCTGCAGGTCGAGGCCCAAGGCGACCTTCACATCGACGGCCACCACACGGTCGAGGATGTCGGCATCGCCCTCGGGCGCGCCGTCGCGGCGGCCGCCGGCGACAAGCAGGGCATCCGTCGTTTCGGACACGCCTACGTGCCGCTCGACGAGGCGCTCACCCGCGCGGTGATCGACTATTCCGGCCGCCCCGGTCTGGTGTGGAACGTGGCGTTTACCAGCCCGAAGATCGGCGAATTCGACGTCGAACTGGCGCGCGAGTTCTTCCAGGGGTTCGTCAACCACGCGCAGATCACCCTGCACATGGACAACTTGCGCGGCGCCAACGCCCACCATCAGTGCGAATCGGCGTTCAAGGCGTTCGGCCGCGCGCTGCGTGCCGCGCTGGAACGCGATCCGCGCGCGGGCGGCGCCGTTCCGAGCACCAAAGGGACGCTCTGACCATGGTCGGAGCCGTTCCGGCGCGCGCGCTGCGTGCCTCCTCGCGCCGCGGCGTGTCGTGGGGTGCCGACGCATGATCGCCATCGTCGACTTCGGCATGGGAAACCTGCGCTCCGTGGCGCAGGCCTTCGCGCGCGTCGCACCCGATGCCCCGGTCGTCGTGACCGCCGAGCCGGCGCGGATCGACGCCGCCGACCGCATCGTGCTGCCCGGGCAGGGGGCGATGCCCGACGCCATGCGCAGCCTCGCCGCGTCCGGTCTCGAGGCGGCGGTCCTGCGGGCCGCCCGCAGCAAGCCCGTGCTGGGCGTCTGCATCGGCGAGCAGATGCTGTTCGACTGGTCGGAGGAGGGCGATACCGCGGGTCTCGGTCTGCTGCGCGGGCGGGTGGTCCGGTTCGCCGAGGCGACCGATGCCCAGGGACTGCGCCGCAAGATTCCCCACATGGGCTGGAATCAGGTGCGGCAGTCCGGATCGCACCCGCTCTGGGCCGGCATCCCGGATGGCGCCTGGTTCTATTTCGTCCACAGTTACCATGTGGTCCCGAGCGATGCCGCGGTTGTCGCCGGACAAACGGATTATTGTGGGACCTTTACCAGCGCAGTTGCACAAGATAATATTTTCGCAACGCAGTTCCACCCCGAAAAAAGCGCCGCGGCCGGTTTGCAGCTCTACGCCAACTTCGTATCCTGGAACCCATGAACCGTTGAGCTGATGCCGGTGGCCGTTGCCCGATCCGTCCTGCCGCGGTATCGGGCGCATTCCTCCGGCATCGCGACGCGATTTCCGACGTTTTCTCAGCCTTCCTCATTTTCAAGCCATGCTCCTGATTCCCGCCATCGACCTCAAGGACGGCCGTTGCGTCCGCCTGCGCCAAGGCGACATGGACAACGAGACCGTATTTTCCGAAGACCCGGTTTCCATGGCCCGCAAATGGGTCGACATGGGGGCGCGGCGGATGCACATCGTCGATCTGAACGGTGCGCGCTCCGGCAAACCGGTGAATGAGGGCGTCATCCGCGAGATCGTCGCCGAAGTCGGTCCGGACGTGCAGATCCAGCTTGGCGGCGGCCTGCGCGATCTGGACATCATCGAGCGCTACATCGACGACGGCGTTTCCTACGTCGTCATCGGTACCGCGGCGGTGAAGAACCCGGGCTTCCTGCACGACGCCTGCAGCGCCTTCGGCGGTCACGTGATCGTCGCGCTCGACGCGCGCGACGGCAAGGTGGCGACCGACGGCTGGAGCAAGCTCACCGGCCACGACGTGATCGACCTGGCGATGAAATTCGAAGACTATGGCGTCGACGCGATCCTGTACACCGACATCGGCCGCGACGGCATGATGACCGGGGTCAATATCGACGCCACCGTCGCGCTGGCGCGCGCGGTGCGCATCCCCGTGCTGGCCAGCGGGGGCGTTTCGGACATTTCCGACCTCGATCGGCTCCTTGCCGTCGAAGAGGAGGGCATCGGGGGGGTGATCCTCGGGCGCGCGCTCTATGAAGGAAAGTTCGACTTCGAGGCCGCGATGGCGCGGGTCGCCTGACGTGCTCGCCAAGCGGATCATTCCCTGCCTCGACGTTGCCGGAGGCCGCGTCGTCAAGGGGATCAATTTCCTCGGCCTGCGCGACGCCGGCGATCCGGTCGAGATCGCCGCCCGCTATGACGGCGAGGGGGCGGACGAACTGACGTTTCTCGACATCACCGCCAGTTCCGATCAGCGCGACACCATCTACGAGGTGATCGAAGCGGTCGCTCGGCGCGTCTTCATCCCCCTCACGGTGGGGGGCGGTGTGCGCCAGGTCGAGGATGTGCGCCGGCTGCTCAACGCGGGAGCGGACAAGGTGTCGATCAACACCGCGGGGGTGCTCGACCCGGACCTGTTCGCGCGGACATCGGCGCATTTCGGGTCGCAGTGCATCGTTGCGGCGATCGACGCGCGGCGGCGCAATGGCGGGGAATCCGGGGACGACCCGACGCAAGGCTGGGAGGTCTATACCCATGGCGGCAGAAAGGCCACCGGCAAGGATGCAGTCGAATGGGCGCGCCAGGCGGTGGCGCTCGGCGCGGGGGAAATCCTCCTCACCAGCATGGACCGGGACGGCACGCGCAGCGGGTTCGACCTGGCATTGACGGCGGCCGTCGCGGACGCCGTGCCGGTTCCGGTCATCGCCTCGGGCGGCGTGGGGTCGTTGCAGGATCTCGCCGATGGCATCCTGATCGGCCACGCCGACGGGGTGCTCGCGGCCTCGATCTTCCATTACGGCGAACACGCCATCCCGGACGCCAAGCGGTTCCTGGCCGATCGGGGCATTCCGATGCGGCTGGGCGCATGAGCGCGGATCCCGAAAAGGCCGCTGGCGACGACGGCGCCTGGCTCGACGCCGTCCGGTTCGATGCGGCGGGTCTGGTTCCGGTGATCGCCCAGGATGCCGTGAGCGGCCGGATCCTGATGTTCGCCTGGGCCGACCGGGCGGCGTTGGCCGAAACCCGGGCCGAGGGGCATGCGGTCTACTATTCGCGTTCGCGCCGCCGCCTGTGGCGCAAGGGCGAGGAGTCGGGGCACCGCCAGATCGTGCGGGAAATCCGGCTCGATTGCGACGCCGACGCCGTGCTCTACGTGGTCGAACAGGTCGGCGGGATCGCCTGCCATACCGGGCGCGCAAGCTGCTTCTACCGCCGCCTGGACGACGGCGTCTGGCGGGAGGTCGACCCGGTTCTGGCGGATCCCGAGACGATTTATGGTGCAGATTCGGTTCCCGCTTCGGCGGAGGGCGCCGCAGTCGCCTCCCCCCACCGGGCGGAGGACTCGTAGTACGCTGATCATCGCGAAGCCCGCAACGCCAGCGTCATCGCGAAGCCCCGCAACTCCGGCGCCATCGGGAAACCGCGCGGCTCCAGCGTCGTCGGGAAACCGCGCGGCTCCAGCGTCGTCGGGAAACTGCGCCGCTCCAGCGTCATCGGGAAACCGCGCGGCGCCGGCGTCATCGCGAAACCGCGCGGCTCGACCGTCGTCGGGAAACCGCGTGGCTCCACCGTCATCGCGAGGCCCGCAGGGCCGTGGCGATCCAGGACGCACGCCTGGATTGCTTCAGGCTCCGCCCTCGCAACGACGATGGTTGCCGCGCCCCGTTAGGGAAAAGGGAACATGAACGAAGAACGCAATACGCTCTCGGAGTTGGCTGACGTGATCGACGCACGGCGCGGCAGCGATCCCGAGCGCTCGTACGTCGCGCGCCTGCTGGCGAAGGCGCCCGACGCAATCCTGAAAAAAATCGGCGAGGAAGCCACCGAAACCGTGATGGCGGCCAAGGACGGCGATCCGGCGCGGATCGTTTCCGAAACCGCCGATTTGTGGTTTCATTGCCTCGTGATGCTGTCCCATTACGATCTGCGGCCGGAACAGGTGCTTGCCGAGTTGGCGCGCCGAGCCGGGACCTCCGGCCTCGAGGAAAAGGCCTTGCGCAAGGCCCGGGAACGCGAGGCCGAGTCGGGCGTCGCAGGCGGCGGGATGACGACGGCGACCCGATCGGGGGAGGGGCGGTGAGCGACGTATCGTGCATTTTCTGCCGCATTGCGCGGGGAGAGATCCCCAGCCGCAAGGTCTACGAGGACGAGGCGCTGATCGCCTTCCACGACATCCACCCCGCTGCGCCCGTGCATCTGCTGTTGGTTCCCAAGCGGCATATCGAGTCGCTGCAGACGGTCGAACCCGGCGATGGCGAACTCTTGGGTAAAATGCTTCTTCTGGCCCCGCATCTGGCCCGTGAGCACGGTGCGGACGACGGGTTTCGGATAACGATAAACAACGGACCCGGCGGAGGGCAGGAGGTATTTCACCTCCATATGCACTTGCTCGGCGGCCCGCGCCCTTGGAAACGGGGCCTCTGAGGCTTCTCTGGAGACACGCGATGGGTTCACTTTCGATTTGGCATTGGATGATCGTCCTGGTGGTGATCATCCTGGTATTCGGGACGAGCAAGCTCAAGAACGTCGGCCGCGACCTCGGCTCCGCCGTGAAGGGGTTCAAGGAGGGGTTGCAGGAAGGAACGTCCGACACGACCTCGGCGGCGCCGCCGCAGCAGCCGACGCAGAAGGTGGAGAATGCGCCGCAGACCCCCGGGCAGACGATCGACGTGACGGCGCGCGAAAAAACCGGCGCGTAACGGACGTTGTTTCCCCGCATGCGCTCCCGTTCGCGGCGGGAGCGGGGCGGGGCAAGCGGGTGCGCAGACGCGGCACCCTCGATCCGCCTTCTCCCGCGAACGTGGGGGAGGGGGGAAATCCCCGGTTCCGGACCGACTACTGCACACGGCTGCGCACACGGTTGCATCCCCATGCTGGATTTTAGTTTCGGAGAACTCTTCGTCATCGGCGGCGTGGCACTCGTCGCGCTGGGGCCGGAGCGCTTGCCGCGCGTCGCCCGCACCTTCGGTCAGTGGGTCGGCAAGGCGCAGGGATACATTTCCGATGTCCGTTCGGAGATCGATCGCGAAATTCATCTCTCGGAGCTGCGGCAACTGGGCGAGGAGGCGCGCCAGAACGCGCTCAACATCCAGGACTCGATCCGCGGCGCGGTGACCGACGCCCAGGCCGAACTCCACAACGCCACGGCCCAGATCAACAATGCCGCATCGCAGGCGATGTCGCCCCTGTCCGGCCGCAATGCCGGCTGGCTCGGAGGCGGCGGCCCCCCGCCTCCGCCCATGCATTTTTCCCGGCGCTATCGGCCCCGCCCGACGATCGACGACGTCGCGCGCGAACTCGAGCGCTTGAAGCGGCAGGTTGCGCTTCCCGATGTCGCCCCCGGCGGGCGCAACACCAAATTCGCGCCGCGCGCCCGGGTCAACCGGGTGCGCATCCGCCGCTAGCGGCCACACGGAAACTGGAACGGCCGAAGGACCATGGCGGAACCCGAAAACACCCCCCCCGAAGAAGGCTTTCTCTCGCACCTGATCGAATTGCGCGCACGCTTGGTGCGCGCGGCGGGGGGCGTGCTGGTCGCATTCGTCGCGCTGTCGCCGTTCATGAAGCGCATCTTCGATTATGTATCGCAGCCGATGATGAAGGCGCTGCCGGAGGGTTCCAAGCTGCTTGCCACCGGGGTGATCGCCCCGTTCATGGTGCCGCTCAAGGTCACCTTGTTCGCGGCATTCCTGCTGGCTTCGCCGTGGGTGCTCTACCAAGCGTGGGCCTTCGTCGCGCCGGGGCTCTACCAGCACGAAAAGCGCCTCGCCGGACCGGTGATCGTGTCGAGCGTGTTGATGTTTTTCGGAGGCATGGCGTACTGCTACTACGTCGTGTTCGGCGTGGTGTTCCACTTCATTTCCCATTTCGCGCCGCAATCCGTCAACGTCTCGCCGGACATCGAGCAGTATTTCGACTTCGTCATGCGCATGTTCATTGCATTCGGTCTGGCGTTCGAGGTGCCGATTGCGGTGATGTTGTTGGTGCGCATGGGGGTGACGACGGTGGCCAAACTGCGCCAGGTGCGTCCGTACATGGTCGTCGGCGCCTTCATCATCGCGGCGATCTTCACGCCCCCCGACGTGATGTCGCAGATGCTGCTCGCGGTGCCGCTGTGGGCGCTGTTCGAACTTGGCGTGCTGCTGGCGGCCTTCTTCGGAACCCCGAAAGCGCAGTCCTCGGCATCGACCGAGCTGACGACGAAGGGGTAGTGCGCAGCAACCCGTCCGACTTCGAGTTGGCGCGCAACAGCCGTCCGACGTCGGAGTGGCGTGCAACAGCCGTCCAACGTCGGGTTGGCATGCGACAACCGTCCGACTTCCGATTTGCGTGCGACAACCGTCCCGCTTCGAGTTGGCGTCCAACAACCGTCATTGCGAGGGCGAAGCCCGAAGCAATCCAGCCGGTTCTGGATCGCCACGGCCCTACGGGCCTCGCGATGACGAGGTTCGCGGGTTACGGGCCTCGCGATGACGAGGTTCGCGGGTTACGGGCCTCGCGATGACGAGGTTCGCGGGTTACGGGCCTCGCGATGACGAGGTTCGCGGGTTACGGGCCTCGCGCTGACGAGGTTGGCGGGTTACGGCCTCGCGATGACGGGGTCGGCGGGTTGCCGGCTTCGCGATGAGGGCCGGCGTTTCCATTTCGTGGCGGCGCCCGTCGCCGGAATCGGCGCCCGTTCTCCGGAGGGGCGCTGCTACTGCCCTGCCT
>JAKBZN010000018.1 GCA_021842465.1 Pseudomonadota bacterium
CGCCTCGGTGAGCACCAGTTCTGCTTTCCGTCTTCCCGCCATCTCTTCCTCGCCTCTCCAACCGAACTGTACGAGAGACAGCGAAATGGCGATATAGTTCAACGAATTAATGACTCACTACACTAGTCGATCAGTCCCTGCTTGCGTCCGAACGCGATGTTGGCGGCGAGGAAGCCCGCTTTCGAGCCGCAGTCGTAGCGCGTTCCGGAAAACCGGTGCGCCACCACTTCGCCCTGGGAGACGCGCCGGGCGATGGCGTCGGTGAGTTGGATCTCGCCGCCGCGCCCGCGCTGCGTGCGGGTCAGTTCGTCGAAGATTTCCGGGCGCAGCACGTAGCGACCGACCACGGCCAGCGTCGAGGGCGCCTCTTCCGGCGCCGGCTTTTCGACGATGTGGGTCACGCGTTCGTCTCGATCCGAGAGCGACTTGGTGGCGACGATGCCGTATTTTCCCGTGTCTTCCAGCGGAATGTCTTCCACGCCCAGCACCGAAGCGCCATGCCGCGCATAGCTTTGCACGAGCTGCGCGGTGACGCCGGGCTGCGCGTCGATCAAGTCATCGGCAAGGATGACCGCAAACGGTTCGTCGCCGACCACGGATTGCGCGCACAGGACGGCGTGACCCAATCCAAGCGGCTCGGGCTGTCGGATGAAGACGAAGTTCACCCCCGGCGGCGTGGCCGTGCGCAGCGCATCGAGCAGCTTGGTCTTGCCCTGCGCCTGCAGCAGCATTTCCAGTTCCGGGTTGCGGTCGAAATGGTCTTCGATGGCGCGCTTGTGGCGCCCGGTGACGAAGATCATCTGTTCGATGCCCGCCGCCGCCGCTTCTTCGACCGCGTACTGGATGAGCGGCTTGTCGAGCACCGGCAGCATCTCCTTGGGCATGGCCTTGGTGGCGGGAAGGAAGCGGGTGCCGGACCCGGCGACCGGGAAAACGGCTTTGCGAACTTTGTGCTGGCTCATGGGTGCGAATTGTACCGGGGGTGAGCAGAGGCGAGGGCGCCGCGGCCGGCACGCGGCCGCGGCGGGCTCAGCGCAGCGTTCCCTGCTCCAGCCGCTGCTGCAGCATCTTCTTTCCGACTTCCACGCCCCATTGATCGAAGGCGTTGATGTCCCAGAGCACGCTTTGCACGAACGTCCGATGTTCATAGAGCGCGATCACGGCGCCGAGCGCGCGCGCGTCGAGCTTCGGGATCGACAGGACGTTGCAGGGCCGGCCGCCCGGGGCCGCGCCGTGCGGGGTGGTGGGACGCTGGGCGCCCAGCACGCTGTCGCCGCGGGACAGCGCATCGGCCTGGGCCAGCGCGTAGGCGTGCAGCAGCCGGTGGCGCTTGTCGGCGCTCTGCTCGTGCTCGGCGACGACGAGAAAGTCGATCGGGACCCAGTGCGTTCCCTGATGCAGGAACTGGAATACGCTGTGCTGCGCGGTCGTTCCGACCTCGCCCCATACCACCGCCGCGGTGTCGTACGTCAGCAGGCGGCCGTCGTGGTTGACGCGCTTGCCCAGACTCTCCATTTCCAGTTGCTGCAGGTAGGGCGGCAGGTTCTTCAGTCGCTGGGCATACGGGAACACTGCGCGGGCGCGCACTCCCCAGAAATTCACGTACCACGCGCCGAGCAGGCCGAGGATCACCGGCAGGTTGGCATCGAGCGGCGCCTGGGCGAAATGCTGGTCCATCTCGGACGCGCCGGCGAGCAGTTCCAGGAACTGGCGGTGTCCGTGCGCGATGGCGATCGGCAGTCCGCAGGCGGACCACAGCGAATAGCGCCCGCCCACCCACTGCGGGAACGAGAAGATCCGCTTTTCGTGGATGCCGAAATCGCGCGCCCGTTCCGGTTGCGCGGTGACCGCCGCGACGTGGTGCGTCGGATCGAGCGCAACATCGGTCGCGCCCAGCCATTCGCGGGCGGCCCGCACGTTCTCGAGCGTTTCGAGCGTGGTGAAGCTCTTGGAAATCGCGATGATCATCGTCGCCGCGGGCCGCGCGCCGGTGAGCGCGGTGTCGAGCTCCGCCGGATCGAGGTTGCTCACGAAGTGCACCGCAACGGGGCCGGTGGCGGGGCCGAGCGCCTCGGTCATCAGGCGGGGTCCCAGGTCGGAGCCGCCGATGCCGATGCACACCACCGTTTCGATCGCCTCCCCGGTCGAGCCGTGGATGCGGCCCTCCCGCAGCGCCTCGGCAAACCCGAGAAAGCGCGTCTGCTCCTCGTGCAGGCTGCGTGCGACCGACGGGTCGTCCGGCGGCGTGCGCAGCGCGGTATGCCATGCCGGCCGGTGTTCGGTGTTGTTCACCGCTTCTCCGGCGAGGAGCGCGGCGCGCTTTTTTTCAAAGTTCCGCGATTCGAGCCACGCAAGCAGCGCCGCGAAGCTGTCTTCATCGATCCAGTTGCGCGAACAGTCGGCATGGACGTGCGGCGCCTCGAACGTCCAGCGCCGCGCGCGGTCGGGTTCGACGCGGAACAGCGTATCGATGGTGCGCGCCTCGAACGAGCGGCGGCATGCTTCGATGGTTTCCCATACGGGGGATGGAGCGGTTTCGGGATTCGTCATGGTCGTGGGATGCCGAGCGTGTATTCTTTGGGTGTTGGGTTTCGGACCCATTCTATTGGATAGGAGCGGGTGTGGCGCACGATCTCGATCCCGGAATTTTCAAGGCATACGATATCCGGGGGGTCGTCGACCGCAATCTCACGCGCGAGGTGGTGCAGGCCATCGGCGCGGCGCTGGGATCCGAGGCCCGCGAGCGGGGCGTGCGCGAAATCGCCGTCGGGCGCGATGGCCGGCTCTCCGGGCCGATGCTGCGCGATGCCCTGATCGCAGGCATCCGCAGCGCCGGGGTGGACGCCGTCGACATCGGTCTGGTCCCGACGCCGACCCTGTACTTCGCAACCTATCACTTGAATACCGGTTCGGGCGTGGCGATCACCGGCAGCCACAATCCCCCCGAGTACAACGGCCTGAAGATCGTGCTGGCAGGCGAGGCGATGTACGGTGAGGCCTTGCAGCGGCTCCATCGGCGCATCGTCGAAGGCCGGCTTCACGTCGCGGCGCAGCCGGGCGCGCTGCGCAGCGCCGACGTGCGGCAGGCCTACCTCGATCGCATCGTCGGCGACGTGCGTCTGGCGCGGCCGATGCGCGTGGTGATCGATTGCGGCAACGGCGTTGCCGGGGCGGTCGCGCCCCAGCTCTACAAGGCGTTGGGCTGCGAACTGACGGAACTCTTCTGCGAGGTGGACGGCAGCTTTCCCAATCACCATCCGGATCCGGCACACCCGGAGAACCTGCGCGACCTCATCGCCGCGGTGCAGCGGACCGGCGCCGAACTGGGGCTCGCGTTCGACGGCGACGGCGACCGGCTGGGGGTCGTGACCCGCGGCGGCAGGATCATCTGGCCCGATCGCCAGCTCATGCTGTTCGCCCGGGACGTGTTGGCGCGCAAGCCGGGCGCGGAGGTGGTGTTCGACGTCAAGTGCACGCGGCTGCTCGCGCCCTGGGTGCGGGAGCATGGCGGACGCCCGACGATGTGGCGCACCGGACATTCGCTCATCAAGGCGCGGCTGCGCGAGACCGGCGCCGCGCTCGCCGGCGAGATGAGCGGGCATACGTTCTTCAACGACCGCTGGTACGGTTTCGACGACGGCATGTACGCCGGCGCGCGCCTGCTGGAGATCCTGAGCCGCGAAGCCGATCCCTCGGCGGTGCTGGAGGCGCTGCCGGATGCGACGAGCACCCCGGAATTGCAGTTGCGTACCGCGGAAGGGGAAAATTTCGCGGTGGTCGACGCGCTGCGCGCGGTGGCACAGGATGCTGCGCGGGCGCCGGACGTCTTCGCCGGCGCGGTCGAATTCATCACCCTCGACGGCTTGCGGGTCGAGTACGCCGACGGGTTCGGCCTCGCGCGCCCGTCGAACACCACGCCGGTCGTGGTACTGCGCTTCGAGGCCGACGGTCCCGCGGCGCTGGCGCGGATCGAAGAGGATTTCCGACGGGCGCTGCTGGCGGTGAAGCCCGATGCGGCGTTGCCGTTTTGACGATGGCAGGGCATCTCGTTTGGCGCGCTGCTTGCCGGAGCGAACCGGGGTGAGGGGGGTTGCACAAAACCAATGCTGACAGACCACGATATCTATCTTTTCCGCGAAGGCACGCACGCGCGCCTGTATGAGCGCATGGGCGCGCACCTCGAGGTGCGCGACGGCGTTGCCGGCGTCCATTTCGCCGTATGGGCCCCGAATGCCCGGTCGGTGGCCGTGATGGGCCAATGGAACCATTGGGACCCCGCCGCGCACGTCCTTGCGCCGCGCCACGACAGTTCGGGCATCTGGGAAGGGTTCGTTCCGGGGGTCGCGCATGGCGATGCCTACAAGTACCACATCGTCTCGCATTTCCACGGCCTGACGCGGACCAAGGCCGATCCGTTCGCGTTCTATTCCGAAACGCCGGCGGCCACCGGTTCGCGGGTCTGGAGCCTGGACTACACCTGGGGCGATTGCCACTGGATGCGTGAGCGCGCCCGCGCCAATGCCCTCGACGCGCCGATGAGCATCTACGAGGTGCACCTCGGCTCCTGGCGGCGCGTGCCGGAGGAGGGGAACCGTTCGCTCACCTACCGCGAGATCGCACAGCCGCTCGCCGAATACGTGGTCGAGATGGGATTCACCCATGTGGAGTTGTTGCCCATCACCGAGCATCCGTTCTACGGTTCCTGGGGCTATCAGACGACCGGGTATTTCGCGCCGACGGCCCGGTATGGCACGCCGCAGGATCTGATGTACCTGATCGACGTGCTGCACCAGCACGGCATCGGGGTGATCCTGGACTGGGTCCCGTCCCATTTTCCCGGGGACGATCACGGCCTGGCGCGGTTCGATGGCACGCATCTCTACGAACACTCCGATCCGCGCCAGGGCTTCCATCCGGAATGGACGAGCCACATCTTCAACTACGGCCGGCATGAAGTGCGCGCCTTTCTGCTGTCGAGCGCGCTGTTCTGGCTCGACCGCTATCACGTCGACGGCCTGCGCGTCGATGCCGTGGCCTCGATGCTCTACCTCGACTATGGCCGCAAGGAAGGCGAATGGATTCCCAACCGCTACGGCGGCAAGGAAAACCTCGATGCGATCGAATTCCTGCGCATGCTCAACCTCGCGGTCTATCGCGACCACCCCGATACCCAGACCATCGCGGAGGAGTCGACGTCCTGGCCCATGGTGTCGCGGCCGGTCTATCTCGGCGGCCTGGGGTTCGGCCTGAAATGGAACATGGGGTGGATGCACGACACCCTGGATTATTTCCGCAACGACCCCGTGCACCGACGGTACCACCATGACCGGATCACGTTTTCGATCTGGTATGCGTTCTTCGAGAATTTCGTGCTGCCGCTGTCCCACGACGAGGTGGTCCACGGCAAAGGTTCGCTGATCGGCCGGATGCCGGGCGATGCGTGGCAGCGATTCGCCAACCTGCGGCTGCTGTTCGGCTACCTGTGCGGGCATCCGGGAAAGAAGCTGCTTTTCATGGGCGGCGAATTCGGTCAGACGAGCGAGTGGTCGCACGAGGAAAGCCTTGCCTGGCACCTGCTGCAGTACGGCGAGCATGCGGGCGTGCAGCGCTGGGTGCGCGACTGCAACCGCCTGCTGCGCAGCGAACCGGCCTTGCACCAGGTCGATTTCGATGCCAGCGGGTTCCAGTGGATTTCCTGCGACGATTCCGAGACGAGTTGGTTGGCGTTCCTCCGTCGCGGGCGCGACGGCGCGCCGCTGCTCGTGGTCTGCAATCTCACGCCGGTGCCGCGGCATGCGCATCGCGTCGGCGTTCCCCGCGGCGGACGCTGGCGGGAGCTGCTCAACAGCGACGCGCAGACCTACGGCGGCAGCGGCCTGGGCAATTTTGGGTGGGTCAACGCGCGGGGGGTTCCCCTGCATGGGCAGCCCGACAGCGTCGAACTGATGTTGCCGCCGCTCGCGGCGGTATTCCTCAAACCGGAGGGTTGAACGGGTCGATTCCCCTCCCGCATTCCTGGGGAGGGGACGGGGATCCGGTTGGCGGTCGGGCAATAATCGGACACGGAGGCAGGAATGGCAGCAGACCCCGGAAAGTTCGCAATCCTCGTCGGCGGCGGGCCCGCGCCGGGGATCAATAGCGTCATTGCGGCCGCCGTCCTGCGGGTTCAGTTGGCGGGCGGGCAGGTCCTCGGCGTGCGCAACGGGTTCTCCGAACTCATGCAGGGCCGGACGGAAGCGGCGTTTTTCCTGTCGGGTGCCGACATCCGCGGCATCCACGTCCGGGGCGGAGCCGTTCTGGGAACCTCGCGCGCCAACCCCACCAAGCGGGCCGAGGACCTCGAGCGGGTCGTGCAGACACTGGCCGGCCTGGGCGTCAACCGGCTCATCACCATCGGCGGCGACGACACCGCTTTTTCGGCGATGAAGGTGGCCGAGCGTGCGGGTGCGCAGTTGCGGGTTGCGCACGTGCCCAAGACCATCGACGACGATCTGGATCTGCCGCCGCACATCAACACCTTCGGCTTCCAGACGGCGCGTCATCTCGGTGTTGAACTCGTTCGCAACCTCATGGCCGACGCGCGCACCACCGGTCGCTGGTACGTCGTCATCGCGATGGGCCGCAAGGCCGGTTCGCTCGCACTGAGCATCGGCAAGGCGGCGGGCGCGGCACTGACCCTGATCCCCGAAGAGTTCGCTGCCGGCAAGGGCAGCCTCGACCGCATTGCCGACACCCTCGTCGGCGCGATCGTCAAGCGCCGGGCGCAGGGTGGCCGGCATGGGCTTGCGGTGCTCGCGGAAGGCGTTGCCGAAACCATTCCGGAAGGCGAGTTGCATCGCCTCGGTCCCGTGGAGCATGACGAGCACGGCCACATCCGCCTGGCGGAGATCGATCTCGGTCGCGGCGTGCGCAAGGTGGTGGAAGAGCGCCTGCGCGCGCTCGGCATCCCGACCGGCATCGTCTCCAAGGACATCGGCTACGAATTGCGCTGCGCCGATCCGATCCCGTTCGATATTGAATACACCCGCGATCTCGGCTATTGCGCCGCGCAGTTTCTGCTCGACGGCGGTTCGGGGGCGATGGTTTCCGTACAGGAAGGCCGCTTTGTCCCGATCCCGTTTTCGACCATGATCGATCCGGCAACGGGGCGAACGCGCGTGCGCACGGTGGACATGGCTTCCCTGCGATACGCGGTCGCGCGCCAATACATGACTCGGCTGGAGCGGGAGGACTTTTCCGATTCGGCACGCCTGGCCGCACTGGCCGGGCAATGCGCAATGGACCCGGGGGCGTTTCGAGACCGGTTTTTCTACATCGTGGAGGGCGATTGACCACTGTTGCGGCGCAAGGTCCGGCGTTCGCGCCGGAAGAGGGCATGGCAGGTCCGGGGGCGGAGCGCGCGGCGCTCGCAGCGCTGTGCGAACAGCACGGCATTGCTCTTTTTTACTACGACATCTGGGGCGCGCGCCGCGAGGTTCCGGAAGCGGGCCTGCGGGCTCTGCTGCATGCCATGGGGGTGGCGGTGGATGAGCCCGGGGCGGCGCAGGCTGCCGTGTTGGCAGGACTCCCGGGGCAGGATGAAGCGGAGGAGGCCATTCCGCTGCCGCCGGTCCTGGTGCTCGGGGAAGACGCGCAGCCGGCAAGCATCCCGATCGCCGCGCAGGTCGGCGCCGAGACCTGGCATTGGGAGTTGCAGGAAGAGTGCGATCGCAACCACGTCGGCACTTGTCGACCCACCGACGATGGCGCGGAGTCGCGCATCGATCTGCCGGTTCTGCCTCCGGGATACCACCGCGTCACGGTGTACTGCGGCGAGTCCAAGCGATGCACCATGCAACTGGTGATCGCCCCCGCCCGCTGCCATCTTCCTCCTGCCGTTCAAGACGGCGGGCGGGTCTGGGGATGGGCGGTGCAACTCTATGCCCTGCGTTCTCGGCGCAACTGGGGGATGGGGGACTTCACCGACCTCGAGAACCTGGTGCGGCTGGCGTCGCGACACGGAGCGGGTTTCGTCGGATTGAATCCCCTGCATGCCTTGCATCCGGACAATCCGGCGCACGCGAGTCCGTATTCGCCGTCCTCGCGGCGGTTCCTCGATGTGTTCTACATCGACGTCGAGGCGGTGGCGGATTTCTCCGAATCGGCAGCGGTGCGTCGCCATGTCGCATCGCAGGCGTTCCAGAAGCGGGTTGCCGAATTGCGCGCCGCGGAACTGGTGGATTACATCGGCGTCGCGGCGGCAAAGCTGCCGGTGCTGGAGAAACTCTACGATCATTTCCGCCGCAAGCATCTGGCGGCGTCCCCGCGCCCGCAACGCAGGCGCGGGAACGGAAGCGTCGCCCTTTCCCCGCTCGCGCATGCGGGAGAAGGCGCAAGCGAGGGTCTTGGCGCCGCGACCCCCCGCGGCGTCGCCTTCCGCGAATTCCAGCAGTCCGGCGGGCTCGCGCTGCGCCGCTACGCGTTGTACGAAACCCTGCAGGAGCATTTTCGTCGGCTCGACGCCAATACGTCCGGCTGGACGCAGTGGCCGGAGGCATATCGCGATCCGGGCTCCCACGCGGTGCTCGAGTTCGCGCAGGACCATGCCGAACGGGTCGAATTTTTCGAATATTTGCAGTGGCAGGCCGACCTACAGCTTGCCCGGGTCCAGGGGGTGGTGCAGGAATGCGGCATGGGCGTCGGCCTGTACTGTGATCTCGCCGTGTCGGTCGATCTCGGCGGCGCCGACGTGTGGGCCGAGCGCGATCTCTACGCCTGCGAAGCATCGGCCGGCTGTCCGCCCGACGACTTCAATCTGCGCGGCCAGGATTGGGGTTTGCCGCCGATGCTGCCGGACGCCATGCGCGAGCGGGGGTACGCACCGTTCATCGCCGTGCTGCGCGCCAACATGCGCCGCGCCGGCGCGCTGCGCATCGATCACGTCATGGGACTTGCGCGGCTTTTCTGGGTACCCCGCGGCGGTACGCCGGAGGCGGGGGGATACGTCGCGTATCCGTTCGAGGATCTGCTCGGCATCGTCGCGCTGGAGAGCCGCCGCAGCGGCTGCATGGTCATCGGCGAGGATCTGGGCACGGTTCCCGACGAGGTGCGGGACGGCATGGCGCGCAAGGGCATGCTGTCGTATCGCGTCTTGTATTTCTCGCGGCGCCATACGGATGCCTACGGCGACGTCTATGTGTCGCCGGCGGAGTTTCCTGCCGACTCGCTGGTCACCGCGACGACGCACGATCTCGCGACCCTCGCCGGGTTCTGGGATGGCGTCGATCTGGAGATTCGCGCGCATCTGGACCTCTTCCCGAGTGACGCCATGCGCGAGCGGCTGTTTGCCGCGCGCAAGGAAGAGCGCACGCAGTTGTTGTGGGCCCTGCAGCGCGAGGGCCTGTTGCCCGAGGGCGCATCGCCCGATCCGTTCGCTCCGGAACACATGACGTCGGAGTTGGCGATGGCGATCCAGGAGTATCTCGCCCGCGCGCCCGCACGCATGCAGGTCGTCCAGGCCGAGGACGTGCTCGGATGTCGCGAGCAGGCGAATCTGCCTGGTACCGTCGACGAGGTGCCGAACTGGCGACGCAAGCTGCCGGTCGATCTCGAAGACTGGAACGGCGATGCGCGGTTTGCCGAACTGGCCAGGCGGTTGACGGCGGCGCGTTCGACCTAGGAGGCTGCGCGGCAGACCGCTTTTGGAGTAGCGGGTAGCGATGTTCCCCCTCTCCCGCTACGCGGGAGAGGGCCGGGGCGAGGGTGGGCGCTTTGGAGAGGCTGTTTCTACGTGACGCGCTTCATCGTCCCGCCGTGCTCCGCGCTGCCGTCGCCATGGTGGAAGGGAATCGACAGCTGCTCGGGAACGGGAAGGCGCAACAGTTCATAGAGGCGCGCGAGCTTGGCGCGGAACATCGCCTCGAACGATGCCACCGACGGCGCCGGGTTGTTGTCGCCCAGCCACCAGAACCAGTCCGAGCTCTCGCAGTCCGAGAGCTGCGCGGTCGCTTGCCGCCGCTGCGCCGCGTCGAGCCGTTTGCTGGCCATGACCCGGTCGAAGCAGACCTTGGCTTCGCAAAGCAGATCCCATGCGGTGTTCTTGTCACGCGCCCCGATCCACGTCGAGAGGTTGCCGTAGACCCAACTGCCCGCGGCCAGTGCGCGCAGCGCACCGATGGCCCCGGGAGGGGCATCCGTTCGGTGTCGCTCGGCCGCCGCTTCGCTGCAGGTGAGAAGACGGATCCGCGGATGGGTCGCGAGCCCCGCGTAGATGCCGGAAAGAAAGTAGAACCCGTTGTACGGGTAGTACTCCCAGGCGTTCTCGCCGTCGAGCATCACGCAGACGCAGGGGCGGGTGCCGACATTGCCCTGGGAGGCGGCGCCGTTCGCATCGCGGTCGGCGATCGCGGCAACTTCGCGCACGAAGTGCTCCGATGCGTCGCGCCCATGCCAGCGCGCATATTCGAAGCCGATCAGATCCGAGAGGCGGTCGTCGCGAAAGAACAAGGTCAGGCTGTTGGCACGGCCGGCGGTCTTGGGCGCGCCCGGGTCGGCGAGCGGTCCCAGGTGGTATGGACGGTAGTGCGGCGTGACGAGGGCCGAATCCGGGACCCCCGATGCCCGCAAGCTGTTGCGCAATACCGCTTCGCTGCTCGCGGCCCACTGGAATCCGTGCGCCGCGATCAGCGCCGCAAAGGGGGTTGACAGCGCGCCCTCGGCCGGCCACATGCCCGTCGGCGCGCGCCCGAAACGGCGTTGGTGATCCTCCCGCGCCAATTCGATGTGGGCATTGACGCGCCCGCGGCCACCGGGGTAGCGCTCGGCATGCGGCAACGTGATGTCGGGCAGTGCCTCCTTCGCGCACTGGAAATCGATCATCAGCGGTGCGAGCGGATGGCCGTGCGGGGTGGTCGAGATTTCGATCTGGCCCCGTTCTTCCAGGCGACGATAGCGGGGGACGATGTCGCGGATGGTTTCCGCGACCACCTGCAACAGCGCAGCGCGGTCTTCGGGCGTGAACTGCGTGCCCTTGGCCATCAATTGCGCAACGAGTTGAGAATCGCGCCGCAGCCCTTCACCGGTCCATGCAAGGTGGTACCAGGTGACGAGCTCGTAGATGTACTGGTCGGAGAGGTACCGGGTCGCATCGGCGCCTTCCTCGTCCAGGCAGTGGAAGATCTCGTGGAGGCGGTTGTACGCAGGAAACGGCGCGATCAGGTGCTCGTGGTTGGCCCGGAAACACTGTTCGAGCGCGTGCGCGTGCTCGGCGCGCGAGAGCGGGGTGTCGTCGCTGCGGGCCAGCAGACGCAACAGCGGATCGCGCAGCGTGCCGGTGGCGAACTGGTCGCAGTAATCCTCGATCTGGTCGAGCAGAACCGGAACGAAGTTGACCACCGCGCGCATCGCCGGGTTCCGTTCCAGGTGCCATGCCATGTCCGAGTAGTCCTTGAGCGCATGCAGATACACCCAGGGCAGCCGGAATTCGCCTCCGGCCTGCTCCCGGTAGTCCGGTTGGTGCATGTGCCAGAGCAGGATGAAGTCGACGCCGGGACCGGGCGGTGCCGGATCGGTCCTTGCGGGTCGGGAAGCGGGATGCGCCATGCCGGTTCGTTCTTGTTCAATCGGTTACGACGGACGGACCACCCAGCATCTCGGGCACGACGAGCGTGATGCCGTTGCTGGTGACTTCGAATCGCTCGCGGTCCTGCTCGGGATTCACGCCGACCTGCAATCCTTCCGGAAGGCGGCAGCCGCGTTCGATGATGGCGCGCTTGAGCACGACGTTGCGGCCGATTTCGACATCCGGAAGCACGACCGAATCCTCGACGTGGGCATAACTGTGGACGTAGACATTGGAGAACAGCAAGGATCGCTTCACGGTCGAGCCGCTCATGATGCAGCCGCCCGATACCAGCGAATCGATGGCGGCGCCGCGCCGGCCTTCGTCGTCGAACACGAATTTCGCGGGGGGAAGCTGCTCCTGGTAGGTCCAGATGGGCCAGTTGCGGTCGTAGAGGTTGAGGTCAGGCGTCACGCGGGTGAGTTCCATGTTGGCTTCCCAGTACGCGTCGAGCGTCCCGACGTCGCGCCAGTAGGGGCGACCGTCGTTCATGTTCACGCAGCTGTCCGAGAACCGGTGCGCCTGCACGCGGTATCCGCGTTCCAGGATGTGCGGGATGATGTCCTTGCCGAAGTCGTGCGACGAACGGTGGTCCATGCTGTCGCGCGTGAGCTGTTCGTAGAGGAATTCGGAGTTGAACACGTAGATGCCCATGCTGGCCAGGGCCGTCCCCGGCCGTCCGGGAATGGATGCCGGATGCTCCGGCTTCTCATGGAACGCCGTGACGCGCATCTCCTCGTCGACCGCCATCACGCCGAAGGCGCGCGCCTCTTCCACCGGCACCTCGACGCATGCAACGGTGATGTCGGCGTACTTCGCGACGTGGTCGTGCAGCAGGCGGTTGTAGTCCATCTTGTAGACGTGATCGGCCGCGAGCACGAGGACGAGTTCGGGCGCATGCTCGCGCAGCAGCGAGAGATTCTGGTACACCGCATCGGCCGTACCCTTGTACCAATCGCTGCTGATGTTTTGCTGTGCCGGCAGCAGCTCGACGAATTCGTGAAAGCGCCCATCGAGGAACGACCAGCCGCGCTGCACGTGGCGGATCAGGCTCTGGGCCTTGTATTGGGTGCACACGCCGATCCGGCGGATGCCCGAGTTGACACAGTTGGACAGCGGGAAGTCGATGATGCGGAACTTGCCCGCAAAGGGAACCGCCGGCTTGGCGCGCCAGTCGGTGAGGCGACCGAGGCGGGAGCCGCGCCCCCCGGCGAGGATCATCGCCATCGTCGTCCGGGAAAGCCGTACTCCCGTCGGCGGCTCGATGTCATATGCGCTCTGTCCTTGCACTGCTTTGTCCGGAAATCCTGCGGTGTCCGTCACAGCGTTTCTCCTTCGGGATCTCGGTGTCCCGGTTGGCTGTTATCCTAACCGGAAAGTGGGTTCGATAGCGGGGCAATCGCAGTCTCTTGAACACGAATGACGGCCATGTCAAAAAGATTTCACCCGAAGGTCCTGTTCGTCGCCTCCGAAATCGCGCCGTGGATCAAGACCGGCGGCCTTGCCGACGTCGCCGGAGCGCTGCCGAATGCATTGGCCGAACTCGGCGTCGACGTGCGCGTCCTGGTGCCGGCCTATCCCGCACTCGTGCGCGCGCTGGCCGTGACGCCGCGGGCCGTCGCCGACATCCTTCCGATGGGCGCGTTGCCGCCGGCGCGCCTGCTCCGGGTGCCGGCCGATGCCGGTCCCGATGGAACGCATTCCCCCCCGATGCTGCTCGTCGACTGTCCGGCGCTGTACGATCGTCCCGGAAACCCGTACCTTGGTGCCGACGGCAAGGACTGGCCCGACAACGACCTGCGCTTCGGCCTGCTGTCGTGGGTCGCGGCGCTGCTGGGGACGGATGCGAGCCCGCTGGCGTCGTCGGCATCGTCGCGGTGGCGGGCGGACGTCATCCATTGCAACGATTGGCAATCGGCGCTGGCGCCGGTGTACCTCGCGCAGGAGCGCGCGACCCACGCCGCGAGCGTGATGACCGTCCACAACCTTGCGTATCAAGGCCTGTTCCCGATGACGCGGGCCGCAGCGCTCGGGCTCGCGCCCGAGAGCGTTTCGATCGATCGCGCGGAGTATTACGGGCAGATTTCGTTTCTCAAGGGCGGCCTCGCCTGCGCCAACGCGATCACCACCGTAAGTCCGACGTACGCCCAGGAGATCCGCGGCGAGGCGCTCGGGTTCGGTTTGCAGGGCCTGCTGTCGATGCGCGGGTCGGCGCTCCACGGGATCTTGAACGGAATCGATACGGCGTACTGGAATCCGGCGACCGACCCATACCTTGCGCAGCATTACGACGCCGATACGGTGGTGGCGGGAAAGGCGGCGAACAAGCGCGCGCTGCAGGCGGAACTCGGCCTGCCCGTCGACGAAGGCGTTCCGGTACTGGGAACCGTCGGCCGTGTGGTCGCCCAGAAGGGGTTCGACTTGATCGTCGAGGCGGCCGAAGCGATCCTGGCGACTGGCGCGCAGATCGTGCTGCAGGGCAC
This sequence comes from Pseudomonadota bacterium, assembly GCA_021842465.1. Taxonomy (GTDB): domain Bacteria; phylum Pseudomonadota; class Gammaproteobacteria; order Burkholderiales; family Burkholderiaceae_F; genus GJ-E10. The sequence goes on from JAKBZN010000018.1 coordinate 14,083, forward strand.
GGGAGACGCGGCGATCGAGGCGCGGTTGCAGGCGCTTGCGCAGCGGTATCCGGATCGGGTCGCGGTGCGGATCGCATTCGACGAGCGCGTCGCCCATCGGATCGAAGCGGGTTCGGACATGTTCCTCATGCCCTCGCGCTTCGAGCCCTGCGGCATGAACCAGATGTACAGCCAGCGCTACGGCGCCTTGCCGATCGTCTGCCGCACCGGCGGACTCGCGGACTCGGTGACCGATTGCACCCCGGAGACGCTGGCCGACGGCAGCGCCACCGGGTTCGTGTTCCATCCGCCGACGGCGGATGCCCTGGCCGAAGCGGTCGGCCGCGCGATCGCGCAGTACCGGGACCCCGCGGCATGGCGGACGATGCAGCGCGCCGCGATGGCGCGCGATTTCAGTTGGGCGGCGAGCGCCCAGCGTTATGTGGAGGTGTATCGGGCCGCGATGGGCCTGCGATGATCCCGGGAGGTGCGTTCCAACAGACCACCGCGAAGAGGTTCTCGGGCGGTCCCCCGGGGGAACCGGTCACGGTTGCTGCGATTGTGGTTTGTCCGCGGGGCGGTGCCAATCGCCGCCGAGCGCGGCGACGAGTTCGACCGATGCCGCAAGTCGCCGGCCCCGGATGTTCAGCGCCGTGATCCGATTCGCGAGCATGGCCGTCCGGGCGGCGAGCACGTCCCGATAACCCGCCGTGCCGCCGCGGTACTGATTGGTGGTCATCCGCAGCGTATCCACGGCATCGTCGACCGCGGTGCCTTCCATGACCGATTCCTCCCGGAGTACGCGCTGCGCGACCAATGCGTCCTCGACGTTTTGCAGGGCCGACAACACCGTCTGCCGATAGGTTGCGACGGCGGCTTCGTAGCTGTCGATGGCCTGCTGTTTCACGGCGGTGCGCGCGCCGCCGTCGAAGATCGTTTCCGCAAGGGCCGGGCCGAGTGTCCAGAACCGGGCCGGAATCGCGAAGAGGCTCAGGTTGCTGGGGGAACGGTATCCCCCGCGGGCCGACAGGGTCACGGTGGGGAAGAACGCCGCCTGGGCGACGCCGATCTGCGCATTGGCCGCTGCGGCAAGCCGCTCGGCGCTTGCCACGTCCGGGCGTCGTTGCAGCAGCGCTCCGGGGATTTCCGGCGGGATCGCGGGCGGGGCCGGCACGATCATCGGGCGCGGGGCGATGGCAAACTCGGATGGCGCCTTTCCGGTCAGCACGGCGATCGCGTGTTCCAGTTGTGCGCGCTGGATGCCCACGTCGATGGCTTGCGTGCTCGCTTCCGCGAGCAGTACCTGGGCCTCGGCGACGTCGACACGTGCCGCGACTCCGCCCCGGTATCGGTGCTGCGCGATTTGCAACAATCGGCGGTCGGCGTGCACGGCCTCGTGGAGCAGCCGTTGTTGTTCGTCCGCGATCCGTAGCGCGAAATAGTCGGTTGCCAGGGTTGCCTGCAGACTCAGCATGGCGGCGCCGAGGTTGTCGGCGCTCGATTCGGCGTTGGCCCGGGCTTCCTCGATGCTGCGCCGGACCGCTCCCCAGAGGTCGGGTACCCACGAGGCGGATACCGAGGCCGAGCGGTAGGTCTTCGGCGCCAGTGGAACGCCGATCGCCGGGTTGGCAAGCCGTTGCCCGTATGCGCGTGTGGAAACGATCGGAAACAGCGACGCGACGTTCTGGTCGACGACGGCAAGCGCCTGCCGGTAGTGGGCATCCGCCGCGACGATGCTCTGGTTTGTTTGGGCCGCCTGCTCCTCCAGGCGGTCGAGGTCGGGGTCGTGGAACATTTCCCACCATCGCCCCCGTCGGGACCGGTCGGCGGGCTGCGCAAGTCGCCAGCCCGGTGGCGCTTCCTTGTAGGTTTTCGGAATTGCCATCGTGGGCCGCACGTAGTCGGGGCCGACCGTGCACGCGGACGCGAGCAGGCTCGTCGACACGAGGATAGTGGGGGAAAGAAGTCGTCTCATCGCTTGGTGCCTTGCACGCATGGATTGGTCACGCACCCGGAGTCCGGCCGGGTTCCGAAAACGCGGGGTTCCCATGCCAAAGGCGCAGAAGGCGGATCCGCACCTGGTCCAGGGTCAGATAGACCACCGGGGTCGTGTACAGGGTGAGCAACTGGCTGAAGAGCAGCCCGCCGACGATGGCGATTCCGAGCGGCTGGCGCAACTCCGCTCCGTCGCCGTTTCCCAGCGCAAGGGGCATGGCGCCGAACATGGCGGCGGCGGTGGTCATCATGATCGGGCGCAGGCGGTGGAGGCAGGCGCGCCGGATCGCTTCACGCGGGTCGAGGCGGTCGCGCCGCTCGAGATCGATCGCCACGTCGACCATCATGATGGCGTTCTTCATGACGATGCCGATCAGCAGGATCACGCCGATGAAGGCGATCACGGTCATCGGGATGCGAAAGACCATCATCGCCAGCACTGCGCCGATGCTCGCCGACGGAAGCGTCGAGAGGATGGTGATCGGATGGGTCAGGCTTTCATAGAGGATTCCAAGGACGATGTACACCGCGAGCAACGCCACCACGATCAGCCATGGCTCGGCGGCGAGGGAACTCCGGAAGAGCTTCGCGGTGCCCTGGAATCCGCCGTGGATCGTCGCCGGGACGCCGATGCGGGCCATGGTGCGGTCGATCGCGGCGGCGGCGGTTCCGAGAGAAACCCCCGGCGCAAGATTGAACGATATGGTCGTCGCCATGAACGATCCCTGATGATTGACCACCAGCGGGGCGTTTCGGGTTTCCCAGCGAGCGAAGGCCTGCAGCGGAATCGGCGACCCCGCAGGGCCGACCAGGTTGAGGGCGACGAGCGACTCGGAGCCCTGCAGGAATCGCGGGTCGGCTTCCTCGATGACGTGATATTGATTGCGCGGTGCGAAGATCGTCGATACCTGTCGTTGACCGAACGCATCGTCGAGCGTCGTGTCGACCTGGTTCATCGTCAGCCCGAGGCGGGAAAGCGACGCCCGATCGACGGTGATCGCCGTCCCCAATCCACGATCCTGGGCATCGGAATTGACGTCGACGAGTTCCGGCATCCGGGACAGCGCATGCTCGATTCGCGCCCCCCAGGTCTGCAAGTCGTCGAGATCGTCGCTTTCCAGCGTGTACTGATACTCCGCATTGCTCGGCCTCCCGCCGAAATGCAGATCCCGCGCGGGCTGCAGGTACAGCGTCGCGCCGGAGACGTTCGCAAGCCGCTTCCGCAGGCGTTCGATGACGGCCTCGGGGGCAATTCCGCCCCGTTCGCGGAACGGCTTGAGGATGGCAAACAGGAATCCGCTGTTCGCCTGATCGCCGCCGGTGAATCCGTTGACGCGCGCCACCGCCGGATCGGACTGGACGATTTCCATGAACCGGTTGAGCTTGTGGGTCATCGACTGGAACGAGATGCTCTGATCGCCCTGGATTTTTCCCTTGATCAGCCCGATGTCCTCGGCAGGGAGGAATCCCTTGGGAATGGCAACGTAGAGCGAGATGTTGGCGGCAATCGTTGCGGCGAGAATCGCCAGGGTGATCCGGGGGTGGCGCAGGACGACGTTGAGCGACCGCTCGTAGGCGTTCAGGACTCGGACTCCGACCGTCCGGGTGGCACGCGTCGCAGCGCGCGACCACTCGACCCATGCGTCGCGCATCCGGGAAATTCCTTCGGCCCCACTCCGCAACGGCCGGTGGGGATCGTCTTCGGCCGGTCTCCGGCGCAGCAGCACCGCGCACAGCATCGGTGTCGTGGTCAGCGAGACCGCCAGGGAAATCAGGACGGCGACCGACAAGGTGACCGCGAATTCCCGGAAGATCCGGCCGATCAGCCCGTGCATCGCCAGGATGGGAATGAAGACGGCGATGAGCGACAGGCTCATCGATACGACGGTGAACCCGACCTTTTGCACCCCGCGCAAGGCTGCCCGATGAATGGCATCGCGGCGCAACGGGGCGGTAGATCTGTTGCCCGCGTCGTCCCGCGGAAGTTCCTCGAGGTTCCGCACGATGTTTTCGAGTACGACGATCACGTCGTCGACGACGAAGCCGGTCGCGATGGCCAACGCCATGAGCGTCAGATTGTTCAGGCTGTAGCCCAGGAGTTTCATCGCGGCGAACGATCCGACGAGGGAAATCGGAATCGCCACTGCGGGAATCCAGATTGCCCGGGCGTTGCGGAGGAATGCGAAGACGACGAGGATCACCAGCAGTACGGCGAGCACCAGCGATCGGCCTGCCTCGTGCAGGGAGGACCGGATGGTCGAGGTCCGGTCCATGTCGACGTTCAGTTCGATGGCCGACGGGATCGAGGCTCGAAGGCGCGGAAGCAGGGCGTTGACGCGACCGACGGTGTCGAGGATGTTGGCGCCGGGTTGCCGGTAGATCAGAAGGAGAACCGATGGATTGCCGTTGGTGGCGCCGGCATTGCGGATGTTTTCGACCGAATCGTGCACCGTTGCCACGTCGCCGATCCGCACCGGCGCGCCGTTTCGGGTTGCAATGATCAATCGGCGATACGCCGCGGCGGTGGTCGTCTGGTCGTTGGCGCCGATCAGCCACGATCGGCCGCCGGTCTCGACGATGCCCTTCGGGCTGTCGGCGTTCGCCGCGGCAACCGCGGCATGAAGCGATTCGAGGGAAATCCCCATGCGCGCGAGCTTTTCGATGTCCACGTCGATGCGCACGGCCGGAAGGGCGCTGCCATTGATCCGCACCTGGCCTACCCCGGACACCTGGGCGATCCGCTGCGCGAGGACGGTCGACGCGGCGTCGTACATCTGGCCGCGCGTCATGCTGCGGGAGGTCAGCGAAAGGATCATCACCGGCGCATTGGCCGGGTTGACCTTCCAGTACTTCGGATTGATCGGCATGGGCGGGAGCACCGCACGCGCGGCGTTGATCGCCGCCTGGACGTCCCGCGCGGCGCCGTCGATGTCCCGGTTCAGGTCGAATTGCAGGCTGATGCGCGTCATGCCGAGCGAGTTGACGGACGTCATCTCGTCCACGCCGGCGATCAGTCCAAGGCTGTGTTCCAGCGGTGTGGCAACGGTGGATGCCATCGTTTCGGGGCTCGCGCCCGGCAATACCGCCTGGACCAGGATCGTCGGGAAGTCGATCTGCGGCAACGGGGAAACCGGAATGGTCTCGAGCCCGAGGAATCCCGCGAGGCCGATCGCGATCGTGATCAGCGTCGTGGCGACCGGCCGGGCGATGAATGGGGCGGACAGATTCATCGCATCCTTCGCCCGCGTTGTGCCATGCGCTCGAAGGTGAGATAGATCACCGGCGTCGTGTACAGCGTCAGGACCTGGCTGACCAGAAGCCCTCCTACGATGGTCAGCCCGAGGGGGTGTCGAAGTTCGGATCCGACGCCGGTTCCGAGCATGAGCGGCAGTGCGCCGAACAGGGCCGCCGCGGTGGTCATCATGATCGGCCGAAACCGCAGAAGACAGGCTTCGAGGATCGCCTCGGGCGGACTCCTGCCGTGCTTGCGCTGGGCTTCCAGCGCGAAGTCGATCATCAGGATGGCGTTCTTCTTGACGATCCCGATCAGCAGGATGATGCCGATGACGGCGATGATGTCGAGATCCGACCCGGAAAAACGCAGGGCAAGCAAGGCGCCGATTCCCGCCGACGGCAAGGTCGAAAGAATGGTTACCGGGTGCAGGAAGCTTTCATAAAGGATGCCCAGGACCAGATACATGGTGATCACCGCAGCGATGATCAGCAGGCGCTCGGAGCCCAGGGCGCCGCGGAACGCCTGCGCCGCTCCCTGGAACTGAAGGTGGATGCTCAACGGCATCCCCAGGCTGCGCCGCGCACGTTCGATCGCGGCGATCGCCTTGTCGAGGGACACGCCGGGCCGGAGATTGAACGATACGTCGGCTGCGGGAAACTGGCCCAGGTGCACCATCACCAGGGGCGTCGTGCGCCGGACGACACGGGCGATGGCGGAGATCGGAGTCGGCTGGCCGGCGGCGTTCGCGACGTACAGGCGGTCGAGCTGGATCGGGTCGCCGCCGCCTTCGCGGGACGGCGGGTTGGCATCGAGTACCACCCGGTACTGGTTCGATTGGGTGTAGATGGTGGATACGAGCCGCTGGCCGAACGCGTCGTACAGGACGTTGTCGACGGCCGACAAGGTCACCCCGAGGCGGGATGCCGAGTCTCGGTCCACCTGGACGTAGGCGAGCGGTCCGCGGTCCGCGCTGTCGTCGCTGACGTCCTGGAGTTCGGGCAGCGCGCGCAGGCGCTGGACCAGCTTCGGGACCCAGTCCCGCAGTTGCGAGGCGTGGGGGGCGTCGAGGGACAATTGGTATTGCGCGCGCGCGATGCGGTCCTCGAGGGTCAAGTCCTGGACCGGCTGCAGGTACGCGCGGATTCCGGTGATTTGCGCCGCGCGCTGTCGCAGGCGTGCGAGGATCGCTGCGATGTCGTCGCGGGCACTGCGGTCCTTGAGGTTGATGAGGATGCGGCCGCTGTTGAGCGTCGGATTGATGCCGTCGATGCCGACCAGGGAGGATGCCGAGGCGACCGCGGGGTCGGCCAGGAGGACGGATGCCAGAGCGCGTTGACGCGCTTCCATCGCCGGGAACGAAACCGATTGCGGCGCCACGGTGATGGCCTGGATCGCGCCGGTGTCCTGCGTCGGCAGCAATCCTTTCGGAGCCGAGGCATACAGGGCGACGGCCAGCAGCAGGGTGCCGCCGGCGACCGCAAGGGTCGCCCCCGGATGCGCGAGCACCTGGATCAACGACCGCTTGTATGCCGCGAGAAGGCGGTCGAAGGCCCGGGCGAAGCCGCGCTGGATCGCCGTCCCCGGATCCGGGGACCGGGCGCGGAGCAGTCGCGCGCTCATCATCGGCGTGAGCGTGAGCGATACCGCGGCCGAGATGAGGATGGCCACCGCGAGGGTGATCGCGAACTCCCGGAAGAGGCGGCCCAGGACATCGCGCATGAACAGGAGGGGGATCAGCACGGCGATCAGCGATACCGTGAGCGAGATGATCGTGAAACCGATCTGGCCGGCACCCTTGAGCGCGGCCTGCATCGGCGTTTCACCCTCTTCGATGTGTCGGGCGATGTTTTCGATCATGACGATGGCATCGTCGACCACAAAGCCCGTCGCGATCGTCAGGGCCATCAGCGTCAGGTTGTTGATGCCGAATCCCGCGAGGTACATGACTCCGAAGGTTCCGGCGATCGAGAGCGGCACCGCGACGCCCGGAATGATCGTCGCCGCGGTGCTGCGAAGGAACAGGAATATCGCCAGGACCACCAGCGCGATCGCCAGGACGAGTTCGATCTGCACGTCGCGTACCGAGGCGCGGATGGTGATGGTTCGATCGGTGAGCGGAACGATCCGGACCGACGCCGGGAGTGACGCGCGCAGCTGTGGCAGCATCGCCCGGATCCGATCCGCAACCTCGATCACGTTGGCGCCCGGCTGGCGCTGGACGTCGAGCACGATCGCCGGGGTGTCGCCGGCCCACGCCGCGAGGCGGATGTCTTCGGCGCCGTCGGTGACGCCGGCCACGTCGGAAAGGCGGATGGCTGCGCCGTTGCGGTAGGCGATGACCATTGCGCGGTAGTCGGCCGCGGACCGAAGCTGGTCGTTGGTCGAGATGGTGGTGGAACGCAGCGGGCCGTCAAATCCCCCTTTGGCGAGGTTGACGTTTTGCGATGCGATGGCGTTGCGCACGTCCTCGAGCGAAAGTCCCGCCGCGGCCAGCGCCCGTGGGTCGACCGCGACGCGCACCGCCGGCTTCCCGCCGCCGCCGATGGTCACCAGTCCGACCCCCGCGATCTGCGAGATTTTTTGCGCCACCCGCGTGTCGGCGAGATCTTCGACCGCCGGAATCGGAAGCACCGGGGAGGTGATCGCCAGTGCGATCACCGGAGGATCGGCGGGATTGACCTTGCTGTAGGTGGGCGGCGCCGGAAGGTCGGCGGGCAGGAACGTATAGGCGGCATTGATCGCGGCCTGTACCTCCTGTTCGGCGGTGTCCAGCGGGATTCGCAGATCGAATCGAAGCGTGACGGTGGAGGAACCGGTCGAACTCGCCGACCACATCTGCGAAAGTCCCGGCATCTGCCCGAACTGGCGTTCCAGGGGCGCGGTGATCGCGGATGCGACCACGGCGGGCGCCGCGCCGGGATACCGGGTCTGGACCTGAATCGTGGGGTAGTCGATCTGCGGCAGTGCCGATCTCGGCAGGAGCCGGTATGCCACCAGTCCCACCAGGATCAGCGCCACCATCAGCAGCGAGGTGGCGACGGGGCGCAATATGAAAATGCGCGACGGATTCACGTTGGGTCCTACGGGTTCACGATTTCGACCGTGGCGCCGCTTTTCAGCCGGTCGACCCCTTCGGTCACCACCTTGTCGCCAATGGACAGTCCATCCACGACCTGGATCCGGCCGCCGTCGGTGATGCCGAGCTTCGGCGTGCGGATCGCGACTGTGTCATCGGGGAGAACCTGGTACACGTAGGCGCCGGGTGCGCCGTGCTGGACCGATGCGGTAGGGATGGTCGGTGCGTCGGGGATGGTTTCGAGCGCGAGGCGGACGCTGACGAACTGACCCGGAAACAGCGTCTGGCGGCGGTTGGCGAAGGAGGCCTTGAGCTTGATGGTTCCGGTCGTCGGATCGATTTGACTGTCCGTCGCCGTCAGGACGCCGCGCGCGAGGCGCGCGGAACCGTCGCGTCCGTAGGCATCGACGCGCATCGCCTGCCCCGCGCCCATCCGCTGCAATACGGCGGGAAGATCGTCCTGGGGGATCGCGAACGTGACGTCGATCGGCTGCACCTGGGTCAGGACGACGATGCCGGCCGCGTCGCTCGCATGGACGATGTTGCCGGGGTCGACCTGGCGCAGCCCCACCCGGCCGCTCACGGGGGCGGTGATGCGCGCGTACCCGAGGTTGAGTTGCGCGATCCGGATCTGGGCCTGGTCGGCGGCCACCGTGCCGACGAGTTGTCGGACCAGGGCCTTTTGCGTGTCGAACTGCTGTCGGGGGATGGAATCTTCCGCGACCAGGCGTCGATAGCGTGCGAGATCGCGCCGCGCCTCCTGCAGTTGGGCGTCGTCGCGCTCGCGTTGCGCCCGGGCGTTGGCGAGTGCCGCCTCGAAGGGGCGTGGATCGACTTGGGCGAGGAGATCCCCGGCATGGACGAGCTGCCCTTCCCGGAACGGCATGCGGAGAAGGCGGCCGTCGACCAGCGTACGCACCAGGATGGTTCTGCGCGCAGTCACCGTGCCGAGCGCGTCGAGCGTGCGTGTCAGGGGCCATGCCGCCACGGTTTGGACGGACACCGGAACACGATGCACATGCGGTGCGGGCGCGCGGCTCGCGGCGGCGGCGGGCGACGCCGTCGATGCCGTCGGCGAGCCGGAGCAAGCGGACAGCATGCCGACGCTTGCGGCGAGCGCAATCCCGATGTGCCACGGATGCGGTGCCGGCAGGCGCTTGCGCCCGGTCCCAGGCCCGCTCGTGCGGGCGCGGTCGTCGAGATTCTTCATTTGCCGTAACTGAAATAATCTATGTTGTAAATGACAAGTAAGTGCCCCGGCCGTTTCGAGGCGTCGAGCGGCGAATCGTTTCCCGGGCGCGAATAGGGTAGCGTCATCGCGGTACCGGAATCCATCAAAACGCGCTATGACGAACGGTTGATGACATAGGGAATTTCACAGTCCTTAAACACGATGCCCCTAGGATCGATCGCGGTTCTTCCTTGCGGCGCGCGTCGGGATCCGGTTGAGCGTACCCCAAATTCGCGTTGAGTGGGAAAAATCTCCAGTTAATAAAACTCGCGTACAAATCACGGCAGAACAATCACTGGGAACCCATTTCTATGACAGACGATGTCTTGGATGGCATGGATGTCCGGGCGGCGCGGCCGCCGGCGACGTCCGACGCGGCGCAGCCGGGCAGGGTGTCGGTTGTCCTCTATTCGCACGACACATTCGGTCTGGGCCATCTGCGTCGAAATCTGGCGATTGCGGCCGAGATGCTTCGTCGCCCGGATCGATTCGCCGTCACGCTGCTCACGGGGTCGCCGGTGATCGGAATGTGGCGGCTGCCGTCGGGTCTGCGGGTGCAGCCGCTGCCGCCGGTCGTCAAGGTGGGCGTCGAATCCTATGCGCCGCGGGACGGGGCGGGTCATTTCGGCATGGTCAAGGGCTATCGCGAGGCGCTGATCCTCAAGCAGGTGATGAACCTGCGGCCCGATGTCCTGCTGGTGGATCATGCGCCGGCGGGCATGAACGGGGAGTTGCTTTCGACGCTTTCCCTGATCCGTCGCGAGATGCCGGGCACGCGCACCATCCTGGGCCTTCGCGACATCCTGGACAGCCCGGATGCGGTCCGATCGATCTGGGATGGCCAGGGCACGCATGCGCTGATCGAAGAGGCATACGACGACGTGTTCGTGTATGGCAGCCGTGCGCTGTTCGACATCGCCGGAGCGTATGGACTTGCCGCCGGCGTTGCGAAGCGGGTGCGGTATTGCGGACACGTCGTCGAGCGCGATTTCGACGGCGGCGCCGATTCTTCCCGCGCCACGGAGCGTGGCGTGTGCTGGTCGGTGGAGCGCGCGGCCGGTCGCCCGGTCGCACTGGTGACCGTCGGGGGCGGCGGCGACGGACGATTCCTCGTGCAGGCCTATCTGGAGGCCCTGCATCGCGGACACGGAACGGGCGCCTATTCGGTCATCGTCCTCGGGCCGCTGATGGATCGTGCCGAAAAGACCTCGCTGATCGCGCTGGGAGCGGGGCGATCCGATATCGAATTCGTCGACGTCGTCGTCGGATTGCAAGGGTGTGTCCGCTCCGCCGATCTGGTGGTTTCGATGGCGGGATACAACACCTGCGCGGAAATCGTGGCCAATCGCAAGAAGGCCGTTCTCGTGCCGCGCGCCGCGCCGCGCGAGGAGCAGCGCATGCGCGCGCGGCTCCTCGCCGACATGGGCCTCGCGGTGTGCGTCGAGCCATCAGCCGAGGATCTTCCCGGAGAACTCGGTGCCGCCGTCGATGCCGCCTTGGCGGCCCCGCCTGCGCCGGAGGCGCTGTGGCGCAATCTGCCGATCGACGGTGCGGTGCACGTCGCCGACCAGGTTCTCGCAGTCGTCGCCCAGGCGGACGGGAGGGCGATGTGAAGCAATCCGATTTTGGTTCGGTCGCCTACGTGCTCAAACGCTATCCGCGGCTTTCGGAGACGTTCATCATCAACGAGATTCGCGCGATGGAGCGGCTCGGCGCGCGCATGCAACTCTTTTCCCTGCTCGTCCCCGAGCCGCCGCCGCACCATCCCATGGTGGCGGAGGTGCGGGCGCCGGTGCGCTTTCTGCCGCCGGGCTTCGTGCGCAAGCCGCTCGCGGTGGTGCGCGCGCACCTCTACGCGCTGTACACCCATCCGCTTCGATACCTGCAGGCTACCGCCCGGGCCGTCTATTGGTCGGCGGCCGCGCGGGCCCCCTGGGCCGTCGGGAAACAGTTTGTCCGGGCGGGGTTCGTCGCCGCGGAGTGCCGTCGCACCGGGGTGCGGCACATCCATGCCCATTTCGCCAATGCGCCGTCGGCCGTGGCCCACCTCGCCAGCATCATGACGGGGATCCCGTTCAGCCTGACCGCGCACGCCAAGGATATCTACCTGACGCCGCGGCGCGTGATCCGATGGCGCATGCGCGCCGCCACGTTCGTCGCGACCTGTACGGGGTACAACGCGCAATACCTGCGCGAGAACCTTGCCGAGGATTGTCCGGACAAGGTGCGACTGGTGTATCACGGCATCGATCAGAACGCGTTTTTCCCGGATCACGATTCGGAAGCCGGGAAACCGGTCGATCCGCGGCCGCTGGTCCTGGCGGTCGGACGCCTCGTTCCCAAGAAGGGTCATGACGACCTGGTATTGGCATGCGCACGGCTTCGGGACGCGGGTCGCGTCTTCCGCTGTCGGATCATCGGTGCCGGCCCGGAACGCGATGCGCTGCAGGCGCTGATCGACGCGCACGGCCTCGATGAGGTGGTGGAGCTTTCCGGATCGATGACCCACGAAGCCCTGGCGCGGCTCTACCGCGAGGCCCGGGTCTTTGCGCTGTCCCCCCGCATCACCAGCAACGGCGACCGCGACGGCATCCCCAACGTGATCGTCGAAGCCATGGCCAGCGGCCTGCCGGTGGTCTCGACGCAGATTTCGGGAATCCCGGAAATCGTGCGCGACCGCGCGACCGGCCTGCTCGTTCCTCCGGGGGATCCGGCGGCGCTCGCGTCGGCGATCGGCGAGTTGCTCGCCGACCCGGGACTTGCGCGGCGTCTCGCGGACTCCGCGCGCGCGCTGGTGGCGTCGGATTTCGACCTGTGGTCGAACACCCGCCATTTGCACGCGCTGATGGGTTGCGGTGCGGCGGACGCGGCCGGTCACGCATCGCCCGATTCGATCGCGGCGGCGTGCGCGTGCGGAAGTGGTGTGACGGAATGAAGATCCTGTACTTGAACGCCGATTCCGGCATCCCGGTTCTCGGAGACAAAGGCGCCTCGGTGCACGTGCGCGAGTTCACCGCGGCCGCCGCGGCCGTCGGGCACGAGGTCGTGCTCGCCTGTGCCGCGCTCGGCGAGGGCAATCCACCGCCTCCGGCGCGGCTCCTGCATCTGGAAATGCCCAACGACCCGGCGGTGCTGGCCGCGGTGGGTCGGCGCCTCGGCATCCCGGCATCGGAGTGCGACGCCGTCGAAATGCGTCGGGAGATCCGCCGGATCGCCTACGACGACACGCTGGCCCAGCGGACGACGGCGGAGTTGGCGCGCATCGGATTCCGACCGGACGTCATCTACGAGCGTCATAGCCTGTTGTCTTGCGCGGGGGCGGAAATCGCCGCGCACTACGGCGTCGCGCGCATCCTCGAGGTGAATGCGCCCCTGGTGGACGAGCAGGCGCGCTACCGCGGACTCCGATTGGTCCACCGCGCCACGGCAATGCAGGCCCTGTCGTATCGCGGGGCCCAGGTGGTGGTCGCGGTTTCGGACGCCGTGGCGGCGCACGTGCGACAGGTCGTCGGGGATGCCGTGCGCATCGAGGTGGTCCCCAACGGCGTCGATACCGAGCGTTTCGGACGCGGTGGCGAAGGGGACGCGCTGCGCCGCGCGTTCGGGTTGGGCGACGGGACGGTGATCGGCTTCATCGGTAGTTTCAAGCCGTGGCACGGCGTGGACCTGCTGATCCAGGCCTTCGAGGAAATCGCGGTTCATCATCCGTCGGCGCGCCTCGTGGCGGTCGGCGATGGTCCGGACTGGGAGGCGGCGCGGGCCCGGGTCGCAGCGTCGTCGTGTGCCGGCCAGATCGTTCTGCCGGGGCGGGTTCCGCACGCGGAGATCCCGCACTGGCTGGCGGCGATGGACGTCACCGTGGCGCCGTATTCGCCGCAGGACGATTTCTACTTCTCGCCGTTGAAGATCATCGAATCGCTGGCCGCCGGTCGTCCGGTGGTGGCGCCGCGCCTGGGGCAGATTGCCGAAATCGTGCAGGACGGCGAGACCGGGGTGCTGTACGAGCCGGGCAGCGTCGCCGGCTGCGCGCAGGCGCTCGGCGAGTTGCTCGCGCAACCCCCACGTCGGCGGCGGATGGCGGATAACGCCCGCGCGTTCGCCGGCGAACGCAGCTGGAAGCGGGTGGTCGAGACGGTGCTGGGATTCGACACCAGAGCGCAGGCCGGGTTGCGGGCATGAACCGGCAGGGCGCAAACCGGGCGTCTCCTTCGGGTGGGCGGGCGTGGCTCTGGCGCGATCTCGCGCAGGAACGCACCCAGTTCCTTGCCGGTTGCGCGATGACGGTCCTGCGCTCCGGAGTCCTGCTGCTCACGCCCTGGCCCCTGAAGTTCCTCTTCGACAGCGTGCTGCTGCAACATCCCTTGCCGCATCGCCTGGCCGGCCTGCTCCCCGATCCGATCCACGCGCGGACCGCCCTGCTCGACGCCCTGGTGCTCGCGATGATCGGCTTGGGAGTCGTCGAGGCGCTCCTGGTGTATGGCGGCAATCGCGTGCTGCTCAATGCCGGAAATCGGGTGGTCATGCGCGTGCGCGCGGACCTGTTCGCCCACCTGCAACGCATGGACCTGGGCTTCCATCGCAGGACGCAGGGCGGGGAACTCATGACCCGGATCGGCGCCGACGTGCGCCAGTTGCAGGACCTGATTGCCGCGATCGGGATCGACGTCGTGCCGCACACGCTCTCGATTCTCGGGATGGCGGCGGTGATGATGTGGGTCAACTGGCGATTCGCGCTGTTCGCCGTCGCGGTCGCTCCGGTGCTCTTCTTCGTCGCGCGGTACTACGCGGCGCGCCTGCGGCGGTCGCTTCGCGACGTGCGGCACCAGGAGGGAACGCTCTGGAGCGCGGTCCAGGAGGTGTTCGGCGCGCTGCACGTGGTGCAGGCGTTCGCGCGCGAAGCGTACGAGGATCGGCGGTTTGCCAAGCTCGCCGATGCCGGCCTCGCGGCGAACGAGGAAGCCAACGAGGCGCAGGCGCAGTTCGGTCCCGCGATCGGTCTGGTTCTCGCGGTGGCCACCGGAACGGTGGCCTGGTATGGTGCCCGCAGCGTCATGGAGGGAACGCTGACGCTGGGAGAGCTGCTGGTTTTCATGGCGTACGTCAATCGGATGGCGACGCCGGCGCGGCAACTCGCCAAGACCGGCCGGGTGTTCGGGCGTTCGATCGTCGCGATCGAACGCATCGGCGAATGCCGCGCGGAGCGATCGGCGATCGTCGAGAGGCCGGATGCGGTCCTGCCGGACCATTGCGAGGGCCGGGTGGAACTCCGTCACGTCGGCTTTGGATACGTGCCTGGGGAGACGGTGCTGCACGACGTGTCCTTGACCCTCGAACCGGGAACGATGGTGGCGTTGGTCGGGGAGACCGGATCCGGGAAGAGCACGATCGCCGGCCTGGTCGCGCGCTTCCATGATCCGGATTCGGGTTGCGTGGTTCTCGACGGCCGCGACCTGCGCACGCTGCGACTCGATTTCGTGCGTCGGAACGTGGCAACCGTGCATCAGGACCCGGTGCTGTTCCGCGCGAGCATCTGGGAAAACATCGCATACGGACATCCGGGCGCAGGGCGGGCCGAGGCGCTCGAGGCGGCGCGCCAGGTCGGGGTGGCGTCGGTCTTCGATCGCCTGCCGCAGGGCTTCGACACGGTGGTGGGCGAGCGCGGCGGCACGCTCTCGGGCGGCCAGCGCCAATGCGTCGCGATCGCTCGGGCGATGCTGGCGGGCGCGCCGGTCGTGCTCCTCGACGAGCCCAGCAGCAGTCTCGACCCGACCACCGAGCATGGGGTCATGGCGGCCCTGCGGCAGCTCGCCCGGGGACGCTCGGCGCTCGTCATCGCCCATCGCCTGGAAACCGTCGTCGAGGCCGATCTGATCCTGGTGCTCGAGCGGGGGCGCATCATCGAGCGCGGCACCCACGAGGAACTGGTCGCGCGGCGCGGCGCCTATGGCCGGCTGTGGCGCGGGCTGCTGCCGGCCGCGGCAACGGCACCGATGGCCGGGATGGTGTTGTCGTGATGCGTCCCGCGCAACGCGCGGCCCGGCCGCGGCTTGGCGCCGGCGGCCGTGCGGCAATCTACTTCGTCCGGCACGGCGAAACGCGCTGGACGGCGCAGGGGCGGTATCAGGGCGGCAGCGACATCCCCCTTGCGCCGGCCGGCGTGTGCCAAGCCCGCCGCGCGGCCCGCAGCCTGTTGCGCCATGGCGTCACGGCGGTCGTATCGAGTCCCTTGCGCCGGGCGGTCCGGACGTCGGCGGTCATCGCGCGATGCCTCGGTGTCGGGCGCCCCGCCATCGACCGGCGCCTGCATGAACTTCGCTTCGGGAGTTGGGAAGGGTTGACGCAGCGCGAGGTGCGCGCCCGCTGGCCGGAACAACTCCGGGAATGGAAGCGGACTCCCGACCGCTTCCGCTTCCCCGAAGGCGAGACGCTCGCCCGGGCGCAGGCGCGGTTGGCCGCCTTCCTCCGCACCCTGCGAGCGCGGCGGTCGAATCGATCACGGCCGATCGTCGTCGTCACCCACGCCGGAATCATCCGTCTGGCGCTGCTTGCGGCGGCCGATCTGCCGCTGTCACAATTCCGGGCGTTCTCGATCGAGCCCGGCGGGGTCGTCCGTTTCAACTTGGTCGCCGGCGGGGTTCCGGGCGCCCGCCAACGGTCCGCGTTGCGCAGGGCCGGTAGCCAGCACTTCCGGTCGAGTCGATTTTCTGTTGATTCCATGGAACATAGGGAAAGGTCGAAATGAAAGTAACAGTCATTGGAACGGGGTACGTCGGTCTGGTCACCGGCGCGTGCCTGGCGGACGTCGGCAACTCGGTGTTGTGCATCGACATCGACCGCGCCAAGGTCGCGCGCCTGAACGCGGGCGAGATCCCGATACACGAACCGGGGCTCGACGAGGTCGTCGCGCGCAACCGGGCGGCGGATCGGCTGCATTTTTCCTCGGACTACGACGCCGCGGTTGCGCATTCCGACATCTTCTTCATCGCCGTCGGCACGCCGACCGATGAGGACGGTTCGGCGGACGTCCGGCACGTCGAAGGGGCGGCGCGCGAACTCGGCCGGCGCCTGACGCGCAAGGCGCTGGTGGTCGTCAAATCCACCGTGCCGGTCGGAACGCATGTCCTCGTCGCCCATGCGATCGAAGAAGAGCTCGCCCACCGCGGGCAATCGGTCAAGGTTGCCGTGGCGTCGAATCCGGAATTTCTCAAGGAGGGGGCGGCCGTCGCGGATTTCATGCATCCGGACCGCATCGTGGTGGGAACCGAAGACCCCGACGCGATCGCCACGTTCACCACGCTCTACGCGCCGTTCAACCGCAACCACAACCGCCTGATCTTTCTGGATCCGCATTCGTCGGAGCTCGCCAAATATGCCGCGAACGCCATGCTGGCGACGCGGATCTCGTTCATGAACGAGCTGGCGCGCCTTGCCGAAAAGCTCGGTGCGGACATCGAGAAGGTGCGGGACGCCATCGGAGCGGATCCCCGGATCGGCTCGAGCTTTCTCTATGCGGGCGCCGGATACGGCGGATCGTGTTTTCCCAAGGACGTGCGGGCGCTGCTGGCCATGGCGCGCGAGAACGTCGTGTCGGCGCGCCTGCTGTCGGCCGTGCACGAAGTCAACGAGGAACAGAAGCACGTCCTTGCCACGAAGCTGCGCGATGCCCTGGGCGGCGAGTTGCGCGGGCGGGTCATCGCGGTATGGGGACTCGCGTTCAAGGCCAATACCGATGACGTGCGCGAGGCGTCGAGCGTGGTGCTGATTCGCGATGTCGTGGCCGCCGGAGCGACCGTGCGCGCATACGACCCGCAGGCGCGCGAGACGGCGCGCCAGGCCTTGGCCGAAATCGATCGCAAGGTCACGATCTGCGACGACGCCGCCGCGGCGTGTGAAGGTGCCGATGCGCTCGTCGTGGTCACGGAGTGGCTCGAATTCCGCAGCCCGGATTTTGCCGCGCTGGCGGCCCGGTTGCGCGCCCGCGTCCTCGTCGATGGACGCAATCTGTACGACCCCCGGGCGGTCGCCGCGGCAGGACTGCGGTATGTCGGGATCGGACGTTCCCAAGCCGCCTGAGCGGTTTTCGGCGGCGGGCGATCGGATGCGGCGCGACCGGGGTCGCGCCGCCTGGAACAGGAGGCAGGGTGGAAGACACGGTTCTGGTTACCGGGTGTGCCGGATTCATCGGCAGTGCGGTCGCGGAGGCATTGCTCGCGCGGGGCGAGCGCGTCGTCGGGATCGACAACTTCAATTCGTATTACGACCCGCAACTCAAACGCGACCGCGTGGCGCGCCGGACCGACCCCGCGTATCGGGTGGCGGAAATCGACCTCGCGGATCGTGACGCGCTTTTCTCGTTGATGCAGAAGCTGCGTCCCGGCCGCATCGTGCATCTGGCGGCGCAGGCGGGCGTGCGCTACTCCTTCGAAAACCCGCACGCCTACGTCGACAGCAACGTCGCCGGATTCGTCAACCTGCTGGAGGCGGCTCGCACCGCCGGGAACGTCCGGCACTTCGTGTATGCGTCGTCGTCCAGCGTCTACGGCGCGAACACCAAGCAGCCGTTCTCGATCGACGATCCGGTCGAGCAGCCGATCAGCCTCTATGCCGCGACCAAGCGGGCGAACGAATTGATTGCGCGGGTGTATGCGATGCAGTTCGGCCTGCGCTGCACCGGGCTGCGCTACTTCACCGTGTACGGACCCTGGGGGCGCCCGGACATGGCGCCGTTGAAGTTCGCCCGGGCCATCTTCGAGGGCAAGCCCATCGAGGTGTATGGCGAGGGCGACATGCGTCGCGATTTCACCTACATCGACGACATCGTCGATGGGACCTTGCGCGCGCTGGACGAAACGGACCGCTTCGAGTCCGTGCCGCACCGCGTCTACAACCTCGGGAACCATCGCCCGGAGGAACTGCTGCGGTTCATCGAGATCCTGGAACAGGAAATCGGGAAGCCCGCGAAGCGGGTGTTCAAGCCGATGCAGGCCGGGGACGTGCGGTCGACGGCGGCGGACATCGACGCCACGGTTCGCGATCTCGGCTGGACGCCCACGACGAATATCGAGGTCGGGCTCGCCGCGCTGGTGGCGTGGTTGCGCGCCTACTACGGATACGACCGTCGCGTCTCCCGTCTGGCAGCGGCCTGAGGCGGCCCGACCCTGTTTCCTCCAATCGTTTCGGTGGACCCCATGCACACCCCACGAAAAGTCCGCAAGGCTGTCTTCCCGGTGGCGGGTTCCGGCACCCGCTTCCTTCCCGCCACCAAGGCCATGCCCAAGGAGATGCTGCCGGTTCTCGACAAGCCGCTGATCCAGTACGCGGTCGAGGAGGCCGCGGCCGCCGGCATCGAGCAGATGATCTTCGTCACCGGACGCAACAAGCGGGCGATCGAAGATCATTTCGACCGCAGTCCGGAACTGGAGATGCTGCTGCAGGCGCAGGGCAAGACCACCCTGCTCGAGGCGCTGCGCAGTGCGGCGCCGGCCGGCGTCAACTTCGTCTATGTGCGGCAGCCGGAACCGCTCGGTCTGGGGCACGCCGTCCTGTGCGCGGCGTCGGTGGTCGGCGACGAACCGTTCGCGGTCATCCTCGCCGATGACCTGATCGACGCGCAGCCCGGTGTTACCGCGCAACTCGTGCACAGCTATGCGCGGCACGGCGCGTCGGTGCTCGGCGTCGAGGACATCCCGCTGGCGGATGCGGGGAAGTACGGCATCGTCGCCTCCGATCCGATCGGAGGGAACGATGAACGGGTTACGCAGATCGTCGAGAAGCCCGCACCGGAGGAGGCACCATCGACCCTTGCCGTGGTCGGCCGCTATGTCCTGTGCCCGCAAATCTTCGGCGAACTTGCGCGCACGCCGCGTGGGCGGGGCGGCGAGATCCAGCTCACCGACGCCATTGCGCGGCGCGTCGCCCAAGGCGAGGTGGTTGCCCACCGGTTCGCTGGTACGCGCTTCGATTGCGGCTCCAAGGCAGGATTCGTCCAGGCGAACATCGCGTTCGCGAAGAACGCCGGGTTGATGCCGGAGACGCGCTGAGCGGGCTCCGCAGCGATATCGGATCCGAAGGGGCGGCACAGGGGGCCGCCGGGCCGCTCACGGCGCGCGTCGGTACGCGCCCTCGATCATCGCCACCGTCCGATCGGCGGCGCCGCGATGCGCCTCGGAGAACGCCCGCGCCGCGCTCCGCATGCGGTCCCGCAGCGTGGCATCCCTCGTGATCTCTTCGAGCGCCTGCAGCGCTTCTGCCGCGTCGGCAACGCGGCGCGCGGCCCCGCAGGCGACCGCGTCGATCGCCGCCTGGGCGAAGTTGAACATGTGCGGACCGAACACCACGGGACAGCCGCAGGCCGCCGCTTCGATGAGGTTTTGTCCGCCCAGCGGCGCGAGGCTGCCGCCGATCACCGCGGCATCGGCCATGGCGTAGTACATCGGCATCTCGCCCATCGAGTCGCCCAGCAGGACGGCCGACGGATCCAGCCTCGCGGGCTCGGCCAATTCGGCATCCCATTGGGTGCGCCGCAGCACGCGCAGGCCGCGTTGTGCAAGGAGCGCGGCGACGTCGTCGAAGCGTTGCGGGTGGCGGGGGACGAACAAGCAGCGGGGTTGCACGGCACCGGCTCCCTTGCCGGCGCGGGAAGACAACGCGTCGAGCAGCATCGCCTCTTCGCCGTCCCGCGTGCTCGCGAACAGCCAGACCGGGCGATCGGCGCCGAGCCGCGCGCGCCAGGGCTCGCCGCGGGCAATGAGTGCGGCATCGGGCTGCAGATCGAATTTCAGGTTGCCGGTGACGGTGATGGGTCCGGGGAACCAGCGTGCGATGCGATCCCGATCCGCCGGGGTCTGCGCGCCGACCGCGGCGAGGTTGGCGGCGGCGCGGGCGAACAGGCGTGAGAACCGTGCCGCTTTGTCGGCCGACCGCTCCGAGAGCCGTGCGTTGGCGAGCAGGATCGGGACGTTCGCCGCCGCCGCTTCGTAGAGCAGGGTGGGCCAGATCTCCGTCTCCATCAGCACCCCGACGTCCGGGCGCGTCTCGCACAGGAAGTTTCGCACCGGTCCGGGCAGGTCATAGGGGAGGTAGCGCTGCGAGAGCCTAGCGGATCCGCGTTCCGATCCCGCTGCACGCGCGAGCCGTTGCGCGATCTCCGCGCCGACGGCGCGCCCGGTCGGGGTCATGTGCGTCAACACGAACCGGGCATCCGGATGCGCCCGCGCGAGCCGCTCGATCAGCGGCCACGCCGCGTGGGTCTCGCCGACCGAGACGGCGTGAATCCAGAAGGTGGGCGGGGTCCGCGCCACCCCCCTCACCCCCGCCCTCTCCCCCCACGGGGGGAGAGGGGGAGTTTCCAGGCTGCTCTGCGACGGGCCGATCGGTTGCGCCGGAGCGGCGGATCGCTCCTCTCCCGCGTGCGGGAGAGGGGAGGGGGTGAGGGCGCCGGCACCGAGAAACCGCTCGCCCCAGTGTCGGAAATATTCGCGCTGCCGCAGCCCGCGCCGACACAGGTACAGCGCCACGAACGGCAGCGCCGCCATCCACGCCGCGGTGTACCACGCCGGTGGACGCTGCGGACCGCGACCCGCTGCGTTCATTGCGGTGCCGGCTCCGGCGGGGTCGCGATCACCCGGTCGACGGCGGCGAGTACCTCGCTCACCGACGGCGTCATGCCGACGCCGCCGAGACTGGCGACCCGTCCGCTGCCGCGCAGCCCGACCAGACCCGGGTCGTAGTCGCAGTAGATCCCCACCGAGGGCGTTCCGGTCGCCGCGGCGAGATGGGTGAGTCCGGTGTCCAGCCCGATCGTCAGCGCCGCCCCCGCCGCAAGGCTGGCGAGTTGGGAAAGGTTGGCGCGCGGCAGGACTTGCGCCGCCACCATGGGTTGCGCCCGTCGTTCGCAGGACTGCCGCTCCGATTCGCTGCCCCAGGGCAGCAGGCAGAGGTATCCCCGGCCGGCGAGCTGGCGCTCGAGCTCGGTCCAGTGCGCGTCCGGCCACAGCTTGGTGGCGCGGCTGGCGTTGGTGAGCAGCAGCACGGTGCCGGATTCTCCGAAGGCGCCTTCGCCCGGCGGCGGGCGAAGGCCGAACTCCTCGGGTCCGTCGAGCGCGTATCCGAGCGCGAACGCGCCCAGGCGGCGGTTGCGGTCGACCGCGTGCAGGCGCCGGTCGATGCTCGCCGTGCGCCGATAGAAGAACGTCGCCAGCGGCTCGCGCGCGGAGGTTCGCGAGAATCCGCTCACCGGGCCGCGGGCGGAACCGGCGACGAAGGCGCTCTTGAGCAGACCCTGGCAGTCGATGATGGTGTGATAACGAACCCGCCGCAGGCTGCTGCGCGCGGCGAACAGTTCGCGCCAGCTCTGCCGCGAGAAGGGCGCTTTGCGCCAGCGCCGCAGGGCGATCGGAATGATCCGGGATACCGCCGGATGCAGGCGGGGGATTTCCGCGAACGCATCTTCGACGACCCAGTCGATGCGGGCGTGCGGAAACGCACGCGCGATGTCGGTGACCATCGGCAGGGCATGGACGACATCGCCCATCGATGAGGTTTTGACGATCAGGACGCGCACCCGGGCGATTTTACCGGAGCGCGGCTAGCGGGCGCGCACAGCATTGGTGCGCGGCAACATCGCGATCGTCGCCACGTTCGATGGCGATCGGCATGCCGAAGGCACGCAATCGTCGGCTGCTAAGATGGGGCGACGCACCATCGATCCAAGCACCATCGATCCATCTTGGGGGCCCATACGTCATGAATCGCCCTGGTACCGCTTTTTTGCTCGAAATCAATCCGAAGATTCCGAAGCGGCTCGAGCGCATGGAAGAGATCGCGCACGATCTCTGGTACAGCTGGGACAGCCCGGCACGCCAGTTGTTTGCGCGGCTCGACTCGAAGCTTTGGGACAGTGTCGGGCACAGCCCGAAAGTGCTGCTGAAGCGCATCGACGAGCGTCGCCTGGTCGAGGCGGCGGAGGATCCCGGGTTTCTCAACAGCTACCAGCGCATGCTCTCGGCATACGATGCGTACCTGGGCGAGACCAGCCGAAGCCCCATCAGCGCGGTGCTGGGGGAAAACGATCTGGTCGCGTATTTCTGCGCCGAGTTCGGATTTCACGAGAGCCTGCCGATCTACTCCGGCGGCCTCGGCATCCTCGCCGGCGACCATTGCAAGGCGGCCAGCGATCTGCGCCTGCCGTTCGTGGGCGTGGGGCTGCTCTATCGCCAAGGATATTTCCAGCAGAAGATCGACGCCGACGGCGGGCAGCAGGCGATCTACCAGGATTCGGCGTTCGACGACCTGCCGGTGATGCCGGTGCTGGACGCGACCGGAACCGAGGTCTGCGTCGATGTCGATCTGCCCGGACGGACGCTGAAGGTCCGGGTCTGGGAAGCCAAGGTCGGCCACGTCCGGCTGCTGCTGCTCGATTCCGACCTGCCGGCCAACTCCGAGCGCGACCGCCACATCACCCACCGGCTCTACGGCGGCGACCGCGAGACGCGGATCCAGCAGGAGATCGTCCTGGGCATCGGCGGCGCGCGCGCGCTCGATGCCCTGGGGCTGCGTCCGACGGTGTGGCACATGAACGAGGGACACGCGGCGTTCCTGGTGCTTGAACGGGTCCGCGAGAACATGCGGCAGGGGCTGGATCTCGCCGGGTCGATCGAGGCGGTCGCGGCCAACACCGTCTTCACCACGCATACGCCGGTGGCGGCGGGGCATGACCGATTCCCCGAAGACCTGATGCGGACGTATTTCACCGCCTATTGCAACGAACTGCGCATCGACTGGCCCGCGTTCTACGGGTTGGGGCAGTCCGGCGGCAGCGATTTCGACATGACGACCCTGGCGGTCCGCGGCTCGCGGTTCCAGAACGGCGTGTCGCGGATCCATGGCGACGTCAGCGCGGCGATGCTGCGCGATCTCTGGCCGCAGATCCCGGAAGAAGAAAACCCGGTGATGTACGTGACCAACGCGGTGCACGTCCCCACCTTCCTGTCGCCCGACTGGAGCAACGACTTCGACCGCTTCCTCGGCATCGACTGGCAGGAGCGCATCGGCGACCCCACGGTGTCGGCGCGGGTCGAGGAACTGCCCGACCACATCGTCTGGAGCCGTCACCAGTTCCTCAAGTCGCAGATGCTGCGCCTGATCCGGCATCGCGTCTCGACGCAACATTTCCGCAACCGGGGCAGCGAGGCGCACCTCGACCGCATGCTGCGCTTCGCCGATCCGGAAAACCCCAATGTGCTCACGATCGGCTTCGGGCGCCGCTTCGCGACCTACAAGCGCGCAGCCCTGCTGTTCGAAAACCTCGACTGGCTGCGGCAGATCATCAGCGATGAAGCGCGCCCGGTGCTCTTCATCTTCGCCGGCAAGGCGCATCCCGCGGATCAGCCGGGCCAGGACCTGATCCGGCAGATCACGCGGGTATCGCGCACGGCGGAATTCGAGGGCCGCATCCTGATGGTCGAGGGCTACGACCTGCGTCTCGCCCGCCGTCTGGTGTCGGGCGTCGACGTCTGGCTGAACAACCCGATCTATCCGCTCGAAGCCTCCGGGACCTCCGGCATGAAGGCGGGGATCAACGGCGTGCTCAACCTGTCGGTACTCGACGGCTGGTGGGGCGAGGGGTACACCGGCGACAACGGCTGGGCGATCAAGCCGGCGTCGGAGGCGCTCAACGAGTTCGACCGCACGATCGAGGAATCGCGCACGCTCTACGAACTGTTGCAGGATCAGGTGCTGCCGACCTACTACAACCGTGGCGAGATGGGATATCCGCCGGACTGGATCCGGCTGATGAAGCGTTCCATCGCCACCATCCTGCCGCGGTTCAACGCCAACCGGATGGTGGGCGATTATCTTGCGCAGTTCTACGGTCCGGCGGCACGTCAGGGACGACGGTTTTCCCGCGACGATTCCCGCGGCGCGCGGGATGTGGCGGTATGGAAGAACAAGGTCCGCACCGCCTGGCCGGGCGTGAAACTGCGCCGGCTGGACAGTGGGACCGCGCCGCGCGCCCGGTTCGGCGAACACCTGCGGATCGAGGTGGCGGTGAACCTCAACGGCCTCGATGCCAGCGACGTGCGGGTCGAACTGCGCCTGAGCGACGTCACGCGCGAGGACAGCGATTCCACGGTGGGCCGCTTCTTCGTTCATGCCGCCGGGCTGCCGTCCTCCGGGGAGCACCGCTACGTGCTCGATTTCACCCCCGAGTCCTGCGGGAAGTTCGATTACCGGATCCGGGTGTACCCATATCACGACCTGCTGACGCACCGGTTCGAGACCGGTCTGATGCTCTGGCTATAGTCGGCCGCTTCCGGTAGCGCTGCCCGTGCATCCGCGCGAGTCCTGGCAATCCGGGCGGTGGCCTGGATTGCTTCGGGCTGCGCCCTCGCAATGACGGAAGGTTAGGCCCTCGCAATGACGGAAGGTTAGGCCCTCGCAATGACCGGAAGGCTGCGCCCTCGCAATGACGAAAGGGTGGGCCTTCGCGGTGACGGTCACCTTCGTCATCGCGAGGCCCGCAGGGCCGTGGCGATCCAGCCGCCCCGACGGACGCCATCGCCGCGGATCGCGGCGATCCATGCGGTGCCTCTGGGGTGTGTCGTGGAACGCTTAGAACCGGAACGCCGACGGCTGTAGCGCGTTGCGCAGCGGCTTGGTCACCGTTTCGAACAGCGGCAGGGTTTCGTAGTTGCTTTCGGTGACGCGCGTGACGATCTGCGCGCTCATCGCCGGTCCGCAGCCGACCACCGCGGCCAGGCGTCCGCCCACCTTGAGTTGCTCGAGCAGGCTCTTCGGCAGCATCGGCAGCGATCCGGAGACGATGATCACGTCATAGGGCGCGTGCGCCGCCCAGCCCCGGGCGCCGTCGCCGTTTTCCACATGGGTGTTGTGCACCCCGGCGCGTGCGAGATTGGCGGCCCCGAACGCCGCCAGGCGCGGATCGATTTCGATCGTCCACACCGTCTGGGCCTTGTGGGCGGCAAGCGCGGCCATGTAGCCCGACCCGGTGCCGATTTCCAGAACCTGTTCGTGCGGATGGATGCGCAGCTCCTGGAGCAGCTTGGCCTCGATCTTCGGCGCCAGCATCGTTTCGCCGGTGACTTCGCCGTCCAGGTTGAGCGGCAGTTCGAAATCCGTGAACGCGAGCGCGCGCAGATGCGCCGGCACGAAATCCTCGCGCTTGACGACGTAGAGCAGGTCCAGCACCGACGGCTCCAGCACCTCCCAGGGACGGATCTGCTGCTCGATCATGTTGAACCGGAATCGTTCGAAATCGGCATGCGGAGGAACGGTCGATTCGGCAGCGGAGGTGGACATGGCGGAGTTCTCGGGCTGTTTGCGCGGAAACGCGGCGGTTGGGAATCCCGCAATGTTACCGGTGCGCGGCGGAAACCCCAACTGCCGGTCGGATCCGCCCCGTCCGGCCGACCGCCGGCCGGGAAAAGCCCGGAACCGGGGCGAAAACCCCCCGATTTGTCGCGATTCGGGATCCGAATGTCTGCCTACGATAGTCGGATTTTCTGTCCCCCCCTTTTGCGTGCTGCCTCCGCGACATCGTGATTCCCGGTCTGATCGACTCCCTCGCCGACATCACGTCCCATCGGGACCGGGACGAGGTCGACCGCGCGATCGTCGCGATGTTGTTCTCCCATATCCGCCCGGGGCGCGTCTGCCTGTACCGGCTGCTGCCGGGCGCCGCCGAGGGGGCCATGGAAGCGCGCGGCGTGCAGTTGCGCGCGGTTGCCGATGCCGCGGGCGCGCGGACGCCGCCCGAGGAAGATCCCTCGGACCCGCAAGGATGGCCGACCGTCGACTCCCGGGCGCCGTGGCGCGAATGCGTGCGGCGCGGCGACGTGGTGCACTACCTCGGCGACGAAGGCGAACCGGGCTCCCTGAACAGCGTGTTTCCGATCCTGGCCGACCATGGCCTGATCGGCCTGCTGGAAATCGAATGCGCGGGCCGCTGCATGTCCTTGCGGCCCGAGGACGTCCGCCTGGTGCAGGCGGTCCTGCGGATCCTGCGCAATCACCTGAGCGTTCTCGACTACGGCGAGCGGGATACGCTCACCGGCCTGCGCAACCGCCGCACGTTCGAAACGATGTTCGCGAAGCGGCGGGTGTTCCGCCGTCGCGCCGGCGACCAGAAGGCCGGAACCCGCACCAACTGGGTCGGCATCGTCGACGTCGACCGATTCAAGGCGATCAATGACACGTTCGGGCATCTGTTCGGCGACGAGGTGCTGCTGCTCATCGCCCGCCGGATGCAGGAGACCTTTCGGCAATCCGAGGCATTGTTCCGGTTTGGCGGCGAAGAATTCCTCGTGATTCTCGACGACGCCGACGAATCGGGTGCGATGAAGGCATTCGAGCGCTTCCGCACGGCGATCGAGCAACACCGGTTTCCCCAGATCGGGCAGGTCACGGTGAGCGTCGGCATCACCCGCATCGACGCCTACGACATTCCCGCGTCGGCCATCGATCGCGCCGACTCGGCGCTCTACTTCGCCAAGGAACACGGCCGCAACCGCACGCTGGCGTACGAAGCGCTCGTGCGGGAGGGGCTGCTCGCCCGGAAGGCCGTGCAGGCCGCCGAACTCGAACTGTTCTGAACATTTCCCGGCGGCGGGTTTGGAATGCGCTTCGTGCCGTCACCCTCACCCCCGCCCTCTCCCGCAAGCGGGAGAGGGCGGGGGTGAGGGGGGTTGCATTGGGGCAGTAGACGCGCGAGGGGATATCTGCGTGAATGGGGGTGCCCCAGCACCGACCCTACTAGGCTGCGCGCGATGAATCCGAGCCGACGCCCCCGATGGCCGTCCGGATCGCCCGCAGGATGTCGACGGGCGCCGGCGGGCATCCACCCACCTCGACGTCCACCGGAATGACGTTCGCCACGCGCCCACGGCAGGCGTAGCTCTCGCCGAATACCCCACCGTTGCAGCCGCATTCGCCCACCGCCACCACGCGCTTGGGGGCCGGGACGGCGTCGTAGGTCCGGCGCAGCGCGGCTTCCATATGGGCCGACACCGGTCCGGTCACCAACAACAGATCGGCATGGCGCGGGCTGGCGACGAACTTGATCCCGATGCCTTCGAGGTTGTAATAGGGGTTGTTGAGCGCCTGGATCTCCAGTTCGCAGCCGTTGCACGAACCGGCGTCCACCTGCCGGATGGCGAGCGCACGTCCCAGCAGGGCCAGGATTTCCGCCTGGATCGCGTGCGCCTCGTGCGTGGCGATGGCGGCCGCGCCGTCGGCGGCTCCCTGCGGCGCGTCGGGCGCGGGCGGCGGTTCGGAAATGGTACCGACCCGGACAATCTGGCGGAGCAGGCGAAGCGGCATCAGAGATCGTGTCCGGAGTAGCTCAGGTTGAAGGACTTGTTGATCAGGGGAAAGTCGGCAACGATGTTGCCCATGATGGCGTGCTCCAGCACCGGCCAGTTCTGCCATGACGGATCGTGGCAGTGCGCACGCCGGATGCGTCCCTGTGCGTCGGACTCGACCGCCACGAACACTTCGCCGCGCCATCCCTCGACGGCGCCGGCGGCGAAGGAATCCGGCGCCGCCGCGCCGGTGTGGGTCCGGATCGGCCCATCGGGGATGTCGCGGGCGATGTCGCCGATGAGCCGCAAGGACTCGTAGAGGTCGGCGAAGCGCACCGCCACGCGGGCGGCGACGTCGCCCCCCGGCGCCCGCGCCACCGGCACCCCGAGCCGATCGTAGGGTGCAACCGGCAGCGCCGCGCGCAGATCGGTTCCCAGGCCGCTCGCGCGCGCGGCCATGCCGGTGCAGTGCAGGCGGGCCGCCAGTTCGCGGTCGACGCGCCCGGTGCCGACGAACCGATCCTGCAGGCCGGCGTGCTCGTCGTAGATCGACTGCAGCCGGTGCACCTCGCCGTCGAGCGCCGCGCAGTCGTCGCGCAACTGTGTGAGCGTCGACGCGGGGATGTCGCCGGCCACGCCGCCGGGAACGATCCAGTCCATGCCCAGGCGATGTCCGAACACCTCGCGGTTGCGGCGCAGCCAGATTTCCCGCAGGCGCGAGAATTGGACGAGCCCGAAGGCGAACGCGGCGTCGTTGCCCAGCGCGCCGAGATCACCGAGATGATTGGCGATGCGCTCGCGCTCCAGCGCCAGTGCCCGCAGCCATTGCGCGCGCGCCGGAGCCTCGGTCGCGCAGAGCGCCTCGGCGGCCATGCAGTATGCCCACCCGTAGGCCACCGTGCTGTCGCCGGACACCCGCGCGGCAAGGCGCGCGCCCGCGGTGACGTCCATGCCCTCGAAGCGCTTTTCGATTCCCTTGTGGACATAGCCCAGGCGTTCTTCCAGCCGCAGGACCTTTTCGCCGACCACCGAAAAACGGAAATGTCCCGGCTCGATGATGCCCGCGTGCACCGGACCCACCGCGATCTCGTGCACGCCGTCGCCCTCGACCGTGACGAAGTCGTAGTGCTCGTCCTGCGCCGGGAAGCGTTCGTCGCCGGTGACCTCGCGCCGCAGCGGGAAGTAGGTTTCCGGCCATGCGGCGTGGCGCAGCCAGGGGCGCTGCGCCGAAACCGATTCCGCGCGGATGCCGGTGAGATCCGCCACCGCGCGCTGCATGCGTGCGGCGGGAGGGAAGTCGGCGGCGAGGTCCGGGTATTGCGGGCCCGCGGTCTCCAGTGCGTTCTCCGCCCCGGGCTCCGCGGCGTCGATGGGCAGATCGAGCCAGACGAATCCCTCCGTCGTGGCGTAGACCGCGGCGATGGCGAAACGGCCGTCGTGCGCGCGCCGGTCGGTTCCCCAGAGGGCGACCAGGCGTCCGTTGCGGCTGCGGACGAGACCCGCCGCATCGCGCCACTGGCGCGGGGTCACGACCGCGCGCCAGACCGGCAGCGCGCCGGCAAGGCGCGCAAGGGCGCACGACAGTTCGGGAAGCGGGGTGTCGGTCATGAGGCGAGCAGGGTGACGGCCTGCCGGTACCAGTGATCCAGGAACCGCGGCACGAAAATGCCCAGCATCAGCGCCAGGCCGAGATGCGCGAACACCGGCAGCAGCGCGGGCCGGTGCGCCTCGGGTGCGAGGTTCGATTCTCCGAAGACCATTGCCTGCACGCGACCGAACACCGCGGCGAACGCGATCGCCAGCGCCGCAAGCAGGATCGGCGTGGTCCAGGGCTGCCGATGGATCGCGCTCGTGAGGATCAGAAACTCGCTCGCGAACACGCCGAAGGGCGGCATGCCGAGAATCGCCAGCGTGCCGAGGATGAGTCCCCATCCCAGCGTCGGGCTGGCATGCAGCAGGCCGCGGATATCCTCCATGATCTGCGAGCCGGCGCGCTGGGTGGCGTGCCCCACGGTGAAGAAGATCGCCGACTTGGTGAGCGAGTGCACGGTCATGTGCAGCAGCCCGGCGAAGCTCGCCACCGGGCCGCCCAGCCCGAAGGCGAAGGTCATCAGCCCCATGTGCTCGATCGACGAATAGGCGAACATGCGTTTGACGTCGCGCTGCCGCCACAGGAAAAACGCCGCAACCACCACCGAGACGAGGCCGAACCCCACCATCATCTTGCCGGGCATGCCGTTGTGGATCGCGCCGTCGGCCAGCACCTTGCAGCGCAGGATGGCGTAGAGCGCGACGTTGAGCAGCAGCCCCGAGAGCACTGCCGAGATCGGGGTCGGCCCTTCGGCATGGGCGTCGGGCAGCCAGTTGTGGATCGGCACCAGACCCACCTTGGTGCCGTAGCCGATCATCAGGAACACGAACGCCAGGCCGAGGATCGTGGGTTCGAGCGAATGCTTGACCGCGACGAGGTGGGTCCACAGCAGCGCGCTTTCGCCGCCGCCGACGACGCGGTCGGCCGCGAGATAGAGCAGCATGGTGCCGAACAGCGCCTGGGCGATGCCGACGCCGCAGAGAATGAAATATTTCCACGCCGCCTCGAGACTGGCGGGGGTCCGGTACACCGATACCAGCAGCACCGTGGTGAGGGTCGCCGCCTCCATCGCCACCCAGAGCACCCCCAGGTTGTTGGTGGTCAGGGCCATCAGCATCATCGCGCAGAAGAGCTGGTACATGCTGTGGAAAAGCCGCATCCGCGGCGCCGTCATCTTGCCGGCGTCGCGTTCGTGGCGCATGTACGGACGCGAGAAGATCGCGGTCGTGAAGCCCACGAGTGCGGTGAGCGCGACGAGGAACGCGTTGAGCGGGTCGATGAAGAACCGTTCGCCGAAGCCCAGCACCGGCGCGCCCAGCAGGACCTCCCCGGTGAGCCACAGCGCCGCGGCCAGCGTCGTCGCGCTGAAGCCGATGTTGATCTCCGGGCCGTCGTCGCGATGGCCGGCGAAGGCGAGCGCGATGCCGCCGGCGATCGGCACGGCCAGGGTGCAGAAAAGGGCGATCAGGGCGGGGTGGATGGCAACCGGCACTATTCCTCCTTCAGGCGCTCGAGGTTGCGGATGTCGAGGCTGTCGAACTGTTCCCGGATCTGGAACATGAACACGCCGAGGATCAGCACGCCCACCAGCACGTCGAGGCCGATGCCCAGTTCGACGATCATCGGCATGCCGTTGGTGGCCGCGGTCGCCGCGAAGAACAGGCCGTTCTCCATCGCCAGGAAGCCGATCACCTGCGGCAGGGCCTTGGCGCGCACGATCATCATCAGGAAGGACAGCAGCACGCAGGACAGCGCGATGCCCAGGGTGGAGCGGGCGATGGTCGACGAGAGCTGCGAGATCGGCGCGGCGAGATCGAACGCGAACACGACGAGCACGATGCCGATCAGCATGGTCGTCGGAATGTTGATCAGCGGCTCGACGTCCCAGCGCACGTCGAGACGGTCGATCACCCGGTGCAGCAGGATGGGAATGAGGAACACCTTGAGCGCCAGCGTGATCGCCGCGGAGTAGAGCAGGTGCGGCTCGTTGGTGAGGTAGGCGACCGTGGCGGTGGCGAGCACCAGCGTCACGCCCTGGACGGTGTAGAGGTGCACCAGGCTCACGATGCGGCGCTGGGAGATCATCGCGAACGACACGATGAGCAGGATCGCGGCGTCGAGGTCGATGCTTTGGGTGAGGAGCGCGCGCATCGCGATTCAGGTCAGCAGTTCATGCACCAGCAGCCCGATCACCGCCAGCAGGAAGGCGGTGGCCAGGAACTCGGGCACGCGGAAGAGCCGCATCTTGGCGCTCGCCGTCTCGATCAGCGCCAGCGTCATGCCGCCCAGCCCGAGCTTGAAGGCAAGGATGGGCGCGGCGGTGAGCATGGCGCCGGGCGAGTCGATCTGGGCCACGCCCCACGGAAAGAAGATCGCCAGGCCGATGCACGAATAGGCGAAGAGCTTGAGCGACGAGGCCCACTCCATCATCGCCAGATGCCGGCCGGAATATTCGAGGATCAGTGCCTCATGGATCATCGTCAGTTCGAGGTGGGTGGCCGGATTGTCGACCGGCACGCGGGCGTTCTCGGCGAGCGAAACCATGGTGAAGGCGACGCCCGCGAACGCCAGGCTGGGTTCGAGCGTGAAGGGGCGGCGGGTCATCGTCTCGACGATGTTGGCGAGCGAGGTGGAGTGCGTGATCAGCGACGCGGAGAACAGCGTCATCAGCAGCGCCGGCTCGGCGAGGAAGCCCACAAGCATCTCGCGCCGCGCCGCCATCGTGCCGAAGGCGGTGCCGACGTCCATCGCCGCCAGGGCGACGAACACCCGGGCGGTCGCGAAGAGGCCGACCAGCGCGATCGCGTCGGCGGCGGGCGCGAGGGGCAGGTCGGTGGAAAGCGTCGGGATGATCCCGCAGGCCAGCATCATTGCGCCGAACACGCCGTAGGGCGTGAAGCGAAAGAGCGAGGACGCGTTGTGCGCGACCACCGACTCCTTGTGGAAGAGCTTGTTCAGCACGCGGTACGGCTGGGTGAGCGGCGGCACCACACGGTTCTGCAGCCGCGCTCGGCACTGGTCGACCCAGCCCGAGAGCAGCGGCGCGGCAAGCAGCGCCAGCACGATCTCCAGCACCTGCGCAAGGACGCCGGTGACGTTCATGGCCATAACCCTTCTCCGGCGCAAGCCAATTCGCCCCCTCTCCCGCGCAGGCGGGAGAGGGCGGGGGTG
Organism: Pseudomonadota bacterium; assembly: GCA_021842465.1. Classification (GTDB taxonomy): domain Bacteria; phylum Pseudomonadota; class Gammaproteobacteria; order Burkholderiales; family Burkholderiaceae_F; genus GJ-E10. Next base: position 46,681 of record JAKBZN010000018.1, read on the forward strand.
AGGGTCGCCGCAGCAGTCCCGCTCATAACCGGATGACGAACAACAACAGCATCAGTGTCAGGAAGCTGTACAGGAGATAGATCGAGATCCGTCCCCGCTGCAACTGCCCGACGAAGCGCGCCATGCGCTCGACGGCATGCGCGATCGGCACGTAGAGGCGATGCCAGAGCGGATCCTCGATCGAGACGAAGTACCGCGGCCGGGCGTCGAACGACGACGGCAGTTCGCGCGTGGTCCGGAAGAACGGATCGAAGATCTGCCGGATCGGCTGACCGAATCCCTCCGCGGTGTCCTGCATGCGGGCCGTGACGCCGGCATAGCCGCAGGCCCAGGGTTCGGCGCGGCGCAGGCCGCCGCGCACCAGGCGCCGGGCGATGAGCAGGCCCAGGAACACGCCCGTCGCGATGCCGACCAGGAACGCCAGCGGTCCGTAGCTTGCCCGTGCGGTACCCAGCGGCGCGAGCAGGAACCAGCCGTTGGCATGGACGTTCTCCGCCAGATCGCCACCGACCAGCCGTTGCGTCACCCGGTCGAGAACGTCGATCGCCGGCACCGGGAACAAGCCCAGCAATACCGAGCCCGCCGCGAACCAGCCAAGCCCGATCCGCTCGAACCGGGTCGCATCGTGGGCGTGCCGCAGCTTCTCCTCGCGCGGCTGGCCCAGGAAGATCACGCCGAAGAATTTCACCATCACGTAGCCCGCCAGCGCGCCGACCAGCGCGATTGCCGCGGCGATCAGCGGGATCATCATGCCCAGGAAGGAACTCGGCAGATTGGTGGTGACGAGAAATCCTTGCAGCAGCAGCCATTCCGACACGAATCCGGCCAGCGGCGGCAGGCCCGATCCCGCCATCGCCCCGATCAGCACCAGCCACGCGACCCAGGGCATGGCATGGATCAGTCCGCCGAGTTTGCCGAGGTTGCGTTCGCCGGTCGCGTGCAGCACCGCGCCCGTGCCCAGGAACAGCAGGTTCTTGAAGAACGAATGCGCCAGCACGTGGAAGAGCGCCGCCCCCAGCGCCAGCGCCGAGAGCAGATCCATGCCGTACGCCCGGAAGACGAGCGACAGGCCCATGCCGGTGAGGATGATGCCGATATTCTCGATCGACGAGTAGGCGAGCAGGCGCTTCATTTCCGTCTGCACGGCGCTGAAGACCACGCCGAGCAGCGCGCTCGCCAGCCCGAGCGCAAGCAGCACCACGCCCCACCACCACAACCCGCCATGCAGCAGATCGAACACCACGCGCAGCAGCCCGTAGACGGCGGTCTTGAGCATCACCGCGCTCATCAGCGCCGAGACCGGCGAGGGCGCGGCCGGATGGGCCTCGGGCAGCCAGACGTGGACCGGCACGAGGCCGGCCTTGGCGCCGAAACCGAACACCGCCAGCGCGAATGCCGTGGTGGCCCAGAAGGGGCTCAGATGCTGCGCCCGCAGGTTGGCGAAGGTGTAGCTGCCGATCCCGCCGTCGCCGGTCCCGGCCTGCAGCACGCCGAAGCACAGCAGGAGCGCGATCGCGCCGACGTGCGCGACGAGCAGGTAGAGATGCGCCGCCTGCCGCACCGAGGCGACACGGTCGTTGGCGGTGACGAGGAAGAAGGACGACAGCGCCATCGTTTCCCACATCACCATGAAGCAGTAGG